>JAPKMW010000040.1 GCA_026645575.1 Caldilineaceae bacterium
CTGGTTTACTTGGCTCCGGCAAGCTCGCTCAGGCCATTCGCACACCTTGATTACCGATTTTGATTCTTAAATTTCATAAGGGTCTCGCAGACCCTACAGGTCTCTAGCAGTGAATCCATCTTGCACAAGTCCTGAACAAATGAATCCACTCCAATAAGGCGCAAAATGAACTACCAAACTCTACTCACCTATTTCGACACGCACCACGGCGCCATGCTGGATCTTGTGCGCCAACTGGTGACGCAGGAGACGCCCAGCAGCGATAAGGCGCGACTCGATGCTTTTGCCGATTTTCTGGCCGATCGCTTTGGCGCGGTTGGCGCCACCGTGGAAGTCATTCCCAATGAGAAGCGCGGCAACCATGTGCGCGCCCGCTTTGCCGCACCTACCGCGGAGCCAACCGCCAAACCGGCGCTGATTCTCTGTCACTTTGACACCGTTTGGCCGGTGGGATCGTTAAATACCCACCCTTTTCGCATTGAGGAGGGCAAAGCCTACGGTCCCGGCATCTTTGACATGCAATCGAGCCTGATGCTGGCCGAATATGCGTTGCGCGCCGTCACCGATTTGCAGTTGACCCTGCCCCGCCCAGTCACGGTGTTGATGACTTCTGATGAAGAGGTGGGCAGCCTGACTTCGTGGGATTTGATTGAAGCAGAAGCCCAACAAGCCGCCTATGTGCTGGTGATGGAGTCGCCGCTACCGGGGGGTGTTCTCAAGACGCGCCGCAAGGGGGGTGGCGGCTTTACCGTAGAAGTGACCGGGCGCGCCGCTCATGCCGGCGTCGAGCCGGAGAAGGGGATCAACGCCATTGTCGAACTGGCGCACCAGGCGATCAAGCTGCACGCCATGAACGATTTTGACAAAGGTTCAACGGTGACGGTCGGTGTCATTCAAGGCGGCACCGTCTCCAACGTTGTGCCGGCCAGCGCCAGCGCCAAGATCGATTGTCGCATCTGGACCAAGGAGGAAGGGGAACGCATTGAAGCCGCCATTCGTGGGATGCAACCGGTCTTGCCCGGCGCCCAACTGAAGATCAGCGGCGGTTGGAATCGCCCTCCGCTCGAACGCAGCGTGACCGGCCCGCTCTTTGAACAGGCGCAGGTGATTGGTCGCAAACTGGGGCTGGAACTGGAAGAAGGTGGCACCGGCGGCGGCAGCGACGGCAACATCACCGGCGCGCTCGGCATTCCCACGTTGGATGGGTTGGGCGTACCCGGCCACGGCGCCCACGCTGATCATGAGCATATTGAGGTGGACAAGATCAGTTCCCGCGCCGCCCTGTTGGTGGCATTATTACTGGAGTTGTAATTTTCCGCTCGTAGCCGGTCCGTGACCGGCTACGAGCGGACTGGCTAACATAGAACAGGAACGCATCATGACACAAATGACCAGCCGGGAAATTCGGCTCAAGCGGCGTCCGGTCGGGCTGCCCAGCGCCGACGATTTTGAACTAACAACTGTCACCCTACCGGCGCCAGGGGCAGGAGAGATGGTGGTGCGCAATCGCTATATGTCGGTTGATCCCTACATGCGGGGGCGCATGGTGGATCGCAAGAGCTATGTACCCCCCTTTGCCCTGGGCGAAACGCTCCAAGGTGGGGCGGTGGGCCAGGTGGTGCAATCAAACGGTGGCAAGTTCAACGAAGGCGATTATGTCTTGCACGGGTTAGGTTGGCGGGAAGCCTTTCTCAGCGACGGCAAGGGGTTGGCCCCTATCGATCCCACCATTGCTCCTGTGCAAGCCTTCTTAGGCGCGGTGGGGATGCCGGGGCAGACGGCCTACTTTGGGTTGCTCGATATTGGTCAACCCAAGGCAGGCGAGACGGTCTTTGTTTCGGCGGCAGCAGGCGCCGTCGGCTCGGTGGTCTGTCAGATTGCCAAGCTCAAGGGCTGTCGCGTCGTGGGGAGTGTCGGGTCACAAGCCAAGGTGGATTGGTTGGTCAATGAACTTGGGGTTGATGCTGCGTTCAATTACAAAGAAGTGTCAAACTTAAAAGCCGAACTGGGCAAGCATTGCCCCAATGGCATTGACATTTACTTTGAAAATGTCGGCGGCGATCATCTGGAAGCGGCATTAACTCACTTGAATCAAAATGGCCGCATCCCTGTTTGCGGTATGATTTCCCAATACAACGCCACCGAAGCGACGCCAGGCCCCAGCAACCTGGGCCTGATCATCGGCAAACGGCTCAAACTCCAGGGCTTTATCGTCTCCGACTACCGGGCGCGCACCAGTGAGTTTTATGCCGACATGAAAAGCTGGATCGCCGCCGGCCAGATCAAGTGGCAGGAAACCGTTATCGAAGGGATCGAAAACGCACCATCCGCTTTTATCGGGCTGTTCACCGGTGAAAATCTGGGTAAAATGTTGGTAAAACTATAACAGCATCAGTCCTTAATAACTCCTTAACTTCTCCGCCGCACCTTCGCAATGACTCTTTGCTATTGTAGCCGCAACAATTGAGCTTGTAGCCGGTCCGTGACCGGCTACAAGCTCAATTGTTGCGGTATATCTTGATAGCCACCGCCGCCTTCTCTGCCGCCCATTTATCTGAAGCGAACTTGCGGATCAAGTTAAAGGAGTTTCTGCTATGAACCGACTGTACCAATGGGGTGGGTTGCTCCTACCCCTACTCTTGACGCTGACAAGCTGTGCGAGCGTCCTCACCCAACCAATGCTTCTCCCCAATCAATCATTTACGGCAATTGCCTTGAATGGGGACCAAAACCACGGCGCTCCGGCCCCTGTTCCCACAACCATCTTGCCGCTGACGACCTTGCCGACGTTAGTTAACGAATTGCATGAGCGCCTGGCCGAACATGCCGACCAGGCGACCTTCCTGGCCCTAGTGCAAAGCGGGCAAGGGGACCAAGCATTTGCAGAAGCCTTTCATCACGGCGATGAACTCTTCGAGACGCAATTTAACGCCCTGGACGGTGTGGGTGCGCAAGTGGGACAGGGCTTGCGCTTTACTCAGGCGCCACGCGTCGATCTGAACGGTCCCGGCGAATGGGCCAACCATTTCCCCAGACGGATCACTGGCCCCAATGCGGAGGCGTGTAACCAGTGCCACGGCACGCCCTTTGATGATGGCGCCGGGCGGGCGATCAACAACAATGTGCGCGATCCTGGTCACACCGGCAACCCCGGTCAGTTTATTGTACGCAACACGCCCCACACCTTTGCCGCCGGCGCAGTGCAAGTCTTAGCCGAAGAGATGACCGAAGAACTCCACGCCCAACAAACCGCTGCCAGCAACCATGCCTGCGCGATCGCCCAACCAGTGACTGCCGAACTCAGCGCCAAAGGCATCAGCTTTGGGCGGATCGTGGTTACACCGCAGACGACAACCCCTTGCACCGTGACCATTGACGCCAGCGGGGTTGTGGGCGTCAACCCCGATTTGGTGGTGCGCCCTTTTCAATGGAAAGGGGTGATTGCCTCTGTGCGTGCCTTCAATCGTGACGCCTCCCACCAGGAGTTGGGAATGCAAGCCGTGGAAATTGTCGGCGAGGGGGTCGATGGTGATAGCGACGGCGTGGTCAATGAACTAACCGTTGGCGACCAAACCGCACTGGCCCTCTATGTCGCCGCCCAGCCGCGACCGACCACCCGCCTGGAACTTGCCAACCTGGGCTTACTCGATCCGTTGACGGCAGCCGAACAGACGGCCATTGTCCAAGGTGGGCAACGCTTTCATCAGGTTGGCTGCACCCATTGCCATACGCCCCAACTGACCATTACCGACCCCGTCTTTTACGAGCCAAGCCAGAACCCCGCTTACCGCGATCAGCAATTCCCCGCCGGTCAAGATCCGGTAGCGCTGGGGGTTGACCCAATGCAACCAATCCGCTTTGACCTCACCCAGGATCAACCGGACAACCAGATCACAGTCGGCAACCGCACCTACCACCTGGGCGCCTTCCATCGTACACCAACTGGCGGCGCACTCATCCCGCTCTATGGCGACCTGAAACGGCATGATATGGGGCCGGAGTTAGCCGAAACCATTAACGACGAAGGCATCCCCGCTAGCGTCTTCCTCACCGAAAATCTCTGGGGCGTCGGCTCGACAGCGCCCTATCTGCATGATGGTCGCGCCACAACGCTAACCGAAGCAATCTTGGCCCACGGTGGCGAAGGCGCGCCCAGTCGCACCGCCTTTGTCAACCTTGCCCCAGCCGACCAAGCAGCCATCATCGCCTTTCTCAACAATCTGGTTCTCTTCAAAGCCCCGCAGTAAGCATCGACAAAGAACTTCCCGGCCCGCTCCTGGCGAGTCCATGACTGCCCCAAACCGCTCCTGGCGAGTCCGTGACTCGCCCCAAACCGCTTCTGGCGAGTCCGTGACTCGCCAGAAGCAGCATTTTAGCCATAGCGCCTTAACAAGATCGCAACAACTTTGCCAGAACTTTTCAACAATTGCGGTATAGAGTTGGGGAGCAGCACAAGTTACAGCTAAAATAGCGTAAGCAAAACAATAACCAGATTCATTGATAACAGATACCCGTGCTTACAATTATGCAGCAGCGGGTTGGGGGTGGGAACGATGAAGCGGATTCTCGTGGTTGATGACAAAGCCAACATGCGGCGGCTCCTCCAAGAGTACTTAACGGAGCAAGGCTACGGCGTGACAACCGCCGAAAATGGGCGGCAGGCCCTCTTTGCCGCGCGTCATGAACCGCCCGACTTGATTCTCCTCGACATCATGATGCCGGAGATGGATGGTTATGCCTTTCTCCAGAGCTACCGCCAGGAAGCGCAGACGCCGATCATCTTTCTCACCGCCAAGGTCGAGGAGACCGACAAGGTGATCGGGTTAGAATTGGGCGCCGATGATTACATCACCAAGCCGTTTGGGATGCGTGAACTGCTGGCGCGTGTACGGGCTGTTTTACGCCGCACGGGTGAGGCTGCACCGACCAGCGAAATTCTACGCGCCGCCGATATTGTTCTCGACAAAGGCAGCCGCCAAGTGACGGTGGGGATGCAATCGGTTAAACTGACCCCTTCGGAATTTGATCTGCTGGCAGCGCTCATGCGGATGCCCGGTCGTGTGCTGGCGCGGCAGGACCTCTTGGAGCATCTGCCCGGCGAAGTCTTTGAAGGCGCCGAACGCTCGATTGACGTTCATGTCCGCCACCTGCGCAAAAAGATCGAACCCGACCCGCAAAACCCGCGCTATGTGGAGACGGTATTTGGCGTCGGTTATCGTTTTGCCCCCAGTTAGAGCAGTAAGACAGTCACTGTCCCACTGTCCCACTGTAACAGAGGATGCCGCTGTGCGTTCACTTACCTGGAAACTGACCCTGTTTGTCATCAGCGTTAGCCTGTTGAGCATTGCCATTGTCTTTCTGCTGGCCCGCTGGATCACGGTGCGCGAGTTCGATCGATTGGTCATCGCCCAGACGCGCAGTGATGTTATTGCGCGGGCGACAACCCATTACCAACAGGTGGGCAGTTGGCAAGGGGTGATCGGTGCTATGCCGCGACCCAGTCGCGAAGGCGCCCCGCCCCCGCCGCCGGGACAGACGCCCCCCCGCCCCTTTGCCATCCTCGACCAACAGGGCTGTGTTGTCTTGCCGGCCGGCCGTTTTGACTTGGGCGATTGCAATCCATCAATGGGGCCAGAAGAACGGGAGCCATTGGTGCTGGACGATCAACCCATCGGCACCCTGGTTACGGTCAACACCAATCCCGGGCTAAACCGGGTGGAGGCGGCCTATCTTATGCGCACCAATCGCGCAATCCTCTGGAGCGCGGTCGGGGCAACCTTGCTGGCGGTAATGGTTGGGCTGGTGACGGCGCGGGCATTGGTGCGCCCTTTGCAACGGTTAACGGTGGCAATTCGGGCCATGGCCGCCGGTGATTTGCGCCAGGAAGTGTCGATTCAATCACAGGATGAGATCGGTGAATTAGCCAGCGCCTTCAACCAAATGAGCGCCGACCTGGCGCGCGCCAATCAAGCCCGCCGCCAGATGACCGCCGACATTGCCCATGACCTGCGCAATCCATTGATGGTGATGATTGGTTATCTGGAAGCCATGCGCGACGGCGTTCTCGAACCGACACCCAAACGGCTGGCAACCCTTTATGACGAAGCGCACCATCTCCAGCATCTGGTCAACGATCTGCGCACCCTCTCCTTGGCCGATGCCGGCGAGTTAACACTGCAACGGGAAGCGATTTCCCCAACAGATCTGCTCCTGCGCGCCTACCGCGCCTGGTTGAGTCAAGCGCAACAGCGCGACATTGCCTTGCTTTGTCGGGCGCCGGAGGGGTTACCGCCATTTTCAGTGGATGCCGAACGGATCAATCAGGTGCTGAACAATCTGATCAGTAATGCCTTGCGTTACACGCCGCCATCTGGTCGCATTGTACTGGCCGCACAACAACAAAAAGAGCAGATCATCTTGACGGTTCAGGACAATGGCGCCGGCATCGCCGCCGACCATCTGCCCTTCATCTTTGACCGCTTCTATCGCGCCGATCCCGCCCGCACCGAAACCGGTGGCGAATCAGGGTTGGGGTTAGCCATCGCCCGCTCGATTGTCGAAGCACATAGTGGTACACTGCGGGTTGAGTCAGCCGGCGTTGACCAAGGTGCAACGTTCAGCGTCTGCTTACCGCTGATGACAACGCATTGATCGACGCTATGGCGTTCCTATCGCAAAATACGAGTGTACCAATTTGACGAACAATGCCTTGATATGCTATCTTACTAATACGTTTTACTAATAGCATTTACTAACACTCTTTAGTAGAACACCAACCAACTTTTGCTAGACTCAAATCATAATGGAAAAAAACAAAAATCGTAACCGTCCCCCGTCCATGAAGGATGTGGCGAAGCAGGCCGGTGTTTCGCAAACGACTGTCTCATTTGTGATCAACCAAGTCGAAAGCGCCAACATTCCGCCAGAAACGCAGGAACGGGTCTTTGCTGCGATTGATCAGCTTCGCTACCGCCCAAATGCGATGGCGCGCCAACTGCGTTCCAATCGCACACAGACCCTGGGCTTTATTTCGGATGTTGTCGCCACCACCCCCTTTGCCGGGAAGATTATTCAAGGCGCACAGGACGCCGCTTGGGCGCAGGGCTATCTGCTTCTGGTGGTCAACACTGGTGGCGATGATGCTGTAACCAATGCAGCAGTGGAAACTTTGTTGGAACGGCGGGTGGACGGCATTCTTTATGCCACGATGTACCATCGTGTGGTCACCCCGCCCCCCCAAGTGTGCGAGGCGCCGACCGTGCTGCTCGATTGCTTTGTGGCTGATCGCAGCCTGCCGTCCGTGGCGCCCAATGAGGTGCAAGGGGGCTATGAGGCAACCGCGGCCCTCCTGCGCAAGGGACATACCCGCATTGGCCTGATCAACGATGTTGCCCCCGTACCAGCAATGATTGGCAGGCAACAAGGCTATCGACAGGCCCTGACCGATTTCGGTGTCGCCTATGACGAACAGTTGATCACCCAGCAAGCGAGTGACCAACCAGGTGGCTATGCCGGCTTGGAAGCGCTTCTTGCCCTGCCGACGGCGCCAACGGCCCTCTTTTGTTTTAATGATCGCATGGCGATGGGTGCCTATCAATATGCACGCAAACGGGGGATGCGCATTCCCGAGGATCTCGCCGTCATTGGTTTTGACAACCAAGAGTTAATTGCGCCCTATTTGGAGCCACCTTTAACTACGATGGAATTACCTCACTACGGCATGGGCCAGTGGGCCGTAACCCATCTTTTAGCATTGATCGAACAAGCCGATCTCCCAAGCGACAATTCCCCCGTTCAACATCTGTATGAATGTCCGCTCATTGCGCGTGCATCCATATAAATTCCGGCTTTTGCGTTATCGTTGTTCCATTCCATTTTTGATTGCATTACACAAAGGAGACAAACCATGAGTACAGTACGGATGGCAAGATTGCTGCTTGCCTGTCTGCTGGTTCCCGCACTGCTGCTTGCCGCGTGCGTGGCGCCGGCCAGTCAAGCGCCAGCCGCAGCAACCGAAGCGCCGGCAGCAGAAGCCGCCGGTGACGGCCCAGTCACCCTCACCATGTGGTATCATGGCGCGGGCAATGATGTCGAGCGCACGATCTTGGACCAGATCATTACGGACTTCAATGCGTCGCAAGATCAGTGGGTCATCGAGCGCCAGGATTTCCCCCAGGCGAGCTACAACGAGTCGGTTGTGGCGGGCGCGCTGGCGGACACCTTGCCCGACATTATCGATGTTGATGGCCCGGTGATGCCCAACTGGGCGTGGGCCGGCTACATGGCGCCGTTGGAATTGCCCGATGGCGCGTTGGACAACTTCCTGCCCGGCGCCATTGGCCAGTGGGATGGCAAGGTCTATTCGGTCGGTCTGTGGGACGCTGCGATCGCGATCTTTGCCCGCAAGTCCGTCTTGGAAGCCAATGGCATTCGCATCCCCACCCTGGATGAGCCGTGGACCTTTGACGAGTTTGATGCCGCTTTGGAAACCCTGAAGGCCACCGGCGAATTCGAATATCCGCTGGATCTGGGCATGGCGTGGACGGGTGAATGGTATCCCTATGCCTTCTCGCCCCTCCTGCAAAGCTTTGGCGGCGACATTATCGACCGCGATTCCTTCACCACGGCGGAAGGCGCGCTCAACGGCCCGGAAGCCCTCGCCTTTGGCGACTGGTGGCAGAGCCTCTTTACCCGTGAACTGGCCCCCGGCACCTCGCAGGATGGCGCCGACCGCGACAGTGGCTTCATTGATGGCAAATATGCGCTGCAATGGAACGGCAACTGGGCGGCGTTGGGCGCGCTGGAGAAATATGGCGACGATCTGCTCTTCCTGCCTGCACCCGACTTTGGCAACGGCCCGAAGATTGGCGCTGCCTCCTGGCAATTTGGCGTCTCCGCCAAGAGTGAACACAAAGATGGCGCCAATGCCTTTATCGCCTTTGCGATTCAGGACAAGTACCTGGCCGCCTTCTCTGATGGCATCGGCCTGATCCCGGCCACTCCTGGCGCGGCGGCTCTGACCAAGAACTATGGCGAAGGTGGCCCGTTGGCCGTCTTCTTTGAACTGAGCAACAGCCAGGGCTTGATCCGCCCGCCGACCCCGGCCTATCTCTCGGCTGCGCTCACCTTCGAAAAGGCGTTGGCTGACATCGCCAATGGCGCCGACGTGGCGACCGCCCTCGACGCCGCCGTTGATGAAATCGACGCCGACATTGAGGCGAATAATGGGTATGGGTTTAGTCAGTAAGCGATAATTACGAGTTATGAATTACGAGTTACGACACTACAATCGTAATTCGTAATTCATAATTCGTAATTCGTAACTTGCACTCATTTTCTTTGGGGACAACACAATGGCGAGCAAATTTAATGCGCGGCAACAGGAGACGCTGGTGGGCTGGCTGATGGTTGGCCCGGCGGTGGTTTTGTTATTGACCTTTCTGGTGATTCCGTTTTTGATGGCCTTTGGTTTGGCTTTTACCAACCAGCGGTTGATTTCACCGAATCCGACCGAGTTTGTTGGCGGGCGGAACTTTACCCGCTTGTTGACTGTGCGCTTGCTCACCCTCGACCCGGTCGTGGACGCTAATGGGCAGCCAGTGTTGGATGAAACTGGTGCGCCGACCTATTCAGCGGTACGCAGCTTTACGCGCAACAACCCAGACTTTCCCCAATATGACGGCTTGCAGGAGTGGCGTTCCTTCGCCTGGGGCAACCAACGGCTGGTGCTGCTGGCTGGTGACGCCGTCTTTATGAAGTCGCTGGGCAATATTTTGTACTTTGTCATCTTTGTCGTGCCGATCCAAGGCGGCCTGGGCTTGCTGCTGGCGCTGATTGTAAACCAGCGGACCTACGGCGTGAACCTCTTCCGCACCATCTATTTTATGCCAGTGGTTGTCTCGCTGGTGGTGGTCTCGATTTTGTGGCGCTTTATCTATGACGGTAACAACGGCTTGTTAAACAACGCCCTCAGCTTTGTAACCTTTGGCGCCTTTCAAGCGCGTGACTGGCTGGGCGATCCGGCTACCGCCATGCCGGCGATTATGGGTATGTCGATCTGGCAGGGGGTGGGCTTTCATATGGTGATCTGGCTGGCCGGTCTCCAGACCATTCCGGGCGTGCTGTATGAGGCGGCTTCGGTGGAAGGGGCCAACACCTGGCAACAATTCCGCTTTATCACCTGGCCGGGATTGCGCAACACGGCGATCTTTATTTTGATCACCATTACGATGGCGGCCTTTGGTCTCTTTACCCAAGTCAATGTGATGACGCGCGGCGGCCCGTTGGATGCCACCACCACCGTCATGTATCAAGCCTTTATCCGTGGCTATGAAAAGCAGGATATTGCCTACGGCTCGGCGATTTCGGTGGTCTTCTTTTGCATGGTGCTACTCGTGGCGCTGGTGCAACGCTTTATCACACAGGAGCGTGACTAATGACAATGCGGATGGCCTCGCCGGCGGCAACAGCCGGTGCAACTTCGTCGTGGATAGCGTTCGAACGGTGGCGCTGGTTGACCACGCTGGTCCGTTACCTGTTGATGACGCTGCTAGGGGTGATCTTTCTCTTCCCCATTGTCTTTATGTTGGTTTCATCGCTCAAGCCCGATTTGCAGATTCTGCAAGATTCGGCTTCCTTGCGCGCCTTCCTGCCCGTGGGTGAGCTTTCGCTGGACAACTATCGCGAAGCCTTTACCCGCGTACCGACGGCGCGCTTTATCTTTAATTCGGTCTTAGTCACTACGATCACGGTGTTGTTGGGGCTGTTGATCAATTCGATGGCCGGTTTTTCGCTGGCCTGTATGCAGTGGCGCGGACAGAACTTGGTGTTACTGCTGATCATCGCGACGTTGATTGTCCCCTTTGAGACCATCGCCATTCCGCTGCTTTTGATTGTCAGCAAATTGCCCTGGATCGGGCCGGCAGGGTTACAGTGGAACTGGTTCAACACCTATCATGTGCAGATCATCCCCTTTGTGGCCGGCGCCTTTTCGATCTTTCTCTTTGTCCAATTTTTCAAATCCTTGCCCAAAGAGTTAATCGAAGCGGCGCGGTTGGATGGCGCCGGCTGGTTCCAGATCTACCGCAGCGTCATTGTCCCCATCTCCGGGCCGGTCTTTGCCACGGTGACGATTCTGACCTTTTTGGGCAAATGGAACGACTATCTCTGGCCGATCATGGTGATTCAAGTAGAAGAATTGCGCCCGATTATGGTCGGCTTGCAATATTTCTTCCAACTCAATGTAGCGTGGGGCGAGATTATGGCCTATCTCTCGACCATTACGATCCCGGTGTTGCTTCTCTTCCTGGTCTTGCAACGCGCCTTTATTGAGAGTATTGCCGCCAGCGGCATCAAGGGGTGAAGCAGTAGGGTCAACGCATGGCTTGACGATAGGGCGCCAACAGATCATCTACCCATGCTTGCTCTGTCTCGACCAACGGCGGTGGCGGCGGTGGTTGGGTATAGTCAAGTCGTCGGGCAAAAGCGCCCCGTTCGTAGACTTCCCGCACAATCGCCCCTAGATCAAGGGGGACGTCCGGGTCGGGGTCGATCAATGGGATCGGAATGCAGGGTAAGCGCTCTTGTAATCCAATTGCCCAAACATCCACCGTGGGACGATTGTCGCCGCGACCTAGCGAGACGTAATAGGCGGCAGGTGGGGGCGGTATTTCGAGCGGTGAACGTTGTCCATCACGCAGGAGATCGATCTCAATGACATGGACATCGGTGCGGAATAACTCGCGTCGTTTGCGCAAATATTGCTCTCGTTGCGGTCCAGGGCGCTTGTTTACCGGCGACAGGATTTCGATAGCCGTGATCAAACGATCAGTCCCAGCTTCACGTACTTCAACGTTGGTAATTCGCACTTCCACTTCCAGCGGCATACGGCTTTGCACAGCGGGTGGATCAATGACTGCGGCTCCGCCAGCCGGGGTTCGTGTTGGTGTTCGCTGCCAAATGCTAATATCCGGCGAAATAGAACGATGATCCTGCCGTGCGATTTGAATAATGTCATAAGTTGCATAGGTGGTTGTCACGGCATAGTAGTTAGCGTTCAACACTAGATTTAAAGTTGTGCGTATTACTTCGCCAAGACTGGTGTGAAAATCAGACCAGTCGCGCCGTGACTCAATATAGGGATCCATGCCCGGAAATGGTGATGGCACTGGTCGCTCCTTTGGCAGCGAGAAACTTATTTTCTGTCCTTATCATATCACAAAATAGCTAGAATGGGAAGCGTATTGTGAATCATTGTATATCGGCGGCTGAACAGGAACCATTCCGCCCGTCCTATCATTTCACCCCAGCAGCCAACTGGATCAATGACCCGAATGGGCTGGTTTACTACGCCGGTGAGTATCATCTCTTCTATCAATACCACCCCGACAGCACAGTCTGGGGGCCGATGCACTGGGGCCATGCTGTCAGCACCGATTTGCTGCACTGGACAGAGCTACCCATTGCGCTCTACCCCGACGAATTGGGCGCGATCTTTTCCGGCAGCGCCGTGATCGACTGGCAGAATACAGCGGGTTTTGGCGCCGAAGCGATGGTAGCGATCTTCACCCATGACAGCCCGGCGGGTCAACGGCAAAGTCTGGCCTATAGCACCGACCGTGGACGCACCTGGACAAAGTACGCCGGCAACCCGGTGCTTGCCACGCCGCCGGGCGAGAAGGATTTTCGCGATCCCAAAGTTTTCTGGTATGCCCAGGAGGAAGCGGTTGGTCATTGGGTGATGTTGCTGGCAGTGCAGGATAGTATCTGGTTTTATACATCGTCGGATTTAAAGCAGTGGATGTTGGCTGGCGAATTTGGCGCCGAGGCCGGTTCTCATGCCGGGGTTTGGGAGACGCCCGATCTCTTTCTATTACCAGTGGACGATGGCGCCGCCAACCGTTGGGTACTCACGGTTGGCATCGGCTACGGCGCACCGGTGACAGAACAATGTACTCAATATTTTGTCGGTAATTTTGATGGTTTTATCTTTACCAACGAAAATTCTTCGGAAACAATCTTGCGCGCCGATTATGGGCCTGATTTCTATGCCGCCCAGGGCTGGAACGATGCGCCTGATGGGAGAAAAGTTTGGCTGGCGTGGCTGAACAACTGGATTTACGCCAACCAGATTCCTACCGGCGCCTGGCGCGGCGCCATGACCTTGCCGCGTGAACTCACGTTGCGTACCACATCGGCAGGGATACGGCTGGTGCAGCAACCGATTCGTGAATTAGAAAAACAGCGGGGCAACCATTGCACCTGGCAAGATCAGATCATTGCGTCAGGTGAGTTTCGATTGGAGGGGATACAAGGCGCCCTGCTAGAGATCGTGGCAGAATTCGCCATTGATCTGGAACAACCAGCCACTTGCTTTGGGCTGCACATCGGTGGGGGCGAAGGAGAGCAGACGACCATTAGTTACGCCGTGGCAGAAGAACTGCTACGGCTGGATCGCACTCAATCCGGGCTGAACGACTTCAACCCGGCCTTTGCCGGTCTCTACCAAGCGCTATTATCCCCGAATGAGCATGTCATTCGGCTACACACTTTTGTTGATCAATCATCGGTGGAACTCTTTGGCAATGGTGGGCTGGCAACGCTAACCGCACAGATTTTTCCGACTAAGCGCCAACCATCCATGCGCCTGTTTGCCCAAAATGGTAAGGTGCGGCTACTGCGATTGGATGCCTGGCAACTTATGCCGTAGTTCTGGAAGATAACTTCCGGCACAAGCTGCCTGTGCAAGGCGCCCTTACCCCTGATAAAAGCCTCTACCTTGACTCCACGTTTCGCCAAACTGCTCAGTAAACCACGCCTTGAGTGGACAATCGGCATCCGTCGGAATGTAATAACCGAGGTGGGTGGCACGGTGGCCCAAAAGCTGTTTACCAATCGGTGAACATTTGGCGAGCAGTTCCGACGGCATGGTGTCATAGTCGATGGGGCGGCTGACGCGGAAGTTATAGCCATAATAGAGCACCACCCGCGTCTGCGTTGAATAGTTGGGGGCGCCGGCATGATAAACACCTTGCTGGAAGATGACCGCATCCCCCGCCTTCACCTTGAGTTCAATCGCACCGACGGGGTCTCTGGCGCCTTCTTCAACTGGCGGGCGCCCCTGTAACCGATGGCTGCCCGGCACCACCATCAACGCGCCCATATTTGGCTCTAACAGATCTGTCAAAAAGTAGCCTACTTTCAAGCTGCCAAAGGCGCGAATCCCATTCACGCCAATCACCGGTGCGCCGCCGTCATCATGCCAGCCGATATTGCGTTGGTCTGGGTTGGGCGGCACCATGATCAGATGAGAGGTCATCAACTGGATGTTAAAGTGGTTAAGAAACCGTACCGCCAGGGGAAAGGTTGTCGGGCATTCCAGTAAACCCAGGAAAATATCATCCTTATCCACAATTGGGCGGATGTCCAGCCCAAAGACCGCTTTACGCTGGTCAGATTGCTCTAGCTGCTGTTTGAGCCGGTCGATAGCCTGCAATAGTTGCGCCACTTTTGTCGGCGGAATGGCATTTTCAACGACCAGATAGCCAAACTCGTTGAACTTGGCGATCTGCTCTTGGGTGACAAGTGGTTTGTTTGTGATTTGTGTTGTCATGACCTTATTTTCTCCGTGATTCTCCGTGATCCTTCGTTGATGACTAGCCCTTGATCCCTGTGGTTGTAATGCCTTCCACAAAGAAGCGCTGAAAAATGAGAAAGACCATGACCATCGGCAGGATCACCGCCACAGCGCCGGCCATGATGGTCTGATGTTCGGGAAACATGCCTTGCAATCAATCGTTTGCCGTGACACAATTCACCGCAACCCCAGCAACTGCTGCGCAAGCGACCGCAAAGGGTTTCCCGGTCGCTTGCCAAGCGATGACGCCATTGGACAGGCGCCGTTCAACCACGACAAAGCTCATCTCCTGATCGGGGATCGTATTGGAAGCGCACGCCACGAAAAAAGAGCAGGGTTTATTACCAGATGAATTCTGCTCTTTGTAACGTATGATTCAGGGGTCAGACCTGTTTTTCTAAGCGCGTATACATATCTTCCCACTGGGTGCGTGTGTCGCCCGGTTCATAGGTAACCACCTCAAAGGAGCGGCGGACGAGCTCCCGACCTTCGGCTAGTGAACCCAAATGGCCCAACGCGATGGCCTGCACAATCAGGTTGCCAATCGCCGTCGCCTCCACCGGCCCGGCAACGACCTGGTGACCGGTCGCATCTGCGGTGAGTTGACAGAGCAACCGATTTTGCGTGCCACCGCCGACAATGTGAACCGGCGCCAACGGATGGCCCAGGATCGTTTCTAATTTCTCCAACACCCAACGGTATTTGAGCGCCAGACTCTCCAAGGCGCAGCGCAGGATGGCGCCCTTGCTGGTCGGCACGGGTTGACCGGTGGCCTGACAGCGTGCCTGAATCCGGCTGGGCATATCATCGCCCGGCTCGCTTGGCTTTAAGAAGCTGGCGTGATCGGGATCGATCACGGCTTGGAAGGGCGTTGCTTGCGCCGCCATTTCCGTCAACTGGGCATAGCTATACTCCTCGCCCTGGCGCGCCCAGGTTCGACGACATTCCTGCACCAACCACAAGCCGGCCACATTTTTGCAGAGGCGATAGGTGTGATTAACGCCCCCCTCGTTGGTCAAGTTAAAGGCCAGCGTCTGTTCATTGACTACAGCGTTCGGCACCTCTGCGCCCACAATCGACCAGGTGCCGGAACTGATCCAGGCAAAGTTTTGGTTGGCTGCCGGCACCGCTGCCACCGCCGATCCCGTGTCGTGACAGGCTGGCGCGACGACCGGCACGCTGCTGCTTAAGCCAATATCGGCTACCAACGCCGACGACAAGTCACCCAATACCGTGCCTGGTTCGACAATGGTCGGGAAGATGTGAGAAGGGATGCCCAGTTTTTCGACCATTGCCGTGGCCCAACGGTTGGTCAGTGGGTTATAGCATTGGGTGGTGGTAGCGTTGGAAAATTCGCAGACCTTCTCTCCGGTCAGCCAATAGTTGAAGAGATCAGGAATGGTGAGAAAGGTATGAGCAATCGCCAGCGCCGGCGACCCTTGACGCGCCATCGCCAACAACTGGTAGAGCGAGTTGAGTTGCATAAACTGGATGCCGGTCTGCCCAAAGATTTCGGCTCTGGGTACGACTTGGCAAGCGGCTTCGATCATGCCGTCGTTGCGGCTGTCGCGATAGTGGTAGGGCAGACCGACGAGAACGCCTTTGCGATCCAGCAGACCAAAGTCCACGCCCCAGGTGTCAATGCCGACGCTGGTGGGTGCGCAGCCCAGGGTTTTGCCGGCTAGGGCAATGCCTTGTTTGATCTCCTGCCAGAGTTGCAGAACATTCCAGTGCAACCCGGAGGGCAGGCGCACCGGTGTGTTTGGAAAGCGATGCACATCGGTCAGGGTCAGTCGGTCACCGTCAAAGGCGCCCAGCAGGGCGCGCCCACTTTCAGCGCCAAAGTCAAAGGCTAGAAAATTTTGGGTGGCAGTCATGGATTTTTTGGTGCCTCCAATGAAATTCGTGATTCGTGATTCGTGTTGATCGAGGAGACCTGCTATCGATCACGTAGCACGATTCACGTTTCACGTTGATTAAGCTTTCGGCGCCGGAATACGCGCCATTTCAAAGGTATCGGTAACACGGACATAGCCATCGCCGCCCAGGCGACCAATGGGTCTGTAGGGTTCGAGCAGGATGCGACCATTGGCGTAGAGATCATCCCGTACATGGACACATTGCACTTCGCCAAAGATAACCGCCGCACCGCCCGGTTGATCGCTGACGACGACAATGCGTTGTAATTTACATTCAAAGGCAATCGGCGCTTCGGCCACGCGCGGGACACGAATGGTGCTACTGGGAAGCGGGGTTAAGCCAGCCCACTCGAATTCCGATTGGGTGGGCGGTAGCGGCGTGGCCGTCAAGTTCATGGCAGTGGCCGTCTCCTCGTTTGTGGTGTTGATAACAAATTCCGGCACGGCTTCAATGTTGCGCCATGTATCCTTTTTGCCATCCGGCGTATCGGCGACACCGACACAAAAGAGCAGTGTCATCGGGTTGCTACAAACGGCATTGAAAAAGGAAAAGGGCGCCACATTGAGATTGCCGGCGGCGTCCATTGTGCTGACCCAGGCAATCGGGCGGGGCACCACGGCGCCAATCATCAATTTATAACGGTCGCGTTCAGGAATCGTGTGAATGTCTATGCGCATGAGAATCTCACAGTAGATAGTAGATGACAGGTTTTTTTGTCAATTTTTGTGCTTTTGTTATAAGATATAGTTGTTAGTTGTGAAATTATCAGTGGGCTGCACATGGTTACCGGCTCATGAGCAGACCGATGATGTCGGCAGCGATATAATTGCTTCATGGTACTACAAGCCAGAGCGCTGTCGCAACTTCGCTTAAAGAATTCATCGGTTTTCATCCAATCAGGATGAGCAACAAGGGAAAGGGGAAGAGATCTAGAAAAGCAGTGTTGTTGGGTTGGCAAAGGACAGAAAGATGATGCCTTGGATTCGGCGCGGCTTGGGGTGGCCCGGCAGCGAATGGCTCTGCGTTGGTTCTGTACTCTTTGTAGCGCTTGCGCTGGTTCATTACGACGATCTGCAACGGCATTGGTCAAGCTATCATTGGGAAGACCAACTTTTCTTTGAGCATAACCGTGCCATGATTCATTCCGTGCGTGATTGTTTTGTCCAGCCGGCCCTTTGGCCGGGACTGTACCGTCCATTAACGACCAATTGCTATTATTACCTTGGCGGTTGGCTCTTTGCTCATCAAATTGAGCTTTATCACACCATCAATGTGGGTCTCTATTACGCCAATGCCTTGCTCGTCTATTGGCTGGTGCGGACTTTATTGGCGCGTGCTTATGCCTTGTTGGCGGCCCTCCTCTTTGCTTCGCGGGCGGCGCACGTGGAAGTGATCACCAACACAGTCGAATTTCAGATCCTGGCCGCCACCTTTTTCACGCTGCTGGCCTTGGTAATTTGGGCAGCGGCGCTCCGTCAGCCAACACACTGGCGCTTTCTCGTCGCTTATCTCCTGCTGTTTTGTGCGTTATTGAGCAAAGAGGCGAGCGCAACGGCGGTGCTGCTGTTGCCGCTCTATGCCTGGTTCTTTGCTCCCGCCTGGCGCTGGTCGTATCTGGTTGGTCCGCTGTTGGTCGGCGCCGGCTGGCTGGCGCTCTTTACCACGGCGCTCCGCTTGGTGAATCACGATCAGGCGACCGGCTTCTACTTCACCGTCACCCCGACCCTTGTGCTGCGCAACATGACTGCCCACCTTTGGAGCTTCGCCAACTGGTTGGCGGCGGATCCGACGAATCCCGTTATGCCGGTACGTGTAGAAGCAATGGCAAATGGCGCCGGCGGTCAGGCCCTCCTGCTTCTGTTGGTCGTTGTCACCGTGGCGGTGGTTGTGTTCAAGGCGTATGTCCCACAACAGGTCTGGGCTGTTGCACTGGGTGGGGCCTTCTTTCTAGTAGCCATTCTGCCTTATAGTTTCTTTGAAGATCGCCTCTTTATGCGCTATGGCTATACGAGCCACGTCGGCCTGACCTTGGCAACCACAGCGCTGGTTGCACTAGCCTTGTCGGGGATAAAAGCCTTCTGGACTAGGATCGCTTTGTCGCAACGCCTGGCGTCCCAGGCTGGGACGCCAGGGTAGCCGGTACACATCGTAGGGGCATGGTATACCATGCCCCTACGATGTGGGTTTACAGCACGTCGAGAATGAATTTTGCCTCATCGCCCAAGCGCGCCAACGTTTCCGCCGAAAGATATTTGCGCTGATCGGTCTGTTGCTGGTTGTGACGGCGGGTAAAGTAGGAGTGCATCGCGCGCCGCGGTTTGGTGGTGCGGTTGAGCGTGCCGCCGTGCCAGGTGTGCGAGTTAAAGATGACAACGGTGCCCGCCGGCGCCGTGAGCAAGATTTCATCGGGATGAGTCCCCTTGGGATCGGCCATAACATCACGAGGCATTTTGCCCGAATTGTGCGAACCGGGAACCACACGGGTGGCGCCATTTTCTGCCGTAAAATCATCCAGCAGCCAGATCGAATTGCAGACCTCAAACTCACCGGGCGGCACGGCGCCCCGCCAGTCGGCATGAAGATGCTGCAACCCTTCGCCGGGCAAGGCAAAGCGGGCATTGAGCGACGAGAGTTTAAAATCCTTTTGCAACACATGCGCCATGGCCGCCAAAATCCGTGGATGGGTAAAACAGATTTCAAAGATAGCCCCTTTATCGACAATATTGGCTAACCGTGTAGTTCCCACCTCCTGATGCGCCTCCAACCCGGCCCGATCACCCTCGTCCGCCGCTAATTCTTCTAAGCGGGTCGCCAGCGCCTGCACCTGTTGGGATGAAAGCAAGCCAGGCAACGGCAAATAACCATTTTGATCCAGGAATGTTTTTTCCTCAGCCGAGAGCGTTGCGTCATTGACGCCAAAATGAGCAAGTGCAGTTTGCATATCCATCGTAGTTTCTCTTGAACTTTCTTTTGGTTACACGCTGTGAACCAACAACGATCTCCTTACCAATCCCTGCAACAATCCTGTAGGCGGAGAATCGCTGTTTGCCAACAGGCGCGAACGTGGTTGTATAATATGAGAAGCTCATCGTACTACAAACCAAATGGTGGCTGCAACTGCGCTTGCAGGGCTACAGGAGCGCCATTGTGTACCAAAGGAGATGCTATGAAAATTACTGCTGTGCGCGCCGTCGAAATTGATGTCACGCCCCGCCCGCAAACCAAGCCGCGTCAGCCCAGCCGGGCGACGACAATCAAAATGACGCGCCCGGTCGCGCGTTACCCCGGCAAAGCTGGCTACCCCGAATGGAAACGCGCCGCCGTTGTCATCACCGCCGAAGATGGGACGTGGGGCTTTGGGTTGACGGTTCACGGCGGCCCAGTGGAGCGCATCATCAACGACCAGTTGGCGCCGGCCTTAATCGGTGAAAATTGCATGGCAACGGAAAAGCTCTGGGATCTGATGGTGCGCATGACCGCGCCCTATGGCGGCGGTCTGGCCAGCTATGCAATCAGCGCAGTGGACTGCGCACTGTGGGATCTCAAAGGCAAGCTCCTGCAACGCCCGGTCTATGAATTGCTGGGTGGTCCGCAGAAGGAGAAAATTTTCTGCTACGCCACCGGCTTTGACACCGAATGGTATGTGGAAATGGGCTTCAAAGCGGTCAAAGTCTTTGCCCCCTACGGCCTGCATGATGGCCTGGACGGTCTGCACAAAAATGTCGAGTTTATTGCCAAGACGCGGGAAGCTATCGGTGATCAGGTCGAGTTGATGTTCGATTGCTGGATGTCGATGGATGAAGAGTACATCGTGCGCATGGCCGAACTGTTGCGCCCCTATCGCCTCAAGTGGATCGAAGATTATGTGCTGCCGGACAATCTGGAAGCCTACGGCGCTATCCGTCGCCGCCTGCCCTGGCAGACGCTGGCCTCTGGTGAGCATTGGTATTTGCCCAACACCTTCGCCACCGCCGCCAGTCACCGCTTGGTCGATATTTTCCAGCCCGATGTGTTGTGGGGCGGCGGCATCACCGGACTGGTCAAAATCTGTCACATCGCCGAGGCCGCCGGGATTTCGGTCATCTCCCACGCCGGCATGAACTACCCCTACGGCCAACACCTCACCTACGCCATGCCGGCCATTGTCTGGGGCGAACGCTCGGAAGGCGTCTCCGCTCCCGGCGTGCCGCTGGCAGAGATGACCCGTCTCCCCGGCACACCGGCGATCAAAGATGGCTACCTTGTCCCTTCGGACGCCCCTGGCTTTGGCCTGGAGATTACGATGGATTGGTTAGAAGAACGGGCGCGGGGATGACAAGATGACAAGGTGACAGGATGACAGGGTGACAGGAATAACCTATCCAAGCGGATAGGCGAGAAGCTCGCTAGTTGGCTGGTGTGGCTGTCGTGCTGTTCGTTTATAGTGATGAATGGAGTAAAACCAGACGCTACCCCAACGAGTGGAGGTTTCTTATGTCATCGAACGAGCAACCAGCGATTTTTGTACGGATTATTGAGCTGCCGCCGGTCAGCATGGTGCGTTCAGGTCGTGGTGACTTGGAGGCATTCAACCAATGGTGGTCGGCGCTTGACCGCCAACGCAAACAAAATCTGTGCCCACACGACTTTATGTGGTTTAACCCAGAACTGGGTAACCTCGAGTGGCTCTACGTCCTGCCGGAAGGGCTAACCGATACCGCGGGCTACGAAGTTTTTGCGTTTCCAGGTGGCCTCTATGCAGTTGCCGCCTGTAAAGACGAGGATACCGAAACGGAGCAAACCGCCAAGCTGATCCGCCAGTGGATCGAACAGAGCGCGATCTTTGCCGAAGCGCCGGCGGCGAGCGGTCGCTACGAAATGGGCCATGTCATCACGCCGTTGAATGCAAAAGAGACGATCGGCTACCACCAGATGGAGATCTTTATCCCCATCGTCTACAAGGCCGGAAAGGGGTAGCGGCAAACCATCCACTAATTTCCTGATGGTTGCTAATTTGCGCGATGTACAGCAGTTGTTGGCGCTACGCGTAGCGACGAAACGGCTCCAGACTAAACAATCCGCCTAACCCATTTCAGGCCTAACAAAACAATACCTGTTCCATCTTGGCCGATGACGACAGCCCAGCCAGGAAGCAGTGACAGACGTTTCATCATCAGTAGACCGCAACGCTCTCAGCAGGTCCGTGACCTGCGCCAGTCACCGGTAACCCCTGGTGTGGCTAAGAGCGTGCCGTTGCGGTCTACTGAGCATCGAAACCCGACCTTCACCGTTTCCTGGCTGGGCTGTCCTTTTTCTGTGCGCCTATGCTCCTCGTATTAAGATCATGCGGCGCTAGACAAAGCCTTTCACCTGAAGTAAGATAGGCGTCATGTGGCGCACTGCGCTGCGGAAAAGAGACGGACGACGAGAAGCGAGGAAGCATGCAGGAATTATTATATGACGCCGCCCGACGAGGGATCCATTACCTCACCACGGTGAATGAACGCCCTGTGCCGCCATCACCGGCAGCGGTGGCGGCATTGACCGAGTTTGCCGAAGCGTTGCCAAACGCACCGACCGATCCGGCCCACGTGTTGGCGATGTTAGATGAGATTGGTTCACCGGCCACTGTCGCCAGCGCGGGCGGGCGCTACTTTGGCTTTGTCACCGGAGGCTCCTTACCAGCCACCGTCGCCGCCAGTTGGCTGGCCACGGCTTGGGACAACAACAGCGGCTTGACCGTCATGTCGCCGGCGGTGGTTAAACTGGAAGCCGTGGCACTTGGCTGGTTAGTTGATCTGTTCGGTTTGCCGGCGGGAACTGGTGGCGGCTTTGTCACCGGGGCGACGATGGCAAACTTGACCGGTCTTGCGGCGGCCCGTCATGCGCTGCTGGCGCGCCAGGGGTGGGACGTGGAAACGCAGGGCCTCTTTGGCGCGCCACCGCTAACCGTGGTGGTGGGCGACGAAGTGCATGTCAGTCTGCTCAAGGCGTTGAGCCTCTTGGGGCTGGGGCGCGAACGGGTAATCCGCGTACCCGTGGATGGGCAGGGGCGGATGCGACCAGACGCCTTGCCGCCGTTGGACGCACGAACTATCCTCTGTGTGCAGGCGGGGAATGTCAATACCGGAGCAATTGACCCATTGGATCAATTGTGCGCGGCGGCCCAGGCCACCGGAGCCTGGGTGCATGTCGATGGCGCCTTTGGTATGTGGGCTGCTGTCGCACCGACCCATGCTCATCTGATTCGCGGGCTGGGGGAGGCCGACTCCTGGGCAACGGATGCGCATAAGTGGCTCAATGTGCCGTATGATAGTGGACTGGTCTTCTGTCGCGATGCAACCCACCTCGGCGCTGCCATGTCCACGAGTGCTGCTTATTTGCAACAAAGTGATGATCGCGAACCTTATCACTACACCCCAGAGATGTCACGCCGGGCGCGCGGGGTGGAAGTGTGGGCCGCATTGCGCTCATTGGGGCGGGAAGGGCTGGCCGATCTTGTGGCGCGCACCTGTCGCCATGCCCGGCGCTTTGCGGAAGGACTAAACGCTGTCGGCTACACCATCCTCAATGAGGTTGTCCTCAATCAGGTGCTGGTCAGCTTTGGTGATGAAGCGACGACCCGCCGCGTGATCGCCGCGGTGCAAGCCGAAGGCACTTGTTGGGCCGGCGGCACCACCTGGCAGGGTCAAGCCGCCATGCGCATTAGCGTCTCTTCCTGGGCCACGACAGAGGAGGATGTCGAGCAAAGTCTCGACGCCATCATCCGCATTGCCAACCTTAATCGCTGAATCTCCCAATCTCCTAATCACTGGCAATTGCGAGATTCAGCGATTAAGAGATTGTAACTACCAAGCCTGTTCGTAACCGGTCCGTGACCGGCGTTCCAGGCGCCGGTCACGGACCGGTTACGAACAGGCTTAGTCGTTACAGGAGATCAGGCTTCCGAACTGAAAGCAGCTTTCATGATGTCCTCTTTGCGCGCATTGGGCGCCTATGTGGAAGGTACGCTGGCCGGTCAACTGCCGGCGGCGATCCGCAAAAATATGTTGGTGGAACTATGGGTCGGCATGGCCTATGGCGCTTTTTATGCGATGACCATCCCCTTTATTCCGGTGCTGCTACGACGCAGTGGCGCGACGCCAGAGATGTTGGCGATCTATACGTCACAGCAATTTCTTGGCTCGGTGTTAACCGCCTTTAGCATTGTGCTGATGCGGCGACGGCGCACCATGAACATTATTGTCTTCTGCTGGCTACTCTCCCGTTCACTGATTCTCTTCTTTGCCTTCATCGTGAATCCAGTCTGGATGTTGGTCTTGGGCGCCTTCTTCTGGTTGTTGGAAGCCTTTCCCAATCCGGGCTACACGCGCATTTTGCAAAAGATCTACCCTGACGGGATGCGCGGCAAAATTATGTCCTTTGTGCGCATCGGGCGGATTGCTGTGGTGGTGCTGGTGACACCCATTGCCGGTTGGGCGTTGGACCATCTGGGCTACCAAATTCTCTTCCCAATTGGCAGTTTGATTGGCATCGCTTCGGTTTTACTCTTTACCCGTCTGGATGCCAATGAAGGCCCATTGCCCATGCGCCAGACCAAGACATTAACGGAACTGTGGCAGATTCTGCGCGAAGACAAGCGCTTTGCCTACTATCTGACTACCTTTGGTCTCTATGGCGCCGGTTCGCTCATGTCGTGGACGATCTATCCCTTGGTGCAGGTCGATCGGTTGCACCTATCATACTCGGCGCTGGGGTGGTTGGGGCTGGTGCAATCGCTCTTCTGGTTGTCGAGCTATCTCTTCTGGGGGCGACTGGTGGATCGGCATGGCGGCGTCTGGGTGCTGCGCCTCAATTGCGCGTTTGCCATGTTGGTTCCCTTTTGCTATATCTGGGCGACCAATGGCTGGATGTTAGTTCCCGCCTTTGCCGTCAAAGGGATTATCAGCGCCGGCTGGGACATTGGCATGATCACCGCCGGTATTCAACTCTCCCCGCGCGAACGGGTGACAGAATATGCCGCCGTTCAGGGCACCATCGTTGGTCTGCGCGGCATGATCATCCCCTTGATTGGCGTCACGCTCCTGCGGCTGGGTCTGCCCGACCGTGGCATCTTTACCTTGAGCATCCTGATCCTGATCGTGGCTTGGCTGATGTTTGGTCGCATCGATGCCCCCATGCCCGACCAGCCGCCTTCAGAGCTGCGCTACCGCTGGCCCATTCGCTTCCGCTGGCCGAAGATGTAAGAGGTAGAGAGGGAAACAGGTACACAGGTACACAGGTACACAGGTAGTGGCTTGTTTCCCTGTCTACCTGTCTACCTGTCTACTTGTTTCCCTGTTTCCCTGTCTACCAATAACCTACCCATGAAAGGCAATCACCATGCGTATTATCGACGCTCATAACCACCCCGACTGGCACGGTCACAATTTGGAAAAGTTTCTGCAAAATATGGCGCAGTACAACATCGAGCGCACCTGGATTCTTTCGTGGGAGGCGCCGCGCGATGAGTACATTCCTGATCCGTACCTCAAGGTGTCGTTGATCCAAGACGGCTACCCCATGCCCTTTAGCAACTGTCTGCGCTACAAGCAAGCGGCGCCCGACAAGTTCACCCTCTGCTATGCCCCCGACCCACGCCGCCCCGACGCCATTGACCAACTAGACGCAGCGATTGAAATTCACGGCGTCCAGGTCTATGGTGAACTGAAGTTGCGCATGATGTACGACGATCTGGATGCGCTGCGCATGTATCGCTTCTGCGGCCAGAAAAAGTTGCCGGTGCTGGTGCATATCGACTATGCCATCGACACCGGTCAACGCTACCCACGGCCCAACTGGTGGTATGGCGGCGGCATTGAACCCTTTGAACGGGCCGTGCGCGCCTGCCCGGAGACCATCTTCATCGGTCACGCACCGGGCTTCTGGGCGCACATCTCCGGCGACGACCAGTATGACAAGGTGGTCTATCCCACAGGGCCGGTACTGCCAGGGGGCAAGGTGTTTCAGATGTTCCGCGATTATCCCAATCTCTACGCCGATCTGTCGGCGGGGTCGGCGCTTAATGCGCTGAAACGGGACTTGGCACTGAGCAAGGACTTTCTGATCGAGTTTCAGGATCGTATTCTCTATGGCCGCGACTACTTTGACAATCGTTGCCAGGAGTTTTTGAACAGCTTGGGGTTGCCAGAGGAGGTGCTGCGGAAGATTTATGCGGAGAATGCGCTGCGGCTGGCGCCTTTGAAGGAGAGGTAAACTGACCAATCATCCCGCCCCAAACCGGTAATGCGGGAGAGTTCAGCAGTATTAATCTTCAACCCACCTTTTGACAAGGATGCTAACTTTCTGGTACAGTGTGTTCAACTAATTAACGTAATAATGACAATAGCTAGAGCGGGTAATTTAATAGCAGATTTAACTTGCAAGATTGTCAGTAAAAAGTTATTGCATTTTATCCTTTAGGCCAGTAAACTAGGGTATACGTTAATCGCCGTCATCTTCGTTCACAGGCCATTGTTCTCAACTATGCCATCCTTTCTACATGAATTACGTCAATTCTGGCGCGTCATCGGCTGGGTCTTACGGATCACTTGGTCAGCCTGTGGCGCACTCCTGACACTCCTGATTGTTCTCACGGTTTTCAGCAGTCTATTGCCAACGGCCCTGGCTTTAACTGGGCGGGGGTTGATCAATGAATTGGTAGCGTTGCTGGATCAGCAAGCGCAAAGCCTCTCTTCACTGCTCCCCTGGATTTTCTTGGGATTGCTGCTGACGAGTCTGGATGCGATCTTCAGCGGCAGTTTAACCTACGTCAACAAGCGCCTTAAAGATGAACTCAACCTCAAACTGGCCAAAGATGTGATGGATCATGCCGCACGCCTTGATTTGGCCTTCTTTGAGGATACAGATTCACAGGATATGCTGACGCGTGCCCAGAATAATGCCGCCGGTCTGGTCGCCAAATTTTTAACCACAACCTTTGCCCTAGTCGGCACAATTCTGCAAATCATCTCGCTGGCCGGCGTTCTCCTTTATATCGAGCCGTTGATCCTGATCATCTTGGCCAGTTTTGCCCTGGGATATTTTATCTTTCAGTGGCGGTTGGCGCGCGAGAGCTATCAACTGGAATATGAGCGCACCTCCAAACGGCGCTGGACGAACTACTTTGTCAAATTGGTTACGGATGAGCAATGGGTGCCGGAAGTCAAACTGCTCAACATTGCGTCGCTGCTTACTAACCGTTTCTATGTGTTAATGACAAAATTCCGCGAAGAAGACCGTCATCTCTATTGGCGCACCTTGGTGGGCAATACCTTCTTTGTTGTCCTGGCCACCGCCGGCTTTTATGCCCTCTTTGTGCGCATTGCCCAGCGTGTCCTAAGCGGGGCATTGACGGTGGGTGATGTCACCATCTATAGCACGACGACCATCAAACTGCGGAGTAACTTACAGGATATTGTACTTTCCATTCGCGAGGTGCGCGAACAACTGCTCTATTTGCATGATCTGCGCCATTTTCTACAAATTGAACCAAAGATGCCCACGGCTGGCGCTCCTGTCCCCAACCGTAACGGCTTGATCGAATGCAAGCAGATCTCCTTCACCTATCCGGGTAGCACACAACCGGTGTTACAGGAGATCTCTTTCCGGCTGGAGCCTGGGGAAACGGTGGCAATCGTCGGGGCGAATGGCGCCGGCAAAAGCACGCTGGTGAAGTTGTTGGCCCGGCTGTATGAGCCAACCAGCGGGGCAATTTACTTTGATGACACGCCAATCACGGCCTTTGCGCCCAGCGCCTGGCAGGAGCGTATCGGCTTTGTCTTTCAACAATTTAACCGCTACGAGGCGACCGCCACCGAGAATATTGCTTATGGTGACTGGCGCCATTTGGCTGATAACCCCTTACAGGTGCAGGCCATCGCCCAACAAGCGCAAATTCACACAATGATTACCGCCCTGCCGGAAGGTTATGATACCTTGCTGGGACGGAAATTTGGCGCCCACAAACCGTCACTGGGGCAATGGCAGAAGATCGCCATTGCGCGCGCTATCGCCCGGCAGAATAGCCTGTTCCTCATTCTCGATGAGCCAACCGCCAGCCTGGACGCCTATGCGGAATATGATCTCTTCTGTCAATTCCGCGAACTGGCCGCCGGGCGCACGACCATTCTCATCTCCCATCGTTTCTCGACCATCGGTATGGCCGATCGCATCCTAGTGCTGGATGGAGGGCGGCTGGTCGAAAACGGCAGCCATGCCGAGCTACTGGCACGCAATGGCCATTACGCTAAACTCTATCGTCTCCACCAAACCCAGATGGGCGCCACGACCACGACCAATGGCCATGCACAAGAGAATGGTATGGCCGCTGAGGTGGTCGCCAATTCACCCCACTTTGCCACCAACGGCAAGAGCCACTGCTAGAAAAAAGTAGCGTAACTGCTCAGCCCGCTTCTAGCCACACCCCCACGGGGAACCCCCGCGGGGTGTGGCTAGGAGCGGAGTAGTTACAAAGTAGCGAAAGCCACATAAACGAGGCGTTCGCACGCTTTCGTGCGAACGCCTCGTTTATAGCCTCTTCACCAATTTTACTAGCGTTTCACCAACGGCAGATAGAGGGTTGCAGGAGGCGTTGTACCACCGGGCGCCTCTTCCACAGTAATCGTCATGGCCGCCGTCGTTGTACGCAAGCCTTGATTATCAGTGGCGCGAACGGCTACCGCATAAACACCGGGTTTCAGGGTCACGGCACAGATATACGGCAGCGCCGTTACCGTACAAACCACGTTGTCATTCAGCAGGAACTCAACCTGTTGGATGCTCCCATCACTGTCGCTGGCCTCCACTTGGATGGTCACAGTCTCCGTCTGGGCAAAGGTGGCATCGGGCGCCGGGCTGGTAATACGCACGGTTGGCGGGAGCGGGGTGGCAACCGCGTTGACGGTAATGGCAACGGCGTCGGCTGTTGCACTTAAGCCCTGGCTGTCGGTCGCCCGCGCCGTTACGCTATAGGGGCCGGCGGCCGGGGTAAAGGAACAGGTGTAGGGCGCCGTCGTAACCGTGCAGAGTACCGTCCCATTCGCCAGGAACTCAACCTGTTGAATCACGCCATCGGTGTCGCTCGCTTCCGCCTGGATCACCACCGTATCGCCTTGGGTAAAGACACGATTGGGCGCCGGGCTGATGATGCTGACGACCGGCGGCTGCGGTGCAGGGTTGACGGTAATTGGCACAGCCAGGGAGGTTGTGACCGCGTTGCTGTTATCCGTGGCCTGGGCGGTCAAGCTGATTGCCCCCACCGCCGGCGTAAAGGTGCATTCATAGGGCGCCGTAGCATCCGTACAGAGGGTTGTATTGTCAGCAAAGAAGACCACCTGCTGAATCGTTCCATCGGGGTCACTGGCCTGGGCCTGGATGGTTACGGATGCGCCTACCGTGAAGAGCGCGTTCGCCGCCGGATTGGTGATGCTCACCTGCGGCAATTGATTGACCATTGTCAATCCGTTTGGTTGGCCCGGCGTCCCATGATTGACCGTCGCAGGCGCCCAGTTAGTGGCCACGGCATTATCCAATGCCGGGTTGATCAACGATAGGCTGGGGCCGGCGCCATCAGGCGTCAGCGGCCAAGGCGCAATATCAAGATAGTCGACAAAATCCACCAGATTGCCGACCGCATCGCGCAACTCAATTGCCTCGCCGCCGTTAGAAAGATTGCCACGCATGACGCCGCTGGGGTCAAAGCCATAGCGCGCCTTGAATTGCTGGGCGTTCGGGCTAAGAACATAATAGGCGCCGGCGGCCAGTGTACTTCCTGGCGGGAAGTGATAGGTGAAGCCGCGGCTGAAGTAGACATTGTCCAATCGCAGCGGCGTTGTCCCTTTGTTGTACAGCTCAATAAACTCAAAGACATCGCCATCAACCCCCACCGGCGCCGCCGGGTGATAATGAATTTCGTTGATCACCAGGTTGTCAAGCGGCTGGGGTGGGTAGAAAGTTGCTTCATGAAGCGGACTCCAGGCGCCATTGTCGAAGACGCGCGCACGCACCGTTGTCACCTGGTTGATGGGGACATTGACCAGATCGCCGCCATCTAGCACCCCTTGCGCCACTGTACCACCGGCATTGCGCGGATCAACACCATCCAGCGTGTAGTAGATGACGCCGTTGCCGTTATTTACGCTGTTATCAATGGTCAATCCGTAGTCTTGCGCCACGGCGCCCCCTTCTTGTGAAAAGGTGGGCGGCTTAAGCGCGGTTTGATACCAGCCATTCTGTACATATTGGTTAATAACTACACCGGTGCGTTGGGGGCAGTAGTTATTCAACTTGGCGTCGCGCACTTGTGTCCAGGTTTTGCGTTGGGCAAGTTCAAAATCATTGTCCGGATCACTATCAACGGCGGGCATGCTACGCGAATGGTAGTAGGCCGGCAGCGCTTTATTCGGCGCCGTAAAATTAATCTGGGGGTAGATCTTCTGCGCATAGGCGCCCCACCGCGCCGATTCGCCAATGATCGCCAGATCGATAAAGTTGGCAAGCTCACTGTACCGTTGTGTACAAGCTGTCGGCGTCAGCACGCCCTGGCTTTGTTCCAAGTGACGATACAAGCGGTCAGCCACCAGTTGGCGGAAGTCAGCATTAGTGATCAACTTTAGGAAGAGGCGGGCCGGTGTGCTGGCGGCATCTTTCAAGGTGACATTTTCATTGAGTTGATTAAGCGCCGTATCCGAATCCCAGGGGATCATGTAAAAACGGGTGTCAGGGCCATTGCGTTTGCGATAGGTGTACCAGTTGTGCGCCGGCCAGTCGGTGTTGGCGACATAGTGCATCAAGATCATGTAGTCGGCCAGATCCACCACATTAAGCTGTTGCTGCACCTGTTGATAACGGGTCGCATCAACGGTGTTCACATTGAGCAGGTTATGCAAAGCATTCCAGGCATCCAGCGTACCGGGATCAGCGACGGGGGCGTAATTCTGCTCTTCATCCGGTTCGATCAGATCATAATCAGCCGCCGTCCCACCCAGATATGCGATCAGGAAGGTGTCGTCCATGCGTTCCGTAACATTGTATAACCCCCAATATTGCCCATTGAGATAGAGATGGGCATAGGTGCCATGACCAGCCAACCCGCCCATCGCGAGAAAGGTGCGGCGAGTAAACTCATCGTTAATATAATCCGCCTCACGCCGCTGATCGCGATCAAAATAGGCAAAGGAGCGATTGCCGCCATTGCGCAGGAGAATGCGATCAAATTTAGAGACAGCTTCATTGTCATCGAACAATTTATAGTCGAGTTTGGTTACGCCATACTCAACGCCGCGGAAATAGATCCGGAATGATTTTTTCGGGGTACGGTGAGGGCGTCGGGACGCTTGCCCATGAATACGCACGCCGGCATTGATGGTAAAACCGCCCGTCCCGCCACTAGGGGGAATCAGTTCCAACGAGGTGGGCCGCTCCCAAGCGCTGCCTTTTTCGTTGGAATTGACATAGATCCCCTTGCTGGCATCCCACAGATTGGGCTGGTCTGTCACTAAGGAGAGGGAAGGCAACGCTGTCAGCGCCGCCTCGATCTGGCTACTGTTGGTGGCATGGTTGACAATCTCCGATGCCATCTCATAGTAGGCCGGGTAGGGGCCGCCATCCTTGTTATTGGGGGCAAACCGATTGGGCCAGCCGGCGCCGGGCGAGTTGGTTTGATTCCGCACCTGCGCCAGGAAAATGTAAGTTTGCGTCACGGTGGGTGACTGATTGGAATCGGAGGTATAGGCGACAGCGCGTACTATGGTAGTTTTATCAATCGTCAAGGGGCCACTGTAGAGCGTACCGTTGGTTGGCGTGGGGGTTGAATAGTCGGTCGTATAGCTGATTTGGGCATTGGTTGTTGGGGACGACAACACTAATTGAAAAGAAGCCGTAAAATGACCATGGGCGACACTAAAGATCGGTGGCGCGACGGGGCTTTGGGCCTGACCGCGTACTGGCAGGAGGCCGGCGATGACAAACAGGAAGATGCTCAAGCCATAGAACGCTTTCCGCACCGTAGGCAAATGGCGCTTACGCAAGGAGAGCGAAGCAAGGGGCGAAGACATAGCGATGATGCTCCTTTTTATGAAATTAAGAAATTCAAACAGATTTACCTTACACGTATATGTAACTCAAGGGAAGATTACAAAAAATATAGCAGTACTGGTTATGGCTATTGTACAACATTGTTCGGCGCTTTGTCATCTCAAATTCCTTGCAATTACTGACATTTGTTGTAGCTGTTACCACTTAGCCGTCAATCCGTAGGTCGATGAAACTTTGCGACTTGCTTGACTATTCTTAACGAAGATACACCTTTTCATGTCAGTTAACTGACAGCCCATCGGCACTATTTTTATGGTATAAAAGGGACGCAGACTCATGAAACAAAAGAAAAGAGGAGAAGCATGAGCCGAGTTAGCTGGCTTTATATCTATTTCACCTTAGGGAGTGCGGTTGCGCTTTGTCTTTGGGTTCTCTATACAATGCCACAGCCGGTTGCACCCCTACCACTATTCGTTGCGTTAACGCTTCTCACCACTTTTCTCACCCTCTACACAGTGCAAGTTTCGACCTTTAAAAGCTTTGAGGGATCAACGATCAGTGTTGTGGCCGCCCTCTTTTTGCTGCCGCCTTGGCTCTTTATTGTCCATACGGTTGTTGCTTATACCGTTAAATGGGTTAAAGAATATTGGTTTGATAAAGGCGCCGTTCGTCCCTTGTACCTTCATGCTTATAACCTGGCAACTTCCTTAATCGGCGGGGCAGGCACTTACCTGGTAATGCAACAGACTAGTTTTACCACGACCGGGCCATTAACGGTCCCCTCCTTTCTCCAAGTCATTATCCTTTGTTTCATCCATGTAATGTTGCAACAACTGTTCCTTGGCGGTTGGCTTGTTTGGGTGCGTCATGTTCCCTGGCGGGAAGTCAATATTTGGGCGGAAGGCATTCGCTTGGAATTACCACAAGCATGCATGGGCTATTTAGCGGCAGAAATTTACCTGAGCGAACCACTGTTGGCGCTCTTTATGGTGGCGCCGATTGTCTTAACCTATCAGGCGTCGTTGCTGCCCAAACTTCAAGAAGAGGCGATGAGCGCGTTGCAACGCTTTGCCGCCGAACTGCAAGAGAAGAATCACACCATCCAGCAACGGAATGAGGATCTCTTCGTCACCTTGGCCAAAGTCTTTGATGCGCGTGATCCCTACGTCGGCGGCCATGCTGCACAGGTGGCGGCCTATGCCGTAGCGATTGGTAAGACCATGAACCTGGCGCCGGAACGACTCGAAATTTTGCGCCAAAGCGCTTATTTGCATGACATCGGCAAAATCGCCATTCCTGATGCGATCTTACACAAACCAGATCGATTGACAGACAGTGAATATCAAATTGTCAAAAAGCATACGGACATCGGCGCCGATTTTGTCGAGATGAGCGCAGCATTAAAGCATCTCGCCCCCTATATTCGCTATCACCACGAGCGGTGGGATGGCCAAGGCTACCCAGCCGGCCTCAGCGGCGAAGCGATCCCGCTCGAAGCACGCATTCTCAACATCTGCGATTCCGTCGAAGCGATGGCCTCGGATCGGCCCTACCATCGCGCCCTCTCCTTGGCCCAAATCATCGAAGAGGTCAAACAATGCGCCGGGCGTCAGTTTGACCCGCAGGTGGTCGATGCCTTTATCCAGATCACCGAACGCGTCGGCGCCCACTTTGTGGTGAACTCAGCGCGCGACGTCGCCAAACATCACGACGCCCGCCCCCATCGCAGTTGGTCCATTTCGCGGTTGGCGCAGGTCTATGGCCTTGTGCCATCCTGACACGAGACACGAGACACTGATCGTCAATTTCCCCTTGTCTCCTTGTCTTCTCCACCCGTCACCACTTTTTGACCCCTGCTCACGGGTGCGCTACAATGAACCCATGAGTGCTGTCATTGCTTTAACGCCCTCGGTGACTGATGACAGAGCCGAGGGGACGAATACAACGAAACGCATCCCACTGCTCGATTTTTCGCTGCCGGAGCTGACTGACTATGTAGTGAGCTTGGGACAGCCAAAATTTCGCGCCCGACAACTGTGGGATTGGATCTACAAACGGTACGCGGCGGATTTTGATACCATGACCAATCTGCCCAAGGATCTACGCGAGCAACTCAAGGCTGCGGCGCTGGTTGATCCACTGACGCCAGTGGTGCAAGTGGTTTCGCAGGCCAAAGATACACAAAAGGTACTCTTTCGCCTGCACGATGGCTATACGATCGAAGCGGTCTTGATGCTCTATGACAAGCGGCGGACGCTCTGCATCAGCAGCCAGGCCGGTTGCGCTATGGGTTGCACCTTTTGCGCCACGGCGCAGGGCGGACTGGCGCGTAATTTAACGGCAGGGGAGATCGTGGCGCAGGTACTCTTCTTTGCCCGTTATCTGGCGACGCCTGGTCAAGCACCGGCGATGGCGGTGGAACGCCCCAGCCATGTCACCAATATTGTTTTGATGGGCATGGGTGAGCCATTGCATAATTACAAAAATGTGTGGACGGCGCTACATCGGTTAACGGCGGAAGATGCCTTTGGGTTGGGCGCCCGCAATATCACCTTGAGTACAGTTGGGTTAGTACCCATGATCGACCGCATGGCGGAAGAGGATCTCCAGATTAACCTGGCGGTCAGTCTTCATGCGCCGAATGATGAGCTGCGCACGCAACTGGTGCCAGTCAATAAGGGCTTTGACGTGGATATGCTGTTGGCGGCGGTGCAACGATATATTGCCAAAACCAACCGGCGCGTCACCTTTGAATATGCGTTGATGGCCGGAATTAACGATAGCGCTGAACTGGCGCACGAACTGGGGCGGAAGTTGCAACCGTTGCTCTGTCATGTTAATGTGATCCCGCTCAATCCAATTCCGGATAGCCCTTACCAACCGACAAACGATGCCGATACAGAGGCGTTTGTCCAAATTTTACGCGATCATGGCGTGCCGGCGACGGTGCGCCTACGCCGGGGAATCGAGATCAATGCCGGCTGTGGGCAATTACGGCGGGCATTGGCAGCCTGAAACCGTTGCAAAAAAAAATCGCTTGACTTGAGAAGTGTTTCAAGTCAAGCGATTTTCTGTGTGATACACGGTGATAACCAGCAGGTTACCGGGTTTTGGAAAGCGTGCGCACGCAGGAAGTACAAAGGCGCTTGGAAACTGTTTGTCCATTTTCCGTAACACTGACCTTTTGAATGTTAACATTCCAGCGGCGGCGGGTTGCTTTTTTAGACCAAGGGCGATTGTTGCCAAATTGCGGCCCCCGCCCACAGTTCTGACACTGAGCCATGATATAGTCCTCTCTAGATAACAATGCTCATCCTACATGATGAGCCAGTAACAGATGATACCTACTAAAACAACGCTGCACCCCTTGTCAAAAGTGTGCAACGGTTAAGTTTTCCGTGTAGACCAATTTTTGCATTAATTTCGCAACCTTTTTATGCTAACATAAGCGGAATCTGCTGTCAAACTGATAAAGAATCTATTTTGTTTTCATAGAAAAGATCTTGCCATGGGAAAAGTACGCATTGTGACCGACAGTAACGCCTTCTTACTGCCTGAGATCAAGGAGAAGTATGCGATTGAGGTGATTCCTCATCGCATCAAAATCGGAGGCGCGATCTATGAAGAAGATGCCGACTTCACCGCCGATGAGCTTTTTAAAAAGCTGAGTGAAGCGCAAAAGGCCGGGCTAAATCGTTTGCCGGAAGTGCTGGCCGCTGATGTCAATATGATCTTGGATACCTATACCGGCCTCAAGGACGGCGCCGAACAGATCATTTCGATCCACACCAGCAGTCAGCTCAGCCCGATGTGGCAACAGGCACGCCGGGCGGCGGATATGCTGCGCGGGCGCTATACCATCCGTGTCTTTGACAGCCTCAGCACCTCCTACGGTCTGGGAATGCTGGTGGAAAAGGCCGCCAAAGTGGCCGAAACCGGCGCAACCATCCATGAGGTGGCGCGCATTGTCAATGGCGCCATTCCCCATCTCTATGTAGCGCTCTTTGCTGAAAGCCTCCACTATCTGGAGCGCAGCGCCAATCTCAGCCCTTCCCAAAGTGTCCTGGGGTCGATGTTGGGAATCAAAGCGCTCTTGATGATGGAAGAGGGCAAATTGATGCCGCTGGAAAAAGTGCAGACCTATGAGGAAGTGGTGGAAAAGCTCCATGAATTTGTCATTGAATTTGCCAGCGTTCAGCGGATCGGCATTCTCCATCATGCCTATGCCCAGCCCGCCGAGAATCTCATCGCGCGCTTACAAGAGACGCTCCCCAAAATCACCGTCGAGCGGCTGGAATACCCGCCCAGTTTGGGCGTTCATGTCGGCCCCAATATGATTGGGGTTGTCGTCTATGAAGGGTAGACAGGTAAACAGGTAGACAGGTAGACACGTCTTATTACCCTGTCTACCTGCCTACCTGTTTACCTGTCTACCTGTTTACCTGTCTACCACTACTAACCGGAAGGAACAGACCGGTGGCGAATACAGTGATTACCCGTTTATTGCGTGTTTTGGATTTAGAAGAAAAACAGAGCTGGCGCAATCGTTCGGTCATCGGCGGCTTGTCGGCGATGGGTGAACGGTGGCAGGCTGACGCCAACAGCGAAAAGCTGGATGAGAACATGATCCAGGCGACGTTGGCGTTGATGAACCACTATGAAGCCGCCAGCCAGCCACAGCGCCCGGCAGTGGCGACCCAGTTGCGCGCCGTCTTGCTGGGCGAGGTCGAAGATCTGGACGCCTTGCTCGATGAGGTGGTTGGCGATCGCGCCAGGAGTGAAGCTGGGGGCGATTCTCTCGACCTTGAACTTGCTGATGGGCAGGCCGAGGCTGAGTGGGATGAAGGCGATGTTGAAATCGTCGAAGACGAGCATGGCGCCTACGCCGCTTATCCGCCGCCGGAGCCGACCCATGTGGCCCGCGAACGGGTGCGCCGCCAACAGCGCCAGCAGGAGCGGGTCAATCGCACGCCCCATGATCTGCAAGCTGCGCCCACCATCCTGGCCGGCGTCGGTGATGCCACGGCGGAAAATCTGGCGAAGCTAGGCATTCAAAAGGTGGTCGATCTGCTCTGGCACCTGCCGGCGCGCCATGAAGATTACAGCCAACTGCGCACTATCGATCAGTTGCAGCCGGGCGAGCAGGTGACGATCATTGCCAACTTGTGGGATGTCAAGACGCGCAAGATCAGCATGAAGCGCGAAATGGTGCAGGGCATTGTCGCCGACAGCACCGGCACCCTTCACGCCACCTGGTGGAACAAATATATTGTCAAGCAGTTGAAGCCCAACAGCACCATGCGCTTTAGCGGCAAGGTTGGCCTCTACATGGGGCAGAAGACCCTCGACAACCCGCTCTTTGAAGATGTGGACACCGAAATGGTCTCCACCGGGCGATTGGCGCCGGTCTACCGCCTGACCGAAGGGTTGAGCCAGAAGAAGCTGCGCGAGCTGATCCGCCAAGCGCTGGAAGAGTTCGGCCACTTTATGTCCGACCCGCTGCCCGCAGCGCTGCGCACCGCCTATCAACTGCCCGATCTGGCGACGGCGCTGCAACAGGTGCATTTCCCTGATAACCAGGAAGCATTGACCCAAGCGCGTAAACGGCTGGCCTTTGAAGAATTCTTCTATATCCAGTTGGGCGTGTTACAACGCCGGCGCGACCTGCAACGCAATCAAGCCGCTGCGTTGCCCAGCGATGCTGCGCTCCGCGAGCAGTTTACCGGTCGGCTCCCCTTTGCCCTCACCGGCGCGCAACAGCGGGTTCTGGGCGAAGTGGCGCGCGACATTGCCCGTTCCATCCCCATGACCCGGTTGGTGCAGGGGGATGTGGGCAGCGGCAAGACCGCCGTGGCCGCCGGCGCCATGTGGATTGCCAGCGCCAACGGCATTCAATCGGCGCTGCTGGCGCCCACCCAAATTCTGGCAGAACAGCATCACCGCGGCATTGCTCGGTTGCTGGAAGGTCTGACGCGGCCCGATGGGCAACCGCTTCAAGTGGCGCTGTTGACGGGCCGGGTTATCGGCACGGAGCGCGAGGAGCTGTTAGCCGGCTTGCGCAGCGGTGTCATCGACATTGTCGTCGGCACCACGGCGTTGATCCAGGAACAGGTCGAATTTAACAACCTGGGCTTTGTGGTGGTCGATGAACAACACCGCTTTGGCGTCGAACAGCGGGGCGCGTTGCGCACCAAGAGCGCCAAACAACCTCATCTGCTGGTCATGAGCGCCACCCCCATTCCCCGCAGCCTGGCGATGACCATCTATGGCGACCTTGATGTCAGCGTGATCGACGAGATGCCACCAGGGCGCATGGAGGTGAAGACCAAGCTTTTCCGCCCCCGCGAGCGCGAACGGCTTTACAGTTTCCTGCGTCGCGAAGTGAAGGATGGGCGCCAGGGCTTTATCGTCTACCCGTTGGTGGAAGAGAGCGACAAGTTGGATGTGGGCGCCGCCGTCGAAGAACACAAGCGCCTGAGCGAAGAGGTCTTCCCCGATCTGCGGCTGGCCTTGTTGCATGGCCGCATGAGCGGCAGCGAAAAAGATGAGATCATGCGCGCCTTTGCCGCCAACGATTACCAGATTCTAGTCAGCACCAGCGTAATCGAGGTAGGCATCGATGTGCCAAATGCATCGGTGATTGTGATTGAAGACGCCGAACGCTTTGGCCTGGCCCAGTTGCATCAATTCCGTGGGCGGGTCGGGCGTGGTCAACACCAGAGCTATTGCGCCTTGGTGAGCAAAGCCGAAACGCCCGAAGCGGGCGAACGGTTGCAAGCGCTGGCTGATACTAACAACGGCTTTGCCCTGGCCGAAAAGGATCTGGAGCTACGTGGCCCCGGTGAATTCTTGGGCACCAAACAGAGTGGCCTGCCCGAATTACGCATTGCCCATCTCAGCGATGTCGCCACCCTGGCCTTAGCTCGTGAAGCCGCCCAAAAACTCTTTGAGGGCGACCCCGACCTGCGCGAACATTCGGCGTTGCAAAAGCAGGTGTGGCGTTTCTGGCGTGGACATGGGGATGTTAGTTAGGGAAGAAGTTATGCACTATCGCAACTTGGGGCGCACTGGTTTGAAAGTATCGACCCTCTGTCTGGGCACCATGCAATGGGGCTGGACGGCGGATGAAGCAACCAGCTTTGCCGTGATGGACGCCTTTGTTACCGCCGGGGGCAATTTTCTCGATACGGCGGATATTTACAGCAACTGGGTGGCCGGCAATGGCGGCGGCGTCAGCGAAGAGATCAGCGGGCGGTGGGTCAAAGCGCGCGGCAAGCGGCATGAAGTGGTGCTGGCGACCAAAGCGCGTGGCCGTATGTGGGCCGGTCCCAATGGCGAAGGGTTGAGCCGCGGTCACCTGATCAAGGCGTGTGAGGATAGCCTGCGCCGCCTGCAAACTGACTACATCGACCTCTACCAAACCCACTGGTTCGACGCCGAGACGCCGGTGGAAGAGACGATGGCGGCGCTCGACACGCTGGTGCAACAGGGTAAGGTGCGCTATGTCGGCTGTAGCAACCACCCGGCGTGGCGCCTGGTCGCCGCGCTCTGGGCCAGCGATAAGCACAACCTGGTGCGCTACGAGACGCTGCAACCGCACTACAACCTTGCCTATCGCAAGGAGTTTGAGCAGGATCTGAAAGAGGTTGTCACCCAGTATGGGCTGGGAGTCATGCCCTATAGCCCGTTGGCCAATGGCTTCTTAACCGGCAAATACAAACAAGGCGAACCCCAAACCAGCGCCCGCGCCGGCAGCGTACAGAAGCGCTACTTCACTGACGCCGGTTGGCGGGTGATCGACGCCGTGCGCCAGGTGGCAACCGAAATCAACAGCACCCCCGCCGCCGTCGCCCTCGCCTGGCTGCTGGCCCAACCCTTTATGACCGCACCGATCATTGGCGCCAACTCGGTCGAACAGTTGCAGGGGAGTCTGGCGGCGGTTAATGTACAGCTTGCGCCAGCGCAAATGGAGAGGCTCAATCAGGCATCAGATTGGCAATAAGGTGGCTGCCCTACCAACCAGACAAGATGACCGGATGAACCGTAGATCCACAGCCAGTCATCTTGTCTGTTCACGAGCGCCAAATCTTCGGCGGGTGGGCGGCGATGACTTCTTCATTGAGTTCGACGCCGAGACCGGGTTTGGTTGGCAGTTCGAGGAAGCCATCTTTGAAAACCAGTGGTTCGCTAACAATTTCGTTGCGCCACGAGTTGTCGTCGTATTCATATGCGAGGATCAAAAAGTTGGGCACGGTGGCGACCAGATGCAGCACCTGGAGTGTCCCCAAGACGCCGTGTGAATTGTGGAATGTCCATGGCGCGACTCTCGAACCAGGGCTTATACTCATGGGTGCGCCGGTTGGCGTTGACTATTTGGTTTATACGCCTACCGAGTTCTCACAATTGATTCGCGACAACAACCCTTTTGTTATAGAAGAAATTGTGCATAATGGTAAAGTCCTCTATGAACGCACCCCTATCCCGGCAATGAGTTGATCTTGCCAAAGAAGATTTGGCGAACAGCAGTTTACTCAATTGTCTGCACCGTCGTCGTCGGCCCGGCGCAGCGCGGTCCATCGGCTGTCCAGTGGAGTGGGTCGATGCACATGCGCCGCGCCGTGCGTTGTTGATCCCAAGCATGGTAGACCAGAAATTGGGTGCGATCATCCGGCCCGGTGATGATCGAGTTGTGACCGGGGCCAAGCACCTGGTTGGGAATGGTGCGCAACACCAATGGCCCTTGTGCGCTCCACTCGTCGCGATAGGGGCCAAGCACGTTGTCCGCCACGCCATAGCTCACCCCATAATCGGTAGAATGCCAGGCGCCACCGCTGTAGAAGCAATAGTACAAGCCTTCATGCCAGACCACAAAGGGGCCTTCTACCGTGTGCCAGGCCTCCCACTGCTGATTGTAGATGGTGCGATTGCGTTCATAAATTTGCCAATCGGCTGAGGCGCGCAAGACGTTGGTGACAGGGCCAGCGGTCTCGATCATGTTATCCGCTAGGGGGACAACGGCTGTACCCGTCCCCACCCGTTCATCAAAGAAATCCTTAGCAAAGAAGAGATACCAGCGACCATCCTTGGGGTCACGGAAGGGATGAGCGTCGATGGTGAAGCCTTCGTCCGGCAAAAAGCGGTTGACAATTTGGAAGGGGCCACGTGGATGATTGGCCACAGCCACATGCAGACGCTGGGTCTCATCCGCCGTGCGCTGGCCGCCGGAGAAATACATATAAAACTTGCCATCACGCTCGGCCACTTCCGGCGCCCAGTAATTGCCATCGGGTAAATCTGGCAGCGGCGCAACTGCGTTGCCAATATGGCTCCAGTGCATAAAATCAGGCGAATGTAATACGGGAAAACGGTAGCCAGGCGTCGCTGCATGGGTCAGCGAACTGGTGCCGTAGGCGTAATACTCGCCCTGCCACTTCAACACAAAGGGATCGGCAAATTCACCCGGCCACACAGGGTTTTGATAAGTCAGGCGCATCGTGTAGGGTCCTTCTTTCCGCATTTTACCTGAAGGCAAAGCTCATCTGCTTGCCTGGCACCCTTTATTCTACCATAACGCGACCATAGAACCCAGAAACTGGACATTTGAACGTTCTGCCCTGGTTGGGCAAAGAAGTTGCTACCGCATCAATAGATTGCCGCTTGCGCTTTCGCCTGTGCCAGCAACTTGTCGGCGATTGTACGGATCTGTTGCCGCTCTGCTGCTGTACATTCGGCCACCGCCGCAGCGATCAACGCTTCACAGTGGGTGCGCAATTCAGGCAAATCATGCGGCGGCGTGCTGCGCCCCTTCAGCAACACAGCCAACCAGCGCTTGCCATATTCGGCATGGAAGGTTTCGTCGGCCCAGTCAAACTCGTAATCGTGACGGCTGGTCTGGTCGGCATAGGCAGTGAAAGTCTTGATGCGTTCGCGCCCACGGTGAATGTATTTGGTCTCAAAATAGAAGATCATCGCCAACCCAAAGAGCGGCTCCTGCTGGCGAGTCGCCACATAAATGTAATCACCCAAGGGCAGCGCCGCAGGAGCAAAGCCCCATTCGGTCAGCCGTTCGAGTCCCATCAAGCAGTGGCGACTCTCATCATAGGTCCAGCGCGCCAGGTCGCGAATGAACTCCCAGCCCAGCGTATCAGCAAAATTGTACAAGTTGGCCGCGCAAATTTCAGCAGCCCATACTTCGTTCAGGTGGCCGATGGCGCTGCGCAGTTGCAGGTCAATTCCTTCGCTGGAAGGAAAATCAGGGTCAACGATGTGCGGCCAGTAGTAGCGGACACGAGCAAAGCGCTGGTCGCGACCAGGGGTCACCGGCAAGGTGAAGGGGCGACTGCCTGGCAGCGTTTCCTGGACATCACCGGTTGGTTCGGCTAACATGGTCTCCCCAAAGGTTGCGACCTGGGCTGCCAGCGCCGCCGCCCAGGCTGTTGCCGCGGTGCGCTGCTCCGGCGCCAGGTCGAGCAACAGGTCAGCCAGTTGGGTCAACTCGGCAATCTGGGCTTGCTTGTCGATCAAAGCGTGTTTTAACAAGCGGGCGGACGGGCCGTCGCTGAGACGGTCCGAAAGCTGCTGATAGGCGGTATAGGCGGTACAAAGGGCGGGGAGCAACACCTGCGCCAGTCCCAGTAGGAAAGCTTCCTGACCGGGAGCGTTGCGCACGGCATCGAAAAGTGCGATAGCGGCTTGATGGTGATCGGGCGCGATCACGCGGCTGGGATAACGCAACTCCAAGACGCGGTTGCGCAGCCCGTCGGCGGTCACGGCGTCTTCCCACAACAAGCGCGCCAACGCCGCCTTGACCTCCAGCCGCGCTACCGCCGGTAGCCACCCGGCCTGGCTGAGAATCAGGGAACGTTCCAGGTAAAAAAGCCGCGTCAGCGTCTCTGCCGTATCACGCCGCATCAGTTGGGCGCGAGGCGATATGGCGCGCAGGAGTGGTGGTGCGGTTTTCATCGTCTTTTGTCTCCAATAGAATAGGTGATCGGCATTGCCAAGTTGCCGATCAGGTGTGGATCGGGTTTGCCGCCAACAAGTCAGCTTCCAGCGGGTAGCGGCCATAATGATGGATGGCAGCGATCATCACTTTATAAAGCTCCGGATCAACGCCGGAGTGGATCGAATTGCTCGATGAGCAAACGTAGCCCCCGCCCACACCGGCATCACGAATGCATGTCTTGACCGCCTCGACCACGGCCGCCGGTGGGCCATACATGAGCAATTCCGTCTGGTCAACGTTGCCTTTGATCGCCGTGTGCGCGCCATAGGTGGCCTTGACCACACTGAGTTGCATCCCGCCCATCGGGTCAATGGGGTCGATACCATCAGAACCGGCGGCGACAATTGAGTCGAGTAGAGGGTACATGTTGCCGTCGCTGTGCTTCCAGTGGTAGAGGCCGCAAGCGTGAATCGCCTTGACCAACCGCCGGTAGTGGGGCAGAAAGAGACTTTCCCAGAGTTTGGGGTCAAAGAGCGGGCCGCGGCTGTCGGCCACATCATCGCCGGTGAAGATGATATTGACGCCGATGGTCGCGGCGCGTTCGATGACACGAATATAGTGATCGACACACCGTTGCACCACCCCTTCCACCAGTTCGGGACACTCTTTGAGGTTGATGAAAAGCTGGGCATAGCCAATGTAGTCACGCGGCCCCGACCAGACATCGCGCATCTGGAGGATGATAGCGCGCTGGCCGCCAAAACGGGCGACGGCGTTGCGGATCTTCTGGTAGCGGAAATCGGCATCAGGATCAGGCACGGTCCAGCGTTCCAGATCGGCCAGACTTTGGAGCGGCGCCTGGTCATCAACGGGCATGGCATAATTGTCCTGGCCGATCCGTCGCACAGCGCCCCATTCGTCAACAAAAATATCATCGCCCAGGCTGCGTTTCCGGTATTCCGGGGCGACCATGACGCCATCAATGTCATACTGTTCAATCAGATCGAAGTAAGTGCCGCCATTGGTCATCGCCTTGATCACACCGACATCATGCACCCATTCAAAGTGCGGCACGCGATCCGGCTCCTGATGGCGTAGGACGGCTAGCACCCGTTCCAGTGGGGTCATAGGCGGGCGGGCCAGTAGTCGGCGCGGAGGCATGACTACCTGGCTGCCGACAATTTTGGTGAATTGTTTGGCAGCCGCTTCCGGGTCGGAACGCAGAAGATATTGGGAGGTATGGGGATTAGCAATTAGATCGAGAGCAATGCGCGTCGCCATGTTGGCGTCACGCGCATAGGCGTCGGCGCCAACATGGCGGGCATACTCCTCAGTCACTGGCGCACCGCCGACCATCACCTTGACCTGGTCGCGCAGCCCTGCCGCCTTGAGCGCCTCGATATTGGTCTTGAACATCGGCATGGTGGTGGTGAGAAAAGCTGAGAAACCGACGATCTGCGGCTGGTAGCGCCGGATTGCTTCGATCATCTGCTCTGGCGTCACATTCACGCCCAGGTCGATGACCTGGAAGCCGGCGCCCTCGATCATCACTTTGACCAAATCTTTGCCGATGTCATGAATATCACCTTTGACGGTCAGGATCAGATAGGTGCCGACCGGCTTTGCCCCCTGCGCCGCCAACAAAGGACGTAGCAAGGCCAGCCCCGCCTTCATTGCCTTAGCGCCAAGCAACATCTCCGGCACAAAGTAGCGCCCCTCTTCAAAAAGCTGGCCGACTTCCTGTAGGGCCGGGATCAGCGCATCATAGAGTAAGGTTGTGGCCGGCACCCCAGCCGTGAGCGCCTGCTGGGTCAAGGCGGTCACATGGGTCGTATCACCGTCGATGACGCTGTCGTAAAGCTCATCCAGCAATTCGTCGGCGCCAGCCGCCATTGACGTCGTTTCTTCATTTGACATGCTTGCCTCCCCTGCCAAGTCACTTTGCTCCACTCGGCGGTGGAACTGAGTTTATGGTGACGGTATAATGTACGACATGATGTGTATATACCGTTGTTGTTATAGAAATTATTTCACTTTTTTTTACGTTTTGACACAATAAAGTTCGTATGATAGTGTGATATAAGATTATTCTATATCTGAACCCAGACTTTATCAACTTACTTGAATTTGTGGCAATCGCCGGAAGTTGTAGCAGACGATGTCGGTACTGTTCCCGCTTGTGGTTCTCCCATTGGCCGCATTGGCGCTGATTTTTCTGGGCGCCATTTGGCTGACGAACACGCTCGCCGATCAGGTTGTTGGCAACAAACACCACATTCTGGAAACGATCGTAAATGATGGTGAAATTCCCCCAGCGTGGAACAACGATCTGATCAGCCGCCTCCTCAACAGATTCGGTAGCGCACAGCAACGGCAGGCGCGTTTACAGAAGCGTACTTTGCGCAAACTTGATGAATTGCTCCACTACGTTCACATAACGTCGCTTGTCGCCGATGAAGAAACGCGGGAAGTCTTAGTGGAACGGTTGACCACAGTGCGCGCCGACTGGGTGAACCGCAAGCCGGATCGCCCGTAGCCCACCAAGGCTGTTGCCCGGCTAAACACAATGCGATGAATCGGTGTAGCGGCAGTCTGGCTGCCGGAAAGGAGAAGGAAATCGCCCCCCAATAGCAGCGCTTTTGGTTGCACTATTCGACTCAATCTAGCTCTATCGGTAACACTATCCACCTTAACGCCAAGGAGAACAATATGCGAAGGCAAGCACAGTTCGCTCGTCGTAGTTGGTTTGTGGGTAACCTTTTGTTGATTGCTATCTTGCTCCTCAGCGCTTGTGGCGGCGGTGCAGCCCCCGCCGAAGCGCCAGCCGCAGCCGAAGCGCCAGCGGCTGAGCAGCCTGCCGCGGCGCCCGCCGCTGACCAGGCTGCCGCCAGTGACGGCGCTTATGCCGAATCGCCCATGTTGGCCGAGAAAGTTGCTGCCGGCGAGTTGCCGCCTGTGGCCGAACGGTTGCCGCTGGAACCGTATGTGGTCAGCAAGGACAAGCTGGTCGTTGGCACGGATTTCCAGATTGGCAAATATGGCGGCGTCTTGCGCCTGCCTTCGGACAGTCCCGGCGGCGACCCTCATATTTATATCGGCATGAACGAACCACTCATCTGGGCGCCGGGCGCTTTTGAGTATGACAAAGGTATCGAAGGCAATGTCGCCAAAAGCTGGGAGGCCAATGCCGATTCCACCGAGTTTACTATCAATCTGCGCCAGGGGCTGCGCTGGTCGGATGGCGAACCCGTAACCACGGAAGATGTGCGCTTCTCCTACGAGGATGTGTTGCTGAACGAAGAGATCACGCCGGTCTTCCCGGTTTGGCTGCGCACGGGCAACCGCGGCGAAGGCTCCCCCATGAAGATTGAGATTATCGATGATTTTACCTTCAAGATCATTTTTGACGGCCCTTATGGTAGCTTCCCGGCGCAACTAGCGATTGCCGGTTGGCACAGTTACGCCGAGTTCCTGCGCCCCAAACATTACCTGAGCCAGTTCCACATCAAGTACACGCCGTTGGAACAGTTGAAACCACTCATGGAAGCCGAGTCGATTGAAGAAGATCAATGGTTCAACCTCTTCAACGACCGCCAACTGGGTGGCAACCTCTGGAAGCTAACCAACGAAGGCGGCTTGGGCCATCCCACCCTGACGGCGTGGATGATGACCAAAGCCGATTCAGGCGTCTTCACTTTTGAGCGCAATCCCTACTATTTCAAGGTCGATGAGGCCGGCAACCAACTGCCCTACATCGACGGCATCCGCTCGGAAGTCGTGCAGGACCGAGAGACCATGTTTGCCCGCGCCGTCATGGGTGAGTTTGACTATTTGGGTGAGCGCTCCTCACTCAAGAATCTACCGATCATGGCCGAAGCCGAGCAGAAGGGGGTACTGAAAGTTTTGCTGCCTCGAATGCACCGGACGCCCATCGACTACAAGCTCAACCTGAGTCTGGACGACCCGGACTGGCAAGCGGTTGTCTCCGATGTGCGCTTCCGTCAGGCGCTGAACTATGCCATCAATCGCCCGGAGATCATCAAGACCTTCTATCTCGATCAATTTGCCCAGTTGCCGGAGCAGACGGCCAATGCTGAATACAGCCAAGACAAGGCCAACCAACTGCTGGACGAAATGGGCATGACTGAACGGGACGCCGACGGCTTCCGCCTGGCCCCCGGCGGCAAACCCTTCTCGATTCTCCTGGAACTAGGTGCGTTGTCGCAGGATCATGTGCCGATGGGCGAGTTGATCGCCGAATATTGGAAGGCCGTCGGCGTGAACGCCTCGATCAAGGCCGGTGACTGGAATCTGATCAACGAGCGGGTGCAGGCCAACGAGGTACAGGGGACGGGCGTCTGGGCGCATGTCGATATTTGGCCGAGCGTCGGTTGGGATGACTATCTGCCCCACAACCAATGGGGCGTGGCTTGGAACAACTGGTACACCTCCAAGGGGCAAAGCGGTATCGAACCGCCGCAAGCGATCCAGGATCTCTACGAAGCGCATAACGCTTTCCAGGTGGCGCCGGTCGGTTCAGCCGAAAGCGCAGCCGCCCTGGAGACGATCATGGCGAGCCATCGCGACAACGTGTGGGTTTTCACCCCGGTGGAAAAGTCCCATTACCCCACCTTTGTCACCACCAAGATCCACAATGTCCCTACCGGGATTGTTGACACGCTAGGCATTGTGATCATGTACAGCATGGAACAGTGGTATATCGAAGAGTAGAACACTACAGCGGATTTAGGAAGCAGCGGATTTGATTGTTGGGCAGAAATAGCTGGTTAGGTTTGTCAAAAACCTTCCCCATCTAACAATCAATCCGTTGCCGCCTAAATCCGTTGTAGTGCCGCTGGGGTCGCATCGAGAGGCATGGTACGCAATGATCGGGTATATCCTACGCAGGTTGCTCCTGCTGATTCCGGTTCTCTTTGTCATTTCGATTGTTGTTTTTATCATTATTCAGTTGCCGCCGGGCGATTATTTGACCACCTATATCACCCGGTTGGAAGCTTCCGGCGTCCGGGTTACGGAAGATCAGGCGGCGGCGCTCTCGCGGCAGTATGGGCTGGACTTGCCCATCTACGGCCAATATTTCCGCTGGATCAGCAACATTCTCGTGAAAGGGGATTTTGGCCGCTCCTTTAGTTGGAACAAACCGGTCAGTGAGTTGTTAATAGAGCGGGTGCCGTTGACCATGGTCGTCTCATTGGTGACGACCATCTTTGTCTTTGCCGTCTCCATCCCCATCGGCATCTATTCGGCCGCACACAAATATTCGCTTTTCGATTACTTCTTCACCTTTTTGGGCTTCATCGGGCTGTCAGTGCCGGGCTTTCTCCTGGCGCTGATCTTGATGTGGAGCATCTATAGCATTTTCGATATTTCGGTTGGCGGTCTCTTTTCGCCTGAATATGCCGACGCACCCTGGAGTGTGGGGAAAGTGTTGGATCTGGCCTGGCATCTCTGGTTTCCCATGATCATTATCGGCATGTCCGGCACGGCGGGCTTGATTCGGGTTATGCGCGCCAACCTGTTGGATGAACTCCAGAAACAGTATGTGATCACGGCCCGCGCCAAAGGAGTGCCGGAGCGCCAGGTGCTGTTCCGCTACCCGGTGCGCATTGCCGTCAACCCCATCATCAGCACCATCGGCTGGATTCTGCCCTCGATTGTGGGCGGCGAGGTGTTGGTGTCGATTGTGCTTAACTTGCAGACAACCGGGCCGGTGCTGTTGCAGGCCGTTCTCTTTCAGGATATGTACCTGGCCGGCAGTATCACCTTGATCCTGAGTATTTTAACCGTCGTCGGCACCCTGATCGCCGATATTTTGCTGGTCTGGCTCGACCCGCGCATCCGCTACGGAGGCTTAAACGAATGACCGTTGCCCAGATGAGCGCCGAACAAAAAGAGCGCTACTATCAAGCCACCCAGTGGCAGTTGATCTGGTGGAAATTTCGCAAACATGCCCTGGCGCGGCTGGCGTTGGTGGTGCTGGCGCTGCTCTACTTCACCGCGCTCTTTTGTGAATTTGTCAGCCCCATCGGCCCCAACTCACGTCTGGATGGCTATCTGGACGCCCCGCCGACTCGCATCCATTTTTGGGCCGACGGCCAGTTGCAGCGCCCCTTTATTTACAATGTCGAGTCGAAACTGGATCTCAAAACCTTCCGCATGGAATACACCGAGGACGAGAGTCAACGCTACCCATTACGCTTTTTTGCTCAAGGCGAACCCTATAAGCTCTGGGGGCTGATCCCCTCGAATCGCCATCTTGTGCTGGTCGAAGGTGCGCCGTTGATGCTCTTCGGCACCGACCGCCTGGGACGCGACATTTTCTCACGGGCGATCTATGGCGGGCGCATCTCCTTGTCGATTGGGCTGGTCGGGGTCACCTTGAGCTTTATTCTGGGGCTGATCATTGGCGGCATCTCCGGTTATTTTGGCGGTGTGACCGATATGATCATTCAGCGCACGATTGAGTTTATCCTGTCGCTGCCGACGATCCCGCTGTGGATGGCGCTCTCGGCGGCGCTGCCCCAGGATTGGCCGGTGGTGCGCACCTACTTTTTCATCACGCTGATTCTGTCGCTCATGTCGTGGGGGACGCTGGCGCGCCAGGTGCGCGGCAAGCTACTCTCCCTGCGCGAGGAAGATTATGTCGTATCGGCCCGGTTGGTTGGCTCGAATGAGGCGCGCATTATCGCCGTTCACCTCTTCCCCTCCTTTACCAGCCACCTGATTGTCACTCTGACGCTGATGATCCCTGGCATGATCCTGGGCGAGACGGCGTTGAGCTTTCTAGGGTTGGGGATGCAGCCGCCGGCGGTCAGTTGGGGGGTACTGTTGCAGGATGCCCAGAACATTGTGACCATTGTTCACCACCCCTGGCAACTGATCCCGACGCTCTTCGTGGTCGTCACCGTGCTGATGTACAACTTTCTGGGCGACGGCATGCGCGACGCGGCCGATCCCTACTCTGTCTAGGCTTTTAGGTTCGCAGAGAGACACAGAGGCTTGCAGAGATTCACAGAGAAACTTGAGCGCTTTCTCTTTGTGAATCTCCTGATCTTCTCTGTGTAACTCTGTGACCTAAATAGCCACATCTTTTGTAAATTAAGTATCGAAATCTATGACCCAAGCGGAAATTGCGTTAGAAATCAAGAATTTGCGCACCCACTTCTTCTTTGATGAAGGTACGGTGCGCGCCGTCGATGATGTCTCGTTGACGCTGCGGCGGGGTAAGACGCTCGGCGTGGTGGGCGAGTCCGGCTGCGGCAAGAGTGTCACGGCGCAGTCGGTGTTGCAGATTGTCGGGGCCGGCGGGCGGATTGTGAACGGTGAAATTCTGCTGCATCAGGGTGACAAGATCGTCAATCTGGTCGAGTATGCACCGACGAGCGAGGCGCTGCGCCAGGTGCGGGGCAAAGATGTCGCCATGATCTTTCAGGAGCCGATGACGGCCTTCTCACCCATCTACACGGTCGGCTGGCAGATTATGGAGTCGATCCTCTACCACGAGGATGTGCCGAAAGGGGCCGCGCGCGAACGGGTGATCAAGCTCTTTGACCTGGTCGGCATCCCCAACGCTGCGCAACGGATCGATAGCTACCCCTTTGAACTGTCGGGCGGGATGCGCCAACGCGCCATGATTGCCATGGCCCTGTCGTGCAACCCGGCAGTGTTGATCGCCGACGAACCGACCACCGCCCTCGATGTGACGATCCAGGCGCAGATCCTCGATCTCTTGCGCAGCTTGCAGGCCGAGTTGGGCATGGCCATCATGATCATCACCCACAACATGGGCGTCATTGCCGAGATGGCCGACGAGGTGGCGGTGATGTATCTGGGCAAAGTGGTCGAGCAAGCCTCGGTCTGGGATCTCTTTGATGATCCGCAACACCCCTACACGGCGGCGCTACTCAAATCGATTCCGATGGTGGAAGAGGAAGTCAAGGAGCGGCTGGCCTCGATCAAAGGTTCGGTGCCGGACCCCTACAATCTGCCCCCTGGTTGTCGCTTCTCGACCCGTTGTGATGCCTTTATGCCGGGTGTTTGTGACAAGGCCGAGCCGCCCTTGATCGAAACCAAACCGGGCCATCTGGTCCGCTGCTTTCTCTGGGGAGGCCGCGATGAGTGACAAACAACCGCTGCTTGAAGTGCGCAATCTCAAAAAACATTTTCAGTTGACCAAAGGCTTTCTGCGCCGCGTGGTGGGGACGGTGAAGGCGGTTGATGATGTGAGCTTCACCGTCAACCCCGGCGAGACGTTGGGGCTGGTTGGTGAATCGGGCTGTGGCAAGACCACCGTTGCCAAATCCATTTTGCGCGCCATTCAGCCAACATCCGGTGAGGTTCTCTTCCGCGATAACGGCCAGGTGGTGGACGTTGCCAAGCTGGAAAAAGAAGAATTAAAGCGCGCCCGCCGCAATATCCAGCTTATTTTTCAAGACCCCTACTCCTCGCTCAACCCACGCCAGCGGGTGCGCGACATCATCGGTGAGCCGCTGCTGGTCAACGACGTGGCGCGCGGCAAGGAACTGGAGGCGCGGGTCAGCCAGTTGATGGAAGCGGTCGGGCTGCGACCAGAGTATATGATCCGCTACCCCCACGCCTTTTCCGGCGGCCAACGGCAGCGCATTGGCATTGCCCGCGCGCTGGCGCTCAACCCAAAGCTGGTGATCTGCGATGAACCGGTCTCGGCGTTGGATGTGTCGATCCAGGCGCAGATTCTTAACCTGCTCAACGATCTGCAAGATGAGTTGGGCTTGACCTATCTCTTTATTTCCCATGATCTGGGGGTGGTTCAGCACATTTGTGACCGGGTGGCGGTGATGTATATCGGGCGTATTGTTGAGGTTGCCCCCACTAAGGCGCTCTTTAAGACGCCGCAACATCCTTATACCGAAGCGCTGCTCAGTGCGTCGCCCAAACCCCACCCGCGCTACCGCAACAAAGCGCGCATTTTGACCGGCGAAGTACCCGACCCGTCGTTTGCGACATCCGGTTGTTACTTTTACCAGCGCTGCTCCTACCGCCGGGAACTCTGCGCCACAGTCTATCCGCCGCTGCAACCGATCGATGAGCAGGGGCAGCACCTGGTCGCCTGTCATTTTGCCCAAGAGATTACCTTGGAAGGGATTTAGAATGGCAGGGTAAAACGTGATTACATTCCGACGCTGGATCATAGCGCCCCGGCGGACATCTCCTGGCAACAGCAGTGTGACTTTGTTGAGTATTTGAACTTCCGCATGGGCCGGGGTTAATCTGCGTTGACAAATGTTCAGAAAAACCGGGTCTGCTGGAAACCAAGGGAGCGACCAGCAAATCTTCCGGGAAGATCGGCTTTGTTGACCGGATGAGCCTGTCAAACCTTCCCGGAAGATGGTTGGCAAGCCCCTGCGGGTGCCCTTAGGGCGCGGTGGTACCAAAATTCCTACCGAAAGGACAGGAGGGGTGACGATGCAAAAATGGGAACGACAATACGATCTACTAGCCGGCATCTTGACTGACCAAGGCGTCGATGTTCCGGCCACCATTGCTGCGCTCACGCAGCAAGTGATCGAGTTGCCTTCGTGGGCGGTGGGCAATTCGGGCACGCGCTATGGCGTCTTCCGCCAGGCCGGCGCGGCGCAGACGATTTGGGACAAGATCGAGGATTGCGCCGAACTGCAACGGGTCCTCGGCGTCTGCCCGGTCATGGCGAGTCACGTCTCCTGGGATGTAACCGACGATGGCCGCTTTGAACCAGTGCGCGACTACGCCGCTGAACGGGGGCTGCGCATCGGCACAGTGCACCCCAACACCTTTATGGGGCAACAATTCCGCCTGGGCAGCATCTGTAGCCCCGATGCTGACGTGCGGCGCAGCACCATCGATCACTTTGTCGAATGTGTGCGCATCACGCGCGAGATGGGGTCACGCGCCATCGGCATCTGGCTGGCCGACGGCACCAATTACCCCGGCCAGGATCATCTGCGCAGCCGCAAACAGCGCATGGCTGAAGGGTTACAAGCGCTCTACGACGCCCTCGACCCTGATATGACGCTGCTGGTCGAATACAAATATTATGAACCGGCCTTTTACACGACTGACTTGATGGACTGGGGTATCTCCTTCCTCACCTGTTCCCGCCTGGGGCCACAGGCCAAGGTGCTGGTCGATCTCGGCCACCACCCGCCCAGCGCCAACATCGAACACATTATCGCCATCCTGCTCGACGAACAGAAGCTGGGCGGTTTTCATCTCAACGACCGCAAATATGGCGACGATGACCTGATGACCGGGACGATCAATCCGCTCCAACTCTTCTTGATTTTTGATCAACTGGTCGATGCCGCCCAAGATCCGGCCACGGCGGCCACCGCCAACGGGGTCGTCTACATGCTGGATCAATCGCACAACATCGAAGGCAGCATGGAAGGCATTATCCAGTCCACGATGAATACGCAGACGGCCTATGCCAAAGCCCTGCTCGTTGATCGCCCCCGCTTGCGCGCTGCCCAGGCCGACGGCGACGTGATTCTCGCCAATCGCATCCTGATGGCGGCCTACGAAACCGATGTCCGCCCGCTGCTCTGCCGCGTCCGTGCCGAAATGGGCCGCGGCCCCGACCCTATCGTCGCCTTCCGGGAAGGTGGCTATCGCCAGCGCATCGCCGAAATGCGCAAGGGGCCGGGGATTGGGACGTTGGGTGGATAAGGGGGAAACGGTGTTGGAGATTGAGAGATTAAGAGATTAAGAGATTTTGTCTCGCCAATCTCTCAATCTCTTAATCTCTGAACCCTAACAAGAACTCTGTGAAAGAGAGGTTTGCTCATGCAACGCATCGGAATGACCTGGCAGGTGGACCCGGCACACTGGGAGGAGTACAAGGCGATCCATTTGAACCCCTGGCCGGAGTTGGTTGCGGCGATCCAGGCGGTGGGGATTCACAACTATAGCATCTTCGCCTTTGGCACGCGGGTCTTTGCCTATATGGAAGTGGACAATGATGACGTTTACGCCGCGCTTAACGTCTTGTCACAAACCGACATCAAACAACGCTGGGACGCGGAGGTGACAACCTGGGTGTTGCCCGAAGCGGCGGAAGGGACGGGTATCCAGTTTATGGCGCTGGAACCGATCTTCTATTGTCCGTGAGGAGGACGCCGATGCACAATTATATCGCCGTCGATTTGGGTGCGGAAAGCGGTCGGGTCTGTGTTGTCACGCTAGACGATCGCGGCTTTGCCCTACAGGAAAGCCATCGCTTTGCCAATGGGGGCGTGCAGGTGGGTCAAAGCCTGCATTGGGATGTATTACACCTCTGGCAGGAGATCAAGCGCGGGCTGCGCATGGCCGCTGATCAATATGGCGCCATTCGTTCGGTGGCGGTCGATACGTGGGGGATTGACTTTGCGCTGCTGGATCGCGCCGGCAAGTTGGTGGGCAATCCGTACTGTTACCGCGACGCCCGTACCGCTGGTATGATGGAACGGGCGTTGGCGCGTCTGCCGCGCCAGGAAATCTACCGGCAGAGCGGCGGTATCCAGTTTCTGAGCATCAACACCCTCTACCAATTGCTGGCTATGGTCGAAGTGCGCGACCCCGCACTCGATGGCGCGGCGACCTTTTTGCTGATGCCCGACCTCTTTCACTACTGGCTCTCCGGTCGCAAGGTGTGTGAGTTCACCAATGCCACGACGACCCAATTCTACCAAGCCGCGCAGGGAAGTTGGGCCTATGATCTGCTGACTGCGCTACAAATTCCGCCCCACCTCTTCCCGGAAGTGGTCATGCCCGGCACGGTTTTGGGCGAGTTGCGCGCCACCGTGGCGGAAGAGACCGGCTTGGGGTCAATCCCGGTCATCGCCACGGCAACCCATGACACCGCCGCCGCCATTGTGGCCGTGCCGGCGCCGACCGAGCAATTCGCCTGGCTCAGTTCCGGCACCTGGTCGCTGCTAGGCGGCATTGCAACTGCGCCGCTGGTTAGTGAACAGGCGTTGGCCTACAACTTTAGCAGCTATGGCGGCCCCGGCGGCTACTTCCTGCCCTGGAAAAATATCATGGGGTTGTGGCTGTTGCAAGAATGTCGCCGTTGCTGGGCGCAAGCGGGTCAAACCTTCAGCTATGAAACGCTGGTTGCAATGGCGGAAGCGGCGCCCCCTTTCACCGCCATCATCGATCCCGATGACGCCGCCTTCCTGGCTCCCAAAAACATGCCGGAAGCGATTGCCAACTACTGTCGCCACCATGACCAGCCCGTCCCCGATAGTCCTGGTATGATGACCCGTGTGATTCTGGAAAGTCTGGCCCTGCGTTATCGGTGGACATTGGAAAAGCTGGGCGAATTGCAGCAGCGCACCTTTGACCAGTTGTATGTGGTCGGCGGCGGCAGCCGGAATCAACTGCTCTGTCAACTTACTGCTGACGCCTGTGGCGTGCCGGTGGTGGCTGGGCCGGTCGAAGCGACAACCATTGGCAATGCGGCCTTGCAAGCCGTCGCACTGGGTGATCTGCCTTCGTTGACGGCGGCAAGAGCGTTGATCCGTGAGGCGTTTGCCGTGACGGTTTATGAACCCAACTTGACTACGGAGGGTCGCGCCGCCTGGGCCGAGGCCTATGTGCGCTTCCAAGAATACTTACTCAGATTGACCGCTCCTGCGGACAAGGAATAAAGGAGGTCTTATGCGTGGCGTTGTTTTCCTCGGTGATCGACAGGCTGCCGTGCGCGATTATCCTGATCCGCAACCAGGGCCGGGCGAGGTAGTGGTGCAACTTAAAGCGGGTGGCTTGTGCGGCAGTGATCTCCATCTCTACCGCCAGAGCGCCGCGCAACGGGCCGGCAACACCATGATCCCTGGTCACGAGCCATGTGGCGTGGTGGCGCGTTTGGGGGAGGGCGTCACCAATGTGCAGGTGGGGGATCGGGTCTCGGTCTACCACTATCGCGGCTGCGGCTATTGCAAACATTGTCTGGGTGGCAATCTCATGTGGTGTCCCGACCGGCGTGGTTATGGCGGCCCCATTCACGGCTCCGACGCCGACCTCATCTTGACGGATGCGCGCAACTGTCTGCCTTTACCTGCCGAGTTATCCTTTGCGGTTGGCGCCATGATGGCGTGCAACGCCGGCACGGCTTTTTCCTCCATCAGCAAGCTACATCCCTCCGGTGCTGATACAGTCGCCATCTTTGGTCAAGGACCGGTGGGTCTGGCGGGGACACTCTTTGCAAAAGCGATGGGGGCGCGCGTCATCGGGATCGATCCGATTGCCGAACGTCGCGACCTGGCACGCAGCTTGGGCGCCGATGAAACGCTCGACCCCATCACGGATGATCCAGTAAAGGCGATTCAAGCACTGACCCACGGCGAAGGGGCAGATTGCGCGTATGAAACCTCCGGCAGCGCTGCCGGTCAAAATGGCGCGGTTGACAGTTTGCGGCTGGGCGGACGCGCTGTCTTTGTCGGCATTGGGCACAATGACAAAACGTTGAGTCCGTCCCAGATCATCGGGCGGCAGTTGACGCTCATGGGTTCCTTCGTCCTGCCCATCCAGATGTATTATGCGATGTTGCGCTTTATCCAAGACCGCCATGTACCGCTGGAAGCGTTGGTGACGCATCGTTTTCCCATTGAACAGGCCCCCGCCGCGTTTACCCTCTTCGACAGCGGCAAAACCGGCAAAGTCATTTTTGAATGGACGTGACACTCCTGACATTACGGCAACGGCTGCGGATCGACCGTCGGGCCGGGGATAGTGGGCTTGCCATCGACAAAGGTGACCGGTTCAATGCGCAAGCTGCGTTCGCCTTCGGGATAGCCAACCACCGGTGCTGTCCAGGCGTGGTAGACCATCCACAAGTTGCCTTCGTCATCGCGGAAAAATTCTTCACCGCCTGGCCCCATGGCTTGCTGGTTGAATTGGAAAATAGGCTCCCGCTGCGGCTTGACACATGGTCCCGTCACCGTTTCACAGACGGCATAACCGACGGCATAGGTGTGGCTTTCCCACCAGTTGCCGGAGTAGAAGAGATAATATTGGTCTTCGTGTTCGACCATCGCCGGCGCTTCGATCAACGGGCTTTCCCACAGTTGATCGCGCCGGATCAGTTCGACTGGCTCACCCACCAACGTCAGCCCATCGTCACTTAATTGCTGCACCCATAGCCCAACTGGGCGACCGCAACAGTTGCCGTCATTTTTCCAGAGCAGATAAGACGTTCCATCGGCATCAACAAAAGGGCTGGGATCAATCGAGCCGCCCAGGTCAACTTGACAAATAAAGGGTTCGCTGGAATCGTCGGTAAAGGGGCCAGCGGGGTTATCACTCACCGCGCGGGAAATGCACTGACGGCCTTCCGCCCGATAGCGCGCCGTGTAGTAGAGAATATACTGCTCCCCCCGTGGCAACACCGCCGGCGCCCAAGTCAAACTCTGATGCCAGGCTGCCCAAAGCGGCAACGTAGGCAACGCATCGCCCAACCGTTCATAGGTGGCAAAATCTTCGCTCAAGCGCACCACCGGGACATTAGTATCGCCGACGTTGGTGGAATAGGCATAATACCCATCATCCACCGCCAACACAAAAGGATCGGGAAAATCACCGGGAAAGAGCGGGTTGTCATAAACGCCTACCTGTCCGCTTGCTGTCGGTGGCGTCGGCGGCGGCACCGTCCCTGCTTGCCCACTCGGCAGTTGTAAGGTGGCACACCCCGTCAACCAGAGAGCAAGAACCGCAATCCACACCACGGCATATGACGTCGGGCGCCTCCGCACATTACCCATTACTTGTTGTCCATTATCCATTAACGATTACTCAGCCTTTCAACCCTGTCGTTGCCACACTTTCGACAAAATATTTTTGCATAAAGAGCAGAATAATCACAATCGGCACAATCGCGATCACCGAGCCGGCCATGAGCAGATCCCAACGCCGCTCGTAGAGACCATTGAGTTGGGCCAACATCAGCGGAATCGTATATTTGCGCTGATCCGAAAGGTAGATGAGCGGCCCCAGGTAATCATTCCAACGGGCAATAAAGCCCAGACCGGCCAGCGTCGCCAGGATCGGCGTGGCCAGGGGCAGGAAGATAAACCAGAAGGTTTGCAGCGGGTTGGCGCCGTCGATCTTGGCGGCGTCTTCCAGTTCGTTAGGCAGGGTGCTGAAAAACTGGCGGGAGAGAAAGATGGCAAAGGCCGTGCCAAAGAAGAGCGGCACAATCAACGGCCAGAAGGTGTTGATCCAGCCGAGCCAGCGGAAGAGGATAAAGGACGGAATTAGCGTCACCACGCCGGGAATCATCATCGTTGCCAGCAGCAACATAAACATCGCCTGCCGACCGGGAAACTTCATGCGCGCAAACGCATAACCGGCGGCGGCGCTGATCAACACTTCCGTCACCGTCGTCGTGCCGGCAATCAGCAAAGAATTGGCAAAGCCGCGCCAGAGCGAAATGCGCGACCAGACCTGCTCATAGTTCTCCCAGCGGATTGGGTCAGGAATCCAGCGAATGGGCAGGCTGAAGATGCCCTGTTGATCCTTCAGCGAAGTGGAAACCATGTAGACTAGCGGCGCCAATTGGGTAACTGCGCCCAGCAGCAGCACCAGAAAGGCGATCAACAGCCCAATGGTGCGCCCGTTGCGCCGCCGTTGGGTCATCTGGCGCGCTGGTGTTGCTGATTGGTTGTTAACCGTGGTCGATGTTTGTGTCGAGGTTGATGCAGTTGTCGCCATGCTTGCTTCCTTTAGCGTTTATACCCATTGCTTTTGATAGAGCGCCACGGTTGGCAAATTCACTTTGTCACCCCTTCACCCTGTCACCCCTTCACCCTGTCCCCATGACAAAGGCAGGCTCTTGTCATGATGGTATCAACAAAGCGAATCCTACCCATTCTCGGTAAAGACCCAGCGGCGGGCCAGGAAAAAGTTGAGAATGGTAATCGCCATAATGATGACCCCCAACAGCCACGCCTGTGCTGACGCATAGCCCATGGAGAAATCACGGAACCCATTCCGCCAGATCAACATAACCATCGTCAGCGATTCATTGGCCGGCCCGCCATTGGTCATAATCGCCGGCTCGACAAAGATCTGGAAGCCGCCGATCAGTGCCGTAATCAGCAAAAAGAAGGTCGTCGGCGTCAGGATCGGCCAGGTAACCGACCAGAATTTATGCCAGTTGTTAGCACCATCAATTTCTGCTGCCTCGTACAACTGACGAGGAACGCTCTGTAAGGCGGCCACGTAAACCAGCGCTTGGTAGCCGACGCCCCGCCAGATGCCCATGATGATCAACGCCGGCTTGACCAGGGTGCGATCCTGCCACCAGTTGAGCCGCGTCCATTCGACGGGCAGACCCAAAGCGCGTAAGGTGTTATTGACCAAACCATAGTCCGGGTTCAGCAGCCACAGCCAGAGCAACGCCAGCGCCGCCACCGGTAAGACCGTGGGCAAGTAGTAGATCACCCGAAACGCCTGCCGCCCCGGCACCGGTTGGTTCATCAATGAAGCCAGAAAGACCGCCAACAGCAACGAAATCGGAATGCCCAGCAGCAGAAAGGCTGTATTCCCCATCGCCTTCCAGACCAACGGATCTTCCACAAATAGCCGCTGCCAATTCTCTACCCCGACAAACCGTGGCGCTCTGAGCAAATCCCACGAGAAAAAGCTCAACACCACCGAGGCAATCATCGGGCCGGCCGAAAAGATCAAAAAGCCCAGCAAGGGCGCTGCAATAAAAAGGTAGCCCCAGAAGGTTTCGATTGGTTGGATTGCGCCTCTGCGGGAGCGAGCGGTTGTGAGTGCAGCCATGATGACTCCTACTAGCCAGCTAGAGATTAAGCGATTGAAAGATTAAGAGATTGGTTGCGAACAACGCGGCGCAATTACTGAATCGCTCAATCGCTTAATCTCCCTTTTCACTACTGTTCAATCGTCGCCCACGCCTCATCCAACCCAGCCTGGATGGCTTCTTTGCGTTCAGCAATGGCCTGCTCGGCGGTTTTGGTGCCATCGACCACCACTTCGGGCCAGATGCCCTGCCACCAGTTGTCATCAAACCACTGACCGTAGAGCGGCGTCTGCGTCCAAGGGCCAGCGCGTTCACAGCGGGCAGCCTCGACAAAGATTTCGGCGTTTTCCGGTTTTTGCTCCGGCTGTAAGAAAACATCGCTATTGGCAAGGTCGATCTGGTTGGGAATTTGGAAACCGAGCGCGGCCTGTTCAGTTTGTCCTTCGGCGCCGGCAATGAACTCGATAAAGCGGAAGGCTTGTTCAGCGTTCTGTTCCCCATTCGAGCCGGCAATGATGCCAATACCCACCGAGCCTGACCAGCCGGTAAAGGCGCAATCATCGGCGGTGGCGTAGAGATTGCCGCTAGGGCCGACTGGGTTGGGGATCACATCCCAATCAAAAGAGAGCGTATTGCGATAGGTGGTCGTCGCCCAACGCCCGTTGCTGTTGATCGCCACCCGGCCCGCCTCAAACATCTGGCCGATGGATTGGGACGAGGTCTGCTGCGAAGTTGGATGAACCTGATGCCTGTGGGTCAGGTCCGCGATCCACTGGACGGCGGCGACAGTTTCCGGCATGTCGGCGACAAAGGTGCGGCCATCTTCGGAAACGATCTGGCCGCCATTGCCGTAGACGGCGTTTTCAAACCAGATGTCGCCGATGCCAAAGACTTCCACGGTGTTGATGTCAAAGCCCTCTTCGCCCGGATGGCGACCACTGGCGTCTACCGTGATCTGGCGACCGATCTCAACGATCTCATCCCAAGTCAGCGGAACAGTGGGGTCTGGTAACGGTACACCGGCAGCGGCAAAGAGATCTTTATTGATGTAGAGAACGGTAGGGCCGATATCCTTGGGCAAGGCATAGATGTCACCGGTGCCAAAGGTTCGCGTTTCCGGATCGTAACGGTAGCGCCCCAAGGCGGTATTCCAGATATTCTCCGGATCGATGACAGTGCTGGTATCCACAAAGGGCTGCAAATTGACCAGGGCGCCTCTAGACGCAAAGGCTGAGAAATTACCGTCGGGAATGTAGGCAATATCAGGCGGGGTGCCACCAGCAATCATGGTGTTGAGCTTAGTCACATAGTCGTCGGGGGTGGGCGTGTACTCGATGACAATATCGGGGTTATTCTGATTGAAGGTCTCCACCAGTTGCCGGAAGACCTCCTGCTCATCCGGCCCGCCCCAGCCGACAAAGGTGAGGGTGACAGTTCCGCCCTCCTGTCCGCCTGTCTGATCCGTTGATTGATTGCCGGTGTTGCCGGGAGTGCCACAGGCGCCCAACAAGAGGGACAAAACCAGCAGCGCCGGAACCCAGTAAGTACGTAGATGTAGCATCGTTGCCTCCCATGAACACGCAAACCAGGAATGTGTATCAGTTTTCAAAAAACCGTGCTGCTACTGTAGCGGAGATCATGAGACAGGGCGTGTAAGGCGGGTTCCTGGGGTAAGCAACCATGTATCCACGCTATAGCTATCTTCTATACCGTGGTCTACCGTACTCTACAAAAAAGAAGCTGGCCTTTTGCCAAAAGGCCAGCTTCTCATCGACATTATCAGCCATTGTATAGCAATTGATGGGTGGCGATTGATGAGACCAAACTTTCAAGACCGATCTGGCGTATCCGTCGTTGATATGGCAAACAGATCGATGTTGACAGCACTTTCACCAACTTGTCGCTGCTGGGAAACAGAATCATAGACAACCAACAAAGAATCAGCGACACCGGCGCCTGCGCGAAAAAGTGCGATCCCTTCGGCATAATCCTCGCCATTGTTGTGGGGAATGTCCATCACTTTTACTAGCTCATTACGCAAGACCACCCGCTCTTGATCCACCTGCGCCCCGCCCGGCCAGCGGAAGACGGTGACGGCGCCATCCAACACTTGGGTCGGGCCGGCCAGGATGAGCAGATCGGCGCCATCGATACAGAGATCGCGCACGCCCAGGCCATCCAGATCGAGAAAATGTTTGCGATAGGTGGGCTGGGTTGGGTTATGGGGATTGTCAGGGTTGATCGGTTGCAGTTGTAATTCAGCGGGATTCGCCGGATTGACCGCTACCGCCAGTTCCAGGATGACCGCCCACCCACGCAGCACCGGCCCACGCAGGCCAAGAAAAACCCGCTCGCCGACAACCGCCAGCCCTTCAATGTCGAAGCCGTTGTCTTTGCCGGGCAGGGGGAGAAAGTCCTTCAGGTGGGCATCTGTCGCTAATGCCGCGGTGAGCGCGCTATACGTCGTGGTGCAGGGCAACTGTGCGGCAGTTCGTTTTTCCCCATGCTCTGCGATTTCTCGCACCAGTGTATAACTGCCATCTCTGGCAATAACGGGAATCCGCGCCAGAAGAAAACGGTTGCCGTCGCTACTGACTTCGGCCAGACGGGCAAAATTTTGCTGAACCGTCTGCTTTGGCTTGACGGCCTTGCGCTTACGGCTATGAGAGCCGACCAGCCACAGATAGCCATTGGCATAAGCCAGCCCCTCAATATCCGCCTCTTCAATCTCTTTGGCATCGGCGGGTGGTGGCGCAGGCAGGGCAAGGTAGTCAGGCAAGGCGAATTGTTCATGGGCGCCGTAGTGGGAATTCCCGTCGTTGTCTATTTCTTGCACAGCAAGCCGTTCCACCGTGATCGACTCATCATTGGCCACCCACAGTGTATCGCCAAGTTGGACAACCGCCGACAGCCCATGGCGCAACTCTTTCTTCTTGCTCAATTTGTTAAGCTGCGGGTCGAAGGCTAGCAAAACAGCGCTTACACGATTCATCCAAGTAACTCCGTATACGTTTGTTTTTAGAAATTTATCAATTCAATTGTACCAAAATCATACAACTTTATCAGCAATCGATACTACGGTTGGCGCTACGCCGGATAGCGAGGGGCCATTTGGACGACAAATCAGGGAAGCTTACAGTTCCAATGGCGCCGTCCCGCTATGATCCATAGCCGATGAACCCAGTGATCACAGTGGCGTCCTCCTTTGTCGTGTGCTTCAGCGACTGCCGACGCCATTGTGATGATTTGATGTGATGATTTGATCCTAGATCGGAACTTTCCGCATGACTACAGCGACTGCTGCCACCACGGCTACAACAGCAGAGCAGACTTATCTTCAGGGCATCGACTTACGCTCCTTTAGTGAACTGCAAGAAGCCGAACGGGCCTATCTCTCCCTTTACGCCGCTAGCCCCGACAGTTTGAACCAACTCAACCAGCGCGCTGAACAGATGCGCAACTTGCTGGCCGATACGCCGGACGAGTTGGCTTACTTTGAACGCAATCTAGCGCTAGTGCGCACCTGGCTCGACAAAAATCCCTTCACCGGCGCCGGCCTTTGTGTCTTCGCCTGCGAAATGCTCGATTACGTTCAGGGCATTCCCCTCCCAGTCGCACCGGCGGACACCTTGCGCGTCGATGCCGCCCCTTACATTCGTCCCCTGGCCGAACTGCAAGATGAGTATGAAAACTTTCTGGTGGTGGCGGCAGACAACACGGCTACCCGCATTATCCAGGTGACCTCTGCCAAGGCGGCAACGGCGGAACAGGTGCGCGGCGATATCAAAAACGCCGTGCGCAAGGGGGGCTGGTCACAACAGCGCTATGCCCGCCGCCGTAACAAAGACCTCCTCCATTATGCCAAAGAGATCAATGATCTGTTGAGCAACTTGGTACGCACCGGTAACTTTCAACGCATTGTTCTGCTTGGCTCCCAAGAAACATTGACCAAGCTCCAAAGCGTCCTCGCCACCGAAGTGGCAGAACGGGTGGTGGGTCAGGCGCCGGCAGATTTGCACGAGGAAGAGGATGCCTTGGTTGCCGCCGCCTATGAACTTTTTTTTCAGGAAGAACGGGCCGAAGAGATGCGTCTTTGGGAACGCATTCAGGCGGAATACCTGAGTGACGGCCTCGCGGCCGTTGGTCCGGCGGCGGTGCTGGATGCGCTGCACCAGGGTCGTGTCGCGGAACTCCTGGTCACACGCAATGCTGATATGAAAGGTACGCGTTGCGCTGGCTGCGAACGGGTGGTCGCCGTCGAGGTCAACGCCTGCCCTCTCTGTGGCGAAGATCAAGTCTTTCCTGTGGATCTGATCAACGAGTTGGTGCATCAGGCCGAACTAACCAGCGCAACGGTCGAATTTTCTGATCCGCTGGGTGGCTTGACCAGTGTGGGCGATGTCGCAGCCATGCTACGGTATTAGTAACGACTAAGCTCGTAGCCGGTCCGTGACCGGCGTCCGGATCACCGGTCACGGACCGGCTACGAGCGGGCTTAATAGTCAACCATTCCTTACACCTAATGAGGCAAGGGCTGGATACCATCGCTTGGGCTTTGGACGCTGTCCTCCACGGTTTGCACCGTTTGACCCACCGGAACCGGCACACGGGCAAAGAGCCACTGGGCCAGCAACATTGCGCCCACCGTGAAGAGCGCGCCCAGGAAAAAGGAGGCGCCGGGCAGTTCAATCGGAGCATTCGCACTGATAAAATAGCCAAAGACGTTGGTGGCAATGAGCGGGCCAATCACGCCGGTTAAACTGAGCAAACTGGTAATGGCGCCTTGGGTGGAGCCTTGCTCGTTCGGTTTGACACTTTTGGAGATCAACGACTGGGTGCTGGGGCCGGCAATAAAACCGAGCGCGCCCAGAAAGGGAATGAGATACATCATCCACCCCTGGTTTGCTAACCCATAAAGCACATTGGCGACAGCACTGAGCGCCAGACCATAAATAATGGCGCGGCGTTCCCCAATTTTCGGCACGATCCGCCCGGTCAAGCCGCCTTGCACAATCGCCGCCGACAGCCCCACCACCGCCAGCGAGATACCCACATCACCGGCATCCCAGTTAAAACGGTGGCTGGTGTAGAGCACCCAGATACTTTGCAACGCATTCTGGGCCAGCCCGGAGAGAACGGTCACGCCGGCCAGCCCCAACACAATGGGGTAGCGCCCTAACCCGGCCAGTGAACCCACCGGGTTGGCGCGCGCCCAGGAAAATTCCCGGCGATTTTCCGGCTTAAGCGATTCCGGCAGGACAAAAAAGCCATAGAGCGCATTGAGCAGGGTAATCCCTGCCACTACAAAGAAAGGGAGATGCAAGCCAATATTCCCCAACAGACCACCTAAGACGGGGCCGGCAATAAAGCCTAAGCCAAAGGCCATCCCCACCAGGCCAAAATTCTGGGCGCGTTTCTCTGGCGTGCTAATATCAGCGATATAGGCTGTCACCGCTGTAATGTTGGCCGCCGTGATCCCGGCGATCACCCGCCCGATAAAGAGCCAACTCAAATTGGGCGAAAAGGCCAGAAGGAGATAGTCAATGCCGGCACCGGTCAGCGAAATCAGGATCACCGAACGACGGCCATATTTGTCCGAAAGACTGCCCAGGATCGGCGCAAAGAGAAATTGCATCGCCGCATAGACCGCGACCATTAAGCCAAAGATGCGGGAAGCTTCCGCCTCGCCCCCCGTAAAACTTTCCACCAACTTGGGTAACACAGGGATAATCAACCCAAGCCCCATGACATCCAAAAAGAGGGTGACAAAAATAAAGCCAAGCGATGCTTGACGTTTACTGACACTGTTCATTTCGTTCTCTACCTTTTCTACTTTTGGCAGCGCAGCCGCACCATCGACAGAGTGACGTTCTGCTTTCACGCAAAGTATCTATTTTACCGCATAGAATACAGTTTTACCACAACTGGCGTAATGCAAATTGGCGGTTATTACGCGCCGTAGACGTGTGAAGAGAGCAGTCTTTAGATCTTTTGCACCTTGCCATAGGTGAGCGAACGCCAGAGCCATTCCATTGGCCCATAGGTGAAGCGACGCAGCCACCACTGGCTTGCAATGATTTGCCCAGTGTAGATGACAACCGCCAGCCCAACCCCTGCCGGCCCCGAAAGTTGTCCAACCAGCCCCAGGCCATACCCATTGAAAATCAGCGTGCAGATCACCGATTGCATCAGGTAGTTGGTCAACGCCATTCGTCCTGTTGCGGCTAACGGCGTCAACCGTTTCGCCCAAAGCGGTTGGTGGGCCAACAGGACAAAGGTGGCGGCATAGCCCAACGCCAGGATTGGCCCAAAGGTTTGGTTGAAAAAAAAGACCGCTAACGCAGAGATGGACGGCAGCAGGGCGAACGCGCTGGTAATCGTTAGGCTGCCGGCCAGGCCAATCAACAGCCCCCACCAGCGCACACGTCGCAACAGCGCCAGGTTTTCCTCAATGTTGGACAGAATACGCCGTTTCCCAATGTACAGCCCCAGCAGAAACATGGCCAATACAGTCGGTATACGCGAAATCAAGACCGGAATTGTCTGACTATAGTTCTCCAGACGCAGCCCAATTGTTTCGACATAACTGGCTGCTTGATAGCGCTCGACTGTGGCAGCGCGTGTCGTGACAAAAAACTGGGTAAAGGCCAAATCGGCTTCGGCCAATTGGGCGCCTGTCGTCGGTAACTGGCGTGCGATCTGCAAACCCGTGAAACCAACGACAAAGAGCAACGTGGGTATCAACCAGAGCCAGAAAATCCAACGGCGCAGGGTCTGTTCCTGGCGCTGGCGAAAGGCAAAGAGCAGCCCGCCGACGAGTGCATAGAGCAGCAGAATATCCCCTTCCCAGAGGAAAAGAATATGAGCAAGCCCAAAGAGGCCCAGAATCACCAACCGACGCGTAAAGCGCCGGGTAAATGCTGCCGGCTCACCTTCGGCCCGCATCAACTGAATGGCAAAGCCAAGACCAAAGAGTAGGGAAAAAAGCGTAAAAAACTTGGATTCAGCCAAGAAGATCAAGCCCAGGGTGGTGAACCAGCCAATAGGATCGGGATCGATGCCAATCCCTTGTGGCCCACCCGGCGCTTTGAAAAAGGTCATGTTGATGAGCAGGATGCCAAAGAGGGCAAAGCCGCGTAACATATCGACGATCTCAATCCGCTCTTTTACCGTCACTGGTGTTGCAGCAACGGCTAGTGGCGTTGCGGCTTCCGGTTGCATAGCCATTGTCAATTCCTCTTGTAACTATTGCGCTTGCACACTAATTGCCGACGTATTGTTGGCACTTGACCCATCAGCCTCGATCAGCGCTTGCCTTTGTTGCAAGTACAAAGCAATCGGGCGGTCGCCGGGGATAAAGTAACCGGCATTGAGATCGCCATATTTGGGGTATTGGGTGGTGATGATCAACTCATCTTCGCGTAATACATAGCGGTTGTAAAAATTGGACAGTTGACCGAGCCATTTGCCGACAACCGGTAGTTTGACAAAACCCTGGTAGGTGCGCAGGTAGAGCATCGTCTCTTCGTCATCAATGGGGGCGGAAATTTGCAAGTTGCGCAAGGTTTCACCCAGCCAAAGCTGCCAAACATTGGGAAAGTTGAACCAAAGGGTGGCCGGCCCTGTTGGCGGCGGCACGTCGGTCGGTTTGATCGCCGGCAAGCCTTCATCGGGTTGATTGCTTAACCAGACGCGAATTTCGTTGTTTTCCAGGGTCGTAAAGGGACCGTTGACGAGCGTCCCCATCCCACGGCCAATGGTTTTGGCATGAACAAAGGGCAGATGGGAAACGTCAAGATTCCCTTCAATGGCGCGGGTATAATGAACATGCCATTGCTTCTGCAACGTTGAATAGACCAAGTTGTCCAGACCGGCAAAGAAGGGCAACGGTGGATATTCGCTTTGCGGTTCACCTGTCCAAAGCCAGATAAAGCCGTGCGCTTCCTGCGCAACATAGGTTTTGCATTGGAAAATCTTCGGCTTGGGGCCATTCCGCCCATTAGCCGGGATCAACTGACAGGCGCCCTCCCGATTGTATTGAAACCCATGAAAGTGACATTGCAGATTGCCGTCTATAAGCTTGCCCGGACTCAACTTTGACTGACGGTGGGGACAACGATCGTGCATCACCGCCACCTTGCCCGCGCTATCACGCCAGAAAACCAGTTCCACCCCCAGCCGCTTGAAACCCACTGGCTTGCCCATCGGTACTTCGCTTGCATCAAGAACAGCATACCACATGTTCGGGATCAGGTTCTTCATCATCGTCATCCTTCTTTCTTAAATAACTACCAACAGTTTGGTAGGTTTGCTAAATAAAAAATTTTATCCCACCTGTAAACCACGTAACAGAACATCAATTAACTTCTGCGCCATCTCTTGCCGGCTCTTATTGCGTGCGTTTGGCTCGTCAAAGGCATACTCCGGCACTGAATGCAAACTTTCAATCATGCCCACCAGGCCACCAGCGATTAAGCCCAAATCATCGTAGTCGATTTCACCCTTTACGTGCGCCGCCACCAACACTTCCTCCACCGGCGTCACCAGGGCTTTCAGCGCCATTTCACTCAACCGTTCGGCCGCTTTCGGCGCAATGGCCGGCATATCCGCATAGGCCATACGCACAAGATCAACCGGCGGTTGGGTTAAAAACCAGCCCGCCGCCGCATAGAGTTGGCTGCGAATATCCGACCCTGCCGCCGCCATGCTTGCCACCAAGCCGCGCTGGTGCTGTTGCAGATGGCGTTCTGTCACCTCAACAAACAATTCCTCTTTACCACCGGGGACATGGTGATAGAGAGAGGTATGACGAATGCCCACTTCTGCGGCAATATCGCGCAGGGTGACAGCGGCATAACCGCGCTCGCTAAACAATTTCGCTGCCGCATCCAAGACCCGCTCACGCGCTTCCGAAGAGACCACTCCCTTTGCCAAAGCTACTCCTTCTACCAAACATTTGGTAGGTAATATATCCTAACAGGGTCAATCAGTGATGTAGGGGTTATTCCCTTTCACCAATTTGTTGGCGCGCCAACCAGGCACAGCCAAGAATCGGCGCATCAGTATCCAGCCCACTGGCAACAACTCGCACATGCGACGCCACCGAGGTAAAGGCGTGACGAGGAACGGCTTTCCGCGCTGGCGCCAGCAACAATTCGCCACATTTCGCCACACTGCCGCCAACCACGTAGAGATCGATGTTAACAATCATCGCCAGCGTGGCAATCGCTGCCCCCAATGCTTCGCCGGCTTGGGTGATCACCGCCAGCGCGACCGGATCACCTTGCGCAGCCAACGTTGCCACCATTTCACCAGTCAAGGCCGACTGTGGACTCTGGACTACGGACTGACGACCTGCTTGCATGATTTCGTACCACTGGGCCAGACGGGGACCACTCATAAAGGTTTCGACACAACCCCGATTGCCACACGAACAGAGCAACCCGTTGCGATCGAGTACCGTATGCCCAAATTCCCCCGCCGAGTTGTGCATTCCTCGATAGACAGCACCGTCCATAATCAACGCTGCGCCGACACCGGTGCCGACGATGATGTAGACCATACTCTGCTCACCCCGCCCAGCGCCAAAATAAAATTCACCCAGCGCAGCCGCCTTGGCATCATGTTCCAGGCAGACAGGAAAACCAAGTCGATCCGTGAGCAACGCCCCCAACGGCGCATAATGTAACCCCTGCACATTCGGCGGATCAAGCAGGACGCCGTTGATATGATCGACTGGTCCCGGCGTACACATGCCCATCGCCGCAATCCGTTCTCCAGCCGGTAGATACGTCGCTAATTCAGCGACAGCGGCGGCAATCCGCTCCACCACAATGGCGGGGCCACGTTCGGCTTCCGTCGCCATCCGTTTGCGCGCAATGATGCGATCCGCCGGATCGACCAGCCCCAATTCAATCTTTGTACCGCCCAAATCGGCGCCAATGACATAGCCAGCCATAAATCACCTCAGCCAATCAAACTCGCCCCCAGCGCCGCCAAAACCATATCCTCTTCCTCCGGCAACCCGCTGACGCCGACGGCGCCCACTGTCTGGTTCTGGTAGACAATCGGCACGCCGCCACCCCAAGCGGTGTAACGCGGGTCGCCAAAGTTGCTCATGGGCCACTGCTTTTCGCGCGACGAGTTGCCGATCTCTTTGGAGGGACGCTGTTCACGGGCTGCGGTAAACGCCTTGTTGATGGCGATCATAATCGATGGCAGTTTACAGCCATCAGTACGCAAAAAGGCGAGCAATTCCCCCTGGCTATCGACCACGGCAATCGCCGCGCCTTTGCCCTGTTCTTCTAACTTGGTGCGAATGGCGTCGATAATCTGAACTGCATCGCTATGGGAAAGTTGAAACCGTTGGTACATGGAGTCTCCTCTGGGTATTGGATATTAGGTATTGGATATTAGGTATTAGACAATTGTGTATTGGTTGAGTAACGATTATGCGATTCCTCAATAACTAATACCCAATACCTAATATCCAGTTATTTTTTCCGCCGTCCGCAACGCCATCGCTGCAATCGTCAACGCGGGGTTCATGGCGGAGGAGGAGGGGAAGAAGGATGAATCGACGATATAGAGATTTTCGACATCATAGGTGCGCAAGGTTGGATCGAGGACGGCGGTGGCGGGATCGTCGCCCATGCGCGCTGTGCCACACTGGTGGGAGTTGGTGGCGATGCCCATGCGCTTGATGAACGTGAATTGGTAGCCGGCGGCGCGCAACATCTGGCGGGAGGCGTCGATCAACCGCTGGTGGGCCACCAGATTGTTGGGCTGCCAGTGGACGCGTGGCTTGCCATTCGACCCCATTTCAATGCGATTGTTGGGGTCGGGCAGGTCTTCCGACATGACCCACCAATCGACGCTGCGGTCAGCCATCATCTGCAACAAGGGGCGCGGCACCAGTGGCTGGGCGGCGGTGAGCATCCCCGCTTGCAACTTGCCCAATGCCTGAATGTTGCCCATTGGATAGTTAAAGTTGGGTCCCTTGAAGTAAAAATCGTTGATGGCAATGGTCTTTTGGAAAACGGTCGGGTTGACCCGCAACGGCGCCACGCCCATCAATGCCGTGTTGTTATGCACCATATAGTTGCGCCCCACCATGCCCGACGAATTCGCCAGCCCGTTGGGGTGCTTGTCGTTGGCCGATTGAAAGAGAAGCATGGCCGTATTGGTCGCACCACAGGCAACAACCACCGTATCAGCCGATACAATCTCTAAATCTCCCAATCGTTCGACTGAGCGCTCACGACGAAGTCTCTCAATCTCCACCCCCACTACACGCCGCCCCGTCTCGTCAGTGATCAACTTTTTAACGAGCGTCTTTGTCCACAGGGTAATATTGCCGCTTTGTAACGCCGGGCGCACAAAACAGACATCGGCGTCGCTTTTCGCCAGTACTTGGCAGGGAAAACCATCACAGGTTTTGCAACGGATACAGGCACCATTCTCGCTCAAATCGATGCCCATCGGGTAGTGGAAGGGATGCAAGCCTTGCTGACGCAACCGCTGCGCCAAATCCTCAATATAGGGTTCATGCGGCACAGCCGGAAAGGGATAGGGGCCGGAGCGGGGCGGTTCGGTCGGATCTTCCCCAGGGGTGCCATGAACGCGCAGATGCTTTTCCGCTTCGGTGTAGTACGGTTCCAACTCGGCATAGCTAACCGGCCAGGCCGGCGACGTGCCGCCTTCATGTTCCAGCGCGCCGAAATCTTCCTGGCGCAGACGGGGCAACGCCGCGCCATACATTTTGGTGTTGCCGCCGACAAAGTAGTGCATCCCCGGATGAAAGGCTGTGCCGTCGGCGCTGTACCACGCTTCGGGTGTCTTATAGCGGTTTTGGTCAAAGACGGCGACCGGCTGCCAGTTCTGGGCTTCCTGGGGTAGATAATCGCCCCGTTCGATCAACAGCACCCGCGCCCCACTGTTGCGCAAGCCAAAGGCCAACGCGCCCCCACCCATCCCGCTGCCGATGATGATGATGTCGAAGTGAGTTGACATGGAGTCCCTCCTGGAAAATTGTTCGGCGTGCTACGTGTTGCGTGTTGCGTGAACCATAATGCTACTAGCGGTTGTTGATGGCTGCCGTTTAGTTGATGGCGACCGTCACCCAACCACCAGCTAGCGCCGATTCTTCTGCCGCGGCCATGACCGCTTGGATGTGCAGACCATCGGCCAGGCTGGGCGCGGCGGGTTTGTCATCCCAGAGGGCGCGACAGAATTGGTAGAGACCTTCGGCGTGGGAACGATTGAAACCGGGGGCCATCGTCCAGTCAGGGGACTTGGCGCCGGCATAGCGCCCCCCGGCCTCGATCTTCTTAAAACCGCGCAGCCCGCCAAAGGGCGATTCAGCGTCACGCACGTCGTAGATTTCGAGCCAGGCGGGGTCGGCGGCGCTAAAGCGGATGGCGCCCTTTTCGCCAAAGAGTTCGATCACCAGTTCATTGGTAAAGCCGGTGCCCATGCGTGAGATCTCGACCAACCCCGGCGTGCCGTCGGTCAAACGGGCGTGTAAAAGCGCAATGTCATCGACATCGACGGCCACTTTTTCCGCGGCGCCGGCGGCCACCGGGCGTTCCTTGATCAAGGTATCCATCAACGCTTGCACCGAGCCGAATGGTCCCAGCAGCATGTGGAGCATATCCAGTACATGCGATCCCAGGTCAAAGAGGGCGCCGCCGCCGGCGATTTCCCGCTTCTGTCGCCAGGAGATCGGCTTGTTGGGGTCGATATAGCTGGCGCGATAGTAACGTCCGCGGAAGGAAAAGAGCTTGCCCAGGAAACCGGCGTCGATCAACTGGCGGGCGCGACTGAGGGCTGGAAAGAAGCGCAGGTTAAAGGTCATCTGCGTCTTGACGCCGGCCGCCTCCGCCGCGGCCACCATGCGTCGCCCCTCTGCCACGTTCATCGCCAGCGGTTTTTCACAGTAGATATGTTTCCCCGCCCCCGCCGCCGCCACCACGATCTCGGCGTGAGAATGGTTGGGTGTTGTCACATCGACAAAGTCAATGTCCGGTCGCGCCAACAACTCGCGATAATCAGCCGTCCAGAAGCCGCAGCCGATCTCTTGCGCCGCCTTTTGCGCCGTTTCGGGTCGCGTGGTGGCGACGCCGACAATTTGGACGGCGTCGGCGGGTAAGCCATAGAGAAACGGAATATCGCGCAATCCCATCGCATGGACACGTCCAATGCCGCCGTAGCCAATCAAACCAACACGAATAGGTTTCACGGGTATACTCCTTATTGCCGTAAACAGATCCAGTCGCGTAGCGACGACTGACGGTAGACGAGGGTTTGAACCCTCGTTGTTGTGTGGCACGCAAACCAAACCAGCCTTGAAAGGCTGGTCTACCTTCAGCCGCCGCTACGCGGCTATGTTATTTTCGCAATTTGCCGTCGGCCGTGCGATATTTATCGCTCGCCTCATCCATCACCGCTCGCAGCCGTTGCACAGCGGCCGTGATCTCACCCGTTCCCGGCTTGAGCTTGCCCTCTTTGCCCTTCAGCAACGGCGAGGAAAATTCACCGACGGTCATGCCGGTGGCGATAAAGTCGCCCACATTGTTAGCATTCAGACCGCCGTCTTCCATCAGTTCAATGCGATCTTCCATGCCCGCCTCGGCAATCATATCATGGAGTTTGCGCATGGTGGTGTACATAATATCATCCAGCGCATGGGGACTGCGACCGGCGGTCGGCTTGACCCAGAAGGGGGCGCGACACTCATATTCGATGATGTCGATATAGGGGTGAATGTACTGCTCAAAGGCCGTGGTCGGCACACCTTGCCAGGCCCAAACGCCGACCTTGAGATCGAGTTTTTCCTTGATATAGGTGATACTCTGGAAAATGGTTTCCTGGGTGGTTTCAATGGGGAGGCTAATCAGCTTGACGCCCAGGTCTTTGAGTTGGTTGAAGACATCAAAGTTGGGGCGGACCATCTGCAACTGCGCCTCGACCTCTAGGCTAGTGCTGAGGCAGGTCGCTTCGATAATATCAAAGCCGCCACGGGGCATGTTAAAATCCATATACTTACCGTCGCGCACTTCGATGTGGATCCAATCGACGCCGGCTGCTTCCAATTCCTGCACCGTCTCGCCCAACCAGCGATAATCCGCCCAGAAAAGCCCCGCCGCCATTTTACATTTTTGTTGAACTTTGCCAATCGTATTGCTCATTTTTCGCTCACTTTCATTCGTTTGTTTTGTAATTCGTGACCACAAACCCCACCCTAACCCTCCCCAGTTTGGGGAGGGAACTGTCACGGCTCCTCCCCAAAACTGGGGGAGGCTGGGAGGGGGTGCGCTTTACATCTCAATCAAAACCTTCATCGCCTGTTGCGTGCGCATCAACTCGACGCCGTGGGCCAGTTCGCTGAGGGGCAGCCGGTGAGTAACGAGAACCGACGGCTGAATGCGCCGGCTTTCTAACAGTTGAATGGTCTGGGCAAAGGGGTGGAGACCGACAAAGGCGCCATGCACCGTGAGATCATAGCGGGTGATTGTATATTGATTAACCGGCGGGTTGTCATGGGGACGCAGGCCGAAGAGGATGATCTGCCCACCACGACGTGCGGACTTAACCGCTGTCTCAATTTGGTTGCCTACGGCATCGACCACAATGTCAGCACCCAGTTCAGTCATCGCTTTGATCGTTTTGGCGGCGTCTTTTTGCTGTACATTAATCGCCTCGACGCCGATCTCCTGGGCAAATTCCAGGCGGTAGGGCGCGACATCGGCAACAATGACGCGGCCGGCCCCCAGCGTGCGGTAGTGCAGCGCAAAGAGCAACCCCATTGGCCCGCCGCCAATGATGAGAACGGTGTCACCGGCTTGGATCGGCGCCCGCTTTACCGCGCCGACCACACAGGAGAGCGGCTCAAAAAAGGCGGCATCATCGCGTGGCACGCTGGGACTGATCTTGTAGAGCGCCCGCTCCGGCGCCAGCAAGTAAGGGGCGAAGGCGCCGTCAACCGTGGTGCCGATGGTCTGATAGTTGGTGCATTGATTGTCCAAACCACGCCGACAATAGGCGCAGCGGCCACAGGTGAGCCGTGGTGCGATCACCACGCGGTCGCCTGGTTGCAGCCCGGTTACGCTGCCGCCGATGGCCTCTACCGTGCCAATCCCTTCGTGACCGATCACAATGCCGGTGTTGGCTTTGTGCGCTGGCGGCACGGCCAGAATGTTGAGATCGGTGCCGCAGATGCCACAGGCGTCAATTTTGACCAGCACATCTTGCAGCGCTTGCGGTTGCAGCACCGGGCGCTCTTCATAGTTGAGGAGCCCATTGCCCTGAAAAATCGGAACTCGCATAGTTTTCCCTTTATCCCTTGTCGCTCTCTAGCGCAAGCACGGCCTGCGCCGTCTCATCATCGGTGCATAACACATCAACGGCGCTCGTTCGCAACGCTCCCAAGATGGCCGCGGCCTTGGGTAGCCCAGCCGCCACAGCAATGGTCAACCCAATCCGTTGCATCTCATGAAGCTGGAGACCGATCACCCGTTGATTCCAGGTATGATCCAATAAGTGGCCGTTAGCCGTAAAGACCTGCCCGCCCATATCACCGACCGCGCCTTCGGCTTGCATGGCGTTCATCTCTTCCGCTGTGATCAAGCCAGCCTTGACAAAACTGGACAGGGTCGGATCAAGGTTGCCGATGCCCAACAAAGCCACCTGCGCCGATTGGGCGAGGGTTAAGACCCGTTGAATATCGCGTTGACGACGGAGAATGGCAGCGGCTTCAGCGTTGTCGGCCATGCCGGGGGCGGCAAGATAGGTCACTTCGCCACCGAGCTTTTGCGCCAACAGACGGGCCAGGGTGGCGCTATCCAAACTTTGTTGGGCAAGGGCCATGCTGCCCAACGCCTGCACCACCTGCACTTTGGCCTGAAAACCGGGACGGATGGCGTTGATCGCCTCGTAGGTCGAGCGGCCCAAACAAACGGTGAGCGTCATGCCATCTTTGAGGATCTGTTCCAGATAGCGCGCCGCCAGCGCGCCTAACCGTTGCAAGGTATGTTGGAGATCCTGGGGGTTGGCGCGAAAAACCAGCGCCTCTTGCAAACCAAAGCGTTGGCAGAGCGCCCGTTCCAGTTCCTGATCGCGTTGGAGCGGCCAGTTGATGGTAAATTGAATCACCCCCTCCTGGCGCGCCTGCTTGAGCAGCCGATAGATCTTGACGCGCGATAAGCCCAGTTGCGTTGCAATGGCATCTTGGGTTAGTTCCTCACTGTAATAGAGCGAGGCGACTTGCGCAAGCAATTCTTGATGGGCAGCATCCAGCATGAGTGATCCTGTGCAAATGCACGATTAGCGAACATTTGCACAAATTGTAGGCCAAGTTGATTCCTTTGTCAAACTATGCTATGCTATTGTGTACAAATGCTCACAAGCTGTGCAAATGCACAGAGTTTTTCTCGGCTCAACTGAAACGTAGGGGCTTGCCAATCATCTTCCGGGAAGGTCGGTTCGGTCAACAGGATGGTCCGGTCAAACCTTCCCGGAAGATTGCATGATCAACCTCTGGGGTTGCGGTTGACCCGTTTTTCTAGGATAAAGGTTATGACCAAAGCTATCTTGATCGATCCGACTACCGTGCGCCAGGCTGCCACCTTGCGCGCGCCGGAAATTCCGCTCAACCAGTATGTTGCCAACCCAACCGCTGAGGTTGCTCAATATGGCGCCGCTACGCTGGTGCGTCTCTACCGTGACATGGTTTATATCCGCGAATTTGAAAGTATGCTCGACCGCATCAAAAAAGAGGGCGTATACGAAGGTATCGCCTATAACCACAAAGGCCCCGCTCATCTCTCAATTGGGCAAGAAGCTGCTGTGGTCGGACAGGCATTGGCACTGACGCCGGATGATTTTATCTTTGGCTCTCACCGCAGCCACGGCGAGATTCTGGCGAAAAGCTTCTCGGCTATCGACAAGCTGAGTGAAACGGCTTTGCAGACGGTCATGGAAAGCTATGTGGGTGGCGCACCTATGCGGGCTGTCGAACGCTTTAGCACTGCCCATAAAACCGGTGACAGCCTGAAAGAAGTGGCGCTGGACTATACCCTCTATGGCGCGCTGGCCGAAATCTTTGCCCGCCAAACCGGCTTTAACCAGGGCATGGGCGGTTCGATGCACGCCTTTTTCCCGCCCTTTGGCGTCATGCCCAACAACGCGCTGGTCGGCGGCTCGGCGGATATTGCCACGGGGGCGGCGCTCTTCAAACGGGTCAACCGCAAACCGGGCATTGTCATCGCTAACATCGGTGACGCCTCGTTGGGCTGTGGGCCAGTGTGGGAAGCGATGATCTTTGCCGCAATGGATCAATATCGCACCCTGTGGGACAAAGAAATTGGCGGCGCGCCACCGATATTATTCAACTTTATGAACAATTTCTATGGCATGGGCGGTCAGCCGGTGGGCGAGACGATGGGAATCGGGGTGCTGGCGCGGGCTGGGCTGGGCATCAACCCGGCAGGGATGCACGCCGAACGGGTCGATGGTTTTAACCCGCTGGCCGTGGCCGATGCCATTGAACGCAAACGAAAAATCTTGGAGGCCGGTGAAGGACCAGTACTGCTCGACACGATCACCTACCGCTTTTCCGGCCATTCCCCATCTGACGCGATGGCCTACCGTACCAAAGAAGAGATCGACCTCTGGCGCCAACATGATTCCTTGATCGCCTATCGCGCCTATCTGGTGGAAAACAGCTTTGCCACCGAAGATGAATTAGAAGCGACGATTGAAGAGGTGCGCGGACGAATGCGCCAGGTGGTGGAAGCAGCCGTTTCGCTGGAACTGTCGCCCCGCATGGCGATTGGCGGCGAAGAGATCGGTGGCATGATGTTTGCCAACAAGCCGGTTGACCGCTTTGACAACCGCGCCCCCGAAGTTTTACAGCCATTGGCGGAAAGTCGCTGGCAGACCACCCAAGCCAAATTCCGCTTTGGCCTGGATGAAAACGGCAAAGCGTTGCCCAAACAAAAATGTCTGACCTACGCCGAAGCGCTCTTTGAAGCGATGGCCGAACGCTTTCAGCTTGACCCGACGATGGTGGCCTACGGCGAAGAGAACCGCGATTGGGGCGGCGCCTTTAGCGTCTATCGCGGCCTGACCGAAATGTTGCCCTATCACCGCCTCTTCAATTCGCCCATTTCCGAAGCGGCCATTGTCGGCACAGCGGTCGGCTATGCCTTGAGCGGCGGGCGAGTTGTCGCTGAGTTGATGTATTGCGACTTTATGGGTCGCGCTGGTGATGAAATTTTCAACCAGATGGCAAAGTGGCAATCAATGAGCGCCGGCGTCCTCACCATGCCGCTGGTGCTGCGGGTTTCGGTCGGCTCGAAGTATGGCGCCCAACATTCCCAGGACTGGACTGCGCTCTGCGCCCACATTCCCGGTCTGCAAGTGATGTTCCCGGCCACGCCCTATGACGCCAAAGGCATGTTGGCATTAGCCCTGCGCGGTAGCGACCCGGTCGTCTTCTTTGAAAGTCAACGGCTCTATACCGAAACGGAGTCGGTTGTTCCTGGCGGCGTTCCCAAGGAATACTATGAAGTGCCGCTGGGCGAACCGGCCATCCGCCGCGCCGGCAGCGATCTCACCATCGTCACCATTGGCGCCACACTCTACCGGGCATTGGAAGCGGCGGATCAGTTGCAGCAGCGCTATGGCCTCTCGGCGGAAGTGATCGACGCCCGCTTTCTCAACCCACTTAACTATGAGCCGATTGTTGACTCTGTGAAAAAGACCGGCCAGGTGATCCTTGCCTCGGATGCCTGTGAGCGGGGATCGTTCTTGCACACGATGGCGTCCAACATCAGTCAGTTGGCCTTTACCTATCTGGATGGCCCGGTGGCCGTGGTGGGGGCGCGCAACTGGATTGTGCCGAGCGCCGAGTTAGAGGAAGCCTTCTTCCCACAGACAGCATGGATCATTGATACCCTCCATGAACGCATCCTCCCCTTGCCCGGTCACCAACCAACGACCCGGCAAGCGACGAGTGAAATTTTGCGGCGCAATCGCTTCGGGATCTAGGGTATGGTCGCCGCAGCGGTGAAAGTGCGCTGGGTAAGGTCTCTTCCGCAACCCCTGTAGGAACACTAGAGCCGACGGTAGCCCAGTTCGGTTTCGCCGCTGGCAACCATCACCGTGTTCATAAACAGTTGGCCCTGACGCACGGTGCCGATGGCAAAGCCGGAGCCGTCCACCATACGAAAATTTTTCTGGACACCAGGATCAATCGTATAGAGTACAGCGGGGGTGGTAAAAGCGATGGTGTTAGCGAAGCGGGCAACATGGTTATAATGAATGTGACCGCTCAGAATGCCAAGTACATTGGAATGCTTGGCCACAACGGCGGCTAAGGCGTCGGCATTGTGCAGCCCAAGCGGCTCCAGTAGTGCGACAGTGCTGCTTACCGGCGGATGATGGAGCGCGAGCAGATGCCCAATCGCTACGGGTTTGGCTAATTCATCAGCTAACCAGGCCAACTGGGTCTCGTCAAGATAGCCATGCACCTGATTTGGCACATGGCTATCGAGCATAATCACATTGACGCCATTGATGAGCGTGCTATGGTAATAGGGGTACGGTTCAGCCATAACCGCTTCGCCCAGGATCAACTGGCGAAAGGGAGACCGCGCATCATGGTTGCCCATTCCCAGTAGCACCGGTGCGCCAAAGCTTTGTAATTCCGGCAGCAGCCGGTTGAGGGTATGATACTCGGCGGCTTGCCCGTTGTTGACTAGATCGCCAGTGATGAGGATAAAAGCGGGGGTCAGTTCTGTAGCGCGCAGGCGCTCCAACACAGCACGTAACCGTTGGGTTGGGTAGTGGCCGTTGACTGGCTCATCATCGCTTGCGACGAGATGGAGATCGGTGAGATGGATGAAGGTGAAATCGGTGGCGCCCGCGCTCAAGCCGGCCATAAATGCGTACTCCTTTGTTGCTTGCCAGGTTGAATGATCAGTCACAATGACCCAACTTGAGCCATCGATAAAACATCATATCAAGTCATATCCGTAACATCAAATTCAGATTGCTGAAACGCTATGCTTATGCCTATAATAGGATAAACGTTAGCCAGTCCCTCGATGGATTGTCACGACCTTCGTAATCGTCCAGAAATAATTTCACGCTCTGTGCAAATCGGCAAGTTATTTTTGGATGATGACTAGCAAACTGGAGGCATTTTTGCATGACCGCTCTCGCCCTGGCAACCCTTATGGACGTTGCCCAACAAATCCAAGCGCGTACACTCTCACCGGTCGAATTGACGCGCCAGATGCTCGACCGCATTGACGCACTCGACCAGCGTTTTCATAGTTATGTTACGGTGTTGGCCGACCGAGCGCTGGCCCAAGCCGTCGCCGCCGAAGCGGAAATTGCCGGTGGTCACTATCGCGGCCCGCTTCATGGTATCCCGTTGGCGGTGAAGGATCTCTGCTTCATGAAAGACACCGTCACCACCTGTGGCTCCCAAATGTTGACAGAATGGCGGCCTGACCAGAATGCCACTGCGCTCTGGAAACTGCAACAGGCCGGCGCCATCATCCTGGGCAAGCTGCACCTGACCGAGTTTGCCCTGCGCTGGCACCATCCTTACCGCCCGATTCCGCTCAACCCGTGGGGCGAAGGGCGCTGGCCGGGCGTCTCCTCCAGCGGCTCCGGCGTGGCGACGGCAGCGGGTCTCTGCTTTGGCGCCATTGGCACCGACACCGGCGGCTCGATCCGCTTCCCGGCGGCCTCCTGTGGCACCGTGGGCTTGAAACCGACCTACGGACGCGTCAGTCGCGCCGGGGTCTTTCCGTTGGCGGCGTCGCTCGATCATATTGGCCCCTTGACGCGCAGTGTGGCTGATGCCGCCGCCATGTTGCAAGCCATGGCCGGCCCCGACCCGCTCGATCCCACCGCCAGTCGCCGGCCTGTGCCCGATTACCTGGCGGCGTTGGCGCAAGGCGTCGCCGGGGTGCGCATTGGCGTCGATGAACGTTACATCACCGAAGGCGTCCACCCCGATGTCAGCGCGGCCGTCAAGGAAGCGGTGCGGGTGTTGGCCGAATTGGGCGCCCACATTGTCGCCGTGACGGTGCCGGAGCCAGACATGCCGACCACCACCCAAGCCTGGCTCACCCTCACCGGCGCCGACGCCCTGGTCGCCCATGAGGGGATGTACCCCGAACGCGCCGCCGACTATGGCCCCTTCCGCGAACTGCTCGACAACACGGCCAAATTGCGGGCGCAAGACTATGCCAAAGCCCACGCCCTGCGCGAAACCTTCGCCGCCCAGTTTGACCCGCTCTTTGAACAAATGGATCTGCTGCTCTGCCCCACCATGCCCACCACGGCGCCAATGATGGATACGCAAGGCAACGCCATTATCCAAGAGGGCTACGTTCGCACCCGTTACACCTACGTCTTCAATTTCAGCCGCAACCCGACGCTCTCCCTGCCCTGTGGTTTGGATAGCAATGGCTTACCGATCAGCCTACAACTGGTAGGACGCCACTTTGAAGAAGACCTTCTCTGTCGCGTCGGTCATGCCTATGAACAGGCCACGCCCTGGCACAGTCAACGTCCGCCGTTATTGTGAATGCAACACTACAGCGGATTTAGGAAGGAACGGATTTTCAGTAGTCCGCAGTCGCGTAGTCCAGAGCCAATTTACTGCGCTCTAGTCTATGTTGCCGTCTGCTAATTTTGTCGAGCGACCACTCACGCCTAGTATACTGCACGGCAGCACATAAAGTAGCCTATTTACACCTGAAAAAGTGCTACTTTATGGCGCCGTTGAGTATAACTGAAAATCCGCTTCCGCCTAAATCCGCTGTAGTGTTCACCCCCCGCAAAACCCAATCGCCGTCAACGCATAGACCTGCGCCACCCGCACCAACTCCGCCACGGGGACAGCTTCGTTGAGGGTATGCGCCCCCTTGGCATCCGGCCCGTGGGTGATGGCGGGAATGCCGCCGGTGGTGATATAGGAGCTGCCGTCATCGACAAAGGGCTTGGCGCCCAATGCCAGAGGCGCGCCGGTGACGGCGCTATACCCTGCTTGAAACGCGGTGACAATCGGCTGGGCTTGGTCAAGCTGCCACGCTTCCCCTTGGATGTGATAATCGACCGTGATCTGGGTGTTGGTTTCCCGCGCCAGATCCTGCACCAATTGCTCAAACGCCGCTTGCACCGCTTTGCCTTGCCCCGGTGTCACCCAACGCCGCGTGCCATTGACAGTGCAAAGCGTTGGCGACTGGTTGTAGATCTCCCCGGCCTGAATCCGCCCGACAAAGGTCGAATCAGAACCGACATAGGGCGCCGTCACGCTTTTCAACCGCTCGCCCAACTCATAGAGTCGGTTAACCAGCGTCGTCCCGGTCTTGACCACATCGGCGATGCCGGCGGGACGCAAGACTTCATGCACCGGTTCGCCGTCGCGGGTGATGCGCACTTCGAAGATCGCCATGCCCCGTCCGGCCACCGGCAGGCGATCCGCCAAATATTCGGGCAGCAGCACAGCGTCGCCGACAAGGCCGTCACGCATAAAGGCATAGACCTGCCGCCGGTCGCCCCACGGCCCTTCGTGGTGATCATGGGCGGTGAGCAGAATACCGCCGCCGGGCAGCGTATCCGTTTCCCGTAAGACGCGCAAGGCTTCGACAAAGGCGGCAATCCCCCCTTTCATGTCCGAAGCGCCAGAGCCGTAGAAGATGCCATTCTCGACACGGGGCGGCACAAAGGGTAGATGCACCGTGTCCAGGTGGCCGTCAAATTGTAGGGTTCGGCCCGGTTTGCCGCTCTGAAAGCGCACAACGACCGCCGGTGCTTCGGGCCAATCGGCGACGGGCCGTTCGACAGTAAAACCATCGGCAGTGAGGATAGCCGCCAAGCGGTCGGCGACGGCGCCGGCGGAACAGGTGGGGCTGGGAACGTCCACCAGCGCAATGGCGGTTTCCATGAGCCGCTGTTGGTTGACGGCGCGTTGAATGGTTTGGATGGTGGCGGTGGGTAGGCTAGTCATCGTCTCTTTCTTCCTTTTATGTATTATGTACTCGTTGCGTATGGAGAAAACCCACTTGCAGCCGCGCCTAAAAGGCAACCGGTGGCCGGTTGTGGGCGGAAAGCTGTTTGTCATGAGTATGCAGCAAAGTGGGCAGATTGACAAACGCTCTTTGCGTATGACGCCTTTCCTGATAACCTCACTTTTCGCTCTGTCATTTTAATGGTAAGATAGGGCGACAATTTTACCTGAGGAAAGGGTCTTTATCGCCACGGGAGGTTTCATGAATCGACTTACTCTACCCACAGCGCTCGCCGCTATTGGCTTGCTCATCCTCGTCGCCGGTTGTGTGATCCAGGTGCGCCCCGACGGCGGGCTGCGGATCGATCTGCCCCCCATGATGCCAGTTACATTGATTGGCAATGCGCCCGATGCCGCGACCATACCCGTGAGCGCACCGTTAACGACCCCGTTGACGACTGCGCCCCCGCTCACGACAAGCCTTGGCATGACGGCTACGGTGACGCCAACCACGTCGCTGCCGGCCACCGCTACGGCCACTGTCACCACTACGGCCACCATCACGCCAACAGCGACTGTCACCGGCACGGCTACGGTTACACCAACAGCGACTGTCACCAGCACAGCCACTGTCACCGCAACCGCTACCCTGACGACAACCGGCACGCCGCCGCTGACCCCGACCGGCACCATTACAACCACCGGCACACCAGTGGCGCCAACCGGTACGCCCTTAACCCGAACCCCGCCGCCGACCCCCCTGCCTGGCACACGGACCCCCGCACCGACTGGCAGTGTCACTCCCATGCCGACGGCGACGGCTTCCCGCAGCGCCACCGGCACGCCAACCCGCACAACAGGCACGCCAACCATCACCCCGACGCGATCCATCACCACAACGCCACCGTCGGCGCCGACGCCGGCCACGCCCCAGCCCACACCCACAGCTATTCCATCTGCTGTTTTCCTGGGCAGCCATCGCAGTTATGAGGCGAACGGCCTCTACACAGTGGTAGGCGAGGTGATTAACAATGTTGGCTATCCAGTCTTTAATGTCAAGGTGATTGCTTCTTTCTACGACGCTGGCGGCGCCCTCGTCGGCGCCCAAGAGACGGTCGCCTTGTTGACACGTGTCGGTATTGAGTTGAGCAGCCCCTTCAAGTTATCGATCCCCAGCAGCGGCAATATCAGCCGCTACGACCTGACCCTGATTTGGGATGACATCAGCATTATTGACAATCAAGAGTTGACCATCCTCAGCCAGGAGACACGCACCGACGGTCAATTAGAAATCGTTGGCGAGTTGCGTAACGACGGCTCGGTTGGCGTAAGCAATATTGTTGTCGTTGCCACCTTCTATGATGCCAGCGGCGCCGTCGTTGATGTCTACCAGGGCACAGTCAGCAAACCCGATCTCGCCGCTGACGAGACCACTGGCTATGCGATTGTCGTTCCCGATCCGGCCCTCCCATACGACCGTTTTACGGTCCAAGCGCAAGGCGCATTAGTGCTTTATTGAGTTTTGCAGATAGGGCGACAGGCAGACTGGTAGATGCGTATTTGCCTGTCTCCCTGTCATCCACCATCATCTAGACCCACCCAATGCTAATCATTTGACGACATTACGCTTCAATGACGGCCCAGCGCGCCAATTTCTACGAAGCTGGGTTACGCCCATCCACCGATTTCAACACGATGACGATACAATCAGCAGCTTGTTATTACACGCTTGGCGGACTGCCCATTCTCCCCGCTGGTAGAAGCCGTATGTTTGAAAAAAGCTTACGCTCTTCTTCTTGTATATGTGACATCTGTCGCTTGCTCGTATCTGGAAAACAGGGTATGGTTAAAAAACTGAAGTAAACGCCCTTACCCACAGTTTCCATTGCACTCCACCATGACCCACCATTGATCAGTGCAATCGTTTTTGCACCGACATGCCCTACTTCAGCCGCGTCACTTGTTGTTATACAGAAAGGAATGGAAAGATGGTAGATGCAAAGCGAGCGCCCTTGTTTATTGCGCTGGTTGTTTGCGTACTCCTGCTTGGCAGTCCAATCGGCGCCTTGGCGCAAAGTACAGAGGGAGGGAAAACGGTCTTTTTGCCGCTGGTCGCCACCGAAGGTGACACGCTAACCCTAGAGGCGCCACCGGCTGGTGAATTGATCCCTGGTCAATACATTGTTGTCCTGCGTGATGATCTGGTCGGCAGCGCCAGTGTCGCCGCCACCGCCGCCGATATGGCAGCAACCTCCGGCGGTGAATTGCTGCACACCTATGATGCGGCCCTGAATGGTTTCGCGATCAAATTTTCTGAGGAACGTAGCACCGCCGGCGTAGCGAGTCTAAGCCAGGATGAACGGGTCGAATTGGTTGAGCAGGATATGACCGTTAGTTTTGCGGAAGAGGAGGTGGTAGAAGCCACCCAGACCAATGCACCATGGGGGTTGGATCGTATTGATCAACGCAGCCTGCCCCGCAATGGCGCCTTTGTCTATAACCGCACTGGCGCCGGCGTGCGCGTCTATATCATCGATACGGGCATTCGCATCAGCCATAGTCAGTTTGGTACGCGCGCCAGAGATGGTCATGATGCGGTCGATGGTTCCCTACCGGCTGCCGATTGTAATGGGCATGGCACGCATGTCGCCGGCACGGTGGGCGGCAGCACCTATGGGGTGGCCAAAGGGGTGACCCTGTATGCCGTGCGTGTCCTGAATTGCAATGGCAGCGGCTCAAATTCAGGCGTGATTGCCGGCATCAACTACGTGACCAATCAGAAGCGGGCCAATCCTTCGATTCCCATGGTCGCCAATATGAGTTTGGGGGGCGGCGCTTCTAGTGTGCTGGATGCAGCCGTGCAAAGCTCGATCAATGCCGGTGTGACCTACGCCATTGCTGCGGGTAATTCCAATGCCAATGCCTGTAACTATAGCCCGGCACGCGTGAGCGCTGCGCTGACTGTGGGCGCCACCACTTCCACCGACTACCGCGCCAGCTATTCGAACTACGGCACCTGTCTTGACATCTTTGCCCCCGGTTCGAGCATCCAGTCCGCCTGGTACACCAGTAACACGGCCACTGCCACGCTCAGCGGCACTTCGATGGCGACACCCCATGTGGCCGGTGTGGCAGCGCTCTATCTGCAGAGCAATCCCAGCGCGTCCCCCGCCACGGTTATTAATGCATTAATCAACAACAGCACGGCGAATGTTGTCCTCAGTCGCGGCACAGGGTCGCCCAACCGGCTGTTGTTCACGAATTACTAGCGGTGAGCAGGGGTAGAGACGCTGATTCAGGTAGCGCAGATTTTGGCATGGAAGGCTGTCATCCGCGCCACCTGAATCCACGCCCCTATTCCTCCCGCTCCCACAAACGACCCATCTCCGCATTGGTCGCCAACAAGGCGGTCAACGTTCCGACGCCATCGATACGCCCCTTTTTCAAAACAATCACCTGATCGGCGCGTTGTAACGCCGCCCGCCGGTTTGAGACAACCAGACAGGTGCGTTCGGCCTCTGCCAGCCGATCCCACAGCCGTTGCTCCGTCTCCACATCCAGCGCGCTGGAAAGGTCATCAAAGACCAGCAACTCAGGCTGGCGCACAAACATGCGGGCTGCTGCCGTGCGTTGGATCTGCCCACCGGAAAGCCGACCCCCCCGCGGGCCAATGACCGTCGCCAGCCCCTGGTCGAAGGTTGCTAGATCTTCGGCCAGAACAGCCATGTGCAGGGCTGCCGGCAGCGCGCTCTTGGTTTCATCCAATCCCAGAAGAATGTTCTCCCGCAGCGAATCACTAAACAAGCGGGGCGATTGCGGCGTGTAGGCACTGCGGGGTGGGACAAAGAAATCAGCAAAGGCCGTTACCACCTCGCCATTCCAGCGCACTTCCCCCGTTTCCCTGGGCAGCAACCCCAACAACACCCGTAACAACGTCGTCTTGCCGGCGCCGATCTGCCCGGTGATGACCGTGAAGGAGCCACGAGGCAGGCTGAAGGCGATGTTGTCGATGCCGCGCCCGCCATTCGGATAGCGATAGGTCAACCCGCTGACGTGCAAACTTTCCAGCCGATCCGCTGCCGTGCGTACCAGCGGCGGTAACGGCGGCAACGCTTCACGCAGATAGACCGGGCGATGTTGCACCAGCGTGGTTGCCGGCGCCGGTTCTAGTAACGCCTGCAACCGTTGCAAAGAGACCCCCAGTTGCCGATAGCTGGTGAGCGCCCAAACCACCGACCCCACATTTCCCGCCACAAAAGGTATGACATAGACGAAAAGGGCAAAATCGCCGATAGTAAAACTCTCCGCCCGAATCGCTTGTGCCATCAGCAGCAGAATCACGGCGGCGCCAATGTCGCCCAGATTGCTGCCCAGTGCATCAAGAATCTCTGTAGCCAGCCGATCCTTGAGCGCAGCCTGGCGTCGGGTTTCGTTGACGCTTTGCAGATGAGCAACGGCCGGCGCTTCGGCATCGGCCACCTTGATCGCCTGCACCGCGCCAAACATTTCGCCTAACAACCCTGTCACTCGCCCGGTGGCAACTTGATTGGCTTCCCGAAAGCGGATAATTCGCCCGCGGCTCAAGTGAATGGCGATGGTGATCAAGAGCATGGGCAGAAAAGCCACCAGGGTGAGCAGCAGGTTGATCCGCATCATCGTCCCCACAGCCAGCAGGACAAAGACGCTAACACCGACCAGGTTGAAGATGCTGCCGAAGAACTGGTTGATGGTATTGACATCATCACGAAAACGGCTGATCGCTTCCCCGCTTGAAGCTGGTGTCGCCTGGGGATCGGGGCGCCGCAAAAGCTGCTCCAACAGATTGGCGCGTACCACGCCGTTGATCAGGTTGAGATAGAGAATTTGTCCCGCCGTCAACGCGACATAAGCCGCCTGTCGCCCCACGGCTGTCACCACATACAAGGCGACTAGCGTCCACAACCCCAGCCCTGTTGGCGCCGCGCCTGTTAGCCGGTCAAAAAGGGTGCTGACAATGAGCGGCGGCGCAAAGTTGAGACCGTAGAGCGCTATGTAGGCCAGAAGGGTCAACAGCCACGCCCACGGTTTGTAGCGCAGCAGTTGCCAGAGAAAGGAGCGCACACGTAGCGGGCGCGTTGTCGTTTGTTGTCTACTCATGCTATCACCTCGTCAAAGTCGAGACCGGTTTTTAACAATTGGCTGAAACGGGAAGCCGGATCTGCCGCCAGTTGGGCGCGAGGGCCATATTCCTGGATGCGCCCCTGTTCCAGAATCAGAATCTCATCCACCTTCTGCACCGTGCGCAGGCGATGGGCGATGAGGATGGCGGTGCGGTTTTTCAGCAGCGCAGTGATGGCCCGATCGAGCCGCCCTTCGGTCACAGGGTCGAGCCGGGAAGAGGCTTCATCCAGGATCACCACGCCCGGATCGCGCAGCAGCAACCGGGCAAAGGCGAGCAGTTGCGCTTCACCGGCAGAGAGTGCGCCGGCGCCGCTCAACACGGTGTCCAATCCCGCCGGTAGTTTGGCTACCCACGCTTGCAAACCAACCGTCGCCAACGCGTCCCAAAGGGCGGCGTCATCGACGCGCCGGTCGAAGAAGGTCAAGTTATCGCGCACGCTGGCGTTGAAGAGTTGCACCTCCTGGGTCACAATGCCGACATGGCGACGGAGGGCGGGCAACGTCAACTGCCGTAGATCAACCTCACCCAGGCTGATGTCGCCCGCCTGTGGGTCATAAAAGCGCAGCAGCAGACGGGTCAAGGTCGTCTTGCCGCTGCCGGTGCGCCCCAAGACGCCCAGCGTGCGTCCTGCCGGCACGGCCAGGGTGAAAGCGTTCAAGAGCGGCTTGCGTTCTGCACTTTGCTCGGTTGCTGGTGGGTCGTAGGCAAACTGGACGCCGTTGAAGGCTACCGCCAACGGCCCAGCGGGTAGCGTGTTGACGGCGCCGTCG
>JAPKMW010000041.1 GCA_026645575.1 Caldilineaceae bacterium
TGTTTTCTCATCATACCCCTCCACATGATTGCTGCTTAGTATCTTAACATGTGGTCTAGTTTCTGGGGTCAATTATAGCTGTTTTGGCGGTCACTGGTTTTTTGGTTACCACAATTACTGCACTTTTTATACAGCAAGCGGAGCAAAGTAGGCTAAAAGCAGAGTTTGTCCATGCCGGTATGGATGAACTTCTTGTTATGCGGACAAATCTCGCCTGGCATTTGGATCTGTTGGCAGCGACGGCGGCCTTTTATCAGGCTACACCGACAGCAACCCCTGAGGCGTTAAGCGCCTTTGTCAAACCGTTGTTACAATCCCGCCCCGGTATTGCACAAGTTGAATGGCTTTCCCGGGTGTCGGTGGCAGAACAGCATCTTTACACATATGTGCTGTACAATGACCAACCGGTGCTAATCCGTGAAGAGCAGCAAGAGAATCAGGTAGGGCGTTTACCGCTGCAACTTCTGCAACCAATCTGGTTTACGCCGACAACGACCATCACGTCACCATTCGTATTTAGCCCTGATGCTGGTTTTATTTCTATCGGATTACGGGTTGATCAAGTGTTCGCGAGTGCATTGAACAAAAGTAGCGCTGATGGTATTCATTTTGATCTCTACGACATCGCGCAAAAAAAACTCCTGTACCACTACTCGCCACAGAGCGCCAACGCCCCTGATCGACCGACCTTTGGCGACGTTACCCACTCGTCGACGCAAGCATTCCTGATGAAAGAAGAATTCACCGTACTTGGTCGGCAATGGTTGGTCGTTTTGCAACCGACCGATGCTTACCTATCACAAAATCAGCCATGGTTTTACCGGTTGATCGTGAGCAGCAGCTTACTCTTAACGGGGAGTCTTGTCACTTACCTTTTCGTGCTTTTGAAACGCCAACAACAGTCCGAACGGGACCTGCGTGAACGCACCGAACAATTGCGTCAGGCCAATCAACGGTTACAAGAGACGCTCCAAGAGTTGCAATTCCAAAAGACCTTGTTAGAATGTACCAGTGAAGCTGCCCAAGACGGTATTCTGATTGTGTCGCCAGAACGCAAATGGCTCTTTTTTAATCGTCGTTTTCTAGAAATCTGGCAAATACCACCGGCGATTGCCGCCCAACGTTCTAGCGCAGAAGGCATGCGCTGGGTGCTTGCACAGGTTGAGAATGCATCCCAAGTGGAAAGCCGTATTGAAACATTGTATGCCCACCCGGAAACGCATAGTGTTGCTGAAGTTCGACTGAAGACTGGGGCTGTTCTCGAACGTTTTAGCGCACCAGTGAAAGGCGCTGATGGCGTCTATTTTGGGCGTGTTTGGTATTTTCATGATATTACCCAACATAAGCGGACAGAAGAAGCGTTGCGCCAGAGTGAAGCGCGCAACCGCGCGTTTGTGAACGCCATTCCCGATCTCCTGTTTCGTGTAAACCGGGATGGCACTTTCTTGGACTACCACAGTGCGCAGGGGTATCTACCGGTGATGCCGCCGGAGGAATTTTTAGGTCGGAATGCGGTTGATGTCTTTGCCCCTCCCGTTGCGCAAGCGCTGAAAGAGCGCATTACCCATGTGCTGTCTACTGGTGAAGTAAAAATTATTGAGTATGATATGCCAATGCTCAATGGTGAAATGCGTTCATGGGAGCAGCGTATGGTGATGCTATCAGAAGATGAAGTAATGCTCATCATTCGCGATATCACCGCCCGCAAACAAGCCGAAGCCGCGCTCCGCCTTAGCCAGCAACAATTACAAGAGCGCCAACAGCGCGAAAAAGAATTAGTTGAAGAAGAACTAGCGCGCCTGCGCAATCAACTGGTCATCAGCACCCGCTTTGCAACGTTGGGACAAGTTGCCGCCACCATTGCCCATGAGTTGCGTAACCCGCTTGGCGCTGTCCGCAATGCGGTTTACTACATTCGCCGTTACTTGGTGCAAGACCATCAGGAGTTGCTCGATTTTCTACAAATTGTTGATATGGAAGTTACGACCGCCGACCGTATCATCACCGACCTTCTGGAAATGACGCGAGCCAAGGAACCAGCCATCCAACAACTGGATCTTTGTGTGATCGCTCAGGAGATTTGGAGCCGGAGTAAGCAGACCGATCAGATTATTTTTCGTTGCACCGTTCCCCATGAACCATTCTGGGTCTTTGCTGATCCGACGCAGTTTCGCCAGGTGTTAGCCAATCTAATGACCAATGCCATCCAGGCGATGCCTGACGGCGGCGCTCTGTCGATTACTGGGGAAGAGCAGTCAGATTCTGTTGTGATTACTGTTCAGGATAGTGGCAATGGCATTCCGGCAGCCGTTCGTGATCGCATTTTTGAACCGCTCTTTACCACCAAAGCCAAAGGAACCGGTCTGGGCCTGGCGATCTGTCGGCAAATCATTGAACGGCACGGCGGCGCTATCGAGTTAGCGGATAGCACTCAAGGGGCAAAGTTTGTCATCCGCTTGCCGGTCAACCCAGTGGCTACGATGGCGCCTAGAAGCTGATAGATAAGCCAACTAAAGGTCGCACAAAAGAGGAGTTCGCACGAGGCGTGCGGCTCCTCTTTTGTGCGAGGTTAAAATAATTTGTCGAGTAGTAGTTACGGACGAAGAAATCAATTTCACCAATGAGAAAGTTTGTTTAGTCATGACAATAATGCGCACAGGGCGAATTTTAGTGGCTGATGATGAACCCAACATGCGCCTGACGCTGGCGGCTATTTTACGGGCGGAAGGCTATTACGTTGATATTGCCGAAAATGGCTTACGGGCAATCGAACAATGTCAACAGAATCGATACGATGTTATTTTAATGGACATACGGATGCCTGGCTTAGATGGGGTGGCTGCGTTCCGGGAACTGCGCGTCTATCAGCATAACACGCGCCTGATCTTCATGAGCGCCTTTGGCCTGGATGACCTCAAGCAAATGGCGTTGGAGGAGGGCGCCATTGCCTTTTTAGACAAGCCGCTGGATCTGGATAAAGTGATTCGTCTAATCCAGGAAGCCTATGAAACCGCAATTCTCGTTGTTGCGGCCGATAAGACTGTTTCAACCTTGCTACACCAGAACCTGGCCTTTCCCCAGTATCGGATTACCATCGTTGATTCGGCACAGACGGCTTTAGAGCTGCTTGCCCAAATTCACTATGACATTGTGTTGATCGACGTACACTTGCCGGAAATGAATGGCTTAGATTTTTATTTTGCTTTGCGTAAGGTGACGCCAACGGCGATCGCAATTATGATTGCCAACATGGAAGCGGAAGCGGAAGCCCTGGCGCGGGAAGCAGTGCGGAATACGGCCTACACCTTTATCCATAAACCAATCAATGTCGATTATCTGCTCGTACTCCTAGACCGGGTACGTCGACAGCAGACGTCGGCAGCCGTGCGTAAACCACCCCAGGATTTGCCCATATGAGTCAATCAAAAATCATGCAACCCCCAGGATTATTGCAGACAACGAACCCACAAAGCTACTTTTCGCAAGTTTTACTGGTAGAAGATGACCCTGCCCAGTTGCGCACCCTGACCAGAATTATGGAAGCGGAAGGCTTCAAGGTTGTTGGCTGTCGGTTGGCGAGGGAAGCCCTACATCTCCTCCACCACACCTTTTTTGGTGTGGTGATCATTGATCTCAATTTGCCTGATCTGCATGGTGTGGAGCTGGCTGAGCAGATCCGCCAACAGACAGACGCAGCGCGCATCATTGTTCACACCGGCTATGGCTCCTTTGCCGCCGCCAAAGCGCTTTTGAATCTAGGCGTCTTTGCGCTGGTGGAGAAATTGAGTGATCCCCAAGAACTAGTGAGCCATGTCCATCGCGCCATTCAGGATCAGATCAGTCTCTATGCTAAAAAATTGGAACAGGCTGTGGCGGAACGCACCGACCAACTGCGGGAAACTGCGCTTTGGCTAGAGTTAGCCGAGACAGCGGCTGGTGTTGGAACCTGGGATTGGGATTTAGCCACCAAAACGGCGCGTTGTTCACCCGCTTGCATGGGTTTGTATGGCTATACGCCAACAGCCCAAACGGTGTACTTTGAACAATGGCTACACTCCTTATATCCGGAAGATCGTCCACGCGTTTTACAGGAGGTGGATCAGGCCGTTAAGACACAGGCGCTTTACCAAAGCGACTACCGGATTGTTTGGCCCGACAGCTCTGTCCGTTGGATCTCAAATCGTGGGCGAGTGATCTGTAACGCACAAGGCGCCTCCAGTCGTTTCGTTGGCGCTACCATTGATATTACGGAGCAGAAGGTCGTGCAAGCGGCTCTTCAGCAGGCGTATCGTGAGCTGGAAACGCGTGTGCAAGAGCGTACTGCCGAGTTGCAACATGCCAACCAACGGCTGTTGGAGGAAGTTGAAGAGCACCGAAAAACCGAGCAAGCCTTGCGGCTGACTAACAGCAAACGCCAACTGGCCGAACTGCAACGCTATCAACAGAGTAAGGCGCTGATGTCGCTATGGAAGACTGATATCTTCAAACAAGGGCGCTTTCACGAAACAATCTGTGAAATTACGCGTGTCGCTGCCGAAACCTTACACGTTGCGCGCGTTGGTGTCTGGCTTTTCGCCGATGATCGCAGCAAAATTCAATGTTTGACACTCTATCAACTCGCCACGCAGCAACACACAACGGTTGCTGATCTGTTGGCCGCCGAGTATCCAGCCTATTTTCAAGCGCTGGAAAAGAGCCGTGTTATTGTGGCGCATGATGCCCAAACCGACCCGGAAACGTGTGAGTTTGCTCACAATTATCTGAAACCCTTAGGCATTACCGCCATGATGGATGCTCCTATCCGAATTGATGAAGGCTTGGTCGGCATCCTGTGTCACGAGCATGTTGGCAGTGAACGCGAATGGACGGTTGAGGAACAGAGTTTTGCCAGTTCCCTGGCTGATCTCCTTGCGATTGCCGTTCAAACCAATAAACGTTTTCAGGTCGAGCAAAAGCTGCATGAGAGTGAGGAATTGCGTCATTTGGCCGTCGAAGGGGCGGGTATTGGATTGTGGGATTGGAACTTACAGAACGATACGCTTCGGGTTGATGAACGCTGGGCCGCAATTCGTGGCTACCAATTGGCTGAAATCACATCAACGCGCGAATTTTGGTTGCAGTTAGTTCACCCTGATGATCGTCCTGAATTGTCGGCAATGTTGAAGCAATATCTGAACGGCGAAATTCCTTTTTACCAAGCCGAATATCGCACACAAACGAAAGATGGTCAATGGAAGTGGATTCTGTCGCGTGGTAAAGTGGTGCAATGGGACGAAACCGGCAAACCTGTCCGCCTTTTGGGCACCCAATTGGATATCACCGATCATAAACAACTGGAACAACAACTGCGTCATGCCCAAAAGATGGAGGCCATTGGGCGTTTGGCCGGCGGCATCGCCCACGATTTTAACAATGTATTGACAGTGATTATTAGCTACAGTGAGCTTGTATTAAAGCGTAACGACCTGGAAGCGCGTACACGCCTGCGGGTGGAAGAGATCAAAAAAGCGGGCGAACGGGCTGCGCTGTTAACGCAGCAGCTCTTGACCTTTAGCCGCAAACAAGTAATGACCACGGTTGTTCTCGACCTCAACTTGGTGGTGACCGAAATGGATCAGATGTTACGCCGTCTGATTGGCGAGGATATTGATCTACGCCTCCGGCTAGCACCCGATCCCTGTTGGGTCAAGGCCGACCCTGTCCAAGTGGAACAGGTGATCATGAATTTGGTGATCAATGCGCGCGATGCCATGCCAGTTGGTGGTAAGATGACCATTGAAACCAGCAGCGTGCATCGAACGACCAATCCCCCGCAATTGCACCACCGCTCTACGGCGCAAGAATATATTTGCCTTGTCGTGGCTGATAGTGGCATTGGCATGGACGTCGAAACACAGGCGCGGATCTTTGAGCCTTTCTTTACCACTAAGGAAGCCGGCAAAGGCACAGGGTTGGGGCTTTCCATGGTGTTTGGCATTGTCCAGCAACACAATGGTTGGATTGAAGTGGACAGCGAAGTTGGCCGCGGCACTACTTTCGCCATTTACATCCCGTGTGCGCAACAAAGCACGCAGAATAACAGCGTTCCTTCCGTACTCGCCAATGTTAATTTAGCCGGCGAAGAGACCATTTTATTGGTGGAAGATGAAGAGCAGATTCGGGTGCTGGCCGATATTGCGCTGCAAGAGGCCGGCTACACCACACTGGTTGCCGCCAATGGACAAGAAGCGCTGATCCTGGCCCGCCAACATCCTGGCGTCATTCACCTATTACTCACGGACGTGATTATGCCTGGGATGAATGGGGTAAAATTAAGTGAAGAAATTGATCTACTCTACCCGGCGATAAAAACGCTCTATATTTCCGGCTACGCCGACAGCAAGCTAACCTTCCCCTTGCTCGAATCAACCGGGCGTACAGCCTATCTCCCCAAGCCTTTTACGCCTGGTTTGCTAACGCAAAAGGTGCGGGAAGTATTAGATTTAACGGCGCCAACACCGAGCGGGGTGCATCAGTCGGCCTAGAACTGATGCAGGTGTGTCATCGTTAAGACGACGCCAGTCAAGGCCGCTGTTTCAGCCCGTAAAATGCGAGGGCCTAAGTGGACACTCTGCCACCCGACAGTCAGCGCCTCGGCAACCTCTTCCGCGGCAAGACCACCTTCGGGGCCAATCAGTAAGTTGACGCGCTTTGACGACAAAGTTTTATTCGCATAGTCATGGAGTGCTTGTTTGATCGTGACCGCCACTGTTGTCGTTTCTTCCCAGGCTAAAAGCCGTAGCCCCTGCGCTTGTATGATGGCTGCCGACCAATCGACGGGGGGCGCTAGGGTGGGAATGCGGCCACGCCCACACTGTTCCGCCGCTTCGCGTAAGATGGCTTGCCAGCGCTCATACTTCTTTAGCACAGCCGCCGCCGGTCGCACAATAGTGCGTTGACTGATCACCGGGACAAAGCGACTGACGCCAAGCTCGGTTCCCTTCTGCAACACCCACTCAAACTTATCCGCCTTGAGCGTGCACTGATAAAGGGTCACGTCAATTGTCGGCTCGGCAAAGGCAGGCAATTCGACCAGTAGATGACCGACAGCGGTTTTGCGTGTCAACGAACTGATCTCGGCCAGAAAGGCGCGCCCTTCCCCATCCAACAAAACAATCTGTTCGCCCGCCGTAAGCCGCAGCACTACCTGGAGTTGATGGTGGATTTCAGTCAGATCAATTGGTTGATTAAGAACCAGTTTTGTCTTAGTGAGAAAAAAGTGGTGTGCGCGGCTCATGAAAAGACGTAAGTTGCTGCTCTCCGCGAGTCCGTGACTCGCAACCAATTATCATAAAAGAACAGGTCACCGCTCTTAGCGAGTCCGTGACTCGCCCCAGCCGGTTGCGAGTCACGGACTCGCTAAGAGCAGCAGCTTATATTTTTACGAACCCGAAGAGCGGTGTATGGAGTCATGATAACAAGGACTAAGCGCCGGTGCGTACAATCAACGCTACCCAGTCCCCCTCTTGTTTCTGGTTCACCAGGTGCAAACCGTGGCGGGCGGCAGCTTGTAGAACCATCTCTGCCTTTTCAGCCAGGATACCGGAGAGAATCATCGCGCCGCCGGGCGCTAATGGCTCGGCCAGTGGCGTATTATCATACTTACTGTCAAAGAGACCAACCAGGACTTCGGCCAAAATGTTAGCGACAATCACCTGGAAACGGCCGGTCATTTGGACAGGAACGCTGCTGAGATCAATGGTCAACCGTTGCTCATCGATCTGATTGAGAAGGGCATTTTCTCTAGCAACGCGGACGGCGAGGGCGTCAATGTCTGTGGCATGAACATGGGCCGCGCCCAGGTGTGCGGCAACAAAGGCCAAAACGCCGCTGCCTGTCCCCAAATCCAGCACTGTGTCGCCCGGCCTGACTACTTCCTCCAGTGCCACAATGCAAAGACGCGTGGTGGGGTGCATCCCTGTGCCAAAGGCCATGCCAGGGTCGAGATGGATGACAATATCATCCTGGTTGGCGGTAAACTCTTCCCAGGTCGGTTTTAGCACCACCCGTTGGCCGATGCGCAACGGTTTATAAAACTTTTTCCAGGCCGTGGCCCAATCTTCTTCCTGCACCACCCGAATCTGCGGCTCTGGGATAGGATAGAGGAGACTCAGCCGCCACAAGCCTTCTTCGATCTGCTGCTTGATCCCTTCACCACGCTGCCCCGGCTTGACATAGGTCTTAACCACCACACGATACTTGCCCGGAATCGGGTTGCCAAAATCATCGATGCCCGTCACCTCTACCACGGCGCCGCCGCCGCCAGCCTCGCCCGCGTCATTATCCTCCTCATACCCACCGCCATTATAGCGGTTGAAGAGCGTGCTGACTGCTTCCGCCGCCTCGTCGTCCACATCGACTGCAATCTCGATCAATTCCCCGATGATTTCCGTCATGCTGCTCTCTTCCCACACTCGCTGAAAAGACAAGAAGACAAGAAGAAGGGAAGACAAGAAGATGCACTACACTGCTTCTTGTCTCCCCTTTTTCCTGTCCTCTTGTCTTCTTGTCTGGTTACTGCTTCGCCCGTTCCACATACTCGCCGCTGCGCGTGTCGATGCGCAAGATGTCGCCAACTTTAATAAAGGCGGGGGCTTGAATCACGGCGCCAGTTTCCAGGGTCACATTCTTTTGCAAGTTGGTGGCCGTATCGCCGCGCACCGCTACATCGGCTTCGGTGACTTTGAGGGTGACAAAGTTGGGCGGCGCTACATCGATGACGCTGCTCCGATTATTTTCATCTTGGATCACAAGCAGATCGACACTTTCATTCTCGCGAATGAAGCGCATACTCTCCCCCACGTCTTCGGCGGAAAGCTCGATCTGGTCAAAGCTTTCGTTGTCCATGAAGTGATAGCCGTCATCCGTTTTGTACAGAAATTGCGCCGAGCGTGTCTCTGTGGGAACGATGTCGATGTCGGAACCGGCGCGGACCCGATCTTCCGTCACGCCACCAGTTTTAAAGTTTTTCAGGCGCATACGCACCATCGCCCGCCAGTTGCCGGGGCTAATGTGTTGGAATTCAACGACCCGTTGCAGAACGCCGTTGTAGCGAATTAACATGCCTTTGCGCAGATCTGATGTTGTTGCCATAAAATTTTCTCAATCCTAAAAAATAAGCAATTGTATAGCCCGCTCGTAGCCGCGCCTAAAAGGCAACCGGCGACCGGCGGTCGACGCTGGCACCGGGAACCCGCTGGGTGCGGCTACGAGCGGGCTGGACGGTCAAAATAAATTTAATCACTACCAAACAATCGATCAAAGAACCCCTTTTGTTGGCCGGGCGTTTCGTCGCCAAAGGTTTTTGCCAAGGCCCGGAAGAGTTCCTTTTGTTCTGCCGTCAAATTGGTCGGCACCACCACCCGCACGGTGATCACCATGTCGCCGCGCCCGCTCCGTTGCAGATAGGGAATGCCTCGCCCCCGTTTGCGGAAGGTCTTGCCGGTTTGCGTACCGGCCGGAATATCGACCATTTCAATTTCACCATCAATCGTCGGCGCCTTGACGCTCGCCCCCAATGCTGCCTGGGCCACGTTGACGGGCAATTCTAAATGAATATCAAATTGATCCCTGACAAAGATCTGGTGCGCCTGCACGGCCACCACCACATAAAGATTTCCAGGCGGCCCACCCAGTTGACCGGCTTCGCCCTCGCCCACCAGCCGAATGCGCGTGCCGTCATCAACACCGGCGGGAATTTTAACATTGAGCGTGCGTGTGATCTGCACCCGTTTTTGCCCACGACATTTCGTACAGGGGGAGGGAATTACTTCTCCTGTACCATTGCAGGTGGTGCAGGGGCTTGCTGTAATCACCGTGCCAAAGATCGGGCTTTGCTGGCGGCGCTGAATTTCGCCAGCGCCATTACAGGTGGAACAGGTGACGGCTGCAGTCGGCGGTTCAGCGCCTGTGCCATTGCAACGATCACAATTTTCCAGGCGGGGCACCTCCAGCTCTTTGTCCACGCCAAAGACCGCTTCTTCAAAGGTCAACTTGATGTCAACCCGTAGATCGGCGCCGCGGCGTGGTTGGCGTCGCGACCCACGACCACCGCCGGTGCTAAAGCCGCCGACACCAGAGAAGAGTTCTTCAAAGATGCTGGTGAAATCGCCAAAGCCGCCGCTAAAATCTTGGTTAAAGCCGCCAGCCCCTTGCACCCCGGCATGACCAAAACGATCATAGGCCGCCCGCTTCTGATCATCGCTCAACACCTGGTATGCTTCGTTAATCTCTTTAAATTTTATTTCTGCTTCTGCTGTCTTATTGACATCAGGATGATACTGTTGGGCTAGCTTACGAAAAGACTTTTTTAGTGTGTTTTTGTCGGCGTCGCGGGGCACCCCTAACACCTCATAATAATCGCGTTTGTCCATAGCGTACAATCATTATTCCCAATTGATAATCCAAGCGCACAGACCTGCCAAAATAATCGTTGCTACAACCAACGCTGCCCATTGACCTGGCAGAAAGCCAACGTGGCGCGCACTAAAATAGAGAATAATCACCATGCCAACGGCCAGGATCAGCCAATTGGAGAGAACCGGGTAGTCATGCCAAAAGCGTTTCAAAGCATTCATAATTCTTGCTTGTCTAGGCTAGAACTGACACACTGATAAACTTCAATGAATCTTTGGAAACAATACGACAAAAGCATAGGTGTAGTTTCCGCACCCAGTCATCACCCACTTCTAGTCGCACCGATCTGATTTACAGAACATGGGCGATGGAAACCCATTGGCATCAAGTCGAAGAGTTCTCTGGAAAACCTAGAGACTTGCCTGTCACCCTGAAAGGGTCTCTAGCATATTGCGACCTATAGACCCGTTCAGGGTAGACTAGCCTTCCTACGTCTGGGCGTCTGGGAAAACCGTTCGCTTGATATGCATAGGTTGCAAACCGCACCTATCATTACCGAAACCTGTCGCTAGGCGTCGCCACTGGCCTTGCTGATAACAACAGACCATGCTTGATCCAACTGTGTATACAGTTCCGCTTCCGTTCCACTGTTGTCGATTACCCGATCCGCCCGTTTGACCTTTTCCGCCTGTGGCGATTGTGCCGCCATGCGACGACGTGCTTCAGCTTCACTCATGTTGCGTGTTTCACGCAGTCGCTGAATTTGGATTTCCGGGTTGCTGATCACGACCCACACTTCATCGCACATAGTCACTAACTGACCGGCTTCCAATAATTTGATCGCTTCCAGAACAACGACATCGGCTTCCACTTTTGCTAATTCACGCCGGGCGAGATCAAAGACTGCCGGATGCACCAGCGCTTCCAATTGCACCAGCTTGGCCGGATCACTAAAGACCACTTGCCCTAGCTTTGGGCGATCGATAGCGCCGTCAGCTTGTAAGATTGTGTCGCCAAAGGCCTCTACAATGGCCCAGTAGGTATGGGTGCCTTTTTGCATACTTTCATGCGCCAGCTTGTCGGCATCAAAGACATAGGCGCCTTTCTGCTGTAAGTAGCGCAGCACCGTACTTTTGCCGGTGGCGATATTGCCGGTTAAGCCAATAATATACATGGCAACTCTTTCAAGCTACATCAAAGCGCCACTAGCTGAGCGGCGCATGATAACACAGCGGCCTAGTATACCACAAGCTACAAAGTTTGAAAAAGAAAGGGAAAAGGTTTTGCGTTTTGTCGATTGACCTGCTAAAAGTTGGACAGCGCTATGACAAGTATGTTATAGTAATGGCCCACAAACGTTTTACACCTAAAATCATTGCTCAACTACACGGCGCTGGAACTTAGGTTAGTGCTTAAGTAATAGGCCGAACAAACAAAGTAGAGCAAACTACTAAGTGAGCAAATTAAGGAGAATGATGTATGCGAAGACTAACGATGTTGTGTAGCCTATTGGTGTTGGTCGCAATGGTGCTGGCTGCCTGTCCGGCGCCGGCTGCCCCTGCGCCAAGCGGTGAAGCTGCTGCCCCAGCCGAAGCTGCTGCCCCTGCCGAAGGTGGCTGCACTGACGAGTTGGGTTGTGTCGAAGTGGCGGCCGGCGCCCCGATTCGTCTGGCCTATATGCTGGTCGTTTCCGGTCCCGATGGTGCTTTGGGCCTCGATGCCCGCCGTGGCGCCGAACTGGCCGTAGCTGAAAACACCGATGTGTTGGGTCATGCGTTGGAATTGGTCGGTGAAGATTCCGGTTGTAACGCCGAAGGTGGTCAGGCGGCTGCCCAGAAGTTAGCCAGTGACCAGAGCGTCGTGGCCGTGGTCGGCACCAGTTGCTCCAGCGAAGCTCGCGCCGGTGCGCCGATTCTCTCCGATGCTGGCTTCACGATGGTTTCGCCCTCTGCCACCGCCCCGGATCTGACCGACCCGGCCAAGCATGTCCCTGGCTTCCTGCGCACCGCCCACAATGACAAGGTGCAAGGTCAGGTTGCCGCACAATTCGTGGCGGAAGAACTGGGTCTCAAGACGGTTGCCACCATCCATGACGGCAGCCCCTATGCTGAAGGGCTGGTCAATGCCTTCACCGAAAACTTCACTGGCATGGGTGGCACGATTAGCGCCGCCGAAGCGGTTGGCCCGACTGATACCGACATGCGCCCGGTGCTGACTAAGATCGCCGCTGGCAAGCCGGAAATGATCTACTATCCGATCTTCACCGCTTCCGGGGGGCTGGTCACCGTGCAGAGCGAGGAAATTGAAGGGCTTGGACCGGAAATCAAGACGATGGGTGCTGATGGTCTCTTCTCGCCTGACTTCTTGAAGGCGTCCGGCGCTTCGGCCTTGGGCATGTACCTCTCTAGCCCGGACTTCTCCACCTTTGGCACTGATTATTCGGAAAAGTTCTTGCCGGCCTATGAAGCCGCTTATGGTGAAAAGCCGACCAGCGCCTTCCATGCTCACGCCTATGACGCAGTCAACGTGATCGTCGCCGCCATCAATGCGGTTGGCGTAAAGAACGATGACGGCAGCCTGACCATTGGTCGCAAAGCGCTGCGCGACGCGCTCTATGCCACCAAGGACTTCAAAGGCTTGACCGGCAACATCTCCTGTGGTGAAAATGGCGATTGCGCCGATCCTAAGATTGCCGTCTACGAAATCACCCAGGAAAACCTGGATGCGGGTGAAGTGCCGACGGCGCGCATTTACCCCAAATAAGTTGATAGACCCTGCTTAGACGAGGGGCGACCACCATCCACCGGTGCCGTCGCCCCTCGTTTTTACCCGCTGTTCTTCTCCATACACAGATAGACAGGTAAATACGTAGACAGGTAGACAGGTGCAGTTGGACGAGGTTCTAGATTTATCACTATCACCTGTCTACCTGTGTATCTGTCTACCTGTCTACCTGTATAACGAGTAAAATTATGCGTAGACGAATTGATACAACAACCCTGATCATGTGGTTGATCGGTATTTTGATTGTCGTGGGGGTAGGGTGGGGAAGCTATAATACAATTCAAGCCAACCCATACTCACGTGCAAACTGGATTGACTTTGTCATCTTCGGGCTAGCGCAGGGCTGCCTTTATGCCCTCATTGCTCTCGGCTACACGTTAGTCTATGGCATTTTGCGCATGATCAATTTTGCCCACGGCGAAGTCTTTATGGCTGGCGCCTTTACCGGCTACTTTGTCGCCCAGCCGCTTTTTGATAGCGGGTTTCTGACGGCTCAGCCGGTGATTGGCTTGTTGCTGGTGGCGCTGGTCTCGATGGCAACCTCAATTGTGGTGGCCTTCCTGTTAGAACGGATCTGCTACCGCCCGCTGCGCAATGCCCCGCGCCTGGTGCCGTTGATTACGGCCATTGGCGCCTCTTTCTTCTTGCAATACACCTTTGCCGGTTTTTATGGCACAGGGGTCAAGACCTATCCTGATATTCCCAGTTTGACCGGCGAGTGGGAGATCTTTGGCATTGGCATTTTGAAAACCCAGGCTGTGGTGATTGTGGCGGCGGTGGTGTTGATGCTGATCCTCTGGCTCTTTGTGCAATACACCAAGACCGGCAAGGCTATGCGTGCTGTCTCCGAAGACAAAGAGACGGCTTCGCTAATGGGGATCAATGTCGATGCCACGATTGTGCGCACCTTTATTCTGGGCGCGGCGATGGCTGGCGCAGCGGGAGTTCTTTATGCCCTGCTCAACAAGCAAGTCCAATTTTATATGGGCTTCCAACCGGGGCTAAAGGCCTTTACCTCGGCGGTGCTGGGCGGGATTGGCAACATTCCGGGGGCAATGTTGGGCGGCGTCTTTCTGGGCTTGTTTGAATCGGTCGGCCCTAGTCTTTTCCTGGAAGGACTGAAGATTCCGGCGCCCTACCAATTAAAAGACGCCATTGCCTTTACCATGTTGGTCTTGATCTTGATCTTCCGTCCCACCGGGATTTTGGGTGAACGCTTGTCTAAGAAGAAGGCGTGATTTTTATGAAAGAAAAGACTTGGTATAGTGATGCGTTGCAAAAGGGGTTGATCGGCGGTGGCGCGACCATTTGGCTGGCGCTGATCGGCATGGTGATGCGCTTTTCGGAACGCGCTATCATTCAAAATGTTGTCGATTTGGGCCACATGTTGCTCCTGGCGATGGTCTTTGTATTGGCGTTTACGGCGGCAAAGCGGGAATACCCCGCTCTGATTACCGTGCTGGCCGGTGCGGTGGCCGGCGCTGTCACCGCCTTGTTACTTGTCGGGTTGGTGTTGGTTGGCAGCGTCATTAACTTACGCACCATGTTTATCAATGCCTCGCCGGAACTCTATGAATTTCTCTCCTTTGGCAACTTGGCCCTCTTGCCAGCCATTGGCGCAGGGACGGGGGCAGTGGCGGCGCTCTTTCGCTTTTTGCCGACGCGCATCCGCACGGCGGTTCTCACCGGTTTTGCCATTACGGTGATTGTTGGTGTTTTGAGCGATCAGTTGTTGCTCATCTTCACCAACAATGGGCTAGCGAACTACTTCCGCTGGCTGTTGGCAACCAAAGGATTGACCATTATGGGCGCCGGCGTTGTTACACTGGTGGTTGCTGTAATCACGTATATCAACTTAATCCGTGGCGAGCGCCGGACAACTCAAATCGCACGTCCCGTTACCCGCAGTTGGGCCCAGTACACCGCCGCATTGGCTGCTTTAGCCGTTCTGCTCTATCTGCCACAATTCCTGGGCGCGTATCACAGTCAGGTGTTGAATCAGGTCGGGTTGTACATCCTGATGGGGCTGGGGCTGAACATTGTGGTCGGTTTTGCCGGGATGCTTGATGTCGGCTATGTCGCCTTCTTAGCATTGGGTGCGTATACAATGGGTATCCTGACTTCCCCCGAAGGTTTTCTGTCGCGCTCGCTTGGCGCTTGGAATTTTTGGGAAGCGGCGCCCATTGCCTTTGTCGTGGCGGTCATTGCTGGGATCTTATTGGGCATCCCGGTTCTTAAGATTCGCGGCGACTATCTGACCATCGTCACACTAGGCTTTGGTGAAATTATTCGCATTTTGGCCCTTTCGGACTGGCTGCGTCCCTATACCGGCGGCGCGCAGGGCATCGCCGCCATTCCGCCGATCGAAATTCCGGGCTTGTTCAGCATTAGCGGGCCGGAGAAGCAACAAAAGCTCTTCTACCTGATTCTTTTCTGCTGCATTGTGGCGGCTTTTGTCGCCACTCGGCTGAAACGCTCACGCATGGGAAGGGCTTGGATGGCCGTGCGTGAGGACGAGGATGTGGCCGAAGCGATGGGCATCAATTTGGTGCAGACCAAATTGCTCGCCTTTGCTTGTGGCGCCGCCTTTTCGGGTATCAGTGGCGCGATCTACGCTACCAACCTGGGTTCGATCTACCCCCATAGCTTTGGTCTCTTGATTTCGATCAACATTGTGGCGTTGATCATCGTCGGTGGCATGGGCAACATCTGGGGCGTGATCCTGGGTGCGTTGGTGCTGGTCGGCTTGCCCGAACTGCTGCGTGAATTTTCCGAATTCCGCCTGTTGGTCTATGGCGCTGTTCTCATCTTTATGATGTTGCAGCGTCCTGAAGGGTTATTGCCCGATCAACCGCAAGCGTTAGTTAAAGATGATAGCGGCGGTTTGCAACCCGCTGCCTAATAGGTATAACAACTCGTAGGTGCGGTTTGTAACCGCACTGGCTCTGGGAATAAGAGCATTTACAACAAACTGCACCTACGAGTGCTTTCCAAAAATTGAGTGAGAAAGCTATGGGTATTCTTACAGCACGCAAAGTAACCAAACGCTTCGGCGGTCTGATTGCGGTCGATTCGGTTGATGTTGATATTCCGCAACGCGCCATTTTTAGTATTATTGGACCGAATGGCGCCGGTAAAACGACCTTCTTTAACTGTATCACCGGCTTTTACACACCGGAAGAAGGGGATATTGTCTTTAATGGCGAGTCGATCACCGGGCTGGCGCCGGATGAGATTGCTAAACGGGGCGTCTCGCGCACCTATCAAAACATTCGTCTCTTTAGCACCTTGACGGCGGCGGAGAATGTGATGATCGGGCAGCACACCCATCTCAAAGCGGGGATTTGGGGCGCCATCTTCCGCACCCGAGCCCAGCGGGCCGAAGAAGCGCAAGCGCTCAAGCGCGCCGTTGAATTGCTCGACTTTGTCGGCTTACGCGGCAAGGGCAACTGGGTGGCGCGCAACCTGGCCTATGGCGATCAGCGCCGCCTGGAAATCGCCCGCGCCTTAGCCAACAACCCGCGCATTCTTTTCCTCGACGAGCCGACCGCCGGCATGAACCCGCGCGAAACCGAAGAGTTGACCGTCTTTATCCATCGCCTGCGCGATGAGTTGGATATTACGATTGTGTTGATCGAACACGACATGCGCGTTGTCATGGGCATCTCCGAATATGTAGCCGTGCTGGATCATGGCAGCAAGATTGCCGAGGGGGCGCCTGTTGAAATTCAGCGCAACCCCAAAGTGATCGAAGCCTACCTGGGCCGTGAAGGGGTGGAAGCCGCCGCCGCCGGTACGCGCCGTCGCGAAGCCAAAGTCGCATAAATGAAAATCTCCCTACTCTCTAAATTTACTAGGGATTAAGAGATTGGGGAGATTCGGAGATTCGCAGAGAAAAACGGTTCTCTTATGTCACTACTTGAAGTCAATAACATCCATACTTATTACGGCAATATTCATGCCCTCAAGGGGATCTCGGTCACGGTCAATGAGGGGGAGATTGTCACTTTGATTGGCTCTAACGGCGCCGGCAAAAGCACAACGTTGAAGACGATCAGCGGTTTGCTGCGACCTCGTCAGGGCGATATTCGCTTTCAAGGCAAACCCATTGCCGGCACACCCGCCCATACTGTCACCGGGCTGGGCTTGGTGCAGGTGCCGGAAGGACGGCGCGTCTTCTCCCAGATGACCGTGCAGGAGAACCTGGAAGTGGGCGCTTACTTGCGCAATGACGCTACTGCGATTAAACAGGATATGGAGCGCATCTTTGCCCTCTTCCCCCGCTTGCGCGAACGACGTCGCCAGGTGGCTGGCACCCTCTCCGGCGGTGAACAGCAGATGCTGGCCATGGGCCGGGCGATGATGTCACAGCCCCGGCTCCTCCTGCTTGACGAGCCGTCGATGGGGTTGGCCCCCTTGTTGGTTGATACGATCTTTGAGACCATTGAAAACCTCAACAAAAATGGCGCCACTATCCTCGTCGTCGAACAGAACGCCCGCAAAGCGCTCCAGGTCGCCCATCGCGGTTACGTCTTGCAGACCGGCACGATCACTATGAGTGGCAGCGCCAAAGAGTTGCTCGACGACCCGCGGGTGATTGAGGCGTATTTGGGCTTATAGCTGCGTTTTCTGGCACAGAGCAAATAAAAAAGGGGACGACTATTTGTCGTCCCCTTTTTTATGGTGCGTGTGGCCCAATATTAGGGGGGGACAATATGGCTGTTTGGTATCCATCCGTAGCTCATGCTATAATCCAATTATCTTCACGTAACCGATAACCCCACCCAACGCGACGACGATAAAGGAGTGATTCATGACCACAGAACGCAAGTATCCTGAGTGGATGGGCAAGATGCGCGGCTTGACGCCGGCGGAGATTGCCGAATTCTTGGCTGGCCCCATTGTGGCGCGCGTGGCGTCGATTGACGAAGAGGGCATGCCTTACATCACCCCTGTCTGGCAGGAGTGGGATGGCGAAGCGCTGTGGATTGTGCCGCGTGAACGCGCGGTTTGGGTCAAGCAGATTGCGCAAAACCCCAACCTGGCTGTCTCCTGTGCGCTCGACACCAGCCCCTACACACGCGTCCTCATGCGCGGCCAAGCTGAAATCGTCGAAGGGCCGACCCCCATGACCGGCAAGTGCCTCGAAGTCGCCAACCGCATGGCCGTGCGTTACCTGGGCGAACGCGGCCCCGAATATCTTGTCCCCACCTATGATCGTCCCCGCTATCTGATCAAATTCACACCCAGCAAGATCGTCAGTTGGGAAGGTGTGGAGTGGCATGAGAAGTATACAAAATGATGCGTGGTACGTGTTGCGTATTGCGTGAACCGTTGATGCGATGGTTGGTTTTGAATTGAGCGCTTTTCTTACCTTTCATTCTTTTTTGACTTTATGACTTCTTCCACAGTTCACGCAACACGCAACACGCAACACGCCCCGCTTCGCCAGCTTTTCGGCACTTATGGCGTTTACATTTCATTAGCCCTGCTGTTGGTTGCTGCCGCTGTGATCACCCCAGCCATGTACAGTGGCAATACCCTCTTTCTCATTTTGCGCCAGGCATCGCAGTTGGGCCTGGTCGCGATTGGGCAGACGCTGGTGATGTTGGTCAGTGGGCTGGATCTCTCGGTGACGGGGGTGATTGTCCTCACCTCGGTGGTGATTGCTGAGGTGGGCAATGGTCAGAACGGCTTAATTCTGCCGGGAGTCCTCATTGCGCTGGGCTTGGGCGTGTTGGTCGGGTTGGGCAATGGCTGGTTAGTGACAAAACGCAATGTTCCCCCCTTTGTGGCGACATTGGGCATGTTGGTCTTGATTCGCGGCGCTCAACTGGCCTATACCAAAGGCATCCCCAGCGGTCAAGTGCCGCCGGGGATGGGGGTATTGAGCGCATCCGTGGGGCCGTTTCCGGCGTCGTTCCTGCTCTGGGTGGCGATTACGGCAGTGATGAGCTATGTGTTGTATGCCACGCCCTATGGTCGGCGGATTTACGCCCTGGGTAGCAATCGGGAAGCGGCGCGCCTATCCGGTGTTGCCGTCGCCCCATTGCTCTTTTCGGCTTATATCCTGTGTAGTCTGTTAGCCGTGCTGGCCGGTATCGTGTTAACCGGTTACGTCGGCTACGTGGATCGCTACCTGGGGCGCGGCTTTGATCTGGATTCGATCACAGCAGCGGTTGTCGGTGGCACCGCCTTTACCGGCGGGCGCGGCAACCTGATCGGCACAATGGCGGGGGTCTTGCTGGTGCAATTTCTTAGCAGTTGGCTGCTGGTGCTGGGATTGGATGTGCAGGTGCAGTTGATTGTCAAGGGGCTGGTGGTGGTGGCGGCGGTGGCGTTGTATGCTGGGTTTACCCGTGAGTGAGACACTACAACGGATTTAGGTAGTAGCGGATTTTACTTGGCACTATCTGGGTTGCGCGGCAATGGTAAAGTGCTAAAAGAGCGGGATCAACTTATGAACAACACACATAGACCACGGTATACACGCTGTCTGAACAACCAGCCGTATGTTGGTTATGCCGGCCAAACTTTGCCTACGGAACCGCTAGCTGGCTTGATTGTAGGTGCAGTTTATAAAGTTGTGCCACCAATGGAAAACGATGGTGATCTGTGGCGTGTGATCGACGAAACTGGTGAAGATTATCTCTATCCAGCGCGCTATTTTGAACCTTTGGATCTGACAGATTCTACGCTTGAACCGATTACGGTTCGCCTTCCGGCCTGGCTAAAGGGTATCCTTCACGCTGAAGCCGTTGCTTCTGGTCGATCTGTGAGTGGACTCATGCGCGATTGGTTGATTGAGCGGCAAACTCAATCCGAAGTAGGTGGTAATGAAAGTATCTCTGGGTCACAGGAGCGACACATCATCTCTGATACCGAGTACCTTCTTTCGATGGCTGGCATATTTCACTCGGAACCGTCTGATACCTCCGAAAAAGTTAGTCAGATAGTTGCAGAAGCGCTTCTTGAAAAATACGAACGCTCTGAGCTATGATTATCATTTTGTGTGGTTTACCCTTCCTTATTGCTGTTACCAAAGGAGAGATTATGTTAAAACGGATGACTGTTTTGCTCGTGCTGTTCTCATTACTGCTGGCGGCTTGCGCCCCTGTCCAGCAAGGGACTGCACCGGCGGCTGAACCGACGGCGGCCCCGGCGGAAGAAGCCGCCGCTGCTGGCACAGGCAATGAATATGTGGACAGCGTCAACCGCCGCAAGGGGGAGACCTATGATACGGCTGCCTTTAAGAAGGACGGCCCCTACGTCATCGCCCTGGCGGCGCAAGGCCCCACCAACTCGTGGGCGACGCTCTTTGACGAACATGCCCGCGCCTATGTCGAAGAACTGGGCGCCGATGTCGTCAGTGAACTGCTCTATGCCGACGCCAATGGCAATGCCGACATTCAGGTGCCGCAGATCGAAGACCTCTTGAGCCAGCAACCCGACGTTCTGATCGTCGTGCCGATGGGGCCGGCCTTGCAAGCGCCGGTTGCGCGGGCCATGGCCGAAGGCGTGCCGGTCATCCTCTGCGCCAGCGGTGTGCCGGGCGATGAGTTTGTCACCGAAGTCGGCACCAACTTGTACGATGCCGGCGCGGGTATGGCGGAATTTGTTGTCGAGCAATTAGGCGGCAGTGGCAAGATTGTCCAGATGAACGGCATCCCCGGTGTGGACACTGCCGAAAAGATGGCCCAAGGCGCCACCGATGTCTGGGCGGCCAATGCGGGCATTGAGGTGTTGGATGTCCAATATGGCAACTGGTCCACCGCCGAAGCCAAGAAGATTGCCGAGCAGTGGGTTGCCACCTATGGCGCTGATATTCAGGGCATCTGGTCGGGTGGCGCGCAGATGAGCCAGGGCATTATCGAAGCCTTCCTCGAAGCGGGGCTGCCCGTGCCGCCGATTGGCGGCGGCGAATATGCCAATGGCTTCCTGCGCTTGGTCAAAGAAAACGACATTCAATTCGCCGGTTGGCAATACCCCAACGCCATGATCCGCATCTGCATCGACCAGGCGATCAAGACGCTGCAAGGCGAACCGGTCGCGCGTTTCATCGACTTCCGCGACGAAATGTCCAACACCGGCACCTTTAGCAACGCCGACCTCGACCAGTTCTACAACGAAAACTGGAGCGACGATGTCTTCGGCCCCATCTTCTTGACGGATGAGAAGATGAAGGAATTGGGCTATATGAAGTAAGGGATTGAGAGATTGAGAGATTGAGAGATTCTGTCTTGCTCTGTGGGCAGGCGCTAATCTCTGTATCTCTTAATCTCTCTATCTCTCAACCAAGACCACAACTTTGTCCTAGCAAATATGACTCACCCTAACCCGCTCCTCGAAATGCGCCATATCTTCAAAGCCTTTGCCGGGGTGCCGGCGTTGGCTGATGTTTCGTTTGCCTGTCGCCAGGGGACGGTTCATGCCTTGCTGGGCGAAAATGGCGCAGGGAAATCGACGCTGATCAAGATTCTGGCCGGCGCCTATCAGGCCGACCAGGGGGAGATTGTCTTCAAAGGCGAAACGCTGACCCGGCTCACGGCGAGAGCGGCGCTCGACAAGGGGATTCGGATTATCTATCAAGAATTGAATCTGATCCCTGACCTGACCGTGGTCGAGAATATTTTTCTGGGCAATGAGTCGCGCGGACGTTGGGGGCTGATTGACCAGCGGCAGATGCACACTCAAGCCGTTGCGCTCTTTGCCCGCCTCGGCATCTCCCTTGACCTGACGGCGCCAGTTGGCGAATTGACCGTGGCGCAGCAGCAAATGGTGGAGATTGCCAAAGCACTGTCGCAACAGGCCGATCTGATTGTCATGGACGAGCCGTCGGCGATCCTGGCCGGCCATGAGTTGGAGCGCCTCTTTGCCATCATCGACACCTTGCGGACACAGGGTGTAACCGTCATCTACATCTCGCACCGGCTGGAAGAAATTTTTGCCATTGCCGATGTGGTGACGGTGCTAAAAGATGGCCGCGTCGTTGGCACCCGCCCCATCGACCAGATCACCCGCCCGGAACTGATCCAGATGATGGTTGGGCGAACGTTGGAGGAACTTTTTCCCCCAAGGCGCGCCCATGTTGGCCCGGCTGTTTTGGTCGTTGACAAGGTGACAGCGGGGCCGGTGCGCAATGCCACGTTTACCCTGCACGCCGGGGAAATCCTGGGGCTTGCCGGCATGGTTGGCTCTGGTCGCACGGAGCTGGCACGGGCCATCTTTGGCGCCGATCCTATCCAGCGTGGAAAAATTTTGTTACAGGGCAACGCGCTGACGGACCATAGTCCACGGCAAGCCATCAACGCGGGGTTGGCCCTGGCGCCGGAGGATCGCAAGCGGCAGGGCTTGTTTCTCGGCCAATCGATTCGTCACAATTTGACCTTGCCGATTTTGTCGCAACTCACCCAACGGGGGATCATTCAGCGTAGTCAAGAGGCTCAACTGGTGGCGACGGCCCAGCGGGATCTGGCGATTCAGATGGCGTCGCCCCGTCAGTTGGTACAATATCTGAGTGGCGGCAACCAGCAGAAGGTGGTGCTGGCGAAATGGTTGCAGACCAAACCGGCAGTGATCATTCTCGACGAGCCGACGCGCGGCATTGATGTCGGGGCCAAGTTTGAAATTTACCGTCTTGTGCGCCAGTTGACCGACCAGGGCGTCGCCATCCTTATGATCTCTTCCGAGTTGCCGGAGGTGCTGGGTATGAGTGACCGCATTCTGGTCATGCACCAGGGGGAGCTTGTGGGTGAACTGGCGCATGACCAGGCGACCGAAGAACGCATTATTGAACTGGCGACCACGGGAAAGTTGATGGCGCATCCATGAGTGTTGTAACCGCTGCTTCCACTCCTTCTTCATCCGCGTCGGCCTGGTGGCGCGCCTTGCGTCGCCAGGCCCCGTTGCTGGTTGTCTACACCCTGCTTCTGCTCATGGTGATTGGCGCATCGTTGACGGCGGATCGTTTTTTGACAGAGCGGAATATCTTTAATGTGCTGCGTCAGGCGGCCTTTTTGGGTGTTGCGGCTATCGGCCAAACCTTGGTCATTCTTACGGGTGGGATTGATCTATCCGTCGGTTCGCTGGTCAAGCTCTCACTTTTGGTCTCGGCGCTGGTGATGGATGGACAACCAATCATGACCTTGCCAGCGGTGGCAATTACCTTGTTGCTGGGCGCGGCAATTGGCGCCATTCACGCCTTTTTGATCACCCGCTTGCAGGTGGCGCCCTTTATTGTCACCTTGGGCAGTTACAGCATTTTGCGTGGCGTCTCGCTGGCGATTGCGACGAAGCCAGTCGGCAATGCGTCGCCTGGTATGTTGGCGCTCTATGATTTGAAAATTGGCCCCGTGCCGGTGTTGGTGATCGGCTTTGCCCTGCTAGTGGTCGCCGTGGTCATCATGCTCCGGCGCACCCGCTTTGGCCGTTACCTCTATGCCATCGGCAGCAATGAACAGGGCGCACGGCTGGCGGGTTTGCCGGTCGATCGGGTGAAATATGGGGCCTATATGCTTTGTAGTATGTTGACCGCGCTCACTGGCCTGCTCTACCTCAGCCGCATGGGCATCGGCGACCCTGCGGTGGGCGATGGCTTGGAGTTGCAGACCATCACCGCCGTCATCCTCGGCGGCACCAGCCTCTTTGGTGGACGCGGCGGCGTGATCGGGACGCTGGGTGGGGTCTTGTTGCTGGGGTTGACCAGTAACCTGCTGGTGGTGCTACGGGTCAACCAGTGGATTCAGGAGTTGATCGAAGGGGCGATTATTGTCGGGGCAGTGGCGCTCTATAAGCAAAAAGGACGTTAGACAATCATGACAGAGAGCGCAACCAAGATTGGAACTGTAAAAGCTATCTATCTCTACCCGGTCAAATCCATGCGCGGCCTGGCGGTCGATGTGGCTACGCTCTGGTGGTATGGGTTCAATGGGGATCGGAAATGCGCTTTTGCCCGTTCTGATAATCAATCCGGTTTTCCCTGGCTGACGGCGCGTCATCTGCCGGCCCTATTACACTACCAACCCCACTTTGTTGACCCGACCGACCTGCGCCGGTCAGCCATGATGGTAACAACCCCCAGCGGCGCCGAACTATCACTTGATGATCCAGCCCTGACGCAAGAACTGGCGGATGCCTACGGCGCGCCGGTACAGTTGATGAAAATTTCCAGGGGCATTTTTGATGCCATGCCGCTTTCCCTCTTTAGCACAACCACTTTGCAAACATTAGCCGAAGCCGCCGGCCAACCGCTGGAAATGCGCCGCTTTCGCCCCAACATTGTCGTAGAAACAGATTGGCCGGGTGCTTTCCCGGAGCAACAGTGGCTCAATCACACTGTCACCTTTGGCGACGGGCCAGACGCCGCCCAACTGCAACTCAACTATCCGATTGCGCGTTGCTCATTGATCACCATCGACCCCGAAACAACCCAACGCCAACCACAAGTCCTCCAAGCGTTGGCAACTTTCCCTGAGCAAGAAATGTGCGCTGGCATCTATGGCGCCGTACAGCGCCTGGGCCAAGTTCGTGTCGGCGACACCATCTGGCTCTCCCCCTAAAAAATCACCGAAATTCTCAATTGCTTTCGACTCTAGATGGAGGAACCATGTCTTGGCACTTTGAAACCATCCTCGACCCCATCGGCCTGACCGAAGGCCCGGCTTGGGACGGCAGTGGCTTGCTCTTTACCAACATTCCTAACAGCCGCGTGATGCGCTATGATGCCCAACGTGGCGCGTTCACCGTTTTTCGTGAGGGCACGAATCGGGCCAATGGCCTGATGCTGGACAAAGCCGGCCAGCTTTACGCTTGTGAAGGCGGTATTCCCAGAGAACAAGGTGGTCGGCGCATTGTGCGCTATGAACCCGATGGTAGCACCACTGTCATCTGTGATCATTTTGAAGGCAAAAAGTTTAACAGCCCCAACGATCTCGCCATCGACAACCAAGGGCGTATCTGGTTCACCGACCCGCGCTATGGCGACGACCGCAGTGACATGGAACTGGATCACGAATCGATCTTCCGCGCTGATCCGCAGCCGGATGGGACGTGGAACGTGACGCGTGTGACCTTTGACACGACCTCGCCGAATGGCTTGTTGATTTCACCCGACCAGAAGACGCTCTATGTGGCGCAGAGCAAGTATGGCGACGGCCAAAAGCGCGAGTTGCGCGCATACCCCATCCGCGAAGACGGTACGCTGGGCGATCATCAAGTTTTACACAACTTCTACCCCCACCGCGGTATTGACGGCATGTGTCTCGACACCGAGGGCAACCTCATCGCCACCGCCGGTTGGGAGGTGAGCGGTCCCGGCGGCATGATCTATGTTTTTGCGCCCAACGGTCGAGTGCTGGAAACGCACCCGCTGCCCTGTAACCGCCCCACCAACTGCACCTTTGGCGACGCCGATCTACGCACCCTTTATGTGACGAGTATTGAAGGGCACCTTATGCGGGCGCGCACCGACCGCCAAGGGTTGTTACACTATCCAGTGCGCGCATAGGAACACGACAGCGGATGTAGGAAAGAACGGATGCCTGTCCGAGGGGGAAATCTGTTCCCGCCTAAATCCGCTGTCGTGTTCTCGCACCTACTTTTTTGGAGAAGCGGATGATACCATTACTGACCGACAAGGTGGCGGTGATCACCGGCGGCGGGGGAGCGCTTGGTGCAGGGATTGCACAGGGATTGGCGCAAGCTGGTGCGACAGTGGTCATTGCGGACGTGAAATGGGAAACGGCTCAACAAGTGGCTGCAAATATTGAGCAGCAGGGTGGCTGTGCCCTGGCCGTTGCTTGTGACGTGGCCGATAGCGCCAGTGTGGCGGCGATGGTCGAACAGACGGTGGCGACCTTTGGCGGCGTTGACATTCTGGTCAACAATGCCGCTATCTACCCGGCCCGTCCCTGGACGGAAATTAGCGAAGCCGAGTGGGATCGGGTCTTTGCCGTCAACATCAAGGGGTACTACCTCTGTGCGCGGGCGGTCTACCCGTCGATGAAGGCGCGGGGCGGCGGCAAGATCATCAACATCTCGTCCATCACCTTTTTTCTGGGCAAATGGGATCGCCTGCTCGACTATGTTTCGACCAAAGGCGCGGTGGTTGGCTTTACCAAAGCGCTGGCGCGCGAACTTGGCCCGGAAGGGATTCGGGTCAACTGTATTGCGCCAGGCGCCTTTCCCACCGATGCCGAAAAGATCCACCCCGATCCCGAAGGCTACAACCGCTTTGTGTTGGAAAATCAAGCGATCAAACGGCGCGGTACGCCAATGGACATGGCGAAGGCCGTTCTCTTTTTCGCCAGTGACCTGAGCGACTTTGTCACCGGTCAGTCGCTGCTGGTCGATGGCGGCTGGGCGATGATGTAGAAGGATTTATCAATCGACAATTGGGGGTTGCCGTAATCCCGGCGGCACCCGCTCGGCATCGGCCACTAGTTCGCATAACCGTGCCAAGTTCTCCACATCATCTTTCAGATCATCCTCTTTGGGCGTCTCCAACAACATAGCGATGCCACACCAGCGCGGGTCGTTGATAATGCGGCGGAAGCCTTCCATCCCAATCTCGCCGGCGCCGATATGTTCGTGGCGGTCTATGTTGCTGGCGAGTTTGCCCTTGCTATCGTTGAAATGCCAACACTTGACCGTCGCCAGCCCAATTTCCCGGTCGATTTCGGCCATCATCGCTTCATAGCCTTCATCAGTACGCAACTCATAGCCGGCGGCAAAGGCATGACAGGTGTCGGCACAGACGCCGACGCGGCCTTTGTCTTCTACCTGTTCGAGTATCTGCCGCAACTCGCCAAAGCTGCGCCCGATGGTTGTCCCCTGGCCAGCCATCAACTCCAAAAGGGTCAGCGTGTCGCCACAGTCGGGCGTCTCGGCGTGGATGCGGTTGAGCGCGCCGGCAATGCGGGCAATGCCGGCCTCCGCCCCACTACCGGTATGCGCTCCCGGATGGAGGACAACATGGGCGACGCCATAGGCATGGGCGCGCTGAATTTCATCCTTGTGTGCGCGCAGACTCTTTTCCCAGAGATCATCTTTGACGCTGGCGAGGTTAATCAAATAGCTGGCGTGGCTGACGGCGTAGTCGATGCCCAGCGCCGGCATCTGTTCCCGCCAGCGTGCTACATCGGCCAGATCCACTGGTGGGCCGCTCCACTGACGGTTGTTTTTGGTAAAAATCTGTACCGCGTTGCTGCCAATCGAAGCGGCGCGATCCAACGCTTGGCTGACGCCGCCAGCAATCGACATGTGCGCGCCAAAATGGAGAAGAGTCATACTCGTATCCTTGGATTTTGTGATCAAGCTGATCGGAATAATCAGTAGACCGCAACGTAACCGAGGCGGCATTACGACTACGGCCTACTGATAATGAATTTGTGCGCTTCTATCGTATGTGGGTGAGGCGTGTTCGTCAATATTCGGGTAGGTTAAAAGCGAACAGCGTTGTTGGGGCCGACCGCCGACGCTGCCAGGCAAACATTAAGCAGATTCTTATGCAAGACTTATACAAATGCCTTGACAAGCATTAGGGTTTTCAGTATACTGCCACTTATATGAATACCGCTCCGGCGGACTCAACAAAGCGTACTCTGTAAAGCAAATGCAGCCAGTCGACTACTGTACAACTTGTGCGGTATGGGAAGGGCAGCGCGCATCAACACAGATGACGGGTTGTCAAGTAGGCCGACATTTCTTCTTTGCCAGCAGAGAAGAAATGTTGGCTTTTTGTTTTTTACCGGCTTTTTCGGCAAACAAATGTACCCCATAAGGAGGTTGAGGAATGGGACAGATGTGGAATACAGTCAAGACGACATTGTTATTGGCGGCGTTGACTGGTCTATTCATTGTGATCGGCGGGGCAATTGGCGGCAGCACCGGCATGGTCTTTGCCTTGGTCTTGGCCGTTGCCATGAACATGGGCGCCTGGTGGTTCTCGGACACGATGGCGATCAAGATGAGCGGCGCCCGCGAAGTGACCGAAGCGGAAATGCCCGATTTGCATGGTATGGTGCGCGTCCTTTCGGAACGGGCTACCCTGCCCAAGCCGCGGGTCTATGTCATTGACAGCGCCACCCCTAACGCCTTTGCCACCGGTCGCTCACCGAGCAAGGGCGCCGTGGCCGTGACAACCGGGATTATGGAAATTTTGAACCGCGACGAACTGGCCGGTGTCATCGCCCATGAACTGGCCCACATCAAGAATCGCGATACCCTCATCTCCAGCATTGCCGCCACCTTTGCCGGCGCCGTGAGCATGTTAGCCGATATGGTGATGTGGGGCATGATCTTTGGCGGTTTTGGCGGTTCCGAAGAAGAGGAGGATGGCGGCGGTATGGCGGGGATGGCCGGTGGTCTACTGACTATGATTCTGGCCCCTATCTCGGCCTTGCTCATCCAGATGGCGATCTCCCGCTCGCGTGAGTACACAGCAGACGCCACCGGCGCCCAGATTCTCGGCAACCCGCTGCCCCTGGCCACAGCCTTGGAAAAGCTGGAAGCGATGGTGCATCAGCGCCCAATGGATGTGCGTCCGGCCACGTCACACCTCTATATTGTCAACCCGATTCTGGGGGGCTTGGGGTCGCTCTTCCGCACCCACCCCGAAACCGCCAAGCGCGTCGCCCGCCTGCGCGAACTGGCCGGCACGACGGTTGCTGATCGCAACGCCTACGCTGCCATGCGCAGCTAATTATACTCAGTAGTCCGCAGTCCTAAGTCCAGAGTCAGGCTGGATAGCGTTGCGGTCTACTGATACTGAGTTCAGGATGAAAACCCGATTTCAGAGAGTCGAGACTGGAGACTAGCGCCAGTCGTCTCTACTCGACAAACGCCGGGGCTCATTTTGAACTGAGTCTAGAAGGTGCAGCGTGATTCGTGCCGCGTGGCCTGAGTTTGTCGAAGGCGACGCGGCACGCAGATCATTGCATGCTGGTTGCTGGTTGAAAGGAGCCAACGCCATGAAATGTCCTGTTTGCAGTACGGAACTCAAGATTACGGATCGACAAGGGGTTGAAATTGACTATTGTCCGCAGTGCCGTGGCGTCTGGTTGGATCGAGGTGAGCTTGATAAACTCATTGAACGCTCCGCTGCTGCCGACTACCGCAGCGCTCCGGTAGCGCAACCCGGACGCGCGCCCCACTATCGCGACCACCGGGATGACGATGATGATGACGAAGATCGCTACAAAGATAGTCACAAAGATCGTTACTATAGCGACAAAGAGAAGCGCAAGCGCAAATCTTTCTTGGGTGATCTCTTTGATTTTTAGTGGATCAATCATCAGTCCGGGAAATAGGCCAGGACATCCGGCTCCGGAATCACGGTTCCCTGGCGCAGCGCCACGGTTTGCACGGTCGTCGTGCCATCGTTCTGGTGGATGGTGATGGTGTACCCGGCCTGCATCGCTTTGGCGTGTTTGCCCCGTATACCGCCGCGAAAATCATATTCTGGGCGCATTTTCGCCGTGGATTGGGTGGATGACTTAGATTTTCTCATCGATTTGTCACCATTCAAGATGATCTTCAGTTCGCTGATGAAGCTGCCAAAAGGATAAACCGATATGCGAAGCGCGGATCACTTTGCTCATGCGTTTGGCTTTTGTATTCAATGCCGAGTGCCGAAGCAAGCGCCGCACAAAAAGGGCCACCTCTTGCTTGCGAACATCGAGATAAACAAGGCAGTAATTTGCATGTCACAATCGCAGGTGATAAAAGTCACTGTCACGGGTGAAAAAGGTGGGGTGGTTGATCTGATGCAGCAGTGGAATGATCTCCCGATCCTTCACCCCTTTCCAGCCAATTTCATAACCGATTTGGCGCACAGCAATACGCCAGCTACGTAACTGATTACGCTGGCTGTCAATGACATTTTCGTCCAGGATATTCAAGCCGCCACTGATTCTAGCTTGTACTGCTCCAGATGTTCGAGAAAGGCCGCGCTTGAGAGGCGAACGGCTTCGGCAATCGCTTCCCGACTCAGGCTGCCACGCCATTCCGCAATAATCGTTTCCCACGCCAGCCCTTCCGCCACTTGTTCCAACACATCCGCCACCAGGATTCGTGTACCACGAAAGGTGGGTTTGCCGTGACAAATCTCCGGGTCACTGACGATATAGCGACCGATGATCTTCCGTTCCATAAAGAATTCTCCGCCTCCTGCACCACAAGATAATCGTACCTCAGCCAAGTCGATAAACCCCATCATGCCACAGGTGCTAAAGTTACCGGGAAACGTAGGCGGGGCGCGGGTGTATTGCAGATGCGCGGCGCGGCTTATCGACCAGTGCGTGCGTTGCACGGGTCAGCCGATGATGCTGTCTTGCGAACCGCTGTGACCCGTGCAACGCACGCACTTGCCCCACTCGCCAGCAACCGTTTCCGGTTTCCCGGTCATTGATGAAAGCAGACCAACCAGCGGTTTGCCGGTGGCAAAACCTGCTAAACTGTAGTAGGAGGTAAACCACCAGGGCAAATCATAACTGGCTCGACAGGTCGAAGCAAAGCAAGGCGCCCCCTGTGGAGCCACTGTTCTTCATCGGCGGGATGTTCAGGATCAGCAACTATAGGATGTACCCCACAAATTTGGCATACATTCTCCGCTATGGTATGATTTTTCTTACCTACAATCATTGTACAGTTGCTCACCCAGTCGTTATTGGATCCTGTGTGAATGCTAAATTTGATGATCAGTTATCGTTAAATCGTGCTATAGAGAAGAATCTGATTGATGCACAGTGGTTCTTACCGTTTACCATCTACCGATTGCAGCAATACACAGCAGCAGCGCAACTATTGCTAACGGTGACATTGGAGCAGATCTATACTACCTCTACCATCAGCCGGCGCTTACTGTTACACTGGGAAGAAAATAGTCCGCAGCTATCTTTACCACCGGTGCAAGATACGGTGATTACCGAGTGGGCCGCCTGTGGCATTGCCTGCGCCATTTTGCCCTTTTATACGGGGCTGCAAGTGGTCAAAGTGACCGAAAGCGGTGATCGTTTTGATTATTGGGTAGGCGATGGACAACAATTGTATGGGTTGGAAATTAGCGGCATTTTACACGGACGATTGGAGCCACGACAACGGATGAAAGCGCGTCAATTGTTAGACAATCCGTTTGGTGTTGGCGGCTATGTTTGCATTGTTCATTTTGATCGACAGCAGGTCAATTTATCATTTCATCGGCGGTGAGCGTTATGATGACACAGGAAAAGCGAAGTGGGATTACTTACAAGCCCTTCCCCCCAGAGCTACAAGTGGTCGAACGGGACAAAGCGCGTCTCTTGCTGGAAGCGCATACGCTCAAAGCGCAAGCCCGCTTCACCGAAGCCGCCGAACGTTTTGCCCAAGCCGCTCACCAGGAAGAGCAGCTTGCGGATTGGGCCGCACGCCAGGAATTACCGGATTTGCACTACCTGCACGCCTTTAGCGCCCTCAGTTGTTGGGCGCAGGCCGGTGATCCCCACCGGGCTTTGCAGATGAGCCATTCGCTTCTGACGACAGCGCCCCTAACCGTCCGCCAACGCACACAATTGGAACAATATCAGGCAACGTTAGAACAACGGTGGGTAAGTTGGATGGCGCAGTGGTCACAGCCGGTGTTTGCGTCGGCATGATTCAACCAGTGCGTGCATTGCACGGGTCAGCCGCTGCTGCTGCCAGGCGAACCGCTGTGACCCGTGCAACGCAGCCCTCGCCGTTACGGAGTAATTATGGTTTGGTGACGGATTGTCGATCCGGGAAGAGCGTGATCAGCGTGCGCAGCGCATGATTGACCGCTGCCGAGTCCGGGAAATAGGCCAGGACATCCGGTTCCAGAATCACCGTTCCTTGGCGCGGCTCCACCGTTTGCACGGTCGTCGTACCATCGTCCTGGCGGATGGTAACGATGTACCCGGACTGCATCGCTTTGGCATGTTTGCCCCGCACACCACCGCGGAAATCATATTCCGGGCGTATTTCCTCGGTGGATTTGGTGGGTGAGTTAGGCTTGCTCATCGATTCTTCTTTCGGCGTTTGTCGCCCGTCGACAACTGATGATGCGAAAGTAGCGCATTTATCGGAAGAACGCAAAATCCTCATCCTTGGCAAGCCAGGCCAAATCAAAATCACCCAACGGCACGATGATAGGCGCAATCTCAAACGACGGATCATTCAAGTAGACGTACTGGTGATCCATGCCAACGACGACAACCGCATGATCAGTTTGCCCTTCCCAGTGCGGCAACTCGGCTGTTTGGACCGAGGCGATGCAAGGACAATTCTGGCTCAACTGATGATAGAGTTGCGTCAAAGTGCCAGATGCAACCGTAACTTGAATGCCAATCTGCTCCAAATGACGAAGGTTGGAAAAGGGTGTACCGTAGTCCTTTGTCCCCAATAGGCGCACCAATCGTTCATAACGCATTGAACGTCCCAGATACATCAACACCATCAGTGCGCAGGCTGGCAGACAGTCCGCATTGGCGCGCTGCAAAAAGTGCGGCACAGGGAGCAACACACGTTGAGAAAAGGAGGGCATAGGAAGGTCAACTTGTGATGTTGTTAAACGCCTGCTACTGGCGCAAGGATTGGATCACCGGCTGCGTTTAAGACGATCATCGGCGCCCGCGGTACATCTACTGGCAGTGCTATGGGCGGAACGGTGCTATAGGGCTGAAAAGGTGGCAGTGTTGCGGCTAGCGCGTCGGCACGTTGCTCAATCTGGGCTTGACAGATCGCACGCTCACAAATTTCGCCAGTGAGGGCGTCAACTTCCACTTCCCCAACCTCGCCGACGATCCCCACCCGCGGTGCGCTGAAATGGGCCGGCACGCGCCAGACCGTGCGTTGACCGACCACCAGCGTTGGCGTATCAGCCCCCAGCATATGGCTGACCTCCATGCGCAACCAGCGCGCGACTTTGCGCTGCGCTTCTTCGGCGGTGACATGAACGGTCACTATCTGGCGGATCTCAAAGGTGCCTGTTTGTAGCAGCGGGTATTGATCAAGAATCACGGTCATCGATAGCTTTGCTCCTTCCACCTAACGCAAAGGCAGGTTTTCCAGATTGTAAAACGCCGGCGAATTACATCATTCATGCCGATTCGCTTCATCATACCATAAGTTACGAATCTACCGGTAAACTTAGGCGGAGCGCGATCTACGACCAGCGCGTGCATTGCACGGGTCAACCGCTGCTGCCGGCAGGCGAACCGCTGTGACCCGTGCAACGCACGCGCTTGGCCCGCCCGCCCGCAACCGTCTCCGGTGTACCAGTCATTGATGATCGCAGACCAACTGGTGGTTTATCAGTGGTAAAATCCACCATTTCCGGCACAGACCGGCCCTTGCGCTAAACCGTAACCAGTCCTTGCACCGGAAGCGCATCAAGGCCCGGTGGCGGTTGCGGTGGGTGTGGGCGTGGCAAGGGGTGATAGCGGGGCACCCACCGTAGCCATAACCGTGACCGTTGGCGACCCGATGCCATCACCGGTAAGCTGCCGAAATTCGGCTGCGGTGGCATTCTGAGGCAAGGTAGGTTGAAAACCAGAAGTTTCTTCCAAGTTATGTGAAATCTATGGTCCGTCTGCGAACTCTGGGCAGGTGCGTTGATAGCTTCTGCTAAAAAAGTAGCGTTGCCATTCTGCTTGGGTAAAATTGCGGTTGGCGACGCGACAGGCGCGTTCGAGCCACGCGTCAACACGCAAATCGTGAACGACAACCGTGTCATCCTCGCTACCGGAAAAGAGGAGTTCGCCGTTGGGGTGGAAGAGTAAGGCCGAGATATAGGCATCATGATCACGGAAAGTTTTGCCAAAGGGCTGGCCGGTCGTTGTGTCGTAGAGGCCAAATTCATAACTGTTTTTGCCAATCGCCAGGTAGCGGCCATCTGGGCTAAAGGTCAAGACACGGATACGCTGACCACGCAAGCCAAAGTTGAGACGGGCGTCGGGTTTATCCAGATTGATGGTCATCACCGTACCATCGCCGGTGCCGACGGCGAGCACGGACGGCTGCCGTGGATGAAAGGTCAAGGCCGTCACGGCGCCCGATTGGCCTTTGAGGGCGGCGCCGTATGGCTGCCCGTCTTTGACTGACCACAGGCGAATCTCCCCACGACCACAGATCATACTGCCGCGACTCTCGATCAGTGTCCCACAACCACCGGACGCCAACACGGCGCCATCCCGTCTGAAGGCCAGACTGTCAACCAAGCCGGGATGCGCCTGCCAACGGCTTGCGGGCTCGCTACTCTGGATCTGCCAGAGGGAAAGGTTGCCGCTCTCTTCGCCCACCGCCAGGAGATTGCTATCTGGACTGAAAAGCAGGGAACGCACCGGCGTCGTGAGGGGCAGTGTCTTATTGAGTGGTTGACCAGTAGCCACATCCCACAGCGTCACGGGTTTGGTGACATCCGCCGTTGCAGCGATAGCGCCATCGGGACTGATGACGCCTATACCAATGGATGTGATACCATTTAAGGCCACCATTTCATTGCGCGGTTGCCGTTTTGCGACATCCCAGGTGCTGATTTTGGCATCGGCGCTCAGGGTCAATAGTGTTTTTTGATCCGGCAGCAACCGAATTGTCCGAATATTATCGGCGTGGCGGATGACAGATTGGCTTTCATCCCGTTGCCACAATGTAACTAGCCAATCTAGGCCGCCGGTGGCAATGGTTTTACCATCAGGACTAAAAGCCAGGCGAAAGAGACCGGTTGTGCCGGCGGCCAAGCCTAGACTGAGCGGCGACAAAGTGGGTTGGCCGTTGATGCGTGTGGGATTCACCCGCCAGACTCTAACGACGCCACTCTCGCTGCTGCTGGCGAGCAAGGTAGGATCGACTGGGCTAAAGCCAATGCCCCAAATCGTCCTTGTATGATTAAAATCGCCAGAACTTTTGGCGATCTCGGCAGGACGCGCACGGTTTTGTTGCCAGGGCCGCATATCCCAAATTTTGAGGGGCGGCGAGTTCCCCGCATTGCCCGTTGCCAGCAGGGGCTGATCGACAGAACTGTTGAAGGCCACACTGGTGACAACTTGACCATCTTGTGGCGTAATAGTTACTGTGTGCGTCACCATGCCAGCGGGCGGCGCGCCGATGTCCCACAGTTGCACTGTCCGGTCCCGGCTGGCCGATGCCACGGTGCGATTATCCGGGGCAATCGCCACATCCCACACCCAATCCTGATGACTAACCGAGCGAGTAATCTCCCAGTGCGTCGCCAGATCCCAAACAATGACCCGCTTATCGGCGCCGCCGGAAACAAGCAGTTTGTCATCTGCGCTAAAGGCAAGACTATGGACATTGTAGGCATGGCCGCGCAACGGCTGACCCACAGGCAGCCAGCGGGTTGTATCGCGCAGCCAGATCGCCCCATCGCCATCGCCGGCCGCCAGCAGTTTGCCATCATGGCTAAAGGCCACGGTATAGATACTAGCCGCAGAGGTTGAATTGGTGATTGTTTTGATTGGGCGCCGAGTGGTCAAGTCCCAGATCACAATTTTGCCATCATCGCTACCGGAGGCGAGCAATGGCGTGGTTGGGTGAAATGTTACATCCCAGACCCGGTCGCTATGGCTGCGTAAGAAGGCCAGCACATTATCAGCGCAACATTGCTGTGCCGCTAATAGAGCGGAACGTGCATCGCCTACTTCACTTTGCTGCCGCTGATATGCTTCGCGCGCAAGTAAGAAAGCAGTGTCCGCTTCCGTAACAGCAAGGTGACTGGCTTGTGCGGCTAGTTGTCGCACAGACGCATTGCGCGATTGATTGAGGGCAATAAAGGCCAGACCCACTGCCAGGACTGCCAATACCACCATACCGGCCAATAACCAGCGCAGCCGCTGATTATGGCGCGTTTCAATCAGGATGCGCTCTTCGGCCTGAGCGCGTGCCGCCTGTTCCTCGGCGAGTCTTTCCTCTTCTTCCTGAGCCTTCTGGTAGCGCGCTTGCCAATCGAGTAGTGGTTGCCCCAGCACATCATGGAAGATTTCGTATTGAACTGCCCCTGTGGGTGACTGAATGCCTCGGACCAAGCGACGATCTTGCAATTGTTGAATCACTTGTTCAACTTCGTTGCGTTCGCCTTCAGCGTAATAGGCCAGCTCATCCAGAGATAAAGCGATTTTGGCACCTGAGGGCGTCACCAGCCGATCAAAGAAGCGTGCAGCCAGCGTGCGTTCCGCTGGTTCCAAGGCATTCAGGGTGTCGCCTAGGTAATTGCGGACAATGGTCGCTGCCCCGCCCAACCCCTCAAGAGTGCTTTGGCGCAGTTGGGTCGAGCTTTGGCTGCATTCCTCTTCCCAAAGGCGGGTTAAGACCAGTTGCAGATAGGGGGCCTCAATCTGTTCGCCGTCAACGTTGCGGCCACCGACGCCTTGGCGGCTTAACGCTACCTGGCCGCTCCCCACCTGGTTTAGCACAGCATCAACCAGGCCAGGTTCAATCATTATCCGCGTACCATGCTCCTGGTTGTATTGCTCCAACGGCCTGACCACCGCCTCTTTGCCGGCGCTACGACCTAAATGGCCGATGCTGAGACGGTTGTCGAGCAGAAAGGGAATCTGCCCTTTAAAGCGATCCAGACGCGCCAAAGCATCCTCGCGCAGGCTCAGGAGAAAGTTAACGCGCAGGTCGAGGCTGTTCATCGCCTGCACCAGTTCATAGGCAAAATCACCAGCGTCATCAGTAGGAGGATGGTAGAGGAAATATTCTTCAAATTGATCAAAGATCAGCAGTAGATCACTCTGAGTACGGTTGCTCCAGGTTGTAAGGAAGGCAGTCAATGGCAGCGGTCGTGTCGAGTCGCCAGGCGCCCTTGGCCAATCCGCTGTGGGTAAGCCACAATCGATGATCGCCGTTTCAATGGCCTGCGCCAGTCCGGTCAGCGGATCGGTTTGCCAGCGATTGAAATAAACCGGGATAAAGTCGGCACGACCATAACGGCGCACACTTGTGTATGTCTGTTGTTGCAACTGATGAAGCACACCAGCCCGTAGCACCGAACTTTTGCCCACCCCACTAGGGCCATAAAAGAGCGTCAGGCGCGCAACTTCCAGACTCGCCATAATCGTCGCAACTTCATGCGTGCGCCCAAAGAAATAGGCCGCATCCGCTTCAGTATAGGGCGTTAATCCCCGATAGGGCGAGTTCATCCCCTGCTGTGTTGTCCCGTTACCCATTATCGATTGACCATTACTTATGGCTATTGATGATTAAAGCGTCTCCAACCAAGCATTGACATAGGCCACCACCCCTTCGGGCGCCGCCACCAAGGGGGTGATGTCCTGGCTGAGCCAGAATTCTCGTTCAATGGGCGACAAGGCAGCCACAATCGCCCAACTTTTGTCATGAAGGCGGCGCTTCTGAAAGCGCACGCGCTGCCAGATCAGGCGCAGATGCCACGGCTGTAAGCTATAGCCAAAGAAGGCAAAGCTACGCCGGTTGATCTGACGCAACAGCCGGGTGGGCAAGAGCGTCCCAATCTCTTGAGCTGGTAGATAATCCAAAAATTGATCTTCCGTAATCAGAACGCTACCTGGTTCATCGGTAGGGCGGAGGCCACATAATTTGATAATGATGGGGTGTTCGTCGGTAGTATGCGCATCAAAGGTCAGCGGATCGATGACTTCCGCCGACGAGCCGATGGGTGGGATATGGATAAAGCGCGCCGGATGATCAACTCCTTCTTCGATAAAGCGATGACGATAGGCAAAGAGGTGATAGGGCTGCCCCACGTCGGCGAAGGCGCGCTCCAGCAGATCATCGAGTGCGGTTGTAAAGATCACGAAGCGTTGGTCAGCATCGCGCAGAAAGCCTTTGCGATATAAACGACTAGGCAACTGGGCCAGCAGATGATGAAGAATGGTGGGCGGTCCAGGTTGCGTATAAAATTCGGCCAAGCGACGATAGAGCGCCGACTGACCTTCCAACAGCAAGGTGTATTGCGCCACTTGCAGCAAGGGGGTTGTAGAGGTGACTTGCGGCTCTAAAGGTTCAGCCAAGAGGGCTGCCATCTCCTCGGCGCTGGGCGACGATTCGCCAGGTGTCCAGCTATCTGTCGTTAACCGTCCCAAGCGACTCGCATCCCAGCCCAGAAAAGGCACGAGCCGCCCTTCTGTCAACGCATTCAGCAGCGGTTTGTACTCCTGTACTTGTTTCTCGTAATCGAGCGGCAGGACAGTCTCGGTGGCATCCAGTTTTTGCTTACTCTCTACCAGGAGTTGCCAAGTGTTGCGAAAGTTGGGTTGTAGGCGGCGGATCAGTTCCAATGTACGATAGGCTTCGCGCCACTGCTGGTTGTGGTAATACGCTTCTGCCACTGGGTATAAGCGCGCTGCCTCGATTGCGTCATCGAAATCTTCTTGCAACCGTCGCGCTCCTGCATGAGTTGGCTGTAGTTGCAAGATTTGTGCAACCAGCCGCAGCAAAAGATTGTTCTGTTCAGGTACATGCCGAATCTTCTCTACGCGTTGCCAGAGCCGTTCCGCTTTTTGGCTATTGTCCAGCACGGGAATGGCAAAGGGTTCGCTGCCCTGAAAGTAGAGCGCCGGCACGCCCCACGCTGTCGAGTGTTCGGCGATGCGTTTGCGCCCCTCGCCGACGGCGGCTTCCAGGGGGTAGCCATCGGCCAGGGCGCGGTAGAACTCCTGGGAGAAGGCCAGGGCGTCGCTGTCGAGGATCGGCGCTTGCATGGCGATCACTGCGGGTACGCCCTGCTGAATCAACTTTTGCGCTACCCCGGCAAAGGCGGAGCGCTGGCCCGATGTCGCGCCTTGACAGGCATTGAGCAACGCCAGCCGCAACGATTCACAACTGGTCAACAAGGTAGCGAGTTGTTCAGCCGAACAGCGAACAGCCTTACCGTCCGTCTGCTGGAAATAGAGGACGCCTTGCTGTGCGGTATCAATAAAGCGACCATGACCAACAAAGTGAAAAATATGGGGTTGGTGTTGCCGCAATGCACCCTGAAGGGCTTCATAGGTTGGCTCAATGGGGATCAAGTTAACGGCGGCAGTCGCCGTAGCATTTGTCAGGTTGGCCCATTCGGCAGCGCTGTCCAGGCGGGGCAGATCGCTGGGGTCGCTGATCATAACCAGTACCCGTAACAGACTATCAACCGGCACCGGCTTACGACCGGGGACAGCTAAACTGCGCACCAGCGATCGATCTGGATGCAGCACCAATGGCCGCTCCTCTTTGCTGTCGTACAAATATTCCCACGGAATCCGCAACAACTCCGGCACATGGCTCATGATGCGGAAGCGCGTTTGGCGTCCGGACGCGGTGGCTTGGGCATAGAGCCGGATGAGAGCGCCGCCCCATAGTTCGTCAAAGAGTGCACCACCGGCGCTTTTCCAAAGGGCGGCATCCGGTGGTTGTCCCAGGTCCAGCGCAACGTTCAACCCGATGATGGCATCCTCCACGGCGGATAAGCGGAAAGCGCCGAATTGGGGTTCGTTGTTATAGCGGATCGTGACATTCTCACCGGCCGTTGGTTCGGCGGCCGTGAGCGTAATTTCGAGATCTTCAAACATAGGGGATTGTCTCTGTTGGTTGGAAATGGCTTGGTCGAGCTTACGGTATACGGCGCTTGTGATTGACGATGACGGTTGCTACTAACCTCACTGTAAGCTTGGGTCGATCATACTTGATTTAGTGGGAAAATGCAACTTACGAGTGGCGGGTGGTCAGGGCAATCGCGAACTCACACTGCTCTCAGCGAGTCCGTGACTCGCAACCCCATTGCGAGTCACGGACTCGCTAGGAGCTACACCGGTACGCTTCAAGTACGCGATTGCCCTGGGCGGGTGGTGGGTGGCGAGTGGCGAATTACCCGCCACCCGCCACTCACCCTAGGTCTTCCGCTCCTGTTGCAACGCCCGCACGGCCTTTTGGAGCGCCTGCACTTCCTCTGTCAGCCGTTCCAGATGTTGCAGGAGATGACCAAGCATCTGCTGTTCGGTCAATTCCTCCTGCTGCCACAGTTGCCGCACTTTGTCCAACGCATAGGTTGCCATAGGATTGCTGCCCTTTCTGCCGATGAGTCAACGCGCCTGTGCGCACGATGGGCAATAAAAAAAGCGACCGCCGTTTCAAGATGGCTGCCGCTCTTTGTCCCATCAGCAAAATGAGGTAAAATGATGCACAGCCAGCCAGACTCGTGACAGTTTGGATGGTCAGCCACCTTGCAGGGTCGTGTGTGGACCCGGGGGTGGCGCTTTTTTATTGTTGGCAGAAGCATACACGATAAGCGGTATTTTGGCAAGTGCGATTTATTGGTGATTGGGTGATTGTTTTGTCGCCGGCTTCACGATCCAAGCTGGTGGCGTGAGAAGACGCATGATTCCTATCGAACCCACCGGTGTCGCATTCACCGGTGTCTGTGACCTGCAAACCGAGAAATGCACAGCGCTTACAAGGCGCTCTTAACGGCGGTTTGGTCACCGCCAGGGCGAACGCAAGTGAATGTTTGTGGCGCTTGCCTGGAAGAAATGGTGCGACGCGATGAATGGTATGTGAAAGGAGCTAGGGTGGCGCGACAAACCGGGTAGAGCCGCCTTGAACTAAAGTTCAGGCTGACAGCTAAAGTTGGCTGAAGCCAACTGTCGATTTGCCACTAGTCAGCTTTAGCTGACTTGAGCTATTAGCCTGAACTTTAGTTCAAGGCGGCGTAAGCGTAAGCTTTCATTGCGCTCTCTTGACTATCCACCCATCCCCCCGTACAATAAGACTACACAGGCTCCCCAACCGCCTGCTTCCCATTGTTCCCGTTTCCAGGCGAGTAAACCTATACCAACGGAGGTGTTTCGATGACCGCAACCAACCGCAGCTATGCCAGCGGTGCCAGCGACAAGCCGCTGCTTGGCGTCACCATTGGCGATCTCTTTGACCAGATTGTGGCGCGCTATCCAGAGAATGAAGCGCTGGTGTCACGCCACCAGGGGCTGCGCTATAGCTATCGCGCTCTAAAAACCGTGGTCGATCAATGTGCGCGGGCGTTGTTGGCCTTGGGCGTTGCCAAGGGGGAACGGGTGGGTATTTGGGCGCCCAACTGTGCCGAGTGGGCCATCACCCAGTTCGCCACCAGCAAGATCGGCGCCATTCTGGTCAACATCAACCCCAGCTATCGCGTCCATGAACTGCAATATGCCCTCAAGCAGTCGGGCTGCGCGTATTTGATCATCGCGCCCCAGTTTCGCACCTCCAACTACACAGCGATGATTTATGAGTTGGCGCCGGAACTCCAAAACACCCAACCCTTGCCGACAGGGACTGGACTGTCAGCGGCGCAATTGCCGGATCTGCGGGCTGTCGTGCGGTTGGGATCCGAGCCATCCTCCGGCATGTTGACCTGGGGGGAACTGCTGGCCCTGGGCGACGGCGTCAGCGCCGAGCAATTGGCCGAACGACAGGCGCAGCAACAATTTGACGACCCGATCAACATCCAATACACCAGCGGCACCACCGGCTACCCCAAAGGCGCGACCCTCAGCCACCACAACATCCTCAACAATGGCTATTTTGTGGCCGAAATCATGAATTTTACCGACCAGGATCGCCTGGTCATTCCCGTGCCGCTCTACCACTGTTTCGGCATGGTCATGGGCAATCTGGGCTGTATGAGCCACGGCGCCACCATGATCTATCCCAATGACGGCTTTGACGCCAAGACTGTTCTGGATGCCGTGCAAGAGGAAAGGGCCACGGCGCTCTATGGCGTACCAACCATGTTTATTGCCGAACTTAACCACCCCGATTTTGCCACCTACGATTTCAGCACCTTGCGCACCGGCGTCATGGCCGGCTCCCCCTGTCCCGTCGAGGTGATGAAGAAGGTGCAGTCATTGATGAACATGCGCGACGTAGAAATCTGCTATGGCATGACCGAAACCAGCCCCGTCAGCACCCAAACGCGCATTGGCACACCACTTGACAAACAAGTCAGCACCGTCGGCCAGGTGCATCCCCATGTGGAGATCAAGATCATCGACCCTGTCACCGGCGCGATTGTCCCCAACGGGACGCCAGGCGAACTCTGCACCCGCGGCTATAGCGTTATGCTCGGCTATTGGAACAACGCCGATGCCACCGCCAAAGCCATCGACGCAGCGCGCTGGATGCATACCGGCGACCTGGCCGTGATGGATGACGAAGGCTATGTCAATATTGTGGGGCGTATCAAAGATATGATCATCCGCGGCGGCGAAAATGTCTACCCGCGCGAAATCGAGGAATTCCTCTACACCCACCCGCAAATCCAGGATGTCCAGGTGGTGGGCGTGCCGGATGAGAAATATGGCGAAGAGATCATGGCCTGGGTCAGACTCAAACCGGGCGCAACCACCACGGGCGAAGAAGTGCGCGACTTCTGCCGCGGTCGCATCGCCCATTACAAAATCCCGCGCTACGTCAAGTTTGTCGAGGCTTTCCCGATGACGGTGACGGGAAAGATTCAGAAGTTCATCATGCGCGACCAAAGCATCCAGGAGTTAGGATTAGAGGCTGCGGCGGCGGTGAAGACGGCGTGAACAAAAACACAACAGCGGATTCAGGAAAGTAACGGATTTGCTTCGGTAAGAAAAAATCCGTTACTTTCCTGAATCCGCTGTTGTGTTCCCGCACCCCTAATGCATCCCCGCCTGTGACAACTCTTTCACCGCGTTCGGATCAGCCGGCGCAGGAGACTTCGCCTCTTCGATCCGGCCACCGGGCGCCAGCAGTGAGACCCCTAGCGCCAAGGCCGCAGCAACAAACGCAATGACAAAGACGCTTTGGATCGAGACGCCCAGCGCATGACGGAGTGCGTCGTTTAGACCAGCCGCGGCATTGCTACCCGCCAGCGGATCGAGCAGGCTATTAAGCGAAACCGTCGCCGGATCAATCCCCGCAGCGGTTAAACTAGTCGCCAGCCGTGTGCTGAGTACGGCGCCCATCACGCTGACCCCTAGCGTACCGCCGATGTTGCGGCTAAATTGGAGCGTTGAGGTCGCTGCCCCCATATTGCGTCGCCCCACCTTGCTCTGCACTGCAATCAAGAAAGGGGAGATGGCAAAACCCATGCCGACACCCATCAAGCCCAGATAGAGCATCACTTGTAAGCGGGTCACATCATCCGTGATCAGCGTCATGAGGAAAGCGCCCAAGGTCAACAAGACGGTTCCGAGGATGACGACCTTGCGATAACTCATATAGAGCAATGCGCGGCTACCGATGATGCTCGACACGACCCAGCCCAGCAACATGGGCATCAAGGTCGAGCCGGCGCTGGTGGCGCTGGTCCCTAGCACCGCCTGTACAAAGAGCGGCACAAAGGAGAGGCTGCCAAACATCGCCCAACCGGAAAGCACACCGTGTCCAGTCGCGCTGGCAAAGAGCCGTTCCCGGAAGAGAGGGATCGGCAGCACCGGGTCCGCCGCCCGTCGTTCGACCCACAGCAGGGCGATAAATAACACAACCGACGCAGCAATCAAGCCTTTGCCCCAGGTGGTACTCAGTTCAAACAGCCCCAACAAGAGCGCCACCACCGATGCCGTGAGCAGCAGGGCGCCGGCATAGTCAATCACCGGTTTCACATTCTTATCCACATGACGGTCTTGTAGGGCGAACCAGACCATCAGCGCCGCAATGATCCCCGGCACGACATTGACATAGAAGACCCAATGCCAGGAGATCTGGTCCACCAGAAAGCCGCCCAGCAGCGGCCCCACCACCGACGATACCCCCCAAACGCCGGAGAAGAGGCCCTGCATCCGCGCGCGCTGTTCAAAGCTAAAGATGTCACCAACAATGATAAAGACCAGTGGCATCACCCCGCCGGCGCCCAAGCCCTGGATGGCGCGAAAGGCGATCAACTGCCCCATGCTCTGCGCCATACCACACAGCACCGAGCCGATCAGGAAGATCCCCAACGCAACGATAAAGACCGGTCGCCGGCCAAAAATATCGGAAAGCTTGCCATAGATGGGAACCGTCGTGGTCGAGGTGAGCATATAGACCGAGAAGACCCAACTGTAGATCGCCAGCCCCCCCAACTGGCTGACAATGGTGGGCATAGCCGTGGAAATAACCGTCGCTTCCATCGAGGCCATAAAGAGACCCAGCATAATGCCGACGGTAGTAACAATGGTGCGCTGACGCGACATAGGAATGACTCCTGCTTCCATAAACAAACGGAGATAAAGAGATTGGGAGATTAGGAGATTAAGAGACTGGCATGAATGCGCTACTGAATCTCTCAATCTCTTTATCTCTTTATCTCAAGCTCTCAAGCTCTAAAAGAACGGCTCAATCCACCGCTCCGGCACCTCCAAGCCAAAGCCAGGGGCGTCATTGGGCGTCAACCAGCCATCTTTGGCGACGGGTTCGCCGGGCAGATGAGGGACTTCTTCCAGTGGTACGCCGGGTGCTGAGCCGACAAAGTATTCGAGCCACGGCACTGCCGGCATGGCAATACTAAAGTGTTGACCAAAGGCGTTGCGGCCACCGCCATGCAACATCACACTAATTCCAGCCGCATCTGCCGCCGCCGCAACCTTCAAACAAGTGCTGACGCCGCCGCACCAGTTAATGTCCGGTTGCAACACATCGGCTACTTTGTGGTTGGCCGCCCACTGAAACGGGACGTGGGTATACCAATGCTCGCCGGTGGTCAGTGTCTGCCAGGGAATCCGCTGGCGCAGTGCCACATGGGCATCCAGGTCCTCCGGGATCAGACACTCTTCCATCCACTTGAGGCGATAGGGGCGCAAGGTCTCGGCCAGGCGCACGGTGTACTCGACATCAAAGGCCATCCAACAATCAAGCATCAATTCGCAGTCGTCGCCGATCTGTTCACGCGTTTTGGCGACCAATTCTTCGTTCTTGCGAATGCCGTCCAGCCCGTCCGCCGGGCCATAGGGGCAAGCGAGTTTGAACGCTTTGAAGCCCAACTCCTGATACCAATCGACATCGTTGCCGGTGGCATAACAGAACAACTTCTCCTTGTGCGGTCCCCCCAGCAAGCGATAGACTGGCTGCCCCAACGCCTTGCCCTTGGCATCCCACAGCGCCAGATCAACGGCGCTGACCGCATAGGCCGCCAACCCCGTCGAACCGTAAGGCTTGGTCATGCGGAACATCATATCGGCCAGCTTTTCAATGGCAAAGCCATCCTCGCCAATCAAGTTGGGCGCCAGGTGATCATCGATCACGGCGGCAACAGCGCGGCCATAGCTGGTGCTACCCAATCCCCAAGTGCCATCTTCCAACGTGACCTTGCACCAAACTTCCTCCCAGCGGTTCGGTGTCCACAAACTGCGATGGCGTTTGACCTTGGGAAAGCGGGACATGGGGTTGGCCACCTCCGCCTGTGTCCCCCACGATTCACGGCGGGGCGTGGTTTTGGTCGGTTGCGGCGGCATCTTGATGCGCACGGCACGGATGTCAACGATCTTCATCTTGGTTCCTCTCTCCTGTTTCGTAAAACAAGCCATGATCGATTATGTCGCTCACCCCAATATCACCACGAATCGTAGGATTAGCGAATCTTTGTCCCCTGGCGCGATTCGCTAATCCCAGGATTCGCGGTGATATGCCTAAGATGTACCGATCCATCAAGACTTCTTCTACAAACCACGATAGTTGCTATGTGTATTTGCCTCTGCCACCAGTATACCGCAGAACACGCTATAACACCACCACCTGTTTTGTTTCTGCGGACGCAAGCAGCGCCAGAATGACGGCTAGCGCACGCGTCCCCTCGGCAGCGCTGACAAAAGGCGCTTCTTCGCTGCGAATCACCCGGCAGAAATGCTCCAGTTGACGTACTAACGGATCGGCAGCCACAACGTTTAGGTGATGCGTGGTCATGGGATGTTGCCAGCCCACCCGCTGGGGATCAGCATAGCGCCACAATTGCATACTGGGAAAAGCCAGCGCGCCCGCCGTTCCTACAAAGTGATAACAATCTTCGGCAGTGCGAAAATAGAGCGGGTTTTCGCCCGTGGTTGCTTCATAGGACCAGGGCGCCGCTGCGGCATCAGACAGCAAGATCGAGCCAAAAGCGCCATTAGCAAAGGTCAACGTCGCCGTCAGCGTATCTTCCACCGCAAAGCCCCGAATGGCCGAACTGCTTTGGGCATAGACCTGGGTGATCTCGCCACAAATAAAGCGGAGTGAATCGATCTCATGGATCAAATTGATCAGCGCCGGCCCACCATTCGGTCGCTGCGTGCGCCAGGTGACATCAAAATATTCATCTGGTTTGCGAATCGTCCACAGTACCGAAACGCCGATCAGTTTCCCCAACGCCCCTTCTTGAATGAGCGTGCGCGTCTGCGCAACCAACGGGTTATGCCGCCGATGATGCCCAACCAACACCTGCACACCCGCCTGTTGCGCCGCCCGCTTGATCCGTTCCGCATCGGCCAGGCTGTCGGCAATCGGCTTTTCCACCAACAGATGCACTCCATGCGCTGCGCAAATCTCTGCCACATCGGCATGAAGGTGATTGGGCGTCGCAATGATCACGCCCGCTGGCTTCGCCGCCGCCAACAATTCCGTCACCGTTTGGTAAAAAGGAACCCGAAACTGCGCAGCCACCGGTGCCCGGCTACCATCAACATCACAGATTCCTACCAATTCAGCCACCGGCGAAGTCGTGATCAACGTAGCATGTTTCTGTCCAATCACCCCAGCGCCAATCACCGCAATCCGACACTTGTTACCCATAAGCAAAAATCCGTTGCATCCTAAATCCGTTGTTGTGTTCACCGTTCAAAACGCATCACCTGCAAACCGACAAACGCCCGCCGTTCGACCAAGGTCATCTGCTGCTCCAATTCACGAGGAATAATTCCTTGTGGGTCAGTATACCAATCATGCGAATAGACCAGCCAGACACTTTCCTGGTCGGCCAACAAATTGCGCAGATAGGGTAGATCGGCCTCAGTCATCTTCGGCTCCAGCACCCCGCGATCAAAGAGATCAACCGGCAGCCCACGCAACGGCGCCCCCTGTTCATAATGACGGAAGTAGTATTGAAACGGCAGTTGTACCCAGGTCGCATTAAAGAGAATCATCTCCCCCGGCTCGATCTGCTCCGCCACATAGGCCGCCGCCTCCGCCCACTCTTCTTTTTCAAAATAGGTGAAATAGGTATGCAACGCCAACCCATGCAACGCCAATAACAACACCAGCGCCCCGCCGCTCACACCAGTGCGCCACCCCGCAACCTGCTTTGGCAGGTTTTGGCTATCCGACGCCGAATTCATTCGGCGGGCCGCCCCCCACTGCGCTACCCGTTCCGCCACCACCTCCACCATCCACACCATTCCTGCCGCCACTAAGAGTAAATAGGGCAACGTCACCCAAATCAACGTGCGATCTGAAAAGATGGGGCGACGCAGGCTGACCAGCAATTCGCCCAGAATCGGCAGCAAGAAGAGCGTCACCAACAATCCGGCGCGCGCCGGCGTCAGACGCAGGGTGCGCACCCCCAACGCCGCCAGCAACCACCATCCGATATTGACAGCCACAAAAGGGGGCGACCACGAAGGCCACAAAAAGGCCAGATTAAAATTGTGCAGCGCCTCGTAGACCATGCCTACCGTCGGTGGCCCGATCCAGAACCCCCGATCCACCATCACGGACTGAATGACAAACGGAACGCTCCAGGGCAACCAGAGCGCCACCGCCAGCAATTGGGTGCGCACCCAGCGCCGCTCAAAATCAACGGCGTTGAGAACCGGCAGCGACGACACCCCGCCCTGCCCCTGTTTCCAAAGCCATGCCCCGCCGATAGCCGCATTGAGCGCCAGCGGAAAAAAGACCGTCGCCGTGTTGTGGGTGAGCATGGTTGCGGCTTGGGCCACCGCCAACCCAACCCACGGCCATTGCCGTTGGCGCGCTCGTTCGTCAAAGAGGACAACCATGAGTAGATAAAGCGTCGCCGCTGCCGTCAGGGTCAGCAGCGCGTACATGCGCACTTCCTGTGCATATTGGACATGAAACGGGGAGAGCGCCAGCAACAGCGCCGCCAGCAGTGCCGTCCGCTGGTCGAGGAGGTAACGGCCGGCAGCATAGAAAACCGGGATTGCCAGGCCGCTACAAAGCGCCGACAAGGCACGCGCCGTGCCTTGTGCATCGCCAAAGAGCCACACCCAGAAATGAAGCAGCGAATAGTAAAGCGGCGGATGTTGGTCGATCTTGATCAGCCACGCCCACATGTCCACCAGCGGTTGCTGCGCCAGCCAGATGCTGAACGCTTCATCCAACCAGACCGTCTGCCTACCAATGGCGTAGAAACGCAAGCCAAAGCCAAGCAAGGTAATCACGCTGAGGAGCAGGGTAGCCCACGGGAGGGTGCGCTTACCAATTTGGATGTTGTTTTGCATCAGTGCGCCTGCATGGTTTGATTGATGAGTTCTACCGCTTGCACCATCACCTGCGCCTTGCCGATTGCCAGCGCCGTCTCACGTCGGCCCAGTCCACAGGAAGGGCAGATCAACAAGCGTTCGGCGGGGACATAGTGGAGCAATTCCTGAATTTTCGCCACAACCGCTGCCGGTGTTTCAATGTCCGGTGATTTTACGTCAATCACCCCGACCGCCACTTCCATGCTTTGGGGAATTTGGGTCAGCAACGCCCGTTCCGCCCACTGTTCCGGCAGGGAAAATTCCAACACCACCCGGTCAACCACGCCATCTAGCGCCTGAATCGTCGGCAGCAATTGGTGGAAGGTGCGGTTGGTTGTCCAGCTTTGCGCCATAAAATCGCCATAGCAGAAGTGGATGCTGCGCCGAATGCCGCTAAAGCCCACAAAGATCGAACGAATCAGATCAGCGGCGCTTTCCGTCGTCCAGCCATCTGCGCCATCCACTAAACCCATTGCCACATGGGGCAGATCTAGTTGAATGTCAGTGGCGCCCAGGTCGATACAGGCTTGCATTTCGGTGCGGATCAGGTCGATCACGGCCGGCCAGGTTGCGCGCCGCTCTTCCACTGGTTCAATGCGCATGGTGATCTCGGAAGGGCCGGGCAGCGTCACTTTGGTGATCTTGGCATCGAGCGCCCGTTCGCGACGAAAGGCGGCGGCAATGCCCAGCCCAGTAGGGGCGCCAATCGGCCCAACCACGCGATAGGTGCCGCGATTCCCCCACGCTTCCCGATCTGCTGTCGGTTCGATCCCCGTCAAACAAGCAGGGAAATGGAGAATGAACGTATCTGCCGATGTTTCGCCGCCGGTGTACTCATGGAGACCACAGGCGCACTGTTCAGCAATGGCTTGCGCCGCAACCTGTTGCAGCAGCGGTTCAGTTTCATTAGGAGGGAGTCGTCCCTCGTGATAGGCTTCGAGTGCAGGGAAAAATTCGGCGGCAGGAGGCCAACTGCCGACAACGGTGGTGCGAATCATGGCGGATGGCTCCTTGTCGTATTGCTGAGTTTGGCGGCGTTTCCAGTTACGATTGTCCACCCATTACAGCAGAGTCCAGCCTACTTTGTCAAATTGATGAGGCAATAACGGGTCAAGTACTAGGATTGACGCCCCCTCCCATAGATGTTCGGAAAAAGAGCCGTGCCAAGAAACCAGGGGCTTTCCAACCCCCTGGTTTCTTGGCACGGAATGATTATCTAAATTCCCGCAGAGTTACGCAGTTACCTGGGAACGCCGGCAGAGATGGCGTGGGTACCTTCTGAGGGACTAACTGCGTAATTCCTATTCCTGCAGTGCAATTGCCGGTAAGGTAATTAGTGAGTAACTGCCTACAAACAACTGCCTGCGCCGTTCACGGCACATCTAGAAGGAACGGCGCAGGCAGTTGTTTGTAGGCGCTTCCGAAGTTAGATATGCATGGTTGTTGTGCGTGTCAGGCGATTGTAGACAAAGAGTCCTGTGGAAATAATGCTGTTGCTCAAAAACCAAGCCGCCAGTGTCAGCATCATTTCACCAGGTACAGCCATACAGTGGTTGAGAACAGGCAGGAAAGTGATCAGGGCGCAGAATCCGGCCAGCCAGGAATATTGGTTGAAGCTTTTTGTGGTCAACATGGTTGCGCTCCTTGCTACAGTTGTTGTATAGCGAAATAGGACCAAGTGAAAAAATGGCAAAACCAGTACGTCGTAACTCCGTATTTTGCTTATGCTCTCTTTACAACTACAGTTTATTGCAAGATCCTGTCAGTTTCATCGTTCATTTGGTGTAACTTTCATGTAAGGTTTTGGTCTACCTTACGCCAGATGGGAGGTAACGCTCCCTATTCAGTTCACGCCTCGCTGCGGAGACAGCGAGGCGGCCCGATCCTACCTTTCAGCGTCTACATCGATATAGCCGTCGTAACTATAAACGTTCAGAAAAAAATCCGTGGCACACCTGACAGGTTTCCAAAACCTGTCAGGTGTAGAATGTCCCGAAAGATTATCTGAACACCTATAGCGTCTTATACCTTGGGCTTGGAAAACCTTGTGTCAACCGTTGGGACACACCTATTAGACAGTCCGCTTTTTTTGTAGGAAAGTGGACAGCTTTGTGACGCGCAAACAGTGATAGCATAGTCTATGCATCACGCCCTACATTTGTCGCTGCTACTCAATCTTTTAGCATAGTTGTCTATGTGGTCGGCAACCAATGTTTTATCTATAATCGCACATTTCAAGGTCGTTATACCGCAAGAAAGAATTTTATGAGTGAAGCTATGTCACAAAAACGTTCGATTCAATTTCTTTCCGGCTTATTCCTGGTTACGCTGGTCGTCTTGCTCTGTCTACCGCCGCCTTCGCTGGCACAAACAGTTATGCCGGCCCAGCAATCAACGACAGATCTGGTGATTTATGCCGACGCCCTCGCCACCGGTTGGCAAGATTGGTCGTGGGATAGCGCCACCAATCGCAATGACACAACCGCTGTGCATCAGGGAACCAAAGCCTATGCCATTACCCCCAATCAACCCTGGGCCGGTTTTTCCCTGCGTGCGCCAACGCCCATCGTCACTGCCGGTTATACCGCCATCGCCTTCTGGATCAACGGCGGCAGCAGCACTACAGGTCTCTCTCTCTACATTCAGCAAAGCGACGCCGGCGCCGAAAGCTCACGGGTGGAGATCAACGCCGCCGTCAACACCTGGACGCAAGTGCAAGTTTCCCTGAACGCTTTGGGCAACCCAGCCACCATCGCCCGCATTACCCTGCAAGATCGCTGGGGCGCGCTGCAGCCCACCTATTACCTGGATGACATTGTCCTCATTGGCGATCCGCTGGCTGGCCCGCCGACGCCCACACCAACACCGCTGCCCAACATCGACATTACCTTGAGCATTGATATCGCAGCCGATCGCAAGCCGATCAGCGATGACATCTATGGCATTCACTATGTGGAGGACGAAGCCTTTGCCCAAGCGATTGCCCTGCCCCTGCGCCGCTGGGGCGGCAACGATACCACCCGCTACAACTGGCGCAACAACATGTACGGCAACCCCGATTGGTACTTTGAAAACGAACGGCGCACCAGCTCCGCCGACGATTTCATTACCCAAAATCGCCGTACCGGCGCCGACTCGATCATCACCATTCCGCTGATCGGCTACGTCGCCAAAGATCCGGGGGAAGCGGGCAACAGCGCCACCTATCCTTGCAGCTTTGACACACGCATCTACAACTACACCCCCCAGCCCTACCCCTACAACCAACGTCCCGCCACCGACCCCGACGATCCCAAACGCGCCCATTGTGGCAGTGGTATCGTTGGTTACACAAATGGCGAACAGGATAAACCGATCTACCTCACTGCCAATAACCCACTCGACACCAGCATTCCGATCACCACCGCTTGGGCCACGGGCTGGATCGCCCATCTGCACCAACAGTTTGGCAAGGCGGACAACGGTGGCGTCCGCTTCTACAGTCTGGACAACGAGCCAGACATCTGGTTTGAGACTCATCGCGATGTGGCGCCCACGGCGGTAACATTTGAACAATTGCGTGATCTGACCTATCAATACGCCGCCGCCATCAAAGCCGCCGATCCCGCCGCACTCACCTTGGGACCGGTGGCGCATGGCTGGACCTACTACTGGCACTCCCCCCGTGACGGTCAACTGGGGCTATGGGCGACACGCCCCGATCGGCAACAACACAGCGATCTACCACTGGTCGCCTGGTATTTGCAGCAGATGGCCGCTTATGAACAAACTCACGGCGTCCGCCTGCTTGACTATTTGGATCTCCACTACTATGTCGCTGCCGATGGCGTTTCGCAGCAAGCCGCCGGTGATGCCGTCACGCAAGCCCGCCGCCTGCGCTCCACCCGTTCACTCTGGGACGCGACCTATGAGGATGAAAGCTGGATTCCCAGTGCCCCTGTCACCGATGGCAATCAGGTTGTACCCGACTACAAAAGTGTGCGCTTGCTTCCCCGAATGCGCGAATGGCGCGACCGCTCCTACCCTGGCACCAAACTGGCGATCACCGAATATAACTGGGGAGCGCTCGACCATATCAATGGGGCGTTGGCCCAGGCCGATGTTTTGGGCATCTTTGGCCGCGAGGGGTTGGATCTGGCTGTTCTCTTTGATAGCCCCTATGCCCCCGGTGGCAACTTCACCGCCGATGGGCCGGGGGCCTTTGCCTTCCGCATCTATCGCAACTATGACGGGCAAGGCAGCCGCTTTGGCGAGACCAGTGTGCAGGCGAGTAGCAGCGATCAAGGGCAGCTTTCCATCTATGCCGCCCAGCGCGCCAGCGATCAAAGTCTCACGGCAGTGGTAATCAATAAGGGTGATAGTCCACTCACGGCCAGACTCAATGTGGCAAATTTTTCGTTGGCAACCCGGGCCCAGCTTTACCAATATAGCGCCGCCAACTTGACTGCCATCGAAACGCAGCCGGGATTGTCAACCCATAACAATGGGTTGGTCGCAACCTTTCCGGCCAATTCCATCACGCTGATCGAGGTGGCAAAAGGTGCAACTCCTTTGCCAACGCCAACCCCAGTCGCCCGTGCCACTAGTCGGCTCTATCTCCCGGTGGTCACGCGCAAGTAAAGTTTTCATCATGCCGCTTCCGTCCCTTAGGACGCTTGAGTTTGGGGGGCTTGGGCATATCACCGCGAATCATGGGATTTGCGAATCACTACGGATGATTCGCAAATCCCATGATTCGCGGTGATAGTTGTTGCTCCTCCGGCTACCTGTGGAGCGCATTGACGCCGGCCTATGGTAGAATAAATCATCTTCACAAGCCTAGCGTTCTACTGCGGCGCCACGCACCGCAGCCAAACAACCTGGAGGAACAGGATGAACCTTGGACACTACTTTGATCTAACGGGGCGGGTCGCCTTTGTCACCGGCGCCGGACGGGGCATTGGCTTGGGCATGGCGACCGCCCTGGCCGATGCCGGCGCGGATATTGCCTGTCTTTATAACACCCGCTACAGCGATGTGCAACAGATGGCAGAGACACGCAGTCGTCGCTTCTTGCCCATTCAATTGGATTTGTCAACGGCAACGCCGGAGCAGTTGAACGGGGCAGTGCAAACCGTGGCCGCCACGCTGGGCCGGCTCGACATCCTGGTCAACAACGCCGGCATCATCCGGCGCGCCGAGGCCATCGACTACCCGACCGCCGACTGGGATGCAACGTTGCAGGTCAACCTCAACAGCGCCTTTTTTCTGTCCCAAGCCGCAGCGCGCATCATGATGCAGCATCCGATTGAAAATGGGTTTCGAGGAAAAATTATTCAGGTGGCGTCGGTCTTGGCCTTTCAAGGCGGGATTCGCGTGCCGGCCTACGCCGCCGCCAAACATGCCCTGGTCGGCATGACACAGGCGCTGGGCAACGAGTGGGCGCGCCACGGGATCAACGTCAACGCCATTGCCCCCGGCTATATCGTCACCGACAACACCGAAGCACTGCGCAACGACCCCGACCGCAGCAAAGCGATCCTGGAGCGTATCCCCGCCGGGCGCTGGGGCCAACCCGAAGACCTGGCCGGTGTCACCCTCTTCCTTGCCTCCGCGTCGTCAAACTATGTCAGTGGCAGTACGATTGTGGTGGATGGGGGGTGGCTGGCGCGGTAGGTGACAGATAAACAGGTAGACAGGTAGACAGGTACACAGGGAATTACTGATAAACGTATTAGTTTATAATACCTGTTACCCCTGATTCAGCACCCTGCGACGATCATTAGTAAGTTGTGCGTTTATCAGTAAGACGTATTTACCTGTCTACCTGTGTACCTGTGTACCTGTGTACCTGTCTACCTGTTTACCTACCGCCGCGGAATGATGATCCACAGCACCACGTAGGGCAGGAACCCAGGCAGGCCGCCGGGCAGGAGGAGGAGGAGAAACAGTAGGCGGAACCAGAGCGGGCTGATGCCAAAGAAGGCGCCCAAGCCGCCACAAACGCCAGCGATGATGCCGTCCTGACGGCGTAATTCGTTTTGACCTCGTGTCATAAGACCCATTTCCTTTCTACAGCGGCGCCTCAGGATAAGCGCGCCCTGTTTTCATTTGCACATTGATCAGTAATACGTGAGCGTTCGTGCAAAGTTGCGATTCACCTGTGGTCTTATTGTAGCGGAACACTACTTGATCACTGTAACCATCCCGCCAGTCATGCGCACTAGCTCCTCCGGCGTCAACCGGAAAACAGCATTAGGATGACCGGCGGCGGCCCAGATTTCGGCATATTGCAACAGGTCTTCGTCGATCAAGGTGGTCAGCGGCTGGGCATGACCAAGGGGCGGGATGCCGCCGATGACAAAGCCCGTCTGTTCGCGCACAAAGTCGGCGTCCGGTTTTTCCAGTTTTTCGCCCAATTGTGCGCCGACCCGTTTTTCATGCACGCGATTGGCGCCGCTGGCGATGATCAGGATCGCTTTGTGGCTGGTGGCGCCCTTGAAGACCAGCGACTTGGCAATCTGCGCCACTTCACAGCCAACCGCCGCCGCCGCTTCCGCCGAACTGCGCGTCGAATCGGCCAGTTCGATCACTTGGTTGGTAAAGCCTTGCGCCGCCAGGGCATCCTGAACGCGCTGGGCGCTTGGTTTTAGGATATTGCTCACGTAGGACTCCATCCATCAATGAAAGGTGATTGGTTGATTTAGTGATTGGGAAGTGGGTGTTTTAGGGATTATGAGAGGCAACTGAACCAGCCCCTAGCGCTACTACAAAAGCAATGGCCCGGTCGCGATCATGGCTGAGGCTGACCGACCATTCGTGCAGGCCCAACCGCTGCGCATGATCAGCCGCGGCGCGATGAAGAAGAAGGGATGGCGCGCCGCTATCGGGATCGCGCACAATTTCAATGTCCGTCCACTCGACCCCCTGCCGCCAGATGCCGGTGCCTAATGCCTTGGCCACCGCTTCTTTGGCCGCAAAACGGGCCGCCAGCGACTCGATTCGTTGCCCGCAGTCTTGGCGCTCGGCGGCAGTATAGACACGTTCTAGAAAGCGTGCGCCGTGCTGGTCAACTGCGCGCTTGACACGTTCAATCTCGATCAGATCTACGCCCGTTCTTAGCACACAGTGTACCCGTTTACCTTGCGATACTCATCAATTGTCACAGATTGACCAATCTGATAAGCCAGCGGAATGAATTTTCACAGTTACCGTCGCCGTCGGAGACCTTTAGGGTTTCCAAAACCCTAAAGGTCTGGCAAGTACGCTTTACGGACCAGCCACCACAACCGTACATTGCTCAGGCCGGAGATATTGCGCCGCCACTCGCTGGACATCCGCCGCAGTGACGCTATAAATCAAGCCTTTATAGCGTTCCAGATAATCCAACCCCAAATCGAACCATTCCATGGTGAGCAGGGTGGAAGCGACGCCGGCGTTGGTCTCCAGCGTTAGCGGTAGTACGCCCGTCATATAGGCTTGACTGTCGGCCAGTTCTTCGGCGGTGACCGGAGTGGTCGCAAGGCGATCAAACTCGACCAGGATGCTATCCACTGCCTGCTCGACATTGGCGGGGTTGACGCCCGCTTGCGCCAGCCAAACGCCATTGTGCAAATCGGCATCAACGGCGCTGTAACTGTAGTAGGCCAGTCCTTGCTGCTCGCGCACCCGTTCGCCCAGGCGGCCCATCATGCCAAATTGGCCCAAGATGTTGTTCGCCACCCGCACGGCATAAAAATCGGGGTGATGGCGGGGAATGGCCCGGACACCAAGGGCAATATCCGCCTGCACTTTGCCGGGAATCGGATGATTGATTCGCTGGCCGCCTTTGGGCGCCGCGAAAGGCGGTACACTGTTATCTGGCCTAATGCCTTGCCAGCCGCCAAAGTGCGTATGGATCAGATCCAACACGGCCTGTGTCTCCACAGCGCCGACCACCACCAGGATTGCGCCCTGGGGTGTGTAGTAGTTGGCATGAAACGCCGCTAGATCTGCTGGCTGGAGCTGTGCAACGGTTTCGACATACCCACTCGTTGAGCGGCCATACGGGTGGTCGCCATAAATCGTTTCATAGAAGCGCTGGCCGGCCATCTGTGCCGTGTCCTGGGCGCGTTCTTGCAGACGCACTAGCTTCTGTTGGCGCACCCGTTCCACATGCACGGTCGGAAATTGCGGGCGTTGCAGCACATCGGCCAAGACCTCGATCATGGTTGGGAAATCTTCGGCCAGGCTGGTGGCGTTGAAACTGGTAAAGTGGTCGCTGCTGCCCGCGCCCAGGCTGGCGCCAATCGATTCAATCGTCTCATTAAAGCGGTCAAAATCATAGTGTGCGCTGCCACGGGTCAACATGCTGGCGACAAAGCTGCTCAACCCGGCTTTGGCCGCCGGCTCATGGACAGCGCCCGCCGGGATATACCCATCGACCACGACGACTGGCGCCGAATGATTTTCGCGCACAAGGACGGTCAAGCCGTTGGTAAGAATGACGCGGGTAATATTATCAGAGTTGGGAATAGCGTTCTTGGTCATGGGCAATTTATTCTTGTTCCTCGCTTATGCTTTGGAATTCTGTTTCATCTTGCACTTCCGGGACGTACCAACCGACCGTTTGCTTGCTCGGTGTAAAATAGGTCTGGGCCACGCGCTGCACATCCGCCGCCGTCACGGCGCTCAATTTTTCCAGCCAGTTGTCCAGCCAACTGGTGTCACCGATGATTTCGCTAAAGCCCAGCCAGTAGGCTTGGTAGGTGACGCTTTCGCTGCTGTAGGCGAATTGCGCTTTGGTCTGTTTGATCGCCTTGGTCATCTCGGCGGCAGTCACACCTTCTTGCTGGATCTTGCGGATCTCAGCCCAAATCGCTTCTTCGACCTGTTGATGGGTCGTCTCCGGCGCCAGGGTGGCATAAAAAGAGAAGAGATTCGGGTCAATCGACGGGCGGTAGCTGCAACTGACATCGACGGTCAACTGTGTATCGACCAGGGCGCGATAGAGGCGATTGCTGCGATTGTTGCCGCCGCCGCCAAAGAGACCCATGCCCTTGGCGCCACCCAAGACCGCGTCCATGACCACCAACGGGAAGAAGTCGGGGTGGGTCGCTTCCGGCGTGACAAAGACCATCATAAAGTAGGCAGTCGGGTCGCTGCCGCGCAAGACAATGCGGCGTTCGGCAGCTTGGGGGTCTTCGGTCAGGCGCATGGGGGGCACCGCCGGGCCAACCGGCAATTGCCCGAAGAGGCTCTCCAACTGCTGGATCATGGCCTGCGTATCAAAGTCGCCGGTGACGACGGCAATGGCATTGTTGGGTGTATAGAAGGTGCGATAGTGCTGGTAGAGGTCATCGCGATTCATCGTTAGCAAATCGCTCTTCCAGCCAATGATGGGGTGGTGATAGCTATGGACACGAAAAGCGGCGGCCTGCACTTCTTCATTGAGCAGGTAGAAATAACTATTTTCGCTGCCTTCGCGTTCGCTGATGATGACCGTCCGCTCGGATTCGACCTCTTCCGGGTCAAAAACCGAATTTGCCATGCGGTCGCTCTCCACTTGCAGTGCCAAGTCAATGCGGTCCGAGGGTAGCGTCTCGAAGTAGGTCGTCCAATCTTCCGAGGTCATACCGTTGAAGATGCCACCGGCGCGTGCAATGGCTTTGTCAAATTCGCCGCGGGGAAATTGCTCAGTACCCTTAAAGAGCATGTGTTCCACCCAGTGACTGATACCGGTCGTGCCAGGTTTTTCATTGCGGCTGCCCACGCGGTAGAAGATCCAAAAGCTGGCGACCGGCGCCACATGGCTCTCTTTCAGCACCAGTTGCAAGCCATTGCTGAGGGTCGTTTTAGTCAAACCTTCCATAGCCAATCTCAATTCCTCTCTCTCAGGCGAAATCGTTGAAGCATTACACAACCTATCACCTGATTATACACCGGTGGGGCGGCAACGCTGTCAGCAAGCTTCTCTTCGTTTACATGGATAATCAACCTACTCATAGCGGGTGCGTGACCGGCGACTAGCACGCCGGTCACGCACCCGCTATGAGCGAACCTGTATTGACTACTGCTGTGCCTGCGCCTCGGCCCGTTGAAAATCTGCCCAGTGCAACTGGGCGCGCCAGAAATAGTAGGCGCCCAGCAAGGTCACCGGCAACCAGAGGGCAGCGTGCAGGGTAAAGGTATAGCTGGCGGCCACATTACGCTCGACGCCAAAGGCGACCAGTGTTTCAATGCCGGGTGTGTCAAAGGTGCCGATATAACCCGGCGCCGACGGCAGCGTTGTCGCCAGATTGACCAACCCGTTCATAAGCATTAACACCAAAAAACTGACGGAAAAATTAAAGGCGTGCATGACAAACCAATATTTCACCGTCTCCATCAACCAGATCACGATACTGGTGCCGAAGATCATCAAGACATCGCCGCCGCTGCTGAGGCTACGCAGACCAACCATAAAGCGGCTGTAAAAATTATCCAGTGGTAGACGGATGCGTTTGGGCAATAGTCGGTCAGCAAACCAGGTATAGACCCGATCCAGAAAACGGGGCTGGGTTGCCATCCAGACAAAGAGCGCGGTGGCAAGAAAGAGGGCAACCGTCAAAAAGATCACCAGTGAGCGGTAGAACGGCGGCAAAGCAGGCGCAAAGGGCAAGGCCAGAAAGACAAAGAGCAACATCACCAGCCCATCAAAGACTCGCTCGATCAGGACGGTGGCGAGGCTGGAGCTGATAGCAATATCTTCTTGTTGTTTCAGCACATAGGAACGAATCACTTCACCGGCGCGAAAGGGGTAGATGTTGTTACCGAAATAGCCGATACAGACCAGCGGAAAGAGCCGTACCAGTGGGACAGGCTTCAGGTGACGCAAGGTATAGTGCCAACGCCAACTGCGCGCCCATAAGCCAACAAAGTAGACCGCAACACCCGGTAAGATCCACCAGTAGTTTGCCGTTCGTAACGAAGTCATGACCTCCCCTATATGGAGGCCAGGTAAGGCCAGATAAATAAAAAACGCGCTGATCAAAAAGCCGATCAGCAACTGCCAATGCCGTTTCAAATGCAATGCCATCCTTCCTTAAAGTTTGAGGCACAGCATATCATAGCTTCCGGTGCAAACACAAAAGCGTCAGGGTAAAGAAAGCGGCGACAGAGCCTAGCGCTATCAGGTTTCCCAAACCTGATAGCGCTAGGCTCTGTCGCCAGGCCGGCAGAATGAATCGCGTTCAGTGTCGATTACAACGGTATCGCTTATAACGACGGGTGGTACATCACCGCCGGTTCGACCGACTCACCCAGAATCTCCTCAATGGCCATGACATGGGCACAAACATTGCGAAGGATAAATTCCTCACAATCACAGTTCCAATTGCCGCTATTATAGCGCACGGTGTGATTGGAATTGTCTCCATGCAACTCAAGTTCAAAGTTGTGAACTTTCAGCCGCCGATCGCGCTCTTCGGCATATTGCCGAGCCTTTAGTAGTCTGCTTGCTGTTGAATCCATGGTCTCACCTTTCCTCATTGTTGCCTTTGTAACAGGGTGCCTCTGTAACAGGGTTGCACTTGTCACCAAAAAGAATGGTTGATCGGAACTGGGGCGGCAGAAGCGCCCAATAAAAAACACCCAGGCACAACTACGCCCAGGTGTTTCTCATAATGTTATGGACAGCGCTCTTTAGTGTCTTCTTTGCGCATGATGCTTTCATCGTCAGCTTGGCGTCACAACTGCCCCCCATCCAAGTCTCAGCGTCATTGGCCGCGCAACAGGAGCGTGATGACGTTGCTTGGTGTAAGGTATGACCGTTGTTTACCTGCTTCACAAAAGACAAAGTAGCACTTATCCTATGTTCTTGCCTCGTTGGCAGCATAACCAAACCGGGTCGTCACTAGTCACTCGCCGAACGGGCACAGCGTTCGTGGTACAAATGGTTCATGACGATGGATTACTGTTGACCCAAGTATAATACTGAAATGAAGCCTTGTCAAATGCGTTTTGCCGACCATTCACCGACAATTGACGGGTGATTTCATCAGAAAAAAGTTGGTTTTCGTAATCCAACAAAATTCCTTTCGACAAAAAATTTTCTTTCTAATACAATTGCTCCTCTTTTGTTGACAGCTTCATTTGTATTTGATTATGAAATTCATGTCAGTTTCCAGAACGCGCAACCTAAATCACCCCACAAGGTCGTGAACGCTGCTATAGTGTTCCTAAATGGGTCGTGGATTAGAGGATTGTCGGAATAGAAAAACAATGGGATGAACGGTTGGTCCGCCTCCAACAACTGTTGGTAGACGAAATCACGATAACCGAAGGACCAACAGCGACAAAATAAGGAGCGCGGTGTTTTACGAAAGAGATGTGTCTGGACGGCTGTTCCAAAATGAGTTTACGCTGATTGGCCGTGGCAGAAGCGCGGGGGAACGCTTCTGCCATTGACAACATTGTCACAATCGACGCTAGATCGATCCGGGGGATGGTTATACACCAATCGTCAACAGTAGGCCGATCCCAATGCCGACGAAGAGGATCACCAGTGCTACCACAATGACCAAAAAAAGAAAAATTTGTAACAAACAGCCCATTGCATCGGATTGGCCAGGGCGAAATTCGGTCGAATCCATATCCGCTTTCCTTTCTATGTCGGTTACGAATGATCCCGGTGCGGTACAGACGAACGGTGTGCGCTCACCTCCCTGCGCCGAGCAGGGCGATAACAAGAACAACGACCAACATGATGACCAGCAAGCCGGTGCAGCCGCCACTTGTTTGGGTGTCAGTCTGACCATTGGCCGGTTGAATGATGGGCATGGCGCTGATCACCCGCCTGGTGATCTGGAGGTTTAGCCAGAGCCAGGCACTGTACAAGCTGACGACAGCGAGTAGCACCGCCACAATGAGCAACAGCAATTCGCGTTCCTGTAGTGTCACGATGGGTTCCTCCTTTTTGCGAACGGATCGCCAAGGGTAGGAAGGTGATTGGAGGCCAAAGCGCCCTGATCACCGCTCAACTTTTAGGTGTATGAACCTACCCGATTGCGTTCGTAGCTACACTATAAGGCAGATTCGCCTTGGTGCGTCACGCAATTTGTAAACAAAAGGCTTGCAAAGCAGTGAGGAGCGCACTGGCGTGTGTGGGGATTATGTCACAAATGATCGTTCACCAGATGATCATGATGGTAATAATGTCACAAATTATGCTACATTACCTCGCAGCAGCTTATACCCCTGTCCCCGTATTGTAACAAGATATTGTGGATTATCGGGGTCAGGCTCAAGCTTTTGGCGCAGGCGACTGATTGCGCTGTTCAATCGGCTGCGTTCAATTTCGATTAGCTCATCCTCCGCCTCATACTCAACGCCAAAGACGGTTCTTACAATGGCTTGCCGTGAGCAGAGTTGGCCTGTATGTTGGTAGAGATAAGCGAGTAATTCAAAATCTTGGGGGGTTAACTCAACCCGCTTGCCCTCGACCCAGGCTTCTTTATTCGTGTCATCAATCCAGAGATTACGGAGCGCCTGGGCCGGCACTTGAAGTGACGCTTTTGAAGCACTGCTGAGTCTTTCACAAAGCATGGCGGCCATCAGGAAGCAGTGGGCAAAGTAGACAAGTTCACGTCGGTTATAGCGTAGCGTGGGGTCAAACAGGGTTAGGCGTTCCAGCGCTGCGCAAAGTAAGCCAAGCAAGTAGGGTTCCAACGTTGGACCGGCTTGTGCTGCCGCCAACTGCCGGATCTGTACGATTGTCTGCAAGGCTTTGTTTAGTTCCGGCGGCAGATCGTCCGTGTTGACGGCTTCCGTCAGGGTGCCAGGGAGCAACAAACACTGTTCAAGTTCATGACACAGTTGTAGATCAACTGTGTCCAGTAGCTCTACTTTAATACTCACTTCCAGCGACACAAAATCACGCAACAAAGGGGCATGTCCCGTGTGACTAAAGTTGATAAGCCATGACTGTTGTGCGTTGTTGATCAAAATGGTGTCGCTGTTGACCTGCCCGTGGCTGATCGTGTAAAGCATCGGGAGCGCCGGCATGGTTTGTTGTTTACGCAAATAGGCAACGGGATTTGCATACAATAACACGGCATTCGGTACAAAAGAAAGGGAGAGTTTGTGGGGTAAATACTCGATCTTTGCCAATCCTTTGTCAGAAACAGCGCGACAGAGCGTTGCTCCTTGTTCCGCTAATTTTGCCAAATCAAAGGTCTCTTCATCCAATGCTAGCCAGTCGAGCATAAAGGAATGGAGGTTATTAACCAGTTGGGAAGAACGGTTGGGTTCATACCAAGGCGCCAATACTGTACCAAAAAGGTTGTTGATGGCAGCCTGAATGACATCAACGGTGTTGCACTGATAAAAGAACGCAAAGGGTTTAATTTCTTCAAGTTTAGCGCCAGTCAGACTATAGGCCGTTATCGCAAAGTGGACAGTTTGTGCTGACTGTGCTTTTTCGATCCGTCCTACGCCGGCTTGCTTGCGAATCAACTGTTCGTAGTGCTGGTCTTCCTCTGCGATCTGCTGGCCGCGACCACAGGAGATCACATATTGTTCCTCACCCCTGGCCGGGGGATAGGCAAAAACGGCTAAGATGACTTGTCCATTGCGCTGAAAGAGGATCGGCCCTAAGGTGATCTGCACATGGGTATAGAAGAGTTTGCGAAATAAATCCTCTACTTCATCAGTCAAGAGTTGGCGTTGCAAGACGTCAATTCCTGGTTCAATGATCTGGATTAGGTGAGCAAAGGAACCAGGCTCTTCCCAGCGGATTAACAAGTGCCAGTTAATCCGTACATGGCGCTGAACAGCGCGTTCCACTGCTTCTATCAAGGCCTGCGGGCCCTCATCCTTGCCGATAAAATTCACCGCCGGTGGCAGACCATTCTCGGTTGGACCTAACACATCCCTGGCATATTTATAGGTATCGCGTGAAGCAGTATGCGCGGTTAGGATAATTTTTGGCACAGGCTGAAAGCCTTTGTTTTGCGCCAAGAGCAGACCACTAATATCCTGGCCGTCGTCTTCATCTTCCATGCGAATATCAAAGATCGCTAGATGAATACGCTCATTCGCTAACTTTTTCTCTGCCTCTGCCACGGTAAGCGCGCGCAAAACTTTGTAGCCCAGTTGCTCCAGCAGCCTCGATTGCACATCGAGGAAACGGGGATTATTATCCATAAATAAAATTGTTTCCTGCATGTGCGTTTTCCCATTCTGCTTGTACAGTCTTGCTCTTACTTGATTCAAGAATTCTTGCCACCCGACAAGGGTAAAAACCAATTCTTGGCTGCGGCGGCAATGACCTGTTCTGTACAAACCTCTTGCTTTTCGCCAGGCAACTGTTCGCACGCCGCTAATAAAAGTTCCAACCAATAGGTCTGCACCAATTCGGTATGATAAATATCCATCCGTTTGTTAGCTTGATCCAGCCGGGTAAAAAATAAAAAGCCCAGCGCTTCCAAGAGTAAACCACTCGTGGTTCCAACAAGGCCGACGGCTAGTCGATCAAACCAAGCAAGAAGAATGCCGGTGCAAATCAATAAAAAGCCCAATAGCGAAAAGACAAAAGCTGCAAGATAATTGCGATGAGCCTGTTGTCTGATGATTTCATGATCCGATCGAATTTGGATGGCAACTTTCGCCGTTGCCTTGCGGAGATGCGGCCAGATTTCGAGTGCGTAACGAATTGCATCCAGAAGGGTCTTCGCAAGCTCCTTCTCATTTTTATTCACAAAGGAAAGGGCCGGCGGCAGTTCATCAATATTGATCCCTAAAAGCTTACGTAAACTTTCCGGAGAAATTGGGAAGCCTGTCAGTACAATTTTGGGAATATGACGAAATGCTTTATCGGTCGCAATCTCAAAACCGCTCAGATCGCTCTCCTCTTCGCCCTCTAATCTGACATCCAGAATTGCCAGATCAATACTGGCATTCTCCAGTATATCACGCGTTTCTTGTGGGTTGGTCGCAACTTTTACAGTGTATCCCGCCGCAACGAGAAATTTTTGCCATGTGTTGCGAAAATTAGCGTTATCGTCGGCAAGTAACAGAACATGTTGCATCAAGTGTCCTCCTATCCCGCTTGCGGCTACTGTTTTTAGGTGATGAACGAATCAGCAGTAACGCAAAAGGCGCTTGACCTATTCTTCGACAGGAAGCGTGATCACAATGTGAGTTCCAGCGTTACTAGTCGCTTGCACCGCAATATCACCACGATAGGTCTGCATAATGGTTTTTGCCAACATCATGCCGATCCCTGCCCCCCGACTACCTTCCGGTTTATCGATCGGCTTTTCAAACAATTTTGCCATCACCTGAGATGGAATGCCTGGCCCTGTATCAGTGAAAGAAATCGTAATGGCATTATCCACAAGTCTGGTCATTACCTGTAGTTGCTTTGGTTTTTGTGGCGGATTCAAGCGAAGCATGGCATAGACGGCATTATCGACCACAATCTCAAATACCCGCCGCAACCATTCCGGACTTACCCATACCGTTGCTGCCGTATCGAGATTTGCTTGCAGATCAAATTGCAACGCAATCTGTTTATATGGGACAAGCTTCCAGAGGCGTGTCAGGTAGGTGGAAACCAGTTTATTGACCAGCACCGAATCAACGGCATCTTCATAGGAGAGGGGCGCAATAATCGGAATTTCGCCAATATCGCTAATCACGGCGGCAAGCTGTTTTAGCTCTTCCATTACCGCCGGTCGTTTTTCTTCCGGTGTTAATAACCGCTCCAGCAGAGCAATATGACCGCGTGCGGTGCCAACTTCGCGACGAACACTATGGCCCCAGGCCGTACTGACCATTTGAATCCACTCAACCGCCGTTTTCGTGCCAATATACCCTTTAATCCTCTTTAATTCGGCAAAGCGGTGCGCATTGCGAATGGCAATCGCGGCTTGGGCTGCCAGAGATTGCAAGGCGCGTACGTGTTCCTCCTCAAAGGCATTGGCGGCAGGATGTTCAACATTAATCGCGCCGATCACCTCACTGTCAATGATAATCGGCACGGCCAATTCCGTTCGGGTTTCCTGGTAAGCCTCTAGATAGTCCTTGTTCTGGGTAACATCGCCGACCAACTGTGGCTCGCCTGTTTTGATCGCTCGACCAATAATGCCAATGCGATTATCGGCATCTTTGGTCAGATCCACCTCTTCGCCCAGCGCCTTGTGAACATTTTGCAATGCATGGCGCGGGTATGATGCCACAAATTTGAATTTACTGCCCGCAACCAGGGTGAGGATGGCAAAGCCCTCCTGCTTCTCCTCATACCCCGTCAGGTGTGCCGCTTGATCGGCAATGCGATGCAGAATCTCGCTCAGATCTAATGAACTGGTGACAGCACGACCGGCGCCATAGACAGCTTCCAAAAGCGCCGCCTGCTTTTTCACCCCCTGATACAACTGTGCATTGCGAATAGCGACAGCGGCCTGATGAGCAAAAAGCTTGATATTAGCAAGCTCATCCGTCGTAAAACGATGGGAATGGCGATGGTTGATAAACATCACACCCACTTTACGTGGACCTGTGATCAGAGGAATACCGACAGATGAAACAATGCCTTCTTGCTCAACAAAGTAACCAGACATCAATGGATCATGGATGGCATCCTCAGCTACATAGAGATCAGGAAGATTTATGATATTATAGGGCGCGGAATTGATCGGCACCCCGCCAATTGCGCTAACCTTTTCCGGGTATTTTAAGCCGGCCATGGCCGGCGGAAAGTCGAAATTTCCCCGATCTTGATTATAAATATAGAGTGTCGTCGCATCACAATCCAGCGCCTCGCGTGTGCGCTGTACAATGGATGCTAACGTCTGTGGTAGATCCTCCAAGGCTGTTACTTCAGCGACAGCATGAGCCGCGTTGCGCGCTTTATTGACCTGTTCCAAGAGTTTGGCCTTTTTTAACACCAACGCCGCATGATACGCAAAGGTATGCGCAATTTTTCGTTCATTTTCACGAAAACTGTGCGGTTGATTATAATTCACATAAAGTACGCCGATCGTTTCCCCTTCAATGGTTAAAGCAACCCCTTGAAAGCTTTGAGCATGAATACGCGTCAGCAATTCTCTGGTTGATTTGCCGATAAATTCCGGCTGCTCGGCGGCAATATTCTCCACCCCGATCCAGCCCCGTTTCATCACCGTATCAGTCGTGCCGCCAACCCTTGGTCCGGCCTTGCGAAACGCCTCCCAATCCTGCTGGGAAATGCCGACCGCCACCGATTCTTCCAAAACAAATTGGTCTTCAGCGCCGTCATAAGACCAGATTACAGCCGAATCCGCCTGTAATACTTCACAAGCGCTATGGACGATCTGCTTTAACATCGCCGGTAACCCATCAGCGCTGGCTACAGCCTCAGCAGCGCGCCGTAGATGCTCTAATTCGGCCATCCGCCGCGCTCGATCATAGGCAATGGCGGCTTGATTGACATAGAGGCGCAACCCATCGATTTCCGCTTCAGTGAAATGGTGCGGCTTGTCATAGGTAAGCCAGACCACCCCAATCCGTCTGCCGCGCAAGGATAGCGATAAACACAACGCAGCCGCTACACCTTCCCAGAATACGCTGGGATGAATCCGAGACTGCTCCTGGCTCACATCGTTAATCGTGACGGGAACACCCGTGCGAATCACCTGCACGGAAAGTCCATCTGGCCGGAAAATGGGCCGGTAGTCAAAGGGTTTGTGAAAGCCGGCCGAGATCAAATGATGGGCCTGCCCGACTTTTTCATCAATCAAGATCACGCTCACCCAGGTTGCATTGGCGGCACGGCGCGCACGTTCGGCAATGTCGCGTAACACAATATCCGGATCCTGGGATGAGACCAAGGCATTGCTTGCCTCGTAAAAGGAGCGCAGTTGCTCACGGGCGCGTTGTTCATGCTCATGCAAGCGGAGCCGTTCAATCAAGACGGTAGTCTGGTTGGCAATTGCCGTTGCCAACTCGACTTGGGCTTGTTGGAAAGGCGCTTGTTTGCCAATGCGCAATTCACCTAAAAATAACAATCCTACTGCCCGTTCTTCGGTGCGCAAGGGAATGAAAAGCATGGCCTGGATCGCTTGCATTGTCTGATGTTGGTGTGTTATCTCCCGCAACAGTGTACGGTGTTCTGCCGTATTCATAGTTAGGATGTGGGGTTCAGAGCGTGCAAGGAAATCGGCCAATCCCGGCCATTCCTGAACCGCTGTCCGCTCGCCCACACGCGCATTCCAAGCAAGCGCGTGATTGGGTGTGGGAAATGCGGCCTCAACAACCAGAAACTGTTCACGCTCGTCCAGCAATTCAATACCAGCAAAGGAAACACCGAGAAAGGTGACAAGCATCTCCGCAAGATCATATAAACCGGCGCACAAGCTCTTAGCTTGTGCAACAATACTACTGGCCTTGAGCAGAAGCTCAAGCCGTTTTTCGGCTTCACGAATGGTGCGCATATCTTCAAAATAGCCAACACTGCCAATGCGGTTTTTCTGTGCATCATACAACCAGGTTGCAGAGAGACGAATGGGTATGCGTTCGCCATCTTTGCTGTAAATCTCTGTTACATAATTCTGCAACTTTTCATCAGGCGCTTGATATAATAGCTTGCCAATCTTACGAGGTTCCCGTGTATTACCATAGAAATGATCGATTGTTTTGCCGATGACCTCATCACGGGAATAGCTTAACAGTGTCTCCACCTTATCATTCATGTCCGTAATGGCGCCATGGGGATCGACAGCAACCACACCCGACGGCGCATTGGCAATCAGGCGCGCCCAGCGATCCTTCTGTTCAGCCAGTTGCGTGACTAATTTCGCATTGTCCAGCGCAATCGCCGTGTGATCGGCAAACAGTTGAAGTAACTTGGCATCTTCTGCCGTAAACTTACGACCGACCACATCGTTGACACAGAGAACACCAATGGGCTGGTCACGCCATTTCAACAATACATCAATCACGGCCCCAAAGTTCCCTTTGCCGGCATAAACCTCAGCTTTCCCTGGCCACTGTTCATAATCATCGACAATCATACAAGGCTCGCCACGTTGCACTAAAACGCCGGCCATGCCTTCGCCTATTTGGAGTGTGTGACCTTGCAAGGTCGGCGGTAGACCGTAGGCGGCAATCGATTGTAGGGTCTGATTTGCCGGCAAGTAGTCATAAATGCACCCTCCCTTTGCCTCTAGTAAAGTGACGGCCTCTTTGACAATGGTTTCTAAAAGTTTATCATGTTCTAGTTGGGCTGTAATCGCTAAGGTGGCATGGCGCAGCTTTTCAAGCTGTTCTGTATGTCGTCTGATTTCAGCAAAAAGATTTACATTTTCAATCGCAGCCGCAATCTGGCTGGCAAGCAGGGTCACGATACCTAATTCGGTTTCGCTGATAGGCCGCCGGCTAAATTTATTATCCACCGCTACCTTACCAATAACCGTCCCTTGAAAAATTAAGGGAATGCAGGCCCATTGTTCAACACCTTCTAGCAGTTGTTCAAAAGGGGTTTTTTCATCATCTTTTCGCGTTAAAAGTTGTGGTTGCGGATCTGCAAGCAAGCGTTGCATTGATTCATCGTTTGCAACCTGAAACTGGATTCCCTCAAATAGTGTATCCATGCCGATATGCGCACGGCCAATGAGTGATTGACGGTCTGTGGACAAGAGATAGAGACGCACCCGGTCAAAGCCGAGCGCCTGCACCCCGCGCAGGGCAACATCCAGAATTTCCGGCAGATTCCGCCCACTATGTAATTTGTTACTCGTTGTAATCAACTCTTGCAAAACCCGTTTTTCATTGAGTAAGACGTATGACATCTGTTCATTCAGCGTCTGTTCACTCATGGCCTTCCTCCGTGATTCTTCTCAGTGGCAACTTTATCAGAAATCGGGCATTCCTGGCGCTGTCACACCGTATATTCTATCATGAGAAGTGGATGTGTTATGCAGCAACTTTGTAGCAATTTGCTCGCAACGTAGCTGCCATTTCTCACACGATGTAGCCAAATCTGGACATTCGATCATTGCAAAGGCTTTTGGCGCCCTGTTTGCCACGATTGCTACTTATCGTTATACTCATTATAGATCAACGCTTACCGCTGTATTCAATCACAAACAAAGGACTAATTTGTGTCAGAATTAACAAAGAACTATAGCGAAACTACCACTGCGACCACTACACCCAGTCGCAGTGACGCTTTTTTTCGCGAATCCCTCGTCGCCGGTTTTACCCATCGCGCCTTTACCAAGGCGATGGGCTTTGATGATGAAGATTTGCAGCGTCCGGTCATCGGCATCTGCAACACCTATAGCGAACTCAACAACTGTAACAACAACCTGCGCGAGGTGGCCGAGGCGGTGAAACGGGGCGTCTGGCAGGCTGGCGGCTTTCCGCTGGAATTTCCCACCATTTCGCTAGGCGAAGTTTTCCTCAGCCCCACCTCCATGCTCTATCGCAACCTGGCGGCCATGGACACGGAAGAGATGATCCGCGGCCAATCGATTGACGGCGTTGTCCTCTTAACCAACTGTGACAAAACTACCCCCGCTGCGCTCATGGGCGCGGTCAGCGCCGACATTCCGGCCATTATGCTCTCCGGTGGCCCCATGCTCAACGGCAATTACCAGGGACAGATCCTGGGCGCCTGCACCGACTGTCGCCGCTTTAGTGACGAAGTGCGCGCCGGCACCATGAGCGAGGAAGATTACCGCGGGGCGGAAAATGGCGTGGTGCGCAGCAAGGGTCACTGCATGGTCATGGGCACCGCTTCGACGATGAACTCGCTCATGGAGGCGCTGGGTATTGCCTTTCCCGGTAACGGCGCCATCCCCGCCGCTGATTCGCGCCGCTTGCAACTGGCCGAAAAGGTAGGGCGCCGAATTGTGACGCTTGCCAAAGAAGGGGTGCGTCCGTCGCAGATCATCACCCGCAAAGCAATTGAAAATGCTATTACGCTGCTCTGCGCTGTTGGCGGCAGCACCAATGCGGTTGTCCATCTGCCCGCCATCGCCGGTCGCCTGGGCATCGACCTGCCGCTGGATCTCTTTGGCGAAATCAGCAAACGCACTCCGCTGATTGCCAACATGCGCCCCACCGGCAAGTACCAGATGGAAGACCTCTACTACGGCGGCGGCATTCCGGCCATCCTCAAGGAGTTGCTGCCCCTGCTGTACGGCGATGCGCTCACGGTAACGGGCAAAACGATGGCGGAAAATGTCGCTAACGCCGAGGTCTATAACCGTGACATTATTCGTCCGCTCAGCGAACCGTTGAAGCAGGAAGGCGGCTTGACCATTTTGCGCGGCAACCTGGCCCCGGATGGTGCGGTCATCAAGCACGCCGCCGCCACGCCGTCGTTGCTCCAACATCGGGGCCGCGCCGTGGTTTTCAAGAGCATTCAGGATTTGAAGGAGCGGGTCAATGACCCCAACCTGGATGTGAAACCAGAGGATGTGCTGGTGTTGCAAAACGCCGGCCCGGTCGGTGGGCCGGGGATGCCGGAGGTAGGGAATTTGCCCATTCCCGAAAAGCTCCTCAAACAAGGCATTCGCGACATGGTGCGCATCTCCGACGCCCGCATGAGCGGCACAGCCTATGGCACCATCGTCCTCCATGTTGCGCCGGAAAGCGCGATTGGCGGCCCGCTGGCCCTGGTGCAAGATGGCGATGAAATTGAATTGGATTGGGCGAATCGACGGTTGACCCTGCTGGTGGACGATGCGGAATTAAGTAAGCGGCGCACCCAGTGGAAAGCGCCGCGGCCTACCTTTGTCCGCGGCTATGGCCGACTCTACGTCGAGCATGTCCTCCAAGCGCCGCAAGGGGTTGATTTTGACTTTTTGCAAGGGAATGATCCGGTAGGGGTGGTGGCGCAGCCGAAGTTTTAGGTGATTGATATTGGATAGTAGATATTAGGTATTAGATATTGGGTATTGGATATTGGGTATTGGATATTGGGTATTAGGTATTAGGTGTTTCACTGAATACCCAATACCCAATATCTAATTTACAACCGATTCCACCAAACTCGCACCAACGCCGCGCCGCCTTCTTCGTAGTACTCGACACGCAGCGAATGCTGGCCTTCACCCAGGTAGATGTCACCAAAATAGTTGGTGGCGGGCTGTTCGCGCCAGGAGTCGATGATCAAGTGCCCATCGACGTAAACACGAATACCGTCATCGACCGTGGCATAGAAGCGGTAGGTGCCGGCTTTGAAGTAGGCCGTGCGCGTCCATGCCACGCTGAATTGGTCATTGCCCACCCCGCTGCCCGGCCCGCCGCCGGCCCAGTCAAAGTTGATGCTGCCGTCCTGACGGGTAAAGGCTGGGGAGCCTTGTAGATACTTGTTGTTAAAGTAGACGCCATCCCAAGCATCCGCCGGCGGTGGTGGCGGTGGTTGCGGCGGGTTGCCTGGACAATTTTGACCCGGCACAATCAACACCTGTCCGACATAAAGCTGGTTCACATTCCACAGGTTGTTGAGGTAAACCAACGTTTCGACTGTTGTCCCATACCAATAGGCGATCTTGGCTAAGGTGTCGCCCGGTTGCACCACGTAGGTGCATTGCCCTTGTGGTGGTTTGTGCGGCGGCTTCTGCGGTGGCGGTGGGTTATAAGGTGGTTTCTGCGGTGGGGGCGCATAACCGCCAGGAATGCAGAGAATCTGACCGGCAAAGATATGATTGGTGTTATAAATGGCGTTAATTTGGGCCAACGTCCAAAGATTAACCCCGTAGTAGTTGGCAATCGCCGCTAGACTTTGCCCATGTTGCACGGTGTGGTAGAAGGCGCACTTAGGGCCGCCCTGCGGCGGTTTGCCCGGATGACCAGGATGGCCATAGCCGTCGGGGATATAGAGCTTCTGGCCGACATAGATATGGTTCGGGTTGTGAATGCCATTCGCATACATCAAGGCGTGAACGGTTGTCCCATACCAAACGGCAATTTCACTGAGCGTATCACCAGGGCGCACCCGGTGGTAGGCGCCATTGTAGTGGGGTGACTCCGCCGGCGCCGCCGTTGCGGCACTGGGCATTAGGGTAAGTAGAAATGCAAAGATAAGGACAACGGAAAGCGCTCGCCGTTTCGAGGTGAGATGGCGTAGCGATGCTGTGTAGCCGGCCAGTTGGGCCAGGCGAATCGGAACCTTTTCGAGCATAGAAAGCTCCTTTACTGTGGAAAATGGTTGGTTAAGATAAGGACATAACAGTGCACTCGCTCAGGCATAGCCGTAGTGCCTTCTCGTACATTTGCCTTACAAACTAGCCTAAAGAGCGCAAAGATAGGAACTTGTATTGAGATAGACGTTAGAACCACCAGAGAAGTTTCGGTCGTTTTTCTCACAACCATGGCAACGGCTCCTCGTTGGGGCATGAACCATCATGCCCCAACGAGGAGCGGGTTCAGAACGAAAAGCGTTGCCCACGCGTCGGCATAGTCACTTGATCGATGCCGGTTGCTTGTAATTTTTCTGCCAACACGGTCATCGGTTGCGGCTCGCCATGAACGAGAAAACAGTTCTGCAATCGTTGTCGCGGCAGTGGGTCCACCCACTCGATCAGACCAGTTTGATCGGCATGGGCGCTGTACCCCTCAATCGACTCGACCTGGGCGCGTACGCGGTACTCTTCGCCAAAGATGCGCACCGGGTTCATTCCCTCTTGCAGATGACGCCCTAGTGTATCCTGCGCCTGAAAGCTGACCACCAGAACCGTATTTTCCGGGTCGCTGATGTTGTTTTTAAGGTGGTGCAGAATGCGGCCACTTTCGGCCATGCCGCTGGCGCTGATGATGATGGCTGATTGGTTGAGCGTGTTCAGTTGCTTACTACGCCGGACATCGCGCACATATTCCAGGTTGCTATAATCAAAGGGGGCGCGCCGGCCCCCGTCGTTGATAAAGGTTTGCACTTCGGGATTCCATGCCTCTGGGTGCATCCGAAAGACATCGGTGGCGTTGACAGCCAGTGGACTGTCCACAAAGACGGGCAATTCAGGAATGTCCCCTTTTACATCAAGCTGATTCAACGCATAGACAATTTCCTGGGTACGTCCCACGGCGAAGGCGGGGATAATAACTTTGCCCCGGCGGCGCACAGTGCTGTTAACAATGTCGCGCAGATGTTTGCGCGCGGATTGGTAGGGTTCATGCAAGCGGTCGCCGTAGGTGCTTTCCAGGATCACAATATCGGCTTCCGGCGGCGCGGCGGGCGGGTTTAGAATCGGACTTTCGCGGCGACCAATGTCACCGCTAAAGACCACGCGCCAGTTCTTGCCTTTGCTCTGCTCGCGAATATCCAATTGGACAAAGGCTGCGCCCAGAATATGACCAGCATTGTGGAAGGTGAGGGTGACGCCATCGGCAATCAGAATGGGACGATTGAGGCCCACACCGATAAATTGCCCCAAACACGCTTGCACATCATTCTGCGTATAGAGCGGCTCGACTGGCGGCTCCCCTTTGCGCGCCCGCTGTTTGTTGAGATACTCGACATCGGTTTCCATAATGTGACCGCTGTCCATCAACATATAGGTACAGAGGTTACGCGTCGCCTGGGTACACCAGATATTGCCGCGAAAACCCTGCTTGACCAAGTTAGGAATATTGCCCGAATGATCGATATGGGCGTGGCTGAGAACCAGGGTGTCAATCGTCGCCGGGTCAAAGGGAAAGTGCAGATTGCGTTCGTAGGTCTCAGCGCGACGTCCCTGATAGGAGCCACAGTCCAGGAGAATCCGCTGGTTGTTGACCTCGATCAGATGCATCGATCCGGTGACTTCTTGTGCAGCGCCGTGGAAGGTGATGTCCATACAATGAATGCTCCGGTCGTGATTGGGTTGGGCTTGAGCATGAGTCGTGATAACGTGATTCGTGTTGCCTACCTGTTCGCCAGTCACGTTATCACGACTCACGACAGCATTATGGATGACGCGATAGCTTTATACTATTTTACGCCTTTTTTGTTGATTTTGCAATCACTTTGTTGACGCTTTTGGGCAACAGTAGCACAGAGATGCAGGCGTACACAGTAGGCGGCTTACAAATTTCTCAGCAATACCACGGAGAAATCGCTTTCATGCTGGTCACAGAGGTGACAGCAACCGGCAAGTAAGGTAAACTAGCGCTACTATGGCAGCAAACCGATCACATTCCAGCGGAGATTAGAGCCGATGAAAGTTCAACAAGCAGCGCGTTTTAATGCGGTCTTCTGGCCGGCTGTATTGTTCTATACGGTGGTGACAATGGCGCCGGGACTGCGTATCACTGGTGTTCATTTTCCCCGGCAAGGCTGGATTGTGGACCATAGCTTCGTATGGACATTCGGTTGCTGGTTCTGGTTATTGGCAATCTTTGGCTGGATGTGGCTGCTGGTGGCGCTGATGTGGAGTTACCTGCCGGCCCATCGCATTGCATCGATGTTACAATCGGGCCTCATGCTTATTGGGGCGGTGCTGGCGATTGCTGGTGTCATTGTATGGATGGCTGTCTTGCCGCTGGCTATGCGTCAGGAGAGTGCAACCATGTTGGCCCCCCTGGTTGATGCGCTGGCGCTGGGCTTGATCGGTGGCGGCGCTTTCATGGGCGGGATTGTGACCCTCTGGATTGCCCTTGATCTTTATCAACAAGGCGTGTTGGTGCGCAGATGGTTGATGCTGCTTATGGGCGCCGGTCTTTGCCTGTTGCCAACGCCATTCCTGTTACCGTTTGGGTATTTGCTGGCCGGCGCTGCGCTCTGTTGGTGGGGCTGGATGCTCTACCTGGCTTTCCAGTCACGTCTGCCCAGCTTGTATGCCGAATGGAAATAGGCGTGGCAAATGGGCGAAACGCGGCGGATTACCACCATAACAAGATGGAGGGGATATGGATTCAACAACATTCTTGCGGATCGCCCGTGGCGAGCAGCCTGCCGAGTTACTGCTGCGCAACGGGCATCTGGTGAATCTCTTTTCGGGCCTCATCGAGGAAGCCGACCTAGCCATTGCGGATGGACGGATTGTTGGCATTGGTTCCGGCTATCAGGCTGCGAAAACCGTTGACTTGCAGGGCGCCTATGTGACGCCGGGGTTGATCGACGCCCATGTTCACATTGAAAGCAGTCTCTGTACACCGCCTCACTTTGCCACCGCCCTGCTGCCCCACGGCGTCACGACCGTTGTCACCGATCCGCATGAGATTGCAAACGTTGCCGGTATTGCTGGTTTGCGCTACATGGCAGAGGCGACGCGCGGTCTGCCCTTGGCGGTGTGCATGATGGCCCCTTCCTGCGTCCCGGCGACCCACATGGAGACCAATGGCGCTACCCTGACTGCCGCCGAACTCGCCCCGTTGCTGGCCGACGGCACGGTGCATGGCCTGGCCGAGGTGATGAACTTCCCCGGCGTGATTCATGGCGACTCATCCATGCTGGCGAAAATCGCCGCCTTTGCCGGTCGCCCGCGCGATGGTCATGCCCCAGCGGTGCGGGGTCAAGCGCTTAACGCTTATGTGGCTGCCGGCATCGGCAGTGAACATGAGTGTACGACGGTAGCGGAAGCGCAAGAAAAGTTGGCGCGCGGGCTATACATCTTGATCCGTGAAGCGACCAACGCCCACAATCTGCACACCCTCTTGCCGCTGGTGACGCCGCACAATAACCGTCGTATCTGCTTCTGCACCGACGACCGCATCCCCAGCGATCTGCTCGACCAGGGCAGCATCGACTACATGGTGCGCGAAGCCATCGCCTTTGGTCTCGACCCGATCACGGCGCTGCGGATGGCGACGCTGAACCCTGCCGAGTGGTTTGGGTTGCATGACCGGGGCGCCCTTGCGCCCGGTCGCGTGGCCGATCTGCTGATTGTCAAGGATTTACACGACTTTCGCCCGCGCCAGGTCTATGCCGGGGGCGAATTGGTGGCGGAAGCGGGAGCGTGCCTGTCTACCCTCTGGGCCAACAACAGCGCCGACACGAGCAACGTGGGCAGCTCGGTCAATGTCGATTGGGCCGCCGTCAACTTCGCCATTCCTGCCCGCGGCGAACGCATTCGGGTAATCGGTTCGCTGGAAAATCAGTTAGTTACCGAAGCGCGTATTCTTGAGGCAGCTATCCAAGAGGGCAACGCGGTGGCCGACCCAGCGCGTGATCTGCTGAAAATGGCGGTGATCGACCGGCACAAAGCCAGCGGCGCGATGGGGCTAGGTTTTATCCAGGGCATCGGCCTCCGCCGCGGGGCGATGGCCGGCACGGTGGCGCATGATCATCACAACCTAGTGGTTATCGGCGCCGACGATCAATCGATGATGAATGCCGCCCGGCTGGTGGCAGCCATGCAAGGTGGCTTGGCGCTGGTTGACGGCGAACAGGTGATCGCCACGCTCCCCCTACCAGTGGCCGGCTTGATGAGCGACCGGCTAATTACAGAAGTGCGGCGGGCCTATGATATGCTAGTAGCCGGCGCCCGCGCCCAAGGGTCGCCGCTTCACGATCCCTTTATGGCCATGAGCTTTATGGCGCTGGAGGTGATTCCCAGCCTCAAGTTGACCGATCAGGGTCTGGTGGATGTGGAGAAGTTTGCGGTGGTGGATTTGTTTGTGTAAAGGAGTCAGTTATCATGACACCAGTTGAGTCGGCCTATCGTAGTGAGCTATTAGCGGAGATTGAACGGGTTCCGCCTGAGTATCTTGCGCCCCTGCTCAAGATACTACGTGCTTTTCGTGAAAGTATAACTTTACCCACAGCGGACGAAAGCTTCAAACAGGGCTGGAAGGAAGCGATGGAAGGTGATATTCACCCTATCGATGAGCTTTGGCTTGACCTTGAAACAGAGGATTCTGGGCGAATTTGATGTCACACATTCAACTCTATTTTACATCGGAGTTTAAACGTAACATTCGTCAATTAGGCAAGAAATATCGCCATATCCGCGAAGATGTTCAATTCTTGATCGACCAGTTACTTGTTGGTGAAACACCGGGCGACCAAGTGCAACAAGCTGGCTATACAGTTTTCAAGGTGAGGGTGAACAATTCAGATATTAACAAAGGGAAACGTTCAGGTTACCGTGTCATCTATTATCTTCAAACACCGCAAGCTGTTATCTTGGTAACCGTTTATTCAAAAACAGAGCAGAGTGACATCCCATCAGCAACCATTCGTCGCTTGATTGATGAGTATATCAATCAAGACACTGACAAGTCGTACTGATGATGGTTACATGTTCTTTAAATTTAATTTACTTGGAAGGAATTTTATTATGTTTGAAACATTTACACCCGCCCCACCCGACGCCATTCTTGGCCTCACCGAAGCCTTCAAAAAAGATCCCAACCCCAAGAAGATCAACCTGGGTGTGGGCGTCTACAAAGACGCCCAGGGCCGCACCCCGGTGCTGGACTCGGTTAAGCGGGCGGAAGAATATCTACTCGCCAACGAAAATACAAAAAACTACCTGAGTATCGACGGCTCGCCGGAATATGCGGCGGCGGTGCAGGAACTGCTCTTTGGCGCCAACCATGAAATCATCGCCAGCGGGCGTTCCGTGACGGCGCAAGCGCCGGGGGGGACGGGCGCCTTGCGCGTGGCAGCAGACTTTATTGCGCGCATGTTCCCCGGCGCGCGCATCTGGCTGAGTGACCCGACCTGGCCTAACCATCCCAGCGTTTTTAAGGCGGCGGGGTTGGAAGTCGGCACGTACCCCTACTTTGATGCGGCGGCGAATGGGGTCAAATTTGACGCCATGTTGGCCGCCATTCGGGCCATGCCGGCGGGGGATGTCCTGCTGTTACACGGCTGCTGTCACAACCCGACTGGGGCTGATTTAACCGTGGATCAATGGCGACAGATTGCCGACGTGGTGGCCGAGCGCAAATTGCTGCCGCTCATCGACTTTGCTTATCAAGGCTTTGGCGATGGACTGGAAGAAGACGCCGCCGGGATGCGCCTGATGTGCCGACCGGGGCAGGAATTGCTGATCGCCAGTTCCTTCTCTAAAAACTTTGGTCTTTACAATGAGCGAGTGGGTGCGCTGACCCTGGTCGCCAACTCGGCGGGGGCGGCGGATCTGGCGTTGGGCCACCTCAAGCTGGCAATTCGCGCCAACTACTCGAATCCACCAGCCCACGGCGCTGCCATTGTCACCACCATCCTGCGCGAGCCAACTTTGCGCGCCCAGTGGGAAGAGGAAGTGGCCGAAATGCGTGACCGCATCAACCAGATGCGCCACCTCTTTGTCGAAACGCTCAACGAAAAAGGCGTGCAGCAGGACTTTTCGTTCATCGCCCGCCAACGGGGCATGTTCTCCTTCTCCGGCCTCACGCCGGATCATGTCAAGGCGCTGCGCGAACAACACGCCGTCTACATTGTCGGCAGCGGGCGCATCAGCGTCGCCGGCATGACCGAGGGGAATATGGACGCGTTGTGTACGGCGATTGCGGCGGTGTTGGCTGGTCGTTAAAGGGCAACCACTACAGCGGATGAAGGCGGGAGCGGATTTCCGTCTAGCTCCCGATCAGAACCGCAATCAGTTCCCGCCTTCATCCGCTGTAGTGGTTACACAGGTCAGGTCATGCACGTAGAAATCCAGGGATTAGCAAAACCCACCCGTCTGGATCGCGTCCTACGCGACCGCTTTCCCGACTGGGGACGACAGGCCGTGCAAGGGTTGATTAGCGCCAAGGGGGTCAAGGTCAACGGACGGGTAGTGTGGCTGGCGTCGTGGCAGGTGCAGAATGGCGACCGGCTGGAGATTGCCCAGCCACCGGCCGCCAAACCGGCCCCGCTGACCCACTTTGAGGATCGCTGGCTGATTGCCGTTGAGGACGCGTTGATCGTCGTCAACAAACCGGCGGGCCTCCTCTCAGAAGCGCCCTCCATGCGGGATGCCGCCAATCTGCTCGATTTGGCTAAGGCCCGTTTTGGCGAGTTGATCCTCTTCCACCGTCTTGACCGCGACACCTCCGGCGTCGTGCTGTTGACGCGACCAGGGCCGATCAACCAATATCTGGATCGCGCCTTTAAAGAAGGGCTGGTGCAGAAGGAATATCTGGCCGTTGTCGCCAAACCCAACCAGTTGGCGCAAAGCGGCATCATTGACGCCCGCCTGGACAGCCATTCCCAACGGCGCGACATGATGACGGTGGTGGCCCGCGGCGGGCAAGCGGCAGTGACCCGTTATGCCATTGTCGAGGAAAGGCAAAATCACCAGTTGGTGCGTCTCTGGCCGCAAACGGGTCGCACTCACCAGTTGCGCGTCCACCTGGCCCATCTCGGCGCACCGATTTTAGGAGATCGCCTCTATGGACAGGCCGATAGTGCAAAACGGTTGATGCTGCACGCCCAGCACATTACCCTACCCGCGCACAAGGAGTTTCCCGTGCGCATGTACGAAGCGCCTTTACCACCGGAATTTAGCCTTGCGAGATGAACGATGGATCAACAACTACCGACTGGAGGAAAAGCTGTGAACGTAGCCCCAAACGCGCTTCATTTGTCCGACGCCGCATTGGGCTGCTTGCTGGGCGCCTGTGTTGGTGACGCGGCGGGGGCGGTCTTAGAATTTAGGGAGTCATGCACCCAAGCCGATGTGGCCTGGGCCATGACCATGCCCGGCGGTGGCGTCTGGGGCGTGGCGCCGGGGCAGATTACGGACGACTGCGAACTAATGCTCTGTCTGGCGCAAGCGCTGGCGCAAAGCCCAACCTTTGATTTGGAACGCATTGCCCGCACCTATGCCGCCTGGATCGATTCACCACCCTTTGACATCGGCACGACCACCAGCCGTTCGCTGGGGGCTGTTCGTGACGTCCCCGCCTCCTATGCTGCCACCATGACCCAAGCTGCGGCCCGCTACTGTATGGATTCCAAGTCCAACGGCAGTTTGATGCGCGCAGCCCCGCTTGGCGTCTGGGGTCATCGCCTTGCCCCGGCTAAACTGGCCGACTGTGCGCGGCAGGACTCCTGTCTCTCCCATCCGAACCCAAGTTGTTGGCAGGCAGTGGCCTGTTACAGCCTGGCGATCGCCCATCTCATGAATCACCTGGGCGATCGCCAAGGCGCCTTTGCTACGGCCCAAACATGGGCGCAGGCGAATGCCAACGACGAAGTACAAAGCTGGTTGACTGACGCCGAACAGAATCACGCCATCCCCTACACCCCGCAAATCGGCTTTGTGCGCATTGGCTTTACCCATGCCTTTCGTCACTTGTTGCTTGGCACCGATTTTGTCACCGCGCTGGCAGAAACATTAGCCGGCGGCGGCGATACTGACACCAATGCCTGTATCGTTGGCGGCTTGCTGGGTGCGGCGTGCGGCGCTGAGGCTATCCCATTGTCCATGCGCCAGGCTGTCCTTACTTGTGATACAACGCAAGGGCGCACCCGGCCAGCCTTCCTCCACGCCAAACAAATTCCCATCCTCGTGACAAAAATGCTTGCAATTGTAGGCGAACCGTAAGCATCGAATACGCTCTTCTTCTGTTAAACTACTAGGCTATGGCTAAAGGGCATCTCAGGGTAAGCGGGGCGGTTTGTCCCCGTGTCACCCTGTCACCCTGTCACCTTGTCACTTGTCACCTTGTCACCTTGTCACCTTGTCACTTGTCATGACTGCGAGCAAAGAAAGGATCAACCGTGGCTACACCTGCTCTAGTGGTGGAACGTGAGTCCTTTATTCCCTATACGCGTGAAGAGTTGGTCGATCTCTGTCTGGCCGACGGCAAGCTCTGTGAGGAGGGGAGCGCGCAATTTCGCGCCTTTGCCGAACTGCTGGCGGCCTATTACAACTTTCAATTTCATGGGCAACTGGAAACCCTGAAAAGCAACTTTGCGCCCTTTGACCCCGATCAAGTGGCGCAACCTGGCCAACAGAAAAAGAGCCGTCGTTCCGCCGCCGTTACTGGCGAACTCAAAGCGGATCGCTTTTTCGCGGCCTTGCGCGAAACGCTGGAATGCGCCAATTATCGCGCCTTGGACGATAGGGCGATCCAGGAGGCGATTGCCAACTCGGCCTTGATCGATCTGAAAGCGGAAGTCGATTTTAATGACTTTGACCAGGTGGTCTTTTACTATCGGGGCGGGACACCCACCGAGTTAACCGTCCCCTGGCTCTATGTCTTGAAACGCACGCTCCAGACCGAGGTCTTTGCCCAGGTGGTCTTGGGCATTAAATTCAAAGACGCCGACTACTTTCAAGAGCGCAAGGTCAAAGTGGACAAGCTCAACTTTACGCCGGGCTTGATCTATCTCTACATGTACAAAAATATTCCGCGCCACGATCTGGAATTGCTCTTTCCCAATGTCCAGTTAAACATGAACCTGCTCGACCGGCTGCTCTTTGTGCTGCCGGCGTTGGGGGCGGGCATTTCGGTGCTGTATAAACTCTCATCCAGCATTATTTTGATCCTGGGCTTGCTGATTCTCCTGACGTTGGGGCCATCCTATCTCTCATGGCTCAGCTTGAACGAGGCGCAAGTCGAGGATCACACACCGATTCTCTTTGCCTTTTTCACCCTCTCGGTAGCGCTGGGCGGCTTTGCCTACAAGCAATATTCGAGCTACCAGACACGCCGCATGAAGTTTATGAAAGATGTGCTGGATACGCTCTTCTTCAAGAATGTGGCTTCCAGCAGCAGCGTCTTTCACAGCGTCATCGATGCGGCAGAAGAAGAAGAGACCAAAGAAGTGCTGCTGGTCTATTATCACCTGCTCACCAGCCCTGAACCGTTGACGCCCGGCTTGTTGGATCGCAAGATCGAACGCTGGTTGGAACAGAAGGGGGCGGCCAATGTCAACTTTGATGTGGAGCGCACCATCGACCACATGCGCGACATTTCGGTTTGGTGTGGAAGGGGCGAACGCCGCGCCGATGACAGCGCCCTGCTCACTGTCGATGAGATTGGTTACTGCCGTCCGCTTTCCCTCGCAGAGGCGAAACGCTTGCTAGACCGGCTATGGGATAATCTGTTTCAGTATGCGTGAGGCGTGATTCGTGTTGCGTGTTGCGTGATACCTATTTCATGTCGTCTGTCGCTTGCCACCTGCTAGCGGCCTGATTGATAATAGGGGCATGGATACTTTACTTGTTCTTTCCTATGTGCAGGCGCGCCCCTTATTGGCCGCGCAACAAAACGGCGCAACCACACTGACGGTTTCGCTTGATCTGAATTTGACGCAGCGTACGGTCACTTGTCAGGCCGATGGTATCGCCTTATCCAACACAGAATTTCTCGACTGGGCGCAGATCGAAGCCATTGCCGCGGATGAGAATAGCTGCTTTTTGATCCAAGACGGACAAGCGGAAAAGATTCAGCGCTTTTCGGAGGAGACGAACCGCTACTACAGCCTCTATCCCACCACTAGCGCGCCCACGCTGCTCATCTCCGGCATCTCCATGCACCGCATCAAGGAGAGCAATCCCCATCAAGATACGCTGGCGAAGGTGGCGACGATCAAGCCGATCACGGGGCGCGTGCTGGACACGACCACTGGCTTGGGCTACACCGCCATTCAAGCCGCCAAAAGCGCCGACCATCTGATTACCGTGGAGCTAGACCCGGCGGTAATCGAAGTGGCGCGTTGCAACCCGTGGTCGCAGGCGCTCTTTAGCAGCCGCAACATCGAACAGCGCATCGGCGATAGCGACGATGTGATCCGCACCTTTGCCGACAATAGCTTTGACCGCATTATCCACGACCCGCCCATGTTCAACCTGGCCGGCCATCTCTATGGCGCTGACTTTTACCGGGAATTGTACCGGGTGCTCGACAAACGGGGTCGCCTCTTTCACTACATCGCCAACCCCGACAGCAAATCAGGCGCCACGATCACCCGTGGGGTGATGCGGCGCCTGGAAGAGGTTGGCTTTCAGCGTATCACCCGTCGCCCGGAAGCGTTTGGGGTGGTGGCGTTTAAGTAGGTACTGAGGGGTATGCAGGGCAATCGCGTATTTGAAGCGTACTGGTGTAGCTCTCAGCGAGTCCGTGACTCGCAACCCGGTTGCGAGTCACGGACTCGCTGAGAGCAGTGTGAGTTCGCGATTGCCCTGCCCCTCACTAATTTGCCTCTTGACAAGTTGTTGAAAATCGCTTATGGTACTATTGTCCATTATAGGACAATATCCCATGAACAGCAAATCACAAGGAGAGCAAGATGACACAGAGGAGTGAGCATTACACCGTAAGCGCGCACGAGTCCCAGGCGGTCTGGTTCGTCGACTGTCTGGCAACGATTCCCGCCAGGGATGAACAAACCGGCGGAAATCTGGCAATGGTGGAATTTACGCATCCGGCCGGCTTTGTTACGCCACATCACCGGCACGACAACCACGATGAGGCGTTCTATGTGCTGGAAGGCGCCATGCGCGGCTACTGTGGTGAGCAGACGTGGCGGGCCACCAAGGGATCATTTGTTTGGCTGCCGCGTGGTATCCCCCACGGCTATGCCGTCGACGGTGATGAGACCTTGCGTACCCTGGCGATCACCGTGCCGGGTGGCTTTGCAACCTTTGTGATTGAGGCTGGCGAACCGGCCCCGGCGCGGGAATTACCGCCTCCCGGCCCTGTGAATGTCGAGAAGATGGTGGCCGCAGGGGAACGACAGGGGATCGTTATCCTCGGCCCACCCAGAGCGTAGGGACTAGTACCGTGTCAGGCAAGTCCTATTAATAAGGAGGTTTGTTAACAATGATTACAATGGCTGTGAGATTTGAGGTTCTTGATTATGGTAACTGGAAGCAAGTGTATGATAACTTTGCTCCGACACGTAAGGAAAAAGGTGTTACTGGCGCCAGCGTCTATCGCGAGCCTGATGACCCGAACAAGATTACCGTTATTCACCAGTTTGCGAATATCGCGGCAGCCAGAGCGTTTGTCAGTTCGGAGGAGTTAAAGTCGGCAATGATGGAAGCCGGGGTGGCTGGGCCACCGGATTTCTGGTTCACCGAATTTGTTGAACACACGGCGTACTAATATTCAGTGCGTGGCGCAAGGTCCTATCAGTGAACTTAGATTCACAATTCCTGATGTGCCACGCCCTGGTTCTCCTGATGAAGCGCGGCGGTTGGGGTCGCATCGTCAACATTACTTCAGATTCGCTATTATTCACGGGCGCGGGGGCGACGGCCTACAAAGCTAGCAAGGCCGGGGTCATTGGGTTCACCAGGGGATTGGCCGCTGACCTGGAGGAATACGACATTACAGTGAATGCGGTTGGACCAGCGCACACCCGGACGCCAGGCATTCTCGAAAGCAGCGGTGTCGCCGGACTCGAAGTGAGTGCGCAAAGGCGGATCGTCAAACGCGTAGCGGAACCGGACGACGTTGTGGGTACCATCCTGTTCTTAGCGAGCGACGATTCATACTTCGTGACAGGCCAGACCATTATGGCGAACGGCGGCGGAGGTTTCGTCTGATTATGCGCAGAAAGCCGCGCAAGTGCTAACGCCGGAGTGCCGGGCGTGGTTGGAGCAGGGACGGGTGGTACTCAAACCGACTACGTAGCCGTGACGGGCGATCCGACCAGAATCGTCGCCCATGCTTCTGTGAGCGCCATCTGCTGCCCGGCGGCGAATGCTTCGGCAAAGGCCGCCGGTTCCAACGCGATGCGGATCGCTGCGGCACAGGTATCAATCGCCGACCGCATAGGGGTTTTGCCAGCGTAGCCAATCCGTTTGGCAATCTGCTCCGCCAGCCCCAAACGGGTGGCTGCGAGCAAATAACTTTCTTGTTGCGCCGCCAGCCGGGCCGCGACAAAGAGAAAATCGGCAAATTCAATCGTGAGCCAGCGCAAGCTAGTTTGATGGTTGATACTTTGGGTCAAGTGGGTTTGTGCCAGCGTGAGATCACCTTCGGCGAGGGCGATCTCGGCGCAATAGCCATGAACACGCCCCACATATTCGTCATTGCCCACGCCCTGGCAAAGGCGCAGCGCTTCCTGGAGATGCTGATAGGCAGCAGTGGTATTGCCGCCATGAAAGGTCGCAATCGCCAGGCGGGGCAGCCAATCACAAAGCCCCATCCGGTTGTTGACCGCGACGGCAATATCGACCGCCGCTTGGAAAAAGTGTTGCGCTTGGGCAATTTCGCGGCGGATGAGCGCCAAACGCCCCAAGTTGCCCAGGGCATAGATGATGAAATCACGGTTGCCCAATGTTTGAAGGAGTTGCAAACTGGCGCGTGAGAAGGTTTCCGCCTTGTCGTATTCACCCACTTCATCGGTCAGGCGAATGGCATGGCGCGCCAACGTCATCGCCCGTAAATTGGCAACATCTGCATAGAAACAGAAGTTACTGTCCAGATCGTGCGCAACATGCGGCTCGTTGAGCAAGGCCAAACAGGTGTCAAACGCGGCAATGGCCTGCCCTGCATCGGCGGCGATGTTGGCATAAAAGTACCAAGCCGCCGCCCGCAGCAGTTGCGAAGACGAGCTTTCCCGCAGCGCAATGAGTTCAGCTTGATATGCTTCAATGGCGTGGAAATTACCGAGACCCCGCCAGAAGCGGTAGAGCGTCACCAGCAGCGCAAACCGTAGATTGGGTTCAAAGTGATGACGATGGGGCAGCAGTTGCTCCAACCAATAGGCGCCTTCGTGCCAGCGCGCCCCCATGTGCCAGCCATGATTCTGTGCCAGACCCAGCCAGGCGGCCTCGACAAAACGCCCACGGTCGAGCGCCCATTGCCAAGCTGCCGTCAAGTTGTCGTACGCAAGTTGCAAACGCGCCGACCACTGCGTGCAATCGGCCCTACGCAAATTGTCATCAACCAACCGGGCGAAGTGCAGATAGGTGTTGAAATGGCGCTCTCGCATCAACTCGATCTCGCCGTTGGCGGTCAGTTGCGCCAGGGCAAATTGTCGCACGGTTTCCAGCAGATAATAGCGCTGTTCGCCCGTGGCGAGCGTCTCGCTGTACATCATGCTTTTGCCAAGCAGGGCGCGCAACACGGCAATCAGCGAGCGCTCCTGCCGATGCTCCTGCCAATCGCTCACCTGGGCAATGGCATTCAGATCAAAGCCGCCGGCAAAGACGCCCATGCAGCAAAAGAGGGTGCGTTCCGCTGCATCGAGCAGATGATAGCTACGTTGGATCGTCGCGTACAGGGTGCGCTGCGACGGGGGAAGGTCGTGGGGGCCATCCACCAACAACGCCAGTGGGTGCGTTTGCAGTTCATGGAGAATCTGATCAAGCGAGAGCAGATCGCTTTGCGCCGCGCACAGTTCAATCGCCAGGGGTAAGCGATCCAGGCGCTGGCAAATCGTTTTAATGGTGGCGCGCGTATGCACCGTCGTCGTGAAGTTGGCATCGACCGCCTGGGCGCGCTGGCAGAAGAGTTCTACGGCGGCGGCCAGATCCAGAGGCAACACGTTGTGCCGTTGCTCGGCGCGCAGATGCAGCCGTTCGCGGCTCGTGACAAGAATGTGCAGGTGCGGACACTCAGCAAGCAACTCCGCAATGATCGGGGCGGCGCCGGTAATCTGTTCCAAATTATCCAACACCAACAACAGGGCGCGGCGGCGCAACCATTCGATCAGGCGCGTTTTGGGTGGTTTGGCGCTGAAATCCTCGCCGGCGACGGCGGCGAGAATGGCGTCCACCATAAACGCGGCCTCGTTGATGGCAGCCAGGGCGACGAAGATCACCCCATCGACATAATAGGGTTGTAGCCGATGCGCCACGGCCAGCGCCAATGAGGTTTTCCCTACGCCAGGCGGCCCAATCAGCGTCAACAGCCGACCCTGATGGCCTTGCAAACGATTGCTGATTTGACTGATTTCCGCCTGACGACCGATTAGTTGGGTTGGCGGATGGCGGAGAAAGGGGCGCGGCTCATTCCGGGTGGTGTCGGTAGGGTGGCTGACGCGCCGGTGCGTGACCAGCGCGGGCGCGCTTTCTCCCCGCACGGCGGCAGCCTGCTCGATCAGGAGGGCAGCCAATCTATGATCGTCCTGTAAGCCGAGCGCTGGCACAAAGGTCTCGGCAATGGCCCGTAGATTGGGCAACCGCTGATTCTGTTCCAACTGTCCGACAAGGGAGAGGCTGTACCCGACGGCCGCGGCCAGATCACTTTGGGTCATCCCCGCGCGTTTACGCAGTTGTTTGAGCAAAGCGCCAAATGACGCGGCTGTCGGCAAGGGTCTCTCAACAGTTAGCATTGACAGGCAACCTCTATACGAACGTTAGCAACGATTCTCTGTAGACCGCGATGCAAGTGAAATAGCAACAAGCGACTCCGGACTACGCGACTACACGACTGCGGACTACTGATTCTGTGTGAGTTTTTGTGTGAGTTAAGCGATTGCTTCCCAGCATAGCATGTGATTAACTGGCAGTCAATCCGAAAACGGAGCAAATTAGGCAACAAGGTTTGGAGGAACATATATGACCGAACAGCTTCCCCAGGTGATCCACACCTACCAAAATCACACATTGGACAGTACGCGTTGGCAGCACTATCGACCCCGGCCCGACGATATTGTGATCACCACCGCCTACAAAGCCGGCACAACCTGGATGCAAGAGCTTGTGCGCCAGTTGCTCTTGATTGACCAGCCTCTCCCCAACACGGAGCAGATGGAACTGGGCGCGGTTTCCTATTGGCTTGAGAGTCGCTTTGCCCCTATCGAAGAAGTGATTGCGCAATTGGAAGCGCAGCAACATCGCCGCTTTGTCAAGACCCACCTGGCGCTTGATGGTCTGCCCTTTTATCCACAGGCATTCGTGACAGGATAAGGGAATTAGACAGGGAAAGGAGCAAGATTTAAGAGGGGAATCTTGACCCGGACGATTTTGATAACACC
>JAPKMW010000042.1 GCA_026645575.1 Caldilineaceae bacterium
TGCCTGAATATTTTGCACCCCTGGCAAGCCACCAGGTAGTGCGCTTACTCAAGAATGTACAAAGTCGAACTCAGTGCGTTGTTCTAGCAGTTGGCATCAGCTATACTACCACTGTCACTACTTACAGCAGTGTAATCCCTTATTCTTTTGTAACTTAGACGAATCGGCCCAAAGGAGACACATCATGCATGAGCATCAAACAACATTATTGATTACTGACCATCATTCGGAAAAGGAAGAGAGGCTAACACAAGAGTTCAGCTTTGACCTGGAAACGCTAGAAGTCGAAGAACTGGAACAACGGTTGGAATTGCAATCAATCGGCGTCTTGTTTGACCGGCTGGGGCCTGGCGGCGGCGACACTTGTGGACCTAATGGGTGTGGCTGGCGGTAAAAGAGTGGGAAAAAGCAGCGCTTCGGCGCCAATTTTGCTTGTCGCCCCCAAAGAAAAGCTGCTTTTTTACCTTATATTTTCCACCTTGCATTTGTATTCAGTGAAACCCTTCATCCAGTGAATTTGATCATGCTATGAATCCCTTTACAACGTTGCAACCGGAAGTTGACCTGCTTCATGCCACACTGGCTGACCTGGCGACGCCGTGGCGAGAGCAGCTTTCGTTTCAATTACACGCCGATGACACGCGCGCCTTTGTCTATGATTGTTATCCCTATCTGTTTCTGGGCGCCTTTCCCGGCTTGTTGCCAACCGCCATCCGGCCACTGGCGCTGGCTGGACGGCTCTTTGCCACTTCCGTCTTTGTGGCGGATGGGGTGATGGATGGGCAGACCACCGGCGCCGCCTTGAGCACCGATCTCTTGCAGCTTCAGGCGTTGCAATTTGAAGCTTATCAGCAGCTCTATCAACTTTTTCCGCCGGCCAGTCCCTTCTGGTTACAGATGCGTGGCTATCTGGCTGCCTATGTGGACGCATGTTTGTTAGAACAGCAGTTTACCACGGGGGAACGGCCTTGGACCGAATTTACCGAAACGGTTGCCGGCCGGATCATCACCGGCAAGTGTGGGGTTGCCAAATGTGTGGTGGCGGCGCTGGCGACCTTGGCCGATCAGCCTGATCGGCTACCCGCGTTAACGGCTTCTATCGATCACTACTATATCGCCTTTCAACTGTGGGATGATTTACAGGATTGGAAGGAAGACCTGGCCGCCGGTCGGCCATCGCTCCTGCTGGCGCGCCTCTTGGTTGCTTCCCCTGCCGACCAAGCGGGCGCCAAGGCAGACCAACGCACGGTAGCCTATCTGACCCGCAAGCTCTATTATCACCATCATGCCCAAGCCCTGTTGCAACTCGGTCAGAATGCGTTAGCCATTGCCCAGGCGGCTTTGCAGGATCTACCGCCGCTCTCGTGGTCGCTTGTCCTGACGAAACTGGCGGCAAATTACCAGCAAGTGGCGACAGACCTCGACGCCATTGTGGCCAAAAATATCCAAGCGCGCGCACCTTTTAGCATAACGCATAGGGCAATGCGCAGCGCAGAAACCGTGAGAAACGCGTGACAACCCTTGACCAGTACCAGGGGCTGCGGGAACCACTCTTGGTTGATACTGCCGAAGCGCGCCCTGTCCATTTGTTGATTGGGCGGAATGGCGCCCAGATTCGCCTTTCCGCCAACGCCTATACCCTGTTGCACCATTTTGCCGCAGGTGGGACAACGGCAACCTTCCTGGCGCAGCTTGATAAGGAAACCGGCGCACGGTTGACGCCAATGCAGGTAGAAAGCGCCTATCGCCACTTGCTGATGCGCCTTGCCGCCATTGAGACGGGCAACCGACACGCCGGCGCAGCTTTCTGGCTGCGCTATGAACTCTTACCGGCGGCGGCGGTCGGCGCCTTGGCGGAACGGTGGCGCCGGTTGTATCAACCACACATTGCCGTGCCATTGGTCAGCCTGCTCATCCTCTTTTGGTTGGGTTATGGCTGGCTGGCGCAAGGATCATTATTCCCGCGTGCGTTTCTGGCCCACACCACCTGGGCTAGTTGGGGGGGCGCCTACCTGCTCTTTTTGCTCTCGGTCTTTGCCCATGAACTGGGTCATGCAGCGGCGGCGCGTTATTATCAACTTGCGCCCGGCCCCATTGGCTTTGCCGTTTACTTACTCTACCCGGCCTTTTACAGCGATGTGAGCGCCGCCTGGCGCTTGCCCAGAGGACAACGGGGGGTGATTGACCTGGGCGGCGCCTATTTTCAATCCCTCTTTGCACTTGGCTGCGGGCTGTTGTATAGTGTAACCGGTTGGTCGTTCTTTGTCCAGTCCATCGGGCTGATTGGCCTTAGCCTGCTCTTTGCCCTCAACCCAGTCTTTAAGTTTGATGGCTATTGGCTGTTGAGCGATGCACTAGGTGTAACCAACCTGGCGCAACAGCCCTGGCGCTTGCTGCGACACGCTCTGGCGGCATGGCGTGGTGAAGCGGTTGCCCCCTTGCCGTGGTCGCCGGTGGTGTTGCTCCTGCTGATCGGTTACACTTGGCTAAGTGTAATCGTTTGGGTATATTTTATTGGACGATTCCTGTATATCATTTTTCAGTATCTACGGCTCTAAAGCTGATCGACGGCGCGCAATGACCACCAAAGCCACAACGCACAACCTGACACAATCGTATGCCTATTCAGCAATGGCGTTCTATTGGCTTTTTTTCACCATCGCCGGGGGCGTTCTGGCGGCCTTACTTGCCATGGGGCTGCTTTTGGCGGCTCATCCGTATGATGGCGTCATCACCCATTGCTGCGACGGGATCGTTCGACGTGTCGAGCCGGACAGTCCGGTGGCAGGGCAAATAGCCGCTGGCGATCAGATCACCCGGATCAATGGGCTGCCGCTTGTCATTGCCTTTCGACACTATGCAACCCACAAGGTGGGCGACACCATCATTTATACGCTTGACAAGGAGGAGCAACAAGTCGAAGCTTCCGTGCAGTTGATTGCCCCGCCGCTTTATGAACAATTCCGCCGGCTTGAACCCTTGTTCATTGGCGTTGGTTTTTGGTTGATCAGCCTGCTGGCCTGGTTGGTGCGCCCCTTATCGCCAGTCGTGCGTCTGTTCTTTGGCGCTATGCAACTCAGCGCCTTGTTACTGTCAATCGGGAGCATGGCGAACCTACATATTTGGTGGGCGGTTCCGCTCTTTAATCTATTGGCGCTCTTGGCGCCGGTTTTCATCTTCCATTTTTTATGGCGCTTTCCCTTGCCATTGACAACCCCCCATCAACGCGCCTATCTCTATGCTGTGTATGGGGTTGCCTTGGGCCTGTGCAGCGCCTATCTGTGGGTGATCGTTCTCCGCGCTGATTTTTCCGGTCACTATGGGTTGGACCCCATCCGTGACGGCTTTATTGTACTTGTTACTCTCGGCGCGCTTCTCTTGCTGAGTCGTTCCTATCATGCTGCGCCGTTACACATCCGCCAACGCCGTCGTCTAATCATAGCGGGCATTATGCTGGCGATCTGCCCTACCCTCTTTCTCTACTTTATCCCCCAAGCGCTAAGGGGTACACCGCTCGTTAGCTATCTGTGGACCTTTCCGCTGGCCTTATTACTCCCCCTTTCCGTTCTCTATGCCATCTATGCCGGCGAGTTGGGGCGTGTGGATCGTTTTCTCAATCGCAGCCTGGTCTATACACTGCTCACAGCGTTGTTATTGGGCCTCTATCTGCTCTTCTTTTGGGCCTCGCGGCAACAGCTTTGGGTCGGCTACCTGTGGAACAGCCCTTTGGGCAATGCCGGGTTGACCGCCTTGGTGGCGCTGCTCTATACGCCGACGCGCAAGCAAATCCAACAACAGGTAGACCAACTCTTCTATGGCGGGTGGTATAGTTATCGAACTGTTGTGCGCAGCGCCAGCCACCAATTGAGCCAGGAACTGGATCTGGATCAATTGGCGCAACGGCTCATGACCGTGATGCGCATGATGCGTTTCCAATCCGCCGCGCTTTTTTGGGCGGAACAAACGCACTTTGCCCTGAAGGCCAGCTATGGCTATCAGGAAAGCACGCAAGCGCAGTTGTGTTTACCCGTCGATTCCGCTTTGATCAAATTACTTCGTCGCACCCAGCTACCGGTCCTGCGCCCTGGGCAACTAGCCCATCAATGGTCAAAAGTGTTGCTCAACAGCCAGGAACAGCACTTTCTCGCCAACCATGAGATCAAATTCTGGCTGCCGCTGGTCAACCGGAATACCTTATGCGCCTTGTTGGTGATGGGCGAACGGGCCGGCGAGGAACTCTTGGACGACGAAGATGAGGATGTCTTAGCCACGGTAGCCCAACAGGTGACGCTGGCTGCGGAGAACATCAGTCTGGTGGCTGCGCTGCGCACCCGGCTGGCGGAAGTGGAGCGGATGCGTGACGAACTAGCCGAAACGCAAAAGCGGTTAGCCGATGCGCGTGAGGCGGAACGCCAACACCTGTCACGCGAATTGCATGATGGCCCGGTGCAGGATCTTTACAGCATTCAGATCCAATTACAGATGTTGAAGAGCCAGTTGAGTGATCAACAAACCCTGCCGACCATTGATGCCATGCAAAGCGCCTTGCAACAGATCACCAACACCTTGCGCGATATGATGAACGCGCTCCGCCCCCCTGCCCTCAGCGCCTTCGGGTTGGCCAAAGCCATCGGTTCCCATGTTGATCACCTGCAACAGAAACAGGGCGACCTGGTGATTCATGCCAATTTGATGAACGATGGGCAATTGTTAGCGGAACCCTGCCGGCTTGCGCTCTTCCGGGTTGTGCAGGAGTCGCTCAATAACATTGTCCGCCATGCGCAAGCGCAGACTGTTTTCATCACCTTTCGCTTTGACCAGCAGCGCGTTCATTTGGAAATTCAAGATGATGGCTGTGGGTTCAACGTTCCCGACCGTTGGATCGACTTTGCCCGCCAGGGCCATTGGGGCTTGTTAGGGATGGCCGAACGAGTCGAAGCGATTGGCGGCCATTTCCAGGTCGCTTCCTTACCAGGGGCCGGCACGCGCCTGCAAGTAACTGTGCCACTAACCAGTTCAGCCATTGAAGCATAAAAGCGGGGACGACCGTGACAGCAATTCGCGTACTTTTAGCCGATGATCATCAAGGGGTGCGTACCGGCATTCGGCAATTGTTGGAAAAAACAGCCGATATCCAAGTGATCGGAGAAGCAGCCACCGGTGCCGAAACCTTGCAATTAGTGCAACAATTGGCGCCGGATCTGCTGCTATTGGATATGGCTTTGCCTGATTTGAGCGGTGTTGAAGTGGCCCAACGGTTGCATGAAAGTGCGAGCGGCGTGCGTATTTTGGCCCTCAGCGCCTATAGTGACGAGCAATATATCACTGGCGTTTTGGACAATGGCGCTGCCGGTTATTTGACCAAACAAGAAGCCATTCACCACCTCGTGGAAGCAGTACACAGTGTGGCGCAAGGCGCAGCGCGTTGGTTCAGTCCACAAATCCGCTCAAAACTGGCGACCCAGCCCGCCAATCGCACCCAAGCCACGCCGACCAAGAGCATTTTGCTAACGAAACAGGAACAGGAAGTGTTAGCCTTAGCGGCGACTGGCGTTGCGGCAAACCAAATTGCCCGCCGCCTTCAGGTCAGCACAGCCATTGTGCAATTTCATATTCAGAATATTTGTAATAAATTTCAAGTGCATTCCTTACAGGAGGCGATCACCCCAGCTACCCAACAAAAGTTGATCTAAGCCATTGTTATTGCGCCATCAAACAAAATCAGTAGACCGCAACGCTATCACGCCTGACTCTGGACTTAGGACTGCGGACTACTGAAAATGATATAGGAAAAAGGTCGGACAGCGGAGATTATTATTGATAAGCAAGGTTGCTTGCCAAGTAACCCGTTATAAGCCAAAAACGCTTAATCTACCTAAATTAGTATCGCCAACTTGACCGTTTATCCGTTTAGTAGATACTATTTATGTAGTAGTAAAGCACGGATGCCTCTCGTAACAATCAATGATGAATGTGGGAAATTATGATTAATGTCGTTCTTGCTGATGACCATCCTATTGTACGCTTCGGTATTCGGAGTTTGCTGGAGCAAAGCGCCGCCATTGCCGTGATTGGGGAAGCGGCCAGTGGCAAAGAGGCCATTCAATTGGTGCAACGGCTGCAACCGGCCGTGTTGGTGTTGGACATGTCATTACCCGATATGGATGGCATCGCCGTCATTCAACGACTACAGGTCGGCAACATCGCAACCAAAATCCTGGCTCTAAGCGCCTATGATGACAATCAATATACCCTGGGCATTTTAGAATATGGGGCGCAAGGGTATTTGCTCAAGGGGGACGCCCCGCAAAAGATCGTCGAGGCGGTGGAAGAAGTGGCTCGTGGGCAGAGCTATTTCAGCCAAACGTTGATCCCCAAACTATTGCGCCACAAGCAAGCGCCACCACCGGTAGCGCCGACCGACAAAGCCGATCCCTGCTTCCTCACCCAACGCGAAACAGAAGTTTTACAGAAACTGGCGCAAGGCTTAGACAATCAGCGCATTGCCGATGCCTTATCCATTGAGGTACGCACTGTTAAGTTCCATACAAAAAATATTTACGAGAAGCTCCAGGTAAAAAATCGCACGGAAGCCATTCTCTATGCGCTCTCCCATCAATTGGTGGGCGCCTAGCCCAAGCGCACGGCGGCGTGCGCATCACCACTATACTGAGTTCAGGATGAAAACCGGAGATTTGCAGACTAGAGGCTGGAGAGTAACGTAAGTAGTCTCCAGCCTCTAGTCTGCAAATCTCCGGTTCTCATTTTGAACTGAGTATAGCATGGCGGCTGCCAAGCCGCCGATTGTCATCTTCAACCAACGGCTCGGCTTTTTTGTGCTGGAACCGGTGTGGATCACCTTTCACAAAATACTTGCGCTCATCTACAGAAAGCGTGAGCAGCCTACAACGTCCCCGGCACGGCGCAGACGATTTTGGTTTGAACCTGTCGGTGCTGCGCCGTGCCGGGGACGTTATTCACACGTGGCGTACATGAGCGAATACTTGGATAGTGTCTGCCTTTCCAGTGTGAACTAGCGGCGCGGAAAAAGGGTACATCGCGCCAGATTATTTCAGACAGCACAGCGCTCAACAAAACATTCGATTGAACACGCGTGAGGTAAAGCCATGGTACGTCGCTACTTCGTTTTCATCATCTTAATTGCGTTTTTCAGCAGTAGTTGTCGTTCGACGCCGCCGCCAACGGTGACGGTGATTCCTGTTCCGACCTTTACGCCAACACCGGCACCGGCGATGACAAATACAGCGCAAATCACGGCAACAGCGTCACTGTCAACCAGCGTCGAAAGCGCCCGTGAACCAAGCGCTGACACTCCCTTACCGGCGCCTCTCTACTTTCTCAACCAGCAAGGGCAGATCATGCGGCTGGCAGCGGACGGGGTAACGGTGCAGCCAGTGACAACGGAAGCGACGCCCATTACCGCTTTTGATGTCGATCCCACCGGCGCTTATCTGGTTTATGTCACCGATAATGATCTAATTCGCACCAACACTTGGGGGCAGGAACGTCACCTGATCCTAACCGGTGCCCCTGCATCTCCCGCAGGAACGCCGGGGCAATGGAAAAACAATTTGCTCTATGTTGCTTTTGCTCCGGACGGCAAAGGAGTCGCCTTGGCCTATAATGGCATCCAACTCATTCGCGATATCAGCGTGCTTGAGCCGGTAGTAACAATGGACACGCTTGTGTCAAACGGGTCGGAAGCCGAATTGCAACCGGGGGCACAGTTTTATTTTCTGGCGCCCGGCGCCTATCCTACCCTTTGGTCGCCTGACGGTCAGCGCTTATTCATCACCGGTGGGCGGATGGCTACGGACAGCATGTCCCATCTCATTCTGGATCTGACAACACGCCAGCTTACCGAAATCAAACCTGTGCCACCTTCCCAACCGGAGAGCGAACGGAGCCGGCAAAGCGGCCTCGCCTGCTATACAGCCATGCTTGGTACGACGCAGCGCTGGGCGCGGACGGCACCGGCTCTCTGGAGCGCCAGTGATTTCTACGCCATGGGTGGCCCGACGGGGTTAGCAAAGCTCAACGCGCTGGATGGGACGGTCGCCCCCTTGTTTTACGCCTATCCGGTCTGTCATGGCGATACCACCGTGGAAAACGCCACCCAGATGCGGCTCTTTCGGAGCATTTATGAAAGCACAACGGGCGTCTTGTGGGGCTTTGTCAGCACAAACTATGAACCGGAACGTCCCCTTGTGACGCCGATGCAGATGGTGCAGTTCGAGCCTGCTGGGGCGCAAATTACACCCTTACGTGCCGATAGCCACTATCTGGGGCATGAAATTCTATGGGCAGAGGATGATCGCGGCGCCGTTGTCATCGTGCGCGAACGGGTCGGTGATGATCTGAACCACAACCAGGGCAAGTTGCTCTGGTTGCCCAGTGATGGCGGCCCGGCGCTGGATCTGGGGTTGGATGGGCAGTGGCTGCGCTGGGGACACAACGCCCGTTAGGCGTTCACAAGAATTTAATTATCCGTACGACCTTCAGCTATTGATCATAGGCGCATAATACCTTGGGAGGGACGATGAAAACCAATTTGCCAATGATCGCCTTGCTGTTTTTGCTGCTTACCAGTTGTATTCGGCCTGATGATAGCACGATACGCACGGCGGATGGCATCACAAAAGCAACGCGCCAACCGATGGCCTATGTGAGCGATCGACAACTGTGGCTCACTACTTATGATGGGGCATCCACACTGGACCGCGGACAGGCCGTGGATGCCTGCCTGCCTGAACCAGCCTTCTGTCGGTTTGCCCATCTGCGCTGGTCGCCAACAGGCGACTACCTGCTCTACCAAAAGCAGCAGGATGAACAGTCCGCTCTGCATTTGTTGGATCGCCACGGTAAAACGCGCCTAGTGGCGGAGGCTGGTGATCCGGTCTGGTCAATGGATGGGCAAAGCTTGCTCTACTTGGGCGTTGACGGGTTACGCCGCGTCGACGCACCGTTTACCGATGGCGGGCGCGTCGTTGGTCGCCTCACTAATTTCGGAGATAGCACCTGCGGCGGTGGCGGCTTCCCGGCCAGTGAATTTAGCTACGGGCTGGAGGGGCTGGGGACCTTTCCCTACAATTCGTTGCCTGGCCACATGGCTTGGCTTGTCAATGACCGTTTGCTCTATACCCGCCACTGCACCGGCGCTGGTATGGGGCAATTTGATTTACAGAGCGGCACGGAACTCCCCATGCTCGACGATGACCGCCTCCAGCTCTTCACCACCAACCGGACCCGCGACCACTGGGCCGCGATCACCCGGGATCATCACCTGGCGGTTGGTTCGGCAGCGGACGGGCTGATCGGTACGCGCCCGGTCGCCGAAAGTATCCCTACGCTGGATGACCCGAACAGTATGAATCGACCAGGGGTGACCTTAGCCGGCGGGGTCTTCTATGGTCCAGTTAGCGGGCGGCTCTACTATACGACGCGACAACTGCAACAGTGGGTGCAGCTCACTGAGGAACAATTCTCGGCGGTAGACATGACTGTGCAGAATCTTTTTGTCTCTATCCCCCACTTCCCCATCTATCAAACAACCCTGTTCGCCACAACCGCAACGGACTGGCAACAAGCCCAAGTTGTCTGGCAGGGTAACGCCTATGGCGTCGGTAGTGTTACAGAAGCGGCCAACGGCGACCTATTGTTTGTCCAGATTGATAACGGGCAGGCGCTATATGAAACGCTGCAAGCCAACCCTACGCTGGCTGATGTGCAAAGCGCCTGGCCCAAGCCGCAAATCATCCGTATTCCCGCTGATGGCAGCGCACCCCAACAATTGCTTGACAATGCTGGACAAGTTGCCTTGGCGCGGTTGTCCATTGAGCAATAGGGCTTAAGCAAAACGACGCTCCCGGCGTCTTGCCTACGTTATGAACAGTAAAGGACAATTTTTACCAATGTGTACAATCAGGAAGTTTACAACTGGTTACCACAGACTGCGCCTGTAAAGCGACCTGCGTCTTGTCGATTTCATCCGTAATGTTCATCTGCTCGAATCGGCGGAGTGCAGATTGGAGTTCTTGCCGGGCTTCCGCCATGCGGCCAGTGGCCTGGTAGACAACGCCCAACTCCCGCTGGGCATAGGCGCTCATAAAGGCGTCGCCATTCGCCTCGGTGATCCGGATGATCTCGCGAAAGTGGGTAGCGGCTGCCGTCCAGTTTGCCCGCGCCTGATGTAAACGGCCCAATGTAAAAAGGCCATAGGCATAGGATTGCGTTTCCTCCTGGGCCAGCACCTCCTGGGCAAAGTGTTCCGCCTGTTGCCAATCGCCCAATTCAAAGTAGGCTTCGGCCAAATTGGCGGCGGCCACGCTCATCATATAGGGCGATTGCGTGCTTTTGAAAAATTGATAGGCTTGGCGGGCCGGTTCGAGGACAGCCTGAAATTGCCGACTATCGACATACACGAGCGCTAATTCATTGCGCGTCCAAGCTTGGGAGATGCGATCTTTGAGCGTTTCATAAATGGTGAGCGCCAGTTCAATGTGGTTTACAGCTTCATCCATCCGTTTTTGGCGACCATAGACACGCGCCAAAAGACGATGGGTTCGTGCCAAGAGTGGCTGCTCGGCAAACTGTTCTGCGATCAACAGTGCTTTGTGGAACGCAAGGAGCGCCTCGTTGTAATGCCCTTGCATTTGTTCGATTTCACCGAGCAACAACTGGGTATTACACTCGGCTAACTGGGCCTGCCGGCGCGCATCGGTGAGATTGCCGCGGCGGATCTGGATACGGCCCGCCGTGAGCAGGGCAGTCGTAACTTCGCCGGCCAGACTTACCATAAGTTCGGCGCTTTTGATCTGGCTGTCAAACGCCGCGTCCGGATCCCCCAATGCTTCTTGTAAGCGGCCGCGAAGCGCATGGGCGCGTGCCGCGGCCGCACTCCTATCCCACCAGCGAATCGCTTCCATCTCAGCAAAACTTTGACGGATTTCGCCGGCCAACAAGCGCAATTCAGCCCGAATCAGATCGAGGGCTTTGCGCTCAGGCAGATCGAGTTGGCGGGCGGAGAGGGTGGTGAAGATCGTCAGCGCAGCTTCTGCTTCCCCGCGGGCGATGGCTACCTTGCGGTTCGGATACCAGATGGCAATGGCCTGCGCCGGTTGATCCGCTTGCCAGTAGTGGTAAGCCGCCGCCGTATACTCGGCCAACTGGGCGCGTACCAGCGCGGCAGCCAGATGTAGTTCCTGTCGTAGCTCGGTGGGCAATTCCCCATAGAGGGTTTCGCGCAAGCCTGGGATCAGCGCCAGACCGCCCTGACCATCCCGTTCCACCAAATGCAACGCAAGTAACCGTTCGACGATAGCCTTGTCCCACTGTTGTTCAGGAGCAAAACTGCGGAAGACCGCAAGCTGTTGCAGCAGGTGGCGTTCTTCGGTGTGCAAGCGCGACCACAGCCGCTGGAGCAAGGGGAGCAGCCCAGCGCGTTGGGGCAGCGTCGCCAGTGTGTCGGCCAAGGTGGCCCCTTGTTGATGGAGCGCTAGCGCGAGCAACGTCATGCGCGGGTTGCCCTGCGTATAGCGTTGGAGTTGAAACAATTCATCGTTGCTGAGTTGCACGCCAACGCGCGCAGCCAGTTGTTGCAACTGTTCTACTGCCAGGCCTCGCAAAATGATGGTCGTGTCGGTGGTCAAGAGTGGGCGTTGGGTCATGAGGAGCAGCGGTGCATGGCCCTGTAAGCTTTCCACAAATTCGAGGAGTTGGGTGTAGTGCGGGTCACTCTGTTCCGGGTTCAACTGGAACAGACGATCTAGTTCATCAAAACAGAGCAAGGGGGGATTGTCTGCCAACAGATGAAGATCCTGGCGGGCTAACGCCAGCACAACTTGTAGATCCTGAACGCTGCCTTCTTTCAGCGCCAGGAATTGCCAAAGCGTAGAGGCGCCCTGTTCATGGAAAAAGTGGCCCAGACTAAAGAGCAGGCTGCTCAACCGATCATTCAATGTTGGGCGCAGGGTAAACCAAAAGCGAGGCCGGGGCGCCAATGCTTGACCAATCGCCGCACCGAGGGTGCTTTTCCCAATCCCGCTTGGCCCGACTAAGGCGACTGTCTGACCGGCCGTCAACGCTTGTACCGCTTGTTGCAAAGCCGCTTCCGCGCCCAGGAGGGGCAACGCCGACGCCGGTTGTTCAGGGCGCAAGCTTGGACGGCAGTAGGTCAGCAACGCCTGGGCCAACTGTTGAATTGCCAATTTATGGGAGCGATGGTCGCCGGCTTTGCTATCCAGCAGGTATTCGTCACTTTCATAGATGTCGCGCAGGGAGCGGGGGCGCAAAAATTGACGAAAGTAGCGCAATTCCAGCACAAGGTAGGCATAACGTGACGAACCGCGCTGCTTGCGTTCCTCGATCAGCGCCGCCTTCATGGCTTCATAGGTGCGGGGCAAGGGGCCACCCCACAAGGTGGCGGCGGCTTCCCGAAGCACTCTCTGCAACCATTCCCCGCGCGTCTGCGGGCGCGCCGTTGCCGCATCTCTTGCTAACGTGGCGCTGAGAAAATACTCTGTCGCCAACGGCGATTCGGCTGCCAACGCAACGGGATCATCATAGAGTTTGAGGGCCTGTTGCACTGTCTCTTCAAAGGGGGACAACTCATATTTATCGGTTGGCGACTTTTCCGCAGTGGGGGACGCCGGTAAATTTGAAACTTTTTTCGCCATTTTTGAAACCTACCCGGCGCTAGCGCACGGTATACTATCTTCGTTGTTTTGTCGTAGGGTGTTTTGTTCAAAAAGGTCAGCCCTACGGTAAAATATTGGCACATTTTGCTTATTATACTGTAAACAATCTTGTTATTCAAATTAATGGAGGATTTTCTTATGCATCCCCTTCGTAAAACTGTTGTTAGCTTATGCCTGTTGCTCTTGCTGATTGGCGCCTTCCTGCAACCGGTGCAAGCACAGGCAACCGATAGTGAAGACAAGCCAACGCCACTTTACTTTTGGCGCGTCGAGGGCGATTTTCAGGACGATCAGATGCACTTTGAATGGATTGTCGCCGAGGCGCCTAATGGCAATGTCGCAGAGACCAAAGATGTCATAGTGCTGGACATCACTGAGCAATGCACCATCACGGGGCCGGGTGTCACCATTTATGATGAAGCAGCCCACTTCGCCGGTAGTGATTGGATTCAATGTGAGATTCCAAACTTTGCCGAAACCGTCAACGCAAAATTAGGCCCCACAATTGGAGATGGCTGCCAATGCAACTTTAATGCCGTCGTCGCCCCCTTTGCCGGCGCTAATTTTACTGTAGCGCCTAGCACTGGTCACGTGCCGCTGGCATCCTGGAGCAAGCTACGTTTGTTTGCGAGTGATCAACAAACGGTTTTGTTTCTGGATCAGAATGTATTTGAAAGCAACATAGTGGAAAGCGATCCTGGCTATCGTTCAACCTTTTTCGGGCTGGGGGCAAGCAAAATTCTCCATTATCTTGCTGACCTCAATGGACAACTTACATGGTGGCTATGGCATAAAGAGTTACAAGAAGCAGCAGCTAATCCCAATGCCTCCCTCATTGCCTGGTTGGAGGGCGGCGCCGCCAACATTGATCCGCAACAAGGGTTCAAGTATGAATTGGATCCAAACGACCAGATGCTCTATATCGGTTTTGATCGGGCAACCGGGACAACACTCAAAGGTTCGATCCGCCATCTTCTCTGGGACCCTGGCTGTGGTGGGAATGGCAGTTGGTAACGTATTGCCGTCAGCCTAACTTACTCACCAGGCAATGGTGAGGTTGTCCCCTTCGCTGAAACCTTCTAACTTCTGAACCCCAGCGCTGTCTTTGACGCAGACAGCGCTGGGGTTTTCTATTTCACCCCATGTATCACCCATGCTGCGACTTTCATTCCATTTAGCTGTAAGAAGCTGTCTGAAAAGTCATGATTGATCGCCGGTAAGGGGCGCAAAAGTGCCGGGGACGGGCCAGTGGTTATTCGCGATAACCGGACGCACAGTGGCCCGTCCCCGGCACTTTTGCTGGTTGCCCCTTTGCAAGCAGTTTCTAAAAACCAGCAGCGCCGACGCTTGAAACTTTTGACCGAAAAACTGAGACTTCAGAAGGCCAAAGCAATGATACAGTAGGTTTACGAAAGCATCCGACGATTCAGTAAAGGCCAGGGGCAATATGCAAATTACCAAAATAGCAACAAATGAAAGCAATGCAGGGCGCGAAACTATGACGTTACCCCAGCGAACGGCCACAAAACGCTTGCAGAACCGCCAAGAAGCTGATCCACGCCTCTCCTATGAACTCTGGCGGCGCGCGCTGCTTGCCCAAGACGAACGCGCCTGGCAACTGCTCTACAACGATTATCAACGCCAGGTAGGCTACTGGGTAAAAACATATTTACGCTTTCAGGTCGATGAGACCGCCATGCAAACGCTGATTGACGACGCTTTTGTCAAAATGGCCGGCACCTTTCGTCGTCACCCGGAGAAATTTGCCGATTATCCAAACCTGGCCGCGCTGTTAGGGCTGCTGCGCCTCTGTGCGCAGCGTGTGGTGCAAGATTATGTCACCGCACGCCAGCAGGATCTACCAGTCGTCCCCATCGAAGCCATTGACGAGCCGACCGCCAAGGCTGCCCCAGCGCCATCTACACTCTGGGCGATCCTGGAAGGGTTGCTCCATGATGAGAAAGAGTGGTTGGTCGTCACCAAACTGTTGGTCGAGGAAGCCAAACCACGTCACCTTTATGCCGAACAGCCAGAACTGTTTGCCAGCGTGGATGAAATCAACACCATCCGCGAACGGGTCAAGGGGCGGTTGCAGCGCAATGGCGCCTTTCGTCACTATTTGCAGGCGATCATCAGTCAATAAAAGCAGCAGAAGCAGTCAACTTCATAGCGGAAAAACGGAAACACACAGCGATTGTTCTAGATAACGGATGGTCAACAATTCCCAAGTTGTCAAATTACCATCCAATTTGGTAATCCTCTGTGGCGTCAAACCTAGGGTTCGGCGATTACAGATGCTTATATATCGTAATATGACAAACAAAAGTAAAAGGAGATTCACAATAAGTTACGGATTATAGACATAGTTAGAACAAGAGGGTAAAGACAACTTGTCAAGCTTATTTGCTTGTGCTGTCTTTGGGTTAAGTCAACTTTATTAACAAACAGACTCATGAGGTAAAACAATGTCTTTGCAACAAATCTCGAAAAAATCAGCAACACTACTCGTTTTGGTATTGATGCTGATCGTGAGCAGTACACCACCTTCTTTTGCTCAGGCTGGCGTTTCTAACAAGGTCTTTATTCCTGTTGTTACCCAGCCTGAAAATGTCCACACGATTGAAAGTGCTGGCATCTTTACAGATTCATCACAACATGAGATTTTAGATCATGCAACCCCCGGTGATGATAGCAAGTCCACACTACCTGATTTGACCATTAGCTATTACTACGACAAAGCGTGTAATTTATATATTGTCATTACGAATGTCGGGAATGCTTCAGTCATCATTGGTGGGAAAAATAATCCTAATGTGGTTGGTATCAATGGTACTAGCGTAATCGGGATGGGAAATAATCCAACGACGCTAAATCCCGGTCAGCAACATGAAATCTTTATTTCCGCCCATTTTGCTGCTAGTTTTAATGTTTTGACTGTTGATCCAAACAATAACATTGTTGAGTCGAATGAAGAAAACTCGATCAGCGTGGAGCCATGTAACGGCGAACCGTCTTGTGCAGCAAAAATCAAAATTTTTGAAGCGATACAAACTAGTCCGAATATCCGCGTTGGTTTTGCGTGGGAAACGCTCGGTGCAAGCTCTGTTACTGCACAAGTTGATCTGTTTGCAGCCGATGGCACCCTTGTTAATAGTCAAAATGTCGGTTCTTTAACACCTGTTGCATCGGGGACACAGTACTTCTTACTCACGGGCTTGAATATTCCATCGGGTACATACAAAGTAAGAGTGACTTTACAGACTGATTGTGGCGCCAGCAGTCAAGCCGAGGCTTTTGTCACATACGTTGCGCCAAACCCCACGGTATGTAACGCAGCAGTCGATCCATATCTGGGTAATTATGACAATGGTACGCTGAAAGCAACAATTTGTCTGACTGTCGCGGTGAATGGTTCAACGGCAAACCTTGTCGGGTTCGGGCGTAATCAGGGCATTGGTGGCATTGTTGACGCACCCCTAGACACAACCACAACTTTAGCGTGTCGAATTCGGCAAAATGGTAACTATGTAACCGGAAATTTAGGGTGGGATTTTGCAACTTGGGATTTCCAAATTGAGTTGAATGCAACAGTCCAGCACCAGTCTGGCGATACCTATGAATTGAGTTGTGAACACGAATGGGATGTTCCCAGCGAAGGCTTCTATCTTATGAGTACACCTCAACCAGTCACAATCCCTTAAGACACCCATACCATTGACAACTTGATGTGTTTTAGTGGTCAGTCCACTAGTACACTGTTCACACAGTCACCAAACGAGAGGCAACGCCTGAGTGAGTGTTGCCTCTCGTTTGTCTTTTTCAGCTAAAGCGCTATACACTACGCCAAACAAGGCGCTCCAAACCGATACAAGCCACGGCATAAGGCGCCATTTTAACGCCGTGCCATATTTTTGGTGCAGGTTTTTCTGATCGTGTTGTAACATTGAAACTTTACCGACATTCACCCACACGGGTGCTTTTCATGCTTCTCCAAAAGCGAAAAATGTTCGCGGAAAAAAGCAACAGACAGCGGATTATTCTTGTAGGCGCTATACATTGGCATCTGTTTTGTTGTATGGCGTCGCTCGTTTTGATGATTTTCAGTGTAGTCAATGATAGGAGTGCTTTATGACGACCCAGCAAATTCTTCTCGATCCCAACGCACACCGGGAAATCATTACCAACCTCACGGCCAAGCTCAATGCTTACTACGTTTTCCCGGAGGTTGCCGAGCAGATCAGTACACAGTTGCAAGCGCAGTTGGTCAGCGGCGCTTATGCTCACCTTACCGAGGGCGCCCTCTTTGCCAAAACCCTGAGCGAGCAGATGCAAGCGATCAATGGCGACAAGCACTTGCAAGTTTGGTGGCAATCACAACCCTTGCCGGAAGACGACGGCCCCATGCACGAGAATCAGGAACGGCTCAACGAGTGGCGACAGACCGCTGCCCTGGAAAATTATGGCTTGCCCAAAGTAGAACGGCTGGCCGGCAATGTCGGCTATTTGGATATTCGCGCCTTCTACGAGCCGGCCTGGGGCGGTGAGACTGCCGCCGCGGCCATGAATTTTCTCGCCAATACGCACATGTTGATTGTGGATCTACGTCAATGTTGTGGCGGTGATCCCCACATGGTGGCCTTCATTAGCAGCTACCTCTTTGGGGAAGAGCCGGTGCATTTAAACAGCTTTTACTGGCGCGCGGAGAATAGCATCCAACAATTTTGGACGTCACCTTATGTGCCAGGTAAGCGCTATGCCAATCCCATCTATGTTCTAACCAGCAAAACTACCTTTTCCGGCGGTGAAGAGTTTGCCTACAACCTGCAAACACGCCAACGAGCGATATTGATCGGCGAGACAACCGGCGGCGGCGCCCACCCTGGTGGCACCTATCGCATCCATCCGTACCTGGAACTCTTTATTCCCAGCGGGCGCGCCATCAACCCGATCACCAACGCCAACTGGGAAGGCTGTGGCGTCGCACCCGATATTACTGTAGCACAGGAAGAAGCGCTGACGGTGGCCCATCGCATGGCGCTAACTGCCATTCTGACAAAGCTGGGCGACACGCAAACCGGACCGCTTAGGCAGTTACGGGAAGAAGTGCAGGCCGCGCTCAAAGTTTTGGAAGCAGATGGCATTGCGCACAACGAAACCATTTCACTGGATAACATAAACTGAGCAATGCCATAGATGATAAAGAGATACGGCTCAACCGGAATTCAGCAAGTCAGAGCCGCACGCGTCAGCACAGGGCCGCTTGCTAACGCGTGCGGTTCTGTGTCAACCCCATCAGATCCGGTTGAGCCAGAGATACAAGCATGTACACGGGTAGTACATTATCATCTATGAGCGATTGCGGTATAAACAAGGAGAACCAGCCCGACTAAAGCCAACCCTGGTCAACATTTGCTTGCTGCTGGAACAATACCTCACCTCCGTCGCTGCGATTGAAGACCTCGTCGCCACAGGTGAAAAACCGACGCTGGTGGAGTTCTATGTCGATTATGGCTTCAGTTGACTGGTGGTTCTACCGACCTTCATTCTGTTTGATGATACAGGAACCCCGCTGCGCCGTTGGGTTGGCGAAGCGCCGCCGTTACATGAGTTGGCAAACGTAGGAATGATTGGAAGCTTGCGCGATTAGTTTAGGTTCTGTTGACATTTCAGAACAAGAGGGGGCCTGTCCTCCGGGAGGTGTCCCACAGAACCATTGTTTTGCGACCAATTTCTGGACACCTCCCGGAGGTCAGGCGACACGCCATCAGCAAATGTCAACAGAACCTAGCAGATCAGGAAGGAGCCACCGATGAAAAAGAGATTGCAAAGCTTATATCAACATTGGGGAAATTATCGACGGGTGTTACAACTCGTTTGGGGCGCAAGCCCCCGCTATGCCTTCCTTGCTACCTTCTTTGCCACGCTCAGCGCGCTGGCAGCCCCCGCCCAAATCTGGCTGTCGAAGGTGATTATCGACCGCATCATCAGCGCCATTCAAACCCGTGCGCCGGGGGCGGCTATCGACTGGACAGCGCTTGTTCTCCCGATGGGCGTTTTACTGCTGGTGCTGCTCTGCGCTGAAGTGGGGCGACGAGTGGCAGAGAGCATAACGCTGGTGCTGCGCTTCCAGGTCGATCAGTATGTCCAACATCGCTTGCTCAAAAAGGCGGCGCAGTTTGACATCGCCTTTTTTGAGTCGGCTACCTTCTACGATCAGCTTGATCTGGTGCGCCGCGAGAGCTATCGCACCTTCAACCTGGCGCTCTTGGCCACCGATTCGCTGGGCATCTTGCTCTCATTGCTGCTTACCTTGAGCCTGGTGACGCAGTTCCACCCGTTGGCGGCGGCGGTGATGGTGCTGCTCGCGATTCCGCAACTGATCGTGAGTAGCCAATACGCCAAAGAACTCTTCGCCCTGATCAACCGGCAAACGCCTGACCGTCGTATGGTCGATTATCTCACGGAGATGCTGGTGGGGCGTGATGCGATCAAGGAGATTCGCCTCTTTGGCTTGCAAAAGCCATTTCTTGAACGCTTTCAGCAATTTTGGCAAAACTACTTTACCGAGACCGCCGGGATTGTCTTCAAGCAGGAGCGTCAGAATCTCTTGTTGCTGATCCTCTCGGCGTTGGGCATGGGGGCAATCTGGCTCTATGCCATTATTCAAGCTGTCTTAGCACGCATCACCATCGGCGAGTTGACGCTGATCATCCAGGCGGTCGAGCGCGTGCGCACCGATTTGGGCGAACTCTTCAAGCGGGGCGGCATCTTTTATGAAAATAGCCTCTTTGTCAGCAGCCTGTTTCAATTTCTAGATCTGCAACCCAATGCCGTTGAAGGCGCCTTGGCGCGCCCCCAGCCGAGCACGCAACAATCGCCCCCGCCCATCCCTGCCCCCCTTAAGCAAGGGATTGAGTTCCGCAACGTTTCGTTTCAGTATCCCGGTGCAGAGCGGCTTGTTTTGCAAAATGTCTCCTTTACGCTTCAGCCCGGCAGCAGCGTTGCGCTGGTGGGCGACAATGGGGCGGGCAAGACAACGCTGGTTAAATTGCTGGCGCGCTTTTACGATCCAACCGAGGGCGCGATTCTGCTCGATGGTCGCGATTTGCGCGACTATGATGTGACGGCGCTGCAAGCGAACATTGGCGTTATCTTTCAAGATTTTGTCCGTTATCAGGTGACCGCGCAGGAAAATATTGGCTTCGGGCGGGTGGCAGAAGTCGATGATCTGGCGCGTATCATAGCGGCCGCCGATAAGGGAGGCGCCGTTCCCGTCATCGAGAAGCTGCCCAACGGCTATCAGACGATGCTGGGCAAGACCTTTGAGGACAGCGTCGATCTCTCCGGTGGCGAGTGGCAGAAGATGGCACTCAGTCGCGCCTTTATGCGTGATGCCCAGATTCTCATTTTGGATGAACCGACCGCGGCCTTGGATGCCAAAGCCGAGTACGATGTCTATCTGCGTTTTGCCGAATTGACGGGTGGCAAGACCACCCTATTTATTTCGCATCGTTTTTCCACCGTGCGCATGGCGCAGCACATTCTCGTGCTGGCCGATGGTCGGTTGGTAGAGGAGGGGACACACGACCAATTAATGGCATTAGGTGGCTCATACGCCGAGATGTTTACCATCCAAGCAGAGCGCTATCGCTAGACGATTTGGTAATCACCGTTTGCAAGGAACCATAGTCGCGCTCAACGCGCCGCCACATAGCGCACACCACGCCCTTCCCCTTCCCGGCGGAGGATGCCCCGATCACAGAGTTCATTCAGGTCGCGCACGGCCTGGCGTTGCGCACAGCCGGTGATGGTTTGGTAGTCGCGATTGGTGATGGCGCCGGTGGTTTTCACCTGGTGCAGCGCGGCCCGTTGGCGGTCATTGAAGGGGTGCATCCAGGCCAGGGTAGCAGACAGTGTTTCCAACTGGGCTAATAATTGGTGATTGCGCAATTGCTCACAGATCTGCCGCCCTTCCCCCAGATAACGGCAGAAGGCTGGATAGTCCCACTGGAGGGCGTAAACTTCGGCCAGATCATAACAAAGGTTGACCAGCCAGTGGTTGCGGCCAATCCGGCTTAGGAGGGTGTAGCTGGCCTGGTAGTGAGCAATCGCTCCTGCGTAATCGGCTAACCAGAAATAAGCGCCACCGATAGCTTTTTCGATCAACCCTTGCATGGCTAGATCGCCGGTGCGCTGGGCAAGTTCGCGACTTTGACCATAGTAAGTTAATGCCTGGCTGTATTGACCCAGGGCAACATAGTCGTTGCCCAGATTGTAGCCAGTCACAGTCGTCCATTCCACGTCCTGGCTTTCATTCGCCAGCAGCCAGGCACGCAAACGCTGTGCCAGGGCAACGTCATCTTGGCCCTGGTAATGATATAGCTCGGCCCAAGCATTGGCGACATAGGAGCGGCCCAGGCAATCCAGCGACGGTGTTGTTGCGTCCAATTGCGCCAGCAACGCCGCCGCTTTGGGCAGATTCGGTTTCTCCTGAATGTAAAACCAGGCGCGGTCACACTGAATCCGGGTCAAGAGGGGGTGGGTCGGCTGCGCCCCTGCCAGTAGCTCGATCGCCATCTCATAATGCAGCAACGTTTCGTCCAGGTTGAGCGAGAGGAAGGCGCGGGCGCGTTTATAGTAGGCCAACGCTTTTGTCGCCACATCCACTGCCCCCAACGCACCTTGATAGGCGCGCACCGCGCGCTGCACATCTTGCTGTTGCAGAGCCAGATCACCAACCAACAACTGGATCTGCGCCCAACATGCGTGATCGACCTGTTCGGCGGTAAAGCGTTGCAGGGCGGCTAACAGTTGCGTGGTCTCGCCGTTATTGACAAAGGTGCGCTGTTGGGTCACTAACAAGAGGGCGGCGCTTTGGTGGTCGCCGGCCTGCCGGTCATGGTCCACGGCGCGCCAGCACTCGCCGGTGGTGCGGTAGAAGGTCGCCAGGCGACGATGGGCGGCGGTCAATTCACCGGCACCTAGGGTGGTCAGATAGTGACAAAAGGGCGGCGCCAGGGTGATGGTCGGCGGTGTGAGCGCCGTGGCGGCCTTCGCCAACAAGGCGTCGGTCGCCAGCAAGTGGTGAATCTGCCGTTGGAGTTGCTCGGCAGGCTGGTCACCGGTCTGCGCGGCCAGCGTCACCAGTTCCGGCAACGACAACGGCGTTGCGCTGACCGCCACCAATTGCAAAAGGGCCTGTTCACCGGGTGCGTAGCGTTGGTAGCGACAGCCAACGTAGTACAGGGTGCGCATGGCTATGGCTTGGGGCGCCGTTAACTCGTTGTATAAAATTTCGGCCAACCGCGCCACGGCATTCCGCCGCGATTGATAGACCGTCTGTTCACTGATCGCCAGCTTTTCGGCCAGGTGGGCAAAGCTCATGCCCTGAAAATAGGCGTAAAAGAGAATTTGATAGGCGCGCCAGCCATAGGCAGTCCAACTGGGTTGCCCCTCCCCCTGCAGTTGCGCAACACCCCACTGCATGACGGCATAGGTTGCCAAGCCGACCGCATCCGGGCGCGCCGGGACGCCGTCCGGCAGCACGGCTGTGACCAAGGCCGTCGCCGCCAATGGGCTAGCCGCCAACAACGCCCATTCCTGTCCATGCCCGGCGCGTTCACAAAGTTTTAAGGTTGTTTCCACCATTGGCAGTAGTGCCGACGACGAAGCAATCAGCAAAATCGTGTCCTTCTTTTTGTTAGGGAACAGAAATCGTGCCATTTTTCGCTACATTATACCTGAGCAACGGGTAAGGCCACATAATTTATATAGTCGCTGGAGAGCAGTTGATCAGGCTGGCGTGAGTATAATACACCTATCTGGCAAATCAAGCAGTGGGCCATACAACAGCGATGTGGCTAGGTCGGCGACATTCGCACCATGATGGGCCTTGTAAGTGAAGGAGCATGACAGATGTTGAGCAAGTTGCCCCTGCGTTGGGCATTACGGCTGGGTCTTTGGTTGGTGGTTGGTGGTTTGGTCTTTGGTGTATGGGCAAACAAATCAGCGTTAGCGGCTAGACATGTACAGATCGGTGATAACACAGGGCGCATTGCTGGGTTTGTGACAAACGCCGAGGGAATGCCATTAGAAGGGATCGAGGTCAGCGCTTATCGGTATGATCCCCAAGCCGTTACTGATGTACATTGGCCTTATCCATGGTGGCATACGAATGATGCCATTTCTGACGCAGCCGGCGCTTATCAAATTGCCAATTTGCAACCGGGAGTCTACACATTACATTTTTTTGATCCAACCGAATTTTATGCTTTTGAATATTTGAATGATTCCTTAACGCTGACCGATGCGATGACGATTGAAGTCAGAACAGCACAAATGACCAGTGGAATCAATGTTACTCTTGCGCCAGGTGGCGTCATTCAGGGTCAGATCAGCATGTACGATGGTACACCGGTGAGTCAAATTGAACCACGCTTTGCAGGTGGCATCGGTGGCGACTCACGCGGCTCGATTACTTTGCTCGTACAAGATGGAGAATGGCAAAACGTGGTAAAACGGATTGATTTTGACAGTTGGGATAGCCATTTCGATCTTACAACCAGTACTTTCAATTTCCGCGGTTTGCCTAGTGGTAATTACCGGCTGAGTTACGGGGTTATCTATGGCGGAGTAGCATATACAGGCGGTAATTCTTATTACGAATTCTACCCCAATACCGCCAACATTGATCAAGCCAGGAATGTCCCAATTACGCCGGCAGACATGCAGCAAAATCTCACCATTGTGGTCGGCGCCAACCCCACTTATGGTCGCATTCAAGGGCGCGTGACCGACTCTGCTGGTGAACCAGTCGCGGGTGTCGCTATTCTTGCCTTTTCCACCAATGCACCTGTTTTCGACACGGGTTATGATGGTTATACAGCTACGCCCGATCGTTCCACGCTGACTGATGCAGCCGGTTATTACGAAATTCCGGCACTGGCCCCCGATGATTACCGTTTGCACTTTTTTGATCCAGCTTCAACTCATTACCCGCAACTAGCTGAGCCACCCTGGGCAACAAACCTACATATGCCTGAATATTACAGCAACAAACTACGTTGGAGTACAGCCGATGTAGTCCATGTCATCACTGGTTCAACGACCTCTACGATTGATGCTATGCTTGAAATTGGCACATACCTCAGCGGCCAAGTGCGTATGGTTGATGGCAGTTTACTTAACAGTGACGATACTTCCTCGCGTACGACAACACCTTGGTTTAGCATAAAACACCAAAGATTCTTGGAACAAGGCTATCCTCTCTACCCTTACCAACCCAAAGTCAGTTACGACCGTATAACCGGGAGCTATCTGGTTGGTGGCTTAGCTCCCGGTACCTATGTTTTAGAATATGGTCTAGCGTATGATTACAACGGTGTGAACTATGCAAACTGGCGTTCTATACCGATCACGATTCAGGTTTCAGGTAACGCGCCTCTCATTCAAGATATTGTTGTGCCCGAAAGTGCAAAACAGCAGGAGCCTTCGCCTTCTATTCGGGGCCGGGTCACCGATGAAACAGGCATGCCCTTGGTCGGCATTAAAGTCAGTGCAGCAGTCAATTGTAATGATGGGCGTGATTGTACAGAACCAAGAGACATTACAGACGAACAAGGTAACTTTGATCTTTATCTTCAACCCAACATTGGTATGAACCACTCCTTGTCATTTTCAGACCCTAGTGGCGTTTACGCTTTTGAATATTATGATGATTCACCCACTGTCTCCGGGGCAAAACCCATTCAGGTAGCTGAGGATGGCACAGTCAGGTCGGAGGAGACAATAATCAGTGATATTCATATAAAAATGTCGCCTGCCAGCAAACTTACAGGACATATCACACTGTTTGACGGCACACCGCTGGCCGCAATGACTGGAGAACACCAGGCGGATGGCACCCTTCATCGAGGTAGTATCACACTCTCGTCTTTATCGCAAAGCAATGATTCGTGGCAGTTAGTAACAACAATTGATGTTTTCTCCAGCACGGTGGCATACTGGGGAAATGTGGGCAGCCGGCTTGTGCAGTTTGACATGGCCACCAACACCTATCATTTTGCTGGGCTTACACCTGGTCGTTATCAGATTGCGGTGGAAGCTGTCCATAACGGGATCGATTATGGTGGCGCTTCGCCTGATCGTGTTGAGGTTGGTTCAACATATGAAATTACCGTTGCAGCCGGTGTTAGTTATAACAATGTTGATCTAATACTCGGCACCGACAACCAACGCGTCCTCGCCCTCTACGCACTGGCGCTCGACCACGACCACGACCGCATCGACAACCTGGCGCCCCAATTGGCCCCGGCCATGCAAAGTATCATTGACGCGACACGCCACCACCCCAACAAAACCGCCGTCGTCCTGGCCGACGCCGCCGGGGTGGGCGACACGCGCATCTATGTGGTGCGCAATGGCCGCGCCACACCGGTGCAAGGGTTGCCCAACGCCGCCTTTCAACTCGACCCGACCGCCACCGAAGCCAACATGGCCGATGGTGTGACGCTGGGCAACTTTATCCGCTGGGCGCGCAACAGCTACCCCGCCGAGGTGACGCTCTTTGGCTTTGTCGGCCACGGCGCACCCCTAGTGCCGGCCACGGGCTTTGAGACCCTGGTTGCTGCGTCCGGTGGCATTCGCCCACGCATCCTCGACAGCCTCTTTCCGCTGCCCACCCGTGTCGGCGCCTATCCCAGCCTGACCGATAACCACCCGCAGGCGCTCATCACCCCCTATGATCTAGCGACGGCGTTGCGCATTGGCTCCAACAATGGCACCGACCCGTTGCAAATCGCCGACGTGGCCCACTGTTTCGCGGCGTCGATTGAGGAGTTGTACGAACTTTCGCCCAATGGTGACCAGCCCTACGCCGAAATCATTCTGGCTTCGCCTACCTACACCTATCTCGATCCGCCGGCGTTGGGGCAGGCGTTGGGGGCCATCAACACACTGATGACGCCAGCCCGCATGGCCGATCAGATCCTCCAAACCTACGACGCGCTCATTGACCAGGCTGACCAGAGCGATGGCGACGCCGATGTCGAACATCCGCGCTTGTTGGTGGCCGTCAACAGTCGCCAGGTGGCGCGGGTCAAGCAGGATTGGGACAAGGTGGCCTATCATCTGCTGCAAAATTTCGATGAGGCGAAGATCCGCCAAGCCTACCAGGCCAGCCCCCACTATGACACCACCGTCTGTCGTCCCCAGGATTGGAGCCTTGGCCCGCCCGACGCCCTCGCCGATCTCTATGGCTTTGCCGCCGCTCTGATCACAGTCTATGGTGCCGATTCGGCTGTCGGAGGGGCGGCGACGGTGGTCTTGCGCGATCTGGAAGATACGGCCATCCTCAGCCGCTACCAGCGCAACGGCATCCCCTGGTATGCGCCAAAGGGCGCGCCGCTTTGGAATTTCGATAACCATAAAGGCATTGCCCTCTTTGCCGACCTGCAAGGCCGACCAACGGACCAGCCCGGCACAGTGGAATTAAGTTGGCAGACCCGCTGGTACACCGCCGATCCGCTGAACGGGGAGAACCCCCATCCCTACGCCTTTGTACAAAATGGCTTTAATGGCGTCACCTGGGCCACCCTCTTTGCCGAATTCTGGCGGCGGCAACCAGGCGTGACGATCCAGACCGCACTCTGCTTCCCCGAATTGGCAACTGAGCCGCAAACCGGCGAACTACGAATTGTCGCCCTGAACGAACCCTTGACGGGAACGGTGCGGGTTGGGCTGCCCTTTACACCGACCGCTGTGGTGCAAACTGACCACGCGGCGCTGAAACCAACCGTTCGTTTCAACCTCTATGACGCCAACCAGGCTCTGCTTCTGAGCAACACTGTTCAGGGCGGCTACTGGTTGACTGGCACGCACCAGCTTACGGCGATGCGACCTTACACGCCAACTGCGCCCGGTGACTTGACCATTGAGGTGATCGTCGATCCGACCAACAACGTTAGCGAGGCCAACGAAGCGGACAATCGGCTGGTCCAACGTTATACAGTGGCCCCGCCTGATCGCTTCCCGCTGGTGATCAGCGCTCGGCTGGCTGAACCCACCTTCTTTGTCAACCAGAAGCAGGTTGCGCTACACGCGCTGGTCAGCCCGGCGGACAGTGCAACGACGCTGGTTGCCCAACTGTACCAGTTTACCAACGACGCCCCATCCGCACCCTGGCAACCAATGCCACAGGCAAGGCAAACCCTTGACCCTGCCAAGCCGACCCTCGTCTTAACCGACTTGGCGCCGGGCGTGGTGGTGGCGCATATCTGGGCGCGCACGGCGCAAGGTCTCTACAGCGCTCGACCAGCGGTGGTGCTCTTCAACTATGCCCCAGCCAACCAGATGTTGGGCGCTGGGCAAACCCATCTTTACTGGCTTGCCACACCGCTGGCGACCGCACTGCAACTTGATCTGACCGGCAGCGCCGATCTCTTTGCCTGGTCGCCCTTCAATGGCTGGGGGCCGGAGTGGCGCATGGGGGGCGCGCCGCTGATTCTACCGGCCAGTACGTTGACCGACGGGTATCTGTTGGCGGTCACGACCGTCGCCGATAGCCAATACACCCTCACGGCGCAGCCGACGGCAAACCCAACCACTGTCGCCAACGCCACGCCGGATCTCAGCCAGAGCTGGCCGGTGGCGCGCCTGCACTTGGTCCAGCCAGTGATCAACCCGCCGGGCGGCGGCGCGCTGGTCGCTGGTCGCCACTCCTTTCTGCCCTTGGTAACGCGCTAGGCCAAGCCGCGTTGATGGTTGGCAACGCACTGACAAACCATAAAAAGCAGCGTCAGATATAAATCTGGACGCTGCTTTTTTGTTGTGGCGTGCGGTCGCTGGAACAAATCGAGCCATTTTCAGGACTTCACAGGCGCAAAGTCAGTGTATGGTGGTGAGCGCCAGCAAAATGCACCAAAAAGGTGACAACCAGGACGGGAATCGTGCCATAACCGCCGTGCTGGCGGCTAAAAGCGGCAAGAATTGAGGCGGTTATATAGTTGCGCTTGATTGAGGTTACGCACCCAGTGCCGTATCCTGTTGCCACCTGATGGTTGCCCTGGTAAACCTGCCAGGGTGGATGGCTGGTAAGTGATCCGTCGGCAGGTCAGCATTTTTGCGCGATAGTCGAGAAGTCTGACCTGTTCCTCATATAGAAAGCGACTGGAACCCAATGACAATGCTTGCGATGCAACACGGAACAGTGTATCACGCACCGATCCTGACCGAACGACCGAAAATGGCAACGAAACAACAACCGCGCATTGCGATCGATGAGGCTAACCTGGCCTATGCGCTTTGGCAGCGCGCCCTGGTTGGCGGCGACGAACACGCCTGGCATGTGGTCTATCATGAGTACAACCGGCAGGTGGGGGCTTGGGTGAAAAGGCAACTCTGTTTCCCAGTCGATGCGCCCACGTTGCAAACGCTAATTGATGACGCCTTTCTTAAAATGACCGGCACCTTTCGCCGTCACCCGGAGAAATTTGCCGATTATCCCAATTTAGCCGCGTTACTGGGGTTGCTACGCCGCTGTGCGCAACGGGTGGTGCAAGATTATGTCACCGCTCGGAAGCAGGAGCTATCAATCGACCCCTTGGCAGCCGTTGCAGAACCAGCCGGCGAAGCAACGCTACCCATCTCTACACTCTGGGCCGTCCTGGAAGGCTTGCTGTATGACGAGAAAGAGTGGCTGGTTGTCACCAAATTATTGGTTGAGGAGGCCAAACCGCGTCACCTTTATGCCGAACAGCCGCAACTGTTCGCCAGTGTAGATGAAATCAACACCATCCGCGAACGGGTAAAGGGGCGGCTACAGCGCAATCAGGCATTTCGTCACTATTTACAGACAATGATTGATCAATAACTGGTGAAATGGTTCAAATTTGTCGCGGAAAAAGTAGTCAACCAAGAGATTATTCTTTGAAGAACGGCGAAGTAAGTACGAACTGCAACTAAACGCTGTCGCCGCATGGCAACAACGCAAGGCCATCTTTGGCTTGCTTGTTGCCACGGCAGATGACCCGGCAAAAACAAAAGAGAGGCGAATCTGCCTCTCTTTTGTTTTTGCCGCAAGACAAACAGCGTCGAGCGTGCAAAGTGCGCGCCAACTCTGTTTCTTCATGCATACCCTTGCTCTCGAAACGCTGTTTCTTTGTATGGTGACAATTCGCTTGCAACGTTGTCATAAATCGCAGTCATTTGTCAGCCACTTCGCCGGTCAAAGTCATGGAACGCCAGGCTGAAAGGCGTACAATGTCCTCCGTACTACAAGACGTTGGCATAAATCTTGCATAAACAGAAAGGAGTTAACTGTGGTGAATGAGTTGGTTACATCAGGGAGTATGGTAATCGGTAAGCGCGATCAACAGCAACGTAACTTATTGAAAGGAACAACTTGATATGTACGACTATCTTGCTTACAACTATCAGGAAGCGCAGCGGCAATATGCAGAACGTATTCGCGAAGCCCAAGCCTGTCATGCCGAGCAACGGCGGATGATCCAACAACTGGCGCAGATGGCAACGTGGGTCGGTCAGCGGTTGATTGCCTGGAGCGAACGTTTGCAAATGCAACAAACGTTGCCGCTACCGGAGAGTCAACAGCGCTAACGTGAACAATGGTTTGTGATGAGTATCGAACAAAATGAAAGGGGTGTGGATCATGTTGGATTATCAAATGGTCATGGTGGCTCGTGAAGTGAGTCGTGCGCGTATCCAAGGTCGCCCGGCTGCGCCAGAATGGGCCTTGGCAGATTTTGTGCAGGAGAGTCACCGTGCTGTGATGGTGTTCCTGGCTGCCCTTGCGGACAAGTCAGTGAACCTGGTATGGGCGCAGCGTTATCAGAACCGACATAGGTCGGTGGAAGGCAGAACCTGATATGCAGTACCAAACGATGATGATGGTGGGTCCCCAAGGAGCGACCCGCGGTTTGTATGAAGAGTTTCGCCAATTGCGCAACAAAGCCCTCCGGCGCAAGTTGCTTTCCTGGTTGTTCGGTCGGCGCCACCGGTTGATCAATCTGGGCGAAGTGCAAAAAGAAGTCAGGGTCAATGCCCGTGTGCATGGCGGGATCAAGCTCGTGCCGGTGGACAAAATCCGCGGCAGCATCAACCGCTGTCACGATTTCGACGCCGACTTCCGCCCGTTGCAGGAGTACACCAAAGAGCGTTGGGTCAACATTGCCCTGGCCTATAGCCGGGACGAAAGTCTGCCCCCGGTCGAGTTGGTGGATCTGGATGACACCTATTTCGTCATCGACGGCCACCACCGCATCTCGGTGGCCAAGATGCTGGGCCAACGGGAGATCGAAGCCGAAGTCACCGTCTGGCGCAAGGCGGCGCTGCGTGGTGAAGGTGGATAGCCGGTGGCGAGTGGCACAAATCACGCAACACGAATCACGTATTGTATCGAGTAACCGATCATCATTTAGCAAACAGGAGAAAACGCAATGACTACGTTCAATTTGAATCCCTGGAGTTACGAACTGGCGCGCGAACGCCAGCAGCAATTGATTCACGAAGCGGCGCAACAACGCCGGCTTAAAGCCCTTCGGCCGGCGACAAAGCGCGCTTGGCTACGGCTGCAACCCCTTGCTCTTCTCAGGACATGGCGACTTGTCACACCCCGGCTGCAACTGGCCGGCCCGGCTGACGAAGCGCCCTGTAGCTGAGAGGGCAAACCATCATGACACCTAGTTTTTTCCATCTTGAAAACCCATCGGTCAAACCGGTGGGTTTTTCTTTTACCAAGTTGGTGGCGCACCTAATGGCGCCTGATGATTATTTGCCGGCGTGCAGAACATGCCGCTCATCGACTGCACGTTCGGCCAGAAGGGTAAGCTGCGGTTGGGTGCCCAAGCCGATGAGGATATCACCCGTTTCCAGCTTAAAATCCGCCGGTAGATGGGTGTGGAGTTTGCCGTCATGACGGCGCACGGCCAAGACATTGACGCCGGTGGCGCTGCGCACATGACATTCGGCCAGGGTGCGGCCATTCATTGTTGAGGCAACGCCAACCTTAATCTCCTCAATCCGCAATTCCAACTCGCCGCTGCGCATGACCACATCGAGAAATTCAACGACACTGGGGTGCAGCAACTGCGCCGCCATGCGATGACCAGTGATTAGATAGGGGTTGATGACCTGATTGGCGCCGGCAATACGCAGCTTACGCTCACTCTCCGGCTGGTTGCTGCGCGAGATGATAAAGAGGTTGGGGTTAAAGGTGCGGGCGCTGAGGACGACAAAGACATTGGTCGCATCATTCGGTAGACAGGTGCAGAGTCCGCTGGCATGTTCAATGCCCGCCTGCAACAAAATCGGATCGCTGGCGGCATCGCCGATGATGTAGGGGATGCCCGCTTTTTCAAACGCTGCTACATTCTCCGACCCGCCGTCAATCACTACTACATCATAATGATTAGCACGCAAGCCTTGCACCACCTGTTGTCCGACCCGGCCATAGCCGCAGATAATATAATGGTTGCGTAATTTCTGAATCGTGCGCGCCATCCGTTGTCTCCGTAACATGCCGTTTAACTCGCCGGCAATCAAATAATCAGCCAGACTGCTAAAGGTATAAGCCACTCCGCCGACGCCTAATAAGATTAAGGCCACGGTGAACAGTTCGCCACTGACCGTGAGCGGGCGCACTTCGCCGTACCCCACTGTGCTAAGGGTAATGACCGTCATAAAGAGCGCATCGTGCCAGGACCAACCTTCCAGCAGGCGATAGCCAAGGGTGCCAACAGTTAACAGGCTACTCATGACAAGAAAGATTGTCCACATCCGCCCGTGTGGGACCCACAGTTCACGCATGGGTTGACCTCACCGTGGGGGAAGTGGTTGGGGAAGGAGCTGAGGTTAGGGGTTGTGGGGCGATGAAGCGGGTCAGTACGGGGGTAATCCGGCCGGTTGGGCGAAAACCGACCCCACGATATAACTGTTGCGCCGTGCGGTTATGCACCTGGGTATTGAGCGCAACTGTGCGAATCCCTTCAGTTTGCGCATAGCGTAGCGCATCGGACAAGAGCGCTTTCCCCCAGCCACGGCCCTGCCAATCGGGGTGAAGCGCCAGGCGCGCTAGGTGGGCATTGTCACCGCTGGTGGTCAGCGCTGTATAGCCAACCAAGGTGTCATGGTAGAGCGCCACTTGCAGCCGACTGGTTAACAAAAGTTCGTGCAGCATCGGACTATCAAAGTGCCACAAGGGTGGAAAGGCGGCAGCGTCGATCAGCGCTAAGGCGATCAGATCTGCGGCTTGTCCTGGGCGTAGAGTCAATTCGACGGCAGTGGGCAAGGTTGCCGGCTGCCACCGTTGGAGCCGGCTCAGTTCAAAATATTGCACCTCTTCTGTCAACGCAAAACCGACACCAAAGAGCGGCGGACGCAACCAATCGGCGTCGGCGTAAACAATTAACAGATGACCTTGCGGGCTAGGCTGGAGATAGGGCAGGGCGGCATTGAGCAGATCACCGACGTAAAGGGAGGGCGCCCGTCCCCGCACCAGGGTCAACGCCCGCAAATAAGCACGCGTCGGCGCTGCTGCCGGCAGTGTAACGGGCCGGGGTTCATCCTGGATGCAAATAAAGCCCCACGGCTGCTCCCGCTCGTCGGCCAGGAGCGCAATTTGCTGCGATAACAACGCCGCCAAATCCTCTGCACCCAGATTATGGTAGAGGTAGCGACTCCGTTGCCAGAGTTGACGGACTTGCGCAACTTGGTCGGTGGCGACGCGATGGATTGGCATAGGGTACTCACAAGCGAGAGGCTGAGAGATAAAGAGGTTGAGAGATTAAGAGATTAGGTCAAGCAAGTGACTCAATCTCTTAATCTCTTTATCTCCCACTCACCCCATCAACTACTTTTTATACTTAAACACCCGCCAGGAAGCGGGCGCCCTGTAGAATCCCCAATTGTTCGCTTTCGGTGGGACCGTTGAAGTTCTCGTCTTCCAACTCAATGGAGACGCAGCCCTGGTAGCCCTTTTCCACTAGCATACGGAAGATCTCCAACCAACGGATCTGCCCTTGGCCGGGGATCGTATAGCGCCAGGCATGGGCGCCAAAGCGAATCGGCTTGGCAAAGGTAGCCGGTTGTTCATAACCAAATTCATACTGATTTTCGGCCAACAGTTCCGTATCCTTGCCATGAACATGATAGGCGCGATCGCCAAACTCGCGCAGGAAACGGAGATAATCGATGCCCATGCGCATCAGATGCGATGGGTCGTAATTGATCCCCATGGCCTTGGAAGGAACCTCTTTGAAAAAGGCGCGCAACCCTTCCGGCGTACAGCAGAGCGCCCCCGGCCCCGGCCACCCTTCAATGACAATGCGCCCATTGTTGGCTTCCAACACCGGCGCCAACTGGCTGAAGCTCTCCACCATGTAGCCGAAATTTTCCGCACGGGGTAACTCCGGCTTCTCCGGCAACATCACCAAGAAGAAATTGGTCGGCGTACTGCCGGCGCACGCCTTGATAAAGTCACTGTTGGCGGCGATGGCCTCGGCCCGCTTGCCTTTGTCCGGGGAAATCATGCCTTTGTTATCAAGCAAGTCGATGGAGCCAATGCGTAGCCCTGCCGCCCGCACGGTTGGCGCCGCTTCCACCGCATCTTTGCCCAGGTCAATCACCTCTAAACCACTGTCTTTGGCCCAACTCAACAAACCGGGCAGATTCTTTTGCCACTCTGTCCCACCACGGCGAAAGCCGATGGGAAAATTACCTGTACGGGTCTTCATGAAAAACGTTCTCCTCTATTGGTCCGTAGGGTGGAAGTAGGAAGTAAGAAGTAGGGAGTAGGAAGGGGGTCTTGCTACCTACTTCTTGCTTCCTACCCCTTACACCCAGCGCTCGGACGGATTGCTATAACGTTGCACTGCGTCGAGATTCAGTTCAATCCCCAGGCCTGGGCCGGACGGGATGGCTAACATGCCGTCATCGTCCAATTGCCAGGGCGTAGCGACAATCGCATCAATGTAGGGGGAGCCAGTAAGGTATTCAACAAAGTCGGTGTTGGCAAAGGCGGTCGCCAGTTGCAGATCCGCCGCCAAACCGACTGCCGTATTCCAGCCGTGAGGAATAAAGCGTACGCCATTTTCTTCCGCCATCCAAGCAATGCGTCGCTCTTCGCTAATGCCGCCCACCTTGGTCACATCGGGCTGGACAATGTCAAAGGCGCCGGCTTGCAGCCAGGGTTGGAAGGCTTGGCGGCGGGTCAAGACTTCGCCGCCGGCAATGGGCAGGCGCGCCTGGCGGCGGAGCGCCACATAGTCTTCCAAGGCGTCTGGTTTGAGCGCTTCTTCAAACCAGTAGACATTGTACTCGGCCAACATCTCTGCTGTGCGCAGCGCCCATTTGTAGCCCTGGCCCCAGTAGGCGTCACTGCCGCCGGCATCGACCATGAGCCAGCCGTCATCAATCGCTTCGCGGGCTGCCCGCACAATCGCTTCATCCAGGGCATTACTGACCCGGCCAAAGGGACCCCAACCGATCTTAAAGGCGCGGAAGCCTTCTTCCTTTAGGCGTAACAGATGATCCGCCAGTGGCCCCGGCTCTTGCATCAAGATCGAGGCGTAGGGCCGAACGCGTTCACGGTAGCGGCCACCCAGCAACCGACCCACCGGTTGCCCGGTCGCTTTGCCCAAAATATCCCATAAGGCAATGTCGATGCCACTGATCGTATGGGTGAGTGACCCGCCGCGGCCCAACCAGAAGGTATTCTGGTGCAACTTTTCGCTGACTCGTTCCGGCTCCAACGCATTTTCGCCCCGGTAGAGCGGTTCTAACACTTGTAAGGCGCTTTGCACCAGGCGGTCATTGGTAAAGACGCTGCCATAGCCGGTGACGCCTTCGTCGGTCAGCACGGCGATCAAGGTGTGGACACAATCATCCGGGCGGATCTCCTCGGACCAACCGCCCTCCGGCGACGCGCCTCGCAAACCGATGGCGCGAATGTCACGGATCTTCATCGATACGGCTCCCTTTGCTCTGCTGCGAGAGGGAACAGTGCATCGGATAAATGCTGCACTACTCCTCTGCGGAAAGATCATTAAGCTTACAAATTATAGCGTCACTTGCAGTAGTTGCCAAACGTCGTTCCGCCGGGATGCACCGAACGCGGTTGTTAATTGCTCCTAGCCAGTCCGTGACTGCCGACTGGAGCCGCCAGTCACGGACTGGCTAAGGCACACAAAGAAATAACTATCCGTGGGCCGGGGCGCCTGCAAGGGGCGGTGGCCTTCCAGCCGCCTACAACGTTGGATATTTTACTGTTTGAAAACGCCTAGGCGCGGGGCGACGGTTATGGCCGTCTGGCGGCGGGCAAATATACATGTTGATTGCGGATAATCGGTGTGCTGGGCCGTACTTGCCCCGAATCGCGATTGAGCAGTAACCCAGTCACATCCACCGCTTCAAAATCACCCCCGCGCACCCGTCCTAGCTCGCGCAACAGGTCGTTGTTCCACCGTTCATCGGGCGCGCCGGAGATATACCAGGCGGACCCGTTATCGGCCAGAATGATACCATACTTTTGCATGGCGCGCAGGATGACCTGGACTTGGGGTGAAAAGGTGTTCAGTGGGTAGTCAGCGCGCAGGCGAAAACGTTGACCCATTGGCGGGTAATTGGGCGCGGTCTGGCTGGAAGCGTAGTGACGCGCCGGCCAGACATAGCTGCGCCGCGTCTGTGGCGCGGTAAACCGGATGGCGTGACGAATCTCGCCACTGGCTACCTCGTCATAGCGTACCAGCCCCGGCAAAATCGGCAAACCAGCGGCATCTGCCGAAGTCCAGCCATCAGGACGCAGGGCATGACTTTTGAGATCAAAAATGGCGCCAGAGCCGGCGCTCCAACTGCCGTCGCTTTGCGGGTAGGCGGAATAGAGTTCGTAGAGCCGGCAATTGTCCTGCTCCAGCAGCAGCACGTGCCGGTCGCCGGAACTGTTGGGACCGCCTTCAATGGGTGCATCGGTCGGCACCGGATAGGGTCCAGGATCGCTCTCGTCGGCATAGTCAAAAGTGACAGCCACGTTGGCCTGGCTGTTGCGTACCGTGATGAAGGGAATGCCAATCGGCCCGTCATTCCACAAACCGGAGCCAAAATCCGGATGCAAGGTGCGATTGGCGCCAATCGTATTTACATAAGCCGTAGAGTTGGAATCTAGGGGCGCTGTATCAATCGGCGTATTCCAAATATTGTTGCCTGGGAAAAGGTCGCAGCCGGCGATCTGCGGCGGTGGTATGGTAGGTGTGGGCGTTGGTGGACTGGTTGGTTCTATGGTTGGCGTGGCAAAGCCTTGCGTTGTTGCGGTCGCTGCTGCCGGCATAGGCGACCACAGGACGAGCAAACCCACCATCACCAGCAAAGCGCCGATGCTACCCATCAAGAATCGTTTGTGTATACCGACGCGCACTGGAAAGTAACACTTTTTACCACAGAAATGGGTTACTTTCCGTACTGCTCGTACGGATAAACCGGGACGTACCATTACTACCTCCTGCCTTTGCTAAAAAAAGCTGACCAGTTGCTAAAACTGGTCAGCTTATCTTCCGTAAAGCATAGCCTACGAATCGCTACACTATACTATAGCAAAAGCAGCGGCGGATTACCATCTACTTTTGTTCGGTCATTCCCCTACATGATCCGGCGGGAAAGCTTACGAATGGCAGACGATAGGGAGACAGGAGATCAAGATCATCAATTTTTCTTGTCTCCTGTCTTGTGTCTATTTACTGAAAAGTATACCCCTGTTCACTCCAGTAGCTGCGGATCTGCTCGTCCCAACCGGGGGCGAAGAAGTCGGCGTTGTTGAGGTTGTCACCTTGGATACGGGGGGCGTTGGTCAGCATGCCCTGATCCATATTTTGGCCAAAGGTCAACTCACCGGCGGCGCCGGTTTGCATATTGGCGCTAATGGCCTGGAAGGGGATGACAACCCACTCATCGCCAAGCCCAGTGTCACCAGCGGTGGTGATACCGGCATCAACCGAATTGAAGACGGCGTACATCATGCGACCCTGGCTGAGATCGACAATGTAGTCAGTTACTGCGCTGGCCGTTACCGCGGCATCTGTTCCGGTCCCACCGGCGGTGGTATCGGTCAGAACACCGGTGCCGGTAGCCCCCGTACCCGTGCCGACGCCCGTGCCAACGCCGAGGAAGCCGGCATTCACCAGTTGGGAGGCCCGGACAACGCTACCACTTTGGGTCATGTCAATGGTATCGACATTGTAACCGAGGTTCGTCCAGAAGTCGCGTAGTTGGGTGTCCCAACCAGCTTCCAAACCCGCCGGCCAGTCATTGCTGACATCAACATCCGGGAAGTTCTGCAATTGATCCTGCGTCACATTCAACACTAGCGCGGTTTGTTCCGGGTTGACGGACATCGCCGACAAGGGGATCGGCGCCTGATCTTGGGCAATGCCTAGGAAACCGCCGTGGCTGATGAGGGCAAAGGGGATATTGCCATCAGTCATGTCCACTAGGAAATCTTCGACACTGCCCAGATTTTCATTCGCCGTACTAACCACTTCACGCCCTAACAGGTTGGAAGCGAGCATCATGTAGCCCTGTTCGGCGCCGGCGAGACCGAAGGATGTGCCGGTCGTGTCAGTTGTGCCTGGCGTAGTCACTTGGGGTGTATCAGGCGTGACAACTGGTTGCTCGCCGGCCGTCGTCGCTTGTGCGGCGGGGGTTGCTTCGCCAACCACCACCGGCTGTTGATTGCCGACATTGCAAGCACTCAGGACGAGCGCCAGCAGTAAGGTCAGCGATAGAAAGAGGGTTCGTTGATATTGTCGCATCGACATTTCTCCTTTGCGTGTCTAATTACGAAAACTAGCCCTAGTCTAAGCGCTGAAACACTTCTGGACGATATGAACAGTTATAAGAAGTGGTTATAGTCGTAGCCTATTGCGCAAAGGAGTGGAGTGTAGTTCAGTTGGCGCTACGGGACAAAAGTGCCGCCATGCGCGGTTGTTCAATCGCCAATGGCTTGATTTTAATTTGGGGCAGTGACCGGCAACACGCCCTGCGCCGCCATTTCTCCCAGCCAGACCTTGACCGCCGCCCGTTGAGGCACTTCCCCGCCGCTATAGGTGGCGATCAGGTTAGGCAGATGTTGAATGAATTGTCTCTCTACCGCTGCGCCACCGGCAACCAGAACTGCCGTCCATCCACTGTCACCGCACCGCTGCCGGTCGCGGTGGCGGTGATTGTCCGACCGGCACTATCAACGGCGCTGGCCTCAGCCACGCTGAGCGCAGCCCCACCGACGCTACTGCCCCGGAGGACAAGCGTTGCCAGCGGCGTACCGGCGGGTAGATTGGCCGGCAGGCCGTAGAGACCCAGTGCCAGTGTCCGCCCCTGCGTTTGTGGACGTAGCGGGATCACCTTGCCCAACGCCGGGTTGACTTCAAGCCGCTGGAAGGCCAGCCGATCAAGGTTCAGCAGCAGGGCAAAGCCGCCGGGCGCAGTGGCCGTATAGTCGGCACTTTGGACGGCGCCCAGCGTAATCGTCACAGGCACTTCGTCGCCCACCCAGAGATTGCGGTCCGGCATGGTCACAGTGAAGCTGGCGGTGCCGGTGCCGTTGCCGGGTAGACTGTGTTGGGCGCCACAAGCCGCGCCTTGCCAGCTTCCCACCGCCGCCACATCGGTTAGATCGACCTTGCCGTCGCTGTTCATGTCATGGCGTGGGCTGTTGGTGCGCCAGGCGGCGGCGGTTAACTGGGCGTCAAAGGCGGTGATCTGACAACTGCGGTCAAAGTCGCCGGCCAGGGTGGGCAGGGCGGCCAACCGTTCCGGCGCCACCAGCACCCGTTGACTGCCGCTGCGGCCCCAGACTTCTTCCTTGTACATGGGCGATGCCGTGCCGGGTAGCACACTAAAGTCACCGGCGGCGGTGGCGCGCATGAGATAGGTATAGGTGTGTTCCCCCTTCCAAAGGTAGGTGACAAAGAACTCGACGCGGTCGTCGCGCGCCTCTTTCTGGTTGTAACCCCACTCGCGCCAGAAGAAGGGTTCAAAATAGCCGCCCCAACTGATTTGGTTCATCCGCTCTTCCACCACCTCAAAGCCGGCGGGAATGGGATCGGCAATCAACACATACCAGAGTTCCTGGCTGTTCTTGAGCTTGAGCGTCACCTCGACTAGATCGCCCAGGTTGTAGGCGCCATCATTGCGCGGCGTCCCTTCGATCAGTTTGTAGCTGCGGGTTAGCGCCAACCCTTGATCCACCGAACTGACTGGTGTAAAGCCATCATAGTAAAGCTGCTGGTTGAGGACAACCGTGTAGTAAAGCGAACCGGTTCCGGCGCTCCGTTCGATCTGCAAGCGATTGTCGCCGGCGCTGAGTTGCGCGCCAGTCAAGGTGATGGGCGGGATCGGTTGGGTGGCGTTTTGGGGTGTCACCGTGCCATTGGCAATTGCCTGCCCATTGAGCTTTACGGTGTAGGTGTAATTCGACTGTAGCTCGCCGGTGGTCTTGATCACATCGACCAACCCCAATACGGCAAAGGCAGTCGCTTGGGTGTTGCCCCAACCGGCCCCCTTGCGATTTTCCAACATCCAACGCACCGCCTTAGGCAGTTTGGCATCAGCCGGGCGGAGCAGCGCCAGCGCGCGCACCGCTAGGGCTGTATTCTTCTCATCGGAAGCCATTGTTTGCCAGTAGCGCCAGTCCCACTGATCGCCAGCCAGCGGCCAGTAGAGGGCGGTGGCCGTCTCCTTAGCGCGCACTAGCAGTGTATCGAGTACCTGGTTGGCTTTGCTGCTATCGCCATTGGTGTGGAGCGCCAACGCCAAGGCTGCCACCTGTGAGGCATCCATTGCATTGGTCTGGTTGATCAACGCCTGGGTCGCCGCCAAATCACCCCGACCGGCCAGCGCTTTGACGTATTGAGCAAAGGCGCGTACCCCTACATCACTTGTGCCAGGGAGGACGTTATCCAGGTAAGAAAAGCCCCGGCTCACCACGGTACTATCGACGGTATAGCCGGCATCTTGCACCGAAACCAGCCCAAAGAGAACGTAGGCCGTGAGGAAAGCGCCGCCGTCGTCGTCATAGAACCAGCCCCAACTGCCGTCGCTGTGTTGGAAGCCGTAGACCTTCTGCAACCCCTGGCTGACAATCTTGGGCAATTCCGCCGCCTTCGGATTGGGCAAGCCCAGGTCGGCATAGGCTTTGGCCGCCACTGCACTGGGCAGCAGTCGGCTCATGGTCTGCTCGACACAGCCGTAGGGGTAATCGATCAACTCGTCCAGCCCGTCCAACACGCCCAGCGCCAGGGACGGCGACAAGCGCACTTCGAGTTTGGTCTGTTCGGTGACGGCGTTGAGCGGCAAGCTAAAAGTTTCCGTCGCACTTAAATTCGCTTGACCGGCCGCCAGCCAACGATCTGGCACGGCAAAGGGCTTGACTGGGAAGGGGAGTTCTACGATGTCACCGCCGGCGCCGGTTTGCAACGAGGTCGTGACCAACCCTGTCCCGCTGGTGGCTGCCACCGCCGTCCAATTGACCGCGCTGCTGCCGCCGTTGGGTAGATTCACGGCTTTATCGCCGCCGTCGAGCAGCACCAAACCATGGGCTTTCATCCCAGCGCTGCCCGTAGTGGCGGCGCCGGCAAAGTTCTGCGCCACGATGCCGGCCTGGAAGCGGTCGCCCACGACGCCAAAGCGGGGCAAGGCCGGGCGAGCAATGATCTCCTGCGTCACCAGCAGGCTGCTTTGTGCCGTCCCGACTTTGGCATCGACGGCAAGCGCCTTCGCCAGGATGCGCCAGGTGGTCAAGTTATCAGGCAGGGGGATGGTAAGCGTGGCCTGGCCGTTGGCGTCGGTAGTGATGGTCGCATTCCAGTAAGCGGTGTCTTCAAAACGGCGGCGCACCTGGGCACTATTGCCGGCCAATTCGGCCGGGCTGTCATTATCGGTGGGCGGACCAGCCGTGGGGGCCGGCGTGCCGGTTGGCGCAGACGGCGCCGCGGCGTTATAGCCCCACGGCTGACGCACCAGACTATCATAGGTTGTTACTGTGTTGTTGCGGCGTCCCCAGAAGGTGTCGAAGAGATCCGCCGACAGATCGGTTTGCAGCGCATAGATCGCCTCGTCCACCAGCGCCAGCCCTACCCGTGCGCGCACGGGATTGCCGGCGGCGTCCTTGACTTGCAACGTCAATGTGGCCGTTTCGCCGGGGCGGTATTTGGTCGCATTGGCGCTAATGGTGAAGTCCAGTTTCTTATCGTTGGCTGGCACAATCAGTTCGGTTTTTGCCATAACCAAACGGCCCTCACGTCGGGTTTCCCACTCACTGGCGCCACCTTTCTTGAAGAGATGGAGACGGGCAGTGACATTGGGCGAAAGTTGTTCGTCGATGGCAATGTTGACTGTTGTCACGGGGCTATTGATTTGCACCAGTTGCTCCCGATAGATGCCATCCCGCTCTAAGGTCAGGAGCGCCAGACCAGTCACCTTGGACTGGATCAGCAGTTGGGCGATGTCGCCGGCGGCATAGCTTTCCTTGTCGGCCAGGATCGAGAGTTCGTTGTCGTTGAAGTAATACCAATCGTTGGCGTTCGGATCAAAGACCCAGAGATAGTTGATCGTCAGCACCTTGCGGTTGCGGCTGTCGGTGCTGGTCGCTTCGACGCGATACCAGCCCTGCGGCACACCGGTAAAGGTTAATTGTAGCTTGCCCTGGCTGTCGGTTGTCCCACTTTGCGGCGGGACTGCGTCGCTCTCCGGCGTCTGATCCCAGTAGTCACGGATAATGCGCACCTTCACTTGCTTGCCGCCAACAGGGGCGCCAGCATGGCTATGGGTGGCAATGTCCAACTGCACCGCTTCGTTGGTGGCATAGCCCCACTTGGCCGGTGTGACACTCATGGCAAACGCGTTCCAATGCACCTGCACCTGCTGCGCACCGGTCACGGCCAGATTGCGGGCATCGGTGACTTGCGCCTCAAAGGTGTAGACGGCGTCAAACTGGTCGGTCGCTTCGGGTGCATAGCTGGTCGTCCACTTGCCGTCAGCGCCAGTAACGCCGGTTAGTTCGGTCACCGGCGTGGTGTTGTAGGGCGTTGGCAAGCCCTCATACCACCAATACCAGCCGTAGCGCGGCAGGGTGTAGCGGAAAATCTTGAGCTTCACTGCGGCATTTGCCACCGGTTGCCCAAAGTAGTAATCCGCTGCCACCGTGATCTGTGCGTTGTTGCCGGCAATCACATGGTCGCTATTGCTGCTGACCGTTACCTGATACTCCGGCTTGCGGTACTCTTCGACGCGCAGGCGTTGGGTTTGGCTTTGCCCATTGACCACCAACGTGAGCGTCCACCAGCCCAACGGCGGCGCGTCCCCAATGGTAAATTGTCCGTTGAGCGCGCCGAACTCGTCTAGCGTAGCTGCTTGCGTAGCAACCACATTGCTGCGGGCATCGCGTAGGGTTAACGAAATGGGTGTACTAGCCGCAAGCTGCGCATAGCCATCGAGTTCCCGTTTGCGTAAAAAGGCTTGGTAATAGATCGTTTGGTTGGGACGATAGATGGGGCGGTCGGTGTAGAGGTAGATGGTCTGATCGTTGCCGCCGGTTGCACCCCCTTCCCACCACCAGTAAGAGCCATCGCTCGTCCACTGCCCGTCGATACCGGCGACGGTTGTTTCGCCATTGCCTTGGGCAATCGCCATGAAGGGCGTCCCATTTGTTACCGTAAAGTGGGTAACGCCGTTGGCATCGGTTGCATCGGTCGCCAGGGTTGCCCCTCCTTTGTCATACAGGGTAACAGTAAGGCCAGTGCCGGCGCTCTGCCCTTGGAGATTTGCCGCCCAAGCTACAACCTGTCCGCCTGCTGCTTTTTTGAGGGTGAGGACCTGGCGCGTCACCACCACATAATCGGCGTCGCTGCCGGCGTTGCCCCCACCGTTATAGACGCCATCCGCTTTGATTACATAGATGCCGCTGGCGACATTGGCTGGGAAGGTCGCATACTGGGGCGTATACCAGTCGCCGCCGGGAAATGCTTGTTGCCAGGTCGCCGTCGCCGTGAGGCCGGTTGTGTCAACGACGGGGTTGCTATAAGGTTCATAGCTCGCCATGCGTTTGACAAAATCGGTCGGCGTCAGGGAATAGAGCGTAAAATTGACTGTCGTGGCGCTTGTCCCCGGCCAGATGGGCATCCGGTTCAAGCCGCTGGGATCGACGATCTGCACGCCCCGGCCAACACCAAAATTAAGCCCTTGGTCCCACTGGGCGAGGAGAGAGTAACGCAGCACCGCGCCAAAGGTCAGGACAAAGGCCAAAACCGCCACCCAGCGCCAAAAGCGGCGAGAAGCGGAAAATGGGGATGATTGGTTGACTTGCATAAGAACTCCTCAGAAAGAATGACAAGGTGACAAGGTGAGTCGCCTCTTCTGTTACCGTTCAGGAGACGCGGAGCGTCCAGTCTACGTTACTACGCAGATCGTAGCAACGAGCAATCCGCGCCGCCTGAATCCGCATCTGTCCCTACCGCACCACCGGCAAATAAACTTGGTGGCGCACCTGGATCGGTAGGGTGATGGTGATCCGGTTATCGCTCTCATTCACCTCGCTAAAACGTTGATCGACATCAATCATGGCTTCGATGAGGTAAGTGTCCGAAAATGACGGCTGCCAGGCTAGGGTACTCTGCACGGTGCGATGAGTACCGGCCGCAAAATAACCACTACCCACGACGGTTTCAAAGACAACCTGAGCGGCCCGATAGGCCCGGAAGCGGAGTAACGGATTGGCGGCGGCCTGGACGCTATGAACGGTGGCAGAGAAAAGGAACGACGCGTTCACCGGATTGCTGATGGTCGTCAGCGCACTGATTGACAGCGCGCCTGGCCCCCGCCCATTCACAAAGCCCTGAACACAACCCGTGGTCTCTGTGATCGGTTTTGTCCAAAAGCGCTGGACGAGATCGGCCCAGGTCGCACGGCTGTTGGCCGTTGGTCGGAGAAAGGCATAGGGATAGGGATTGCCGTTGCTGACCGTGGTGGTGTACCAGGCGGCCTGCCAGCTAAAACGGGGGCGATTTTCTACCATTGCTGGCGCCAAATCGGTGAAGAGCGCGATCCCGGCTGCTGGGAAGCGCCAGGCTGCCACCGGCGGATCGGCAAACCAAGGCACGCCCTCTTGCGAATAACGGGCGATCATCGCCGCCGAAATTGTCTTGGTGGTTGTGATCGCCCAGGCGCCCGCCAGCGATTGCGTGCCAAATTCTGCCCCCAGTCGACCAGCAAAATCGGCCATATCGGAGAGGGCGTCGGGGGGCGCCAGTGTCCAATCTTGTGGCTGGCAGATAGTGGTGTCATACTTGGCGCTGGCATGATAGGCCGCCAACAGACGATCTCTGGTTTGCGTTGGATTGGCGGCCCATTCGTCGAGCAAGCCGGCGCTGGTCTGATCCCAGGCGGCCTTGATCGGCGCCACTTTGTCGGCATCAACGGCAATGAAGAGGCGAGGGTGGTCGGCTGTGGGTAGCAGGTTATCATAGCCGGCGACGAGGCTCTTCGCCAGAGTGGCGGGGGGGTGCATCGGGTCGAGCAGCGCCAGTGTTTTACCCAGCATGGTTGGTTCGGCGTAGGTGTAGTTGGGCGCCGCAAGGATTGTCTTCGCATAGGGGTGAATTTCGTACAGTTCTTCAATGGTGGCGGAAAAACAGTGCAACAGGTCAACCACCGTTAGCGGCTCGGCGCCATTGTTGGTGCCGATGCTCAATGCCTGGGCCAGTGCACGCACGGAAATTAGGCTGGCGGCATGGTAATCGGTTAAATCGCTGTGCGCACCCCAGCGCGGCGGGAGCGGGGTAAAGTCGCTGGGCGCCGTCGGCGTGCCAACCGGGGTTGGCGTGGTTGTCGGCGCCGCCACCGGAACGCCCTCGTTGAGCGGCTGTAACTGGGGCGTCAACGGCGCCCCATGACCGACAAAGGAGAAGAGCGTCTGACTGGCGGGGTAAAGCTGGCGCGCCCAGCGGATAAAGTTGCCCAAGTACCAGCCGTCCGCCATGTTATATTCTTGCAACTGCGGATCAAGGGTCACGGCCATGCTGAGATTGGGTGCAGTTGGCAAGCCAGCCACCGGTACAGCCACGCCATTCTGGACAATGAGGACACGAGTATCGCCATAGCCATCCAGATCGGCTAGGATCACGGCAACCCGATCGGGCGCAGCGGCGGTGGCACTGACAATGCTCTGCACAGTCAGCGTGTAGTAGGCGCTCAGGTTGCTGGGGCTGCCCGGTTCATTGTCAAAGGCAAGCGCGTACAGGGCCAACAGGGTGGTGGTGGCAGGTTGCAGGCGTTCGGCGAACTCAGCCGAGCCGTTGCAAGTAGCAGGCACGACGAGTTGACAACCAGCATTGGTTGCACTCATTGCTTCAGCGCGTACCGATGCGCCACTTTGGAATGCCCAGAGCATGACGGCAAAGAACAGGCCGGCGCCGCCGATGAGCGCGGCGAGATAGAAAATCCGCAAGGGATGGGACAGCTTTTGTTGCATAGAACCTTTGGTACTGTTCATGGCGGTCGTCGGCTGGCCTTCCAGCAAGGGGCAGGAAACGCGTAGTGATTGCGGACGCGTGTCGCCCCTTCCTGGAAGGCTGGCCTCGCTTACAACATGCCGGCGCATTTTCTGTGTGGGGTGAACGTGTTCCAAATGACCCGATCACGCAAGTCCGATGATGTCCCAAAACTGCTCGGCGGCTTTACTGCTTACCGTAAGCTTATCACGAAAAGCGTTATTTGTGAATCAGATTTTCTCTGCAAAAGCAGCGCATTCAGGTACAATAATGCTCTGAGGATCATTAGTCATGACACGATTCGAGCCATAGCGATTTCATGAATGACACGATTTTGCTGACGCCCCTCCCGTCCCACCTGGAAGAGCAGATCGCCACTGCGCTGAAAGCCCTCCGCGAGGGCGATCTGTTGGCGCTTGGCGCCTTGCCTTTGGCCCATACCCCCCTGGTAACTGACTGTTTTTTGACGGGCGAGCCGCCGACCACCGACCGCCGTGGCTGGATTTTGCGTGCGCTCTTGTGTTGGAGCATTGAGCGCTTACGCCCTGCTGGTGAGCCAAGTTGGGTGAAACAGGCATGGCGCCATTATAACATTCTGCATCACTTTTATCTGGAAGGTGCGCGCGCCTCGGTGTTGGCGGAAACGATGGCCATTGCCGAGCAGACGCTCTATCAACTGCGCGGCCAGGCGATCAGCGCGCTGGCGAATGTGGTGCGCAATGAACTGGCTACACCGGAAAACCGTACCAGCCATCAACAAATTGTCAATGCTGATCGCTATGCCCGCCTGACAAACAACCAGCAACAACTTTTGCGCCTGGCTGCTGTCTTTCCGGGCGCGGCGCCCATGACCTTGCTCCACACGTTGATCCAAACGCTGGCCCAAACGCTGGGGAATGCCGATGTTCTCAGCGCTGCCCATCAATTGACCCTGCAATATCTCATCAGTAGTGACGGTGAGGGTAGCGCGCTGGTTGTCCACCCAGCCATGCGCACACTGGTATTGACCCAACTTTCCCCTCAAGAGCGACGGCTGGCCCATCAAACGGCGGCGGAACATTATGCAGCTCAACAAAACTATCTAGAAGCCGCGCAGCAGTGGCGCGCCGCCGAGCAACCGGAACGCGCCGCCCGCTTGCTTATCGACTATCAACGCGAGATTGTGGACAACCTACAGATCGAGGAATTGAAGGAACTGCTCGCCTGTTTTCGTGTCAGTGAATTGACAGCGGGACTGTGGGCGCGACTCAAAATTCTGGCTGGGGAGATCGCCGAATTTACACACAATTTTCCGGCCGCGCTGGCGGAATATCAACAGGCGCTAGGGGCGCCTGATCTCCAGACCAAGGCACTGGCCTACTATCGCCGTGCCAAAGCCTTTGAGCAGACCAACAGCGATGAGTCAATGGCGCACTATGCGCGCGCCATTCAGTTGTTGGAGGCGGGCAGTGCAAGCATGGCCGCCGACAAACGATTGACGCTCCTGAGCAACATTTACATCGACCGCGCCTGGTTACAGATGCAAGTACGCGCCGATCTCCTGCGTGCAGAAACCGATCTCCTACGCGCCCGCACCCTGCTCGATAGCGCCCCAGCACTGCGCGACCAGCCCGTCTGGTGTGATCTCTACAATGCGCTGGGCGAATTCTACCATCGCACCGGCAAACCGGCGTTAGCTGAGGAGCATAGCTGGCAGGCGTGGCTGGCCGCTAACGAGGCACGCGACCTGGAACGCATGAGCAAAACCGCCCACAATTTGGGGCTGGTCTACATGGACAACTTGCGCCAATATGACCGGGCGCTCGAATATCTGCGCAAGAGTGAGGATCTGGCGAGACGGACAGGGAATCGCCAGATGGAAGGCTTAAGCGCCATGAGTATCGGCGTCTGTCACTATTGGCTGGGCGATCTGCGGGCAGCGCTTACTCAGTATGAAACGGCGGCGGCCATCTTTGGCGAAAGCGGCAACCACGCGTTGCTGGCGCGCACCCACTTTGGCCTGGCCGAAGCCTATGCCGACCTGGGCGAACGGGACGTTGCCCGTCGCCATCATCAAGAAGGTGTTACCATTGCCACAGAACTGGGCGATCCAGGGGCGTTGCAAGATTTTGCCGCGTTGGCCGAACAACACAGCTATTTGGCAAACACACCGCCTGCCCGGCCTGGGCAACTATCTGCGCCACTATCCGCACGCCAAGAAAAAGCGCTGGCCTACATCCGGCAACATGGTCAGATCACCAACCGGGAGTATCAGACCCTGACGGGTGTTGCGCAGAAACAGAGCGTGCGCGATCTCAATGAGCTAGTCGCTGCGCAACTGCTTCACCGGCAGGGCAATGGCCGCGCAACTTGCTATGTACTCCCCCACATCATTAGTAGTAAAGACTTTAGTCTTCGGGGAGACCGGGAAGACTAAAGTCTTTACTACTGATCTATAAGCGCGCCGTTAGCAGTGTGACCTCCACCGTTGTGTTGCATTCATTCGCTTGGAGCGCAGGAACAGCCACCGTTTGCAACTCAATGTGCCAGCCGTGGGCTTCCAGTTGCACAGCAAAGTCGAGCGCCTGGGGCCGCCCTGGATCAGTCAGTAACAGGCGACCACCAGGAAGCAGGTTTTTGCGGAAAATACTTTCGAGGTAAAAATGAAGGCTGGCGTCGTAGAGAATATCAGCACCCAGGATCAGGTCATAGCGTGATGGATGACGCCAGGTGCGCCAGTCGGCCAGAAAGGTTTCAATGCTGGTGATCCCATTCTGTTGCGCATTCCATTCGGCCAGCGCCAGCGCATCGGCTTGATAGTCAGTCTGGCGGACATGGGCGCCCAGATTACGCGCTACCAACCCCGGCAAACCGACACCGGCGCCCAGTTCCAACACCTGCTTGCCCTGTACTTGCGCCGCCTGCTGTGTCAACTTGGTCGCCAATCCTACCGCTGACTCCCAAAGGAGAAAACCATAGAGATCATGCTCCAGATGGTCGCTATCAGTCGCCAACCCGGCGCGACTGCGCACACAGGTGATCTGCCATCTCTGTTCCCCGATCACAACCGTAACGGTTTCCAGCGGCAGATTTTTGCTTACCGGTGTGGTCTCACCCATTGTGCGCCCTTCTTCCCGTTGACTAGCTATAATAAAGTTGTGCTATAATCATAGCATAATGAGCGATATTACGAATCCGCATGATGCTTTTTTCAAACAGTTCATGACCAAACCGGAGATTGCGGCTGATTTTTTGACGCAGCATCTGCCGGCGCCTGTGTTGGCCTTGCTCGATTTGAATACGTTGGTGGAGCAAAAGGAAAGTTTTATCGACCCGGATCTGCGCCAACATTTTTCTGATGTCCTCTATCAAGTCCAGAATAAACGTGGCAAACCAATCTACATCTATCAACTCTTTGAGCATAAAAGCTATCCTGACCAGTGGGTTGCCTTTCAAGTGTTGCGCTATAAAGTACGCATTTGGGAGAAAGAATTTGCCAAGCACCAGCGCATTTCACCGATCATCGCGCTAGTTGTTTATCATGGACAGATGACGTGGACTTGCCCGCGCAACTTTGCTGGCCTTTTTGACTGGGATGAGAATGACCCGCAAATTGCGCAGATCCTACAGCTTTACCTACCCGACTTTGCGTATCATCTGGTGGATCTCTCGGCTATGAGCGATGAAGAGATTCAGGGCGGCGTCTGGTTACAGGTCTTTGAACTATTGCTCAAGTACATTTTCGACCCGGCATTAGGCCAACGCTTGCCGGAAATTTTGGGACTGTTGGTTGCTGTGGCAAGCCAGCCGACGGGTTTTGAGATGTTGGTGACACTACTGCGTTACATCGCACGGGCAGGCGCCGGTGCAAGCAAAGAAGAGATTCGAGAAACGGTCTTGGCATTATTCCCCAGGGAAGGAGCAGTGCTAATGAAAACGGCGGCACAAGAATGGATTGACGAAGCTTTAAAGGAAGGGATCCAAAAAGGCGAAGCCATCGGGATCCAAAAAGGCGAAGCCATCGGGATCCAAAAAGGCGAAGCCATTGGTGCACAGAAAGCACAACGCCAGACGATCCTACAAATCTTAGCCTATCGTTTTGTGACTTCCCCCGAAGCAACTGGACAACTAACCGCACAGTTAGAGAAAATTACCGATGAACAAACGCTGGCGACATTGGTCAATGACGCTTTGCAGGTAATTCATCTGAGTGATTTTGTGTTGCGCTTAGAGCAACGGCTAACAGCCACTGCGCCGTCAGCCATAGCAACAACGTAAATTCCAAGAAGTATTGAGAGATAGAGGATGTTCAATCTTCCAGTCTCTCAATCTCACTGCGCTAACGCCGCTTTCACCCGCGGCGCCGTCATCGGCAATGCAGTCAGGCGCACACCAACCGCATCACGAATGGCGTTGGCAATGGCGGCAGCGGTCGAGGTGACCGGCGGCTCACCGACTCCTTTGGCGCCGAAGGGGCCATAGTCGCTCGGCACTTCCACCAACACCGGTTCAATCGATCCGACGGTTTGGGTAAAGTTGGGAACGTTGTAGTCCATCCATGAGGCGGTGAGTGGTTGCCCCTGTTCATCGTAGACCATGCCTTCATAGAGCGCCCAGCCGACCCCTTGCATGGCCCCGCCGATCATCTGGCTCTCAATCGCCGCCGGGTTGAGGGCGCGACCAACATCCTGCACTACTACCAATTTATGCACCTGGACAATGCCGGTGGCCGGATCGACTGCCACCTCGGCCAGTTGCGCACAGAAACCGGGCGACTGCGCTGTGACCGCGTGACGCCCATGCCCGATGATCGGCGCAAACTTGCCGCTCAGTTGCATGGTCTTGCTCGCCACCTCGGCCAGGCTGATCGCCGTGGTGGGGCTGCCTTTGACCTGCACCTTGCCATCGACAATTTCTAGATCCGCGGCATCGACTTCGAGGATTTGCGCTACCGTCTCCAAGGTCTGGCGCCGCGCCTCGGTGACAGCCTGCACCACGGCGTGACCGACGGTGTAGGTGATCTTGCTGCCACCAGCGTTGAGGGCAAAGGCGGGCGCATTGGTGTCGCCGTTGGCAATGGTGATCTTCTCCGGCGCAATGCCAAACGCCTCGGCTGCCAGCAGGGTAAAACCAGTGTTGGTGCCACTAATATCCACCGAGCCGACTTGAATATGCAGGCGCCCATCGCGCTCCAACTTGCACGCCGCCGAGGCCGGCCCAGTGCCGCCCGGCCAGCCGCCAATGGCAATGCCAATGCCGCGGCCAGCCGCTCGCGCTTGCTCTCGTTGTTGCCAGGCCGGGTGCGCTTGCAGCGTTTGCAACACTTCGCTCATGCCCATCTTCGGCCACGGGTTGCCATTGATCATGGCGTCGCCGGGGTGCGCAGCGTTTTGCAGGCGGAGTTCCAGCGGGTCGCGCCCCAGCGTTTTCGCCATCTCATCGACCACCCCTTCCAGCGCAAACATGCTCTGGGGAATGCCGGGGGCGCGGTAGGCGCCGACCGACTGCTTAAAGGAGAGAACATCCAGCCCCTTGACCTGGACATGAGGAACTTTGTACATGCTCCCGCTCACCAGCAACCCGATGCCGACTGGTGAACCGGGGTAACAACCGCTGTTGAAGGCGATCTCGACCTCCAGGCCGGTAAAGGCGCCGTCGTTTTTGGCCCCTAATTTTACGCGAATCTGCCCAGCCGGTGTCGGGTTGGCGGCTACCATCTCTTCGTAACGGGTCAAAATCAAGCGGATGGGTCGGCCAACCAGGCGCGCCGCCAGGGCAAGCAATGGCTCGTACAGCACCCCCTTGCCACCAAAGCCACCACCGACCGGCGTCGCCAAACAGCGTACCGCCGATTCGTCGATCCCCAGAATATTCGCCACCTGTTGCCGCACGGAAAAGGGCGCTTGTGTGCTGCTCCACACGGTGACTTGATCGTTGTACGGGTCGATCTGCACGGCGCAGCCATGCGTTTCCAGGGGACTTTGTTGGACAGCAGAAAGCTGAAAGGTGCGTTCGATGACGACATCGGCGTCGGCAAAGCCAGCCGCGAGATCGCCGCGATTAAATTGCGTCTGGTTGGCAAGATTGGTCGGTTTGGTTTCATTCTTCTCCTGATTGCCGACATCAGCGCCATGTGCTGCCGCCTCTTCTGACTCGCCCGGTTTACCCCCCGGCCAGACCAGCGGGGCGTTGGGGGCTAAGGCTTCTTCCAAGGTGATCGCGGCCCGTAGCGGTTCATAGTCAACGATCACTTTTTCCAACGCATCTTCAGCTATCGCCTCACTCTCGGCCAAAATCAAAGCAACCGGCCGCCCGACAAAGATGACCCGTCCGCGCGCTAGCAGTAACCGTTGGCGACTGGTGGGGGCAATTACTGGGAGATCCTGGGCCGTCAACACGGCGACAACGCCGGGTAGGGCAGCGGCGTCGCTAGTGTCAATGCGCAAAATGCGCGCATGGGCGTGCGGACTGGTGACGAAGCGGGCACAGAGCAGCCCGGCGATCTTCAAGTCGGCGATGAAACGGATCTTGCCGGTTACTTTGGCCTCGCCTTCGATCAGGCGAACGCGCTGCCCAATGGCGGAAAAAGGCGTGGAAGAAGTGGTGGGCTGGGTGGTCATGGCTGTTTCCTTCTGGCTCTTGTCGATGGTTAGTGGATCGATCATAGTGGGAAGTGGGAAAATCTGCAAATGAGCGGAAACTTTACAACCGTAGTAACGCTTCAAATCGAGGAGCCTCTTCCAGGAAGGGGGCCGGCGCCTACGCCTGAGCAGTGACCAACCGTAGAGCAAGTTACGGCGCAGGCGAGCAAATGCGCTATACTACTTTGTATGAGTACCAATGCCTTGCTCCAACTCACGCCCAATGGCCTCTATTGTGGTGTGGGCAATTTCTATGTTGATCCCTGGCAACCGGTGGAGCGCGCCGTCATCACCCATGCCCATTCTGACCATGCCCGCTATGGCTGTGGTCGTTATCTGGCCGCTGCACCGGGCGAACAGGTGGCGCGCACCCGTTTGGGGCTGGAGGCCAAAATTCAGACCTTGCCCTATGGTCAATCCTATAACATCAACGGCGTCACCCTCTCCTTTCACCCGGCCGGTCATATTTTAGGGTCAGCCCAGGTGCGTCTGGAATACCAGGGCGAAATCTGGGTGGTCTCCGGCGACTATAAGTTGGAAGCGGACAACACTTGTGCGCCCTTTGAACCGGTACGCTGCCACACGTTTATCACCGAAGCGACCTTTGGCCTGCCGATCTACCACTGGCCGGCGCCCGCCAAAGTCTTTACCGAAATCAACGAGTGGTGGCGCCAGAATGCCGCCGAGGGGCGTCCCAGCATTCTGTATGCGTATGCGTTGGGCAAGGCGCAACGGCTGCTGTCCGGCGTCGATCCCACCATCGGCCCGATCTTCACCCACGGCGCAGTCGAACGGCTCAACGGGGCTTACCGTGCTAGCGGGGTTGACTTGCCGAAAACAACCTATGCGCTGGCTGCCAACAAGAGCGCGTTTGCCGGTGCGTTGATTATCGCGCCGACTTCGGTGCGGGGGACAAGCTGGCTCAACCGCTTTGGCAACTTTTCGTCCGGCTATGTCTCTGGCTGGATGCGGATTCGGGGTGCTCGCCGTCAACGAGCGGTGGATCGCGGCTTTGTCCTCTCGGATCATGTGGATTGGGATGGACTGTTGCGCACGATCAAGGCAACCGGAGCCGAACGGATTGGGGTCACACATGGCTATATCCCTGTTGTGGTGCGCTATCTGCGCGAACAGGGGATGGACGCTTATGCTATCGAAACCCGCTTTAGTGAAGAGGTTGATGATAGTGCGGAAGCGCCTGAGGAAGAGTCGGCTACCTTCCCGGAAGAGGGCAGCGGTCAGTAGGGCAAAGTGGGCGCTGAGGTTCAGCCGCTGCCCTCTTCCGGGAAGGTGGTGGGCGGTCTGTTTGTTGACGAACAACCAGGAGTTATTGTGCGTGCTTTTGCCGAGTTGTATGCTGCACTGGACGAAACGAATAAGACCAACGTCAAGTTGGCGCTGTTGAAGGACTATTTCAACACGGCGCCAGCCGCCGATGCCGCCTGGGTGCTTTATTTTCTGATTGGCCGGCGACCCCGGCGCGCGATCAGTGGGCGGCGGCTGGCGGAATGGGCGGCGGCAGAGGCAGGGCTACCCGATTGGCTCTTTGGCGAATCGTATGACGCCGTGGGGGACATTGCGGAGACGATCACCCTGCTCCTACCGGAAACTGAGATTGAAAGCGACCTACCGTTGCACCGGTGGGTGGAAGAACGCCTTTTCCCGTTGCAGGATCTGCCCGAAGCAGAACAGCGCACTGCCGTCGTACAAGCGTGGCGCGAGTTGAGCCGGCTCCAGCGCTTTATTTGGAACAAGCTGATCACCGGCGGTTTTCGGGTGGGTGTCTCGCAACAACTGGTGGCGCGAGCATTGGCCGAAACCAGCGGGATGGATGTCGCCGCCATCGCCCACCGTCTCATGGGCCAGTGGGAACCGACCGCCGACTTTTATACTGAATTGCTTCATACGGAAAGCGCCGCCGCCAATCGCAGTCGCCCCTATCCTTTCTTTCTGGCCTATGCCCTCGAAGGCGACCCGGCGGAGACGTTGGGCGATTTGGCCGCTTGGCAGGTTGAGTGGAAATGGGATGGGATTCGCGCCCAGTTGATTCGACGCAGCGGCGAAATTTACCTCTGGTCGCGTGGCGAAGAGTTGGTCACAGACCGCTATCCTGAAGTCGTTGCTGCTGCCGCAAACTTGCCCGATGGCGTTGTGCTGGATGGGGAACTGTTGCCGTGGCATGGCGGCTCTGTGCTGCCCTTTACTGAACTCCAAAAGCGCATTGGGCGCAAGACGTTGAGCAAAAAATTACTGGCTGAAGTGCCGGTGATCCTGCTCTGTTACGATTTGCTTGAATCCAACGGCGAAGATTGGCGCGACCAACCACTATCGGCGCGGCGCGCTCAACTGGCTCAGGTCATTCAACAAGCCAACGATGAAACGCTGCGGCTATCAGAACTTGTACAAGCAACTTCCTGGCCGGAATTGATGGAACGGCGCACCGAAAGTCGCAACCGCATGGTGGAGGGCTTTATGCTCAAGCGGCTCGACTCGCCCTACCGGGTGGGCCGCCAGCGGGGCGACTGGTGGAAGTGGAAGATCGAACCCTACACCGTGGACGCCGTGCTGATCAACGCCCAACGTGGCTCCGGCAAACGGGCCAGCCTCTACACCGATTATACCTTTGGCGTCTGGGATGATGAGGGCAATCTGGTGCCCTTTGCCAAAGCCTACTCCGGTCTGACTGATGCTGAAATCCGTCAAGTGGATCGCTTTGTGCGCGCCAACACCCGTGAAAAATTTGGCCCCGTGCGCAGCGTCACGCCGGAATTGGTTTTTGAACTGGCCTTTGAGGCGATTCAACGCTCCAACCGCCACAAATCGGGTATTGCCGTGCGCTTTCCCAGAATCTTGCGCTGGCGGCATGATAAAAAGATTGAAGAGGCGGATACGCTGGCAAGGGTTCGGGCCATGTTGCCAGAGCAAGAATAGCAGTTCGGTAGCGTAGGGCAGGAACGGGCCATTCTCATTTGGCGATTACTTTCGTGGCGGCTCGAATAGTTCGATGGCGTTGCCTGCCGGGTCATCAAGCAGAATCTGCTTGCCACCATTGCCGCTAACAATGTCGTTACGGAAGTGAACCTTGGCCTGACGTAGCCTTTGGACTTCGCTTGCAAGGTCGGCGACTTCGAGTTGGATGCGATTCCAACCGCCCGGCGCCGGCTGACTGCCATCCGGCATTGCTTGCCCCGCGCCGCCAGCCCCCGGTGCGTTTAGCAGCAGACGCAGGTTGCCGCGTGAGAGACTGGCGAAACCAGGGGCAGGACGCAGATCAAGGTGGAAACCCAAGAGTTTGGTATAAAACTCAACCGCCGCATCAACATCAGTAACAATATAGCGAACGCTTACGGTAGTCATTTTTGTCTCCTCTCCAAAGTGTCGCCATCACGACCTCGCCCAATCAGTGCTCACCCTCCGCCGTTGCTTCCAGCGCTTTCACATCTTCCAGATCCTGCCACCGACCGGCGGCGCGTTTGGCTTTGATCAGATCGGTACGGGAGACTGTGTAAAAGGTCTGGCCCTGATAAGATTGTGGGACACGATTGGCCCACGCTTCCGTCCATGCCAAGCCAGGCACGTTGACGAGAACATCGGTCTTTACCGGCAGGTCATCAAACTCGACGATCGTAACAAAGGTGGGGTTCATCTCTTTGACAATTTGTGCCATCGCCGAGCCGAGTTCAACCAGCGCGGTTAGCGTGGCATCAATATTACCAGGTGTATTTTCGACAAAAATGTCAACATCATAGGTAAAGCGCGGCACCCCAAAGATGTTGGCAGCAAAACCGCCAATCACCAGATAGCGCACGCCATGCCGTTCTAAAGCGGCAAAGAGGTTGGTTGCATTGCTCACCATATTGGTTGTCTTCCACTGGGGGTTGAAATGACCGGCAAAGGTCGCCATTTCTTCCAACTGCTGCAAGCGTGCCTCGGCGGTGGGATGCCAGCGGACAAAGTGGCGGGCCTTGCTTTCAATGGTTTCGTGCGGTTTGGGTATTGCTGACATTGCGCACCTCCCTTCAACAGCTTTGATCCAGCCCGTGATTGCCGATTCACCCTTCCTTGTGGTACCATTATACCACAGTTATTGATAGGGTGGACAACCAGCTTGAAACACGAAATTAACGCACTTTTTGACGCTACCGTCGCCCAATGGTTTGCCCGGCAAGGGTGGGCGCCTTTCCCTTTTCAATGCGAAGTTTGGCAAGCCTATGCCAACGGCGAAAGCGGCCTGATCCACTCCCCCACCGGCACCGGCAAAACCTACGCTGCCTGGCTGGGGCCGGTGATGGCCTGGCTGGCTGACCATCCGCCGCCCTACCCACAGACTAAACGCACCCAGGCCCCACCATTACAAGTGCTTTGGATCACCCCATTACGCGCCCTGGCCGCCGATACTGCCGAAGCATTAACTGCGCCGCTCCGTGATTTGGGGTTGCCGTGGACGGTCGAGACCCGCACCGGCGACACAGCGACCAGTGTCCGCAACCGGCAACGGGATCGCTTGCCGACGGCGCTCATTACAACGCCGGAAAGTTTGTCGCTCCTGCTGGCGCGGCCCAACGCTGAAGAACTCTTTGCCAGCTTGCAAGCGGTTATTGTCGATGAATGGCACGAACTCATGGCGACGAAGCGGGGCGTGCAGACCGAACTGGGTCTGGCCCGTCTACGTCGCTGGCGACCAGGGTTGCGCCTGTGGGGGCTTTCGGCGACGATGGGGAATCTGGAGACCGCCCTGCGCACACTCCTCGGCAACGCTGACTATGAAACGGGTGGAATTCCTACGGGTCGGCTGGTTCGTGGCGACATGAGCAAAACGATCCAATTTACTTCGGTCATTCCAACCCAGATCGAACGCTTTCCGTGGGCCGGTCATCTGGGGTTGAGCCTGTTGCCTCGTGTGGTGGAGATCATTGCCGCTAATCGCACGACCTTGATTTTTACCAACACCCGCAACCAAACCGAACGTTGGTATCAAGAACTGCTCGACGCCAAACCGGAGTGGGCGGGGGAGATTGCGCTGCACCACAGTTCCCTCGACGCCGCCACCCGCAGTTGGGTAGAGACTGAGTTGCGTACGGGCCGGTTGCGCGCGGTCGTCTGTACCTCTAGTTTGGATTTGGGGGTGGATTTTCCCACGGTGGATGCAGTGTTGCAGGTGGGCAGTCCGAAAGGTGTGGCGCGCCTCATGCAGCGGGCGGGGCGCAGCGGTCATCAACCCGGCGTGCCCAGCCGCGTGGTCTGCGTGCCGACCCATGTGCTGGAATTGTTGGAAGTTTCGGCGGCGCGCATGGCAATGGCGGCTGGGCAGATTGAAGCGCGTCCGCCGGTCGAAAAGCCGTTGGATGTGTTGGTGCAACATCTGGTGACCATTGGCTTGGGGGGTGGCTTTACGGCGGAGGAGCTTTACCGGGAAGTGCGCACCGCCTATGCCTACCGCAGCCTGACGCCGGTCGAATGGCAGTGGGCGCTCGACTTTGTCACCTCTGGTGGCAACGCGCTCAAAAGCTATGCCCAGTATAACCGCGTGGTGCAGCAGGATGACCGCTATGTGGTGCTGGACAAACAGATCGCCCAGACCCACCGCATGTCCATCGGCACGATTGTGAGCGATGCCATGTTGCAAGTGCAATATCTACGGGGCGGCAAGATCGGTCAGCTTGAAGAGTCCTTTGCTTCCCGTTTGAAACCGGGGGATCGTTTTACCCTGGCCGGTCATGTGCTGGAATTTGTCCGGCTGCATGACATGAAGGTGTGGGTGCGCAAAGCAACCGGCACCAAAGGCATCATTCCCCGTTGGGCCGGCGGCTCCTTGCCCCTATCCGATGCGTTGACTGAGGCCATGCGCACCCGTCTGGCCGAAGCGCGAGAGGGTATTTATCATGATCAAGAAATGAGCGCCCTGGCTCCACTCTTTGCTGTGCAAAAGCGTTGGTCGGCCATCCCAGTGCGCGACGAGTTGTTGGTCGAAAGCACCAAGACGCGCGACGGTCATCATCTCTTTTTCTACCCTTTTGCGGGTCGGCTGGTGCATGAAGGGTTGGCGGCGTTGCTGGCCTATCGTCTTGCGCAGCGACAGCCGATCACTTTTACGCTGGCGGCCAACGATTATGGCTTTGAGCTACTCTCCGCTGACCCGGTTCCGCTGGACCCAGCACAGGCCCAAGCCCTCTTTACGACTGACCACCTGCTGGCCGACATCTTACAGAGCCTCAACGCCGCGGAGATGGCAAAGCGCCAGTTTCGTGAAATTGCGCGCGTGGCCGGTTTAGTCATCCAACGCTTCCCCGGTGGACAAAAAACAACCAAACAATTGCAAGCATCCAGCAGTCTGGTCTACGAGGTCTTGCAGGATTATGACCGTGACAATCTGCTCCTGGCCCAGGCGCAAAGCGAAGTGCTGCAACGCCAACTGGAAGCCAGCCGGTTGCAGGAAGCGCTGGACCGGATTGCCCAAAGCCGGATTACCCTCTCCCACCCGCCCCGCCCGACGCCCTTTGCTTTTCCGTTGCTGGTCGAGCGCATGCGCCATACGGTCACGTCCGAAACGCTGGAGGATCGGATTCGTAAATTGCAATTGCGTTATGAAAAGTGGGCAGGATGAGCAGTTTGGCTTCTCTGCCAGGTCGGCGCTTGCATTTGGTCCTAGAACGGATGTGTTGTATGATAGCGCTATTCTTTCTCTAAGCCAGGAGCGCCGCTTGAATCAACTCACGTTACCACTAGAGCTTGTAACCGCAAAAGAAGCAAATTACAAAGATCGCGCTATCAACCGGCTAACCAATCAAGACAAAGCGTTTCATGACTGGTATCGTTTTGTTTTGTCTTACCCCGCGCATTTGGTGAGAGACTATATTCAAGATTTCGGCTTGGATGGCAACAGTACATTACTTGACCCCTTCTGCGGGACAGGCACCACTATTGTTGAGGCCAAACGCAATCGTATTGCCGGCATTGGGATTGAAGCAAATCCCTTTGCCCACTTTGCCGGCTCTGTTAAATTGCAATGGAATCTTGATCCTGATGGGCTGCGCAAGTTTGCTCATAACATAGCCGAACAAGCTCGATCTCAGTTGATGCAGCAAGGGATTGATGATCAGGTAAAATTTCGTGGCAATATGGACGCGCTACCCTTACTAACCCTGCCGGTGGAAGCAGAAAAATTGTTGATTAAGGACTCGATCAGTGTGCTGCCGCTTCACAAAATTCTTGTACTGCGTAACTGTTTAAACCAATATCAGGGTTCTGCCTTTTATGCTCATGCGCGCCTGGCTCTCGCCAAAACCATTGTATTTTGTGCCAGCAATGTTCGCTTTGGCCCAGAGATTAGCATCGGCAAAGCAAAAATTGATGTTGCGGTACTTGCACCCTGGTTGGCCGAAATTGAACAGATGGCAAAAGATTTGAAGACGGTCGCTGGACAATCCTTTCCCCCTGCTCTCATTCATCATGCGGATGCGCGTCAGCTTTCTACGTTAATTCCCCCCCGCTCTGTCGATGCGGTCATTACGTCGCCGCCCTATCCCAATGAGAAGGATTACACCCGAACCACGCGCCTTGAATCGATTATTTTAGAATTTGTGAACAATAACGCTGAACTGCGCATCTTCAAAAAAGGTTTGTTGCGCTCCAACACGCGCGGAGTCTATAAAGAGGATACGGATGATCAATGGATTGCGCACCATACAAACATTAATGAATTAGCCGCCCAGATTGAAGCACGTCGCATTGCCCTCAACAAAACTTCCGGCTTTGAAAGACTTTATGCCAAAGTCACCAAACTCTACTTTGGCGGCATGGCGCGTCACCTGGCCGAATTGCGAACCGTGTTGCGACCAGGCGCAAAACTGGCGTACGTTGTTGGCGATCAAGCATCGTATTTACAGATATTAATTCGCACCGGTCAACTTTTGGCTGAAATTGCCGAAGATCTTGGCTATCGCGTTGATCGCATCGACCTCTTTAGAACCAGAGCCGCAACGGCAACCAAAACCGAACTGCGCGAGGAAGTTGTCGTCCTCGAATGGATGGGATAAGATGGGGCGCACACAAAACCGCTACACACAAATCATTGAGAAAATCTTTTTTCGTCATTACCAGACTGGTGCTACCGAAGTCACTTTTGAGCGTAGCGAAATTAACGAAGTTGCCGCCGAGCTTGGCTTAAAACAAATTAGCAATGTTGGTGATGCGGTATACTCATTCCGCTTTCGTGCCGATTTACCCCAAAGTATTAAACAAACTGCGCCTGTTGGCCTTGAATGGGTTATCCGTCAAGCCGGTATCAGTCGCTACAAATTTGTTCTGACCAAATTTGTCAACATTGTTCCGACCGAAGGATTGGTCGTTACCAAAATTCCGGAAGCAACTCCTGGCGTGATTGCGAAATACGCGTTGGATGATGAACAAGCCCTCTTGGCAAAACTGCGCTATAACCGGCTCATTGATATTTTTACAGGAATTACCTGTTACTCGTTGCAAAATCATCTACGCACCACTGTTCCCAACTTAGGGCAGGTAGAGACGGATGAAGTTTACATTGGCATTGATGCTTGTGGCGCTCATTACGTGCTGCCGGTTCAAGCCAAAGGTGGCAGGGATAAGCTGGGTGTCGTACAAATTGAGCAGGATGTTGCTATGTGTGAAAGCAAATTCCCGACGCTCATTTGCCGACCCATTGCTGCCCAATTTATGGAAGATAGTGTGATTGCGCTTTTTCAATTTGAACAAACCCCAGAAGGTATTGGTATCTTAGCCGAGAAGCATTATAAACTTGTTACTCCCGACCAACTCTCGCCGGAGGAACTGGCACGTTATGTTCAAAGAACGCTGCAATCGTGACAATCAGGCATTACAAACGTATTTATGATGACAGTCAATGACCACGAATTACAAATTGCTGACGAAACCCTTTACCTGTTACCCGAACGCGCCCTCTTCTGGCCGCGCACGAAAACGCTTTTTATCGCCGATCCCCATTTGGGCAAAGCGGCTACCTTTCGCGCCCATGCCATTCCGCTGCCGGAGGGTAATACCGTCGCCGAGTTGCAGCGGCTCAGTGGAGCTATCAACCGCACCGGCGCTGACAAACTGATCATTCTGGGGGATCTTTTTCATACAGCGAAAGGACGCGAAGAGGCTGTTCTAAATGCCGTAACCGCCTGGCGTGAACAGTATGCTACTCTCGCCATCTACCTTGTGCGCGGCAACCATGATCGTCATGCTGGTGACCCGCCAGCCGAATGGCGCTTTACCGTGAGTGATGGGCCAACCCCTGGGCCGTATTGGGTGCTAAACCATGAACCATTGACGCCAGAAAATGGCTACGCCCTTGCCGGTCATCTCCACCCGGCGGTGCAGCTCACCGGCAAAGGCAAACAAGCGCTGAAATTACCCTGTTTTTGGTTTGGGGAAAGGTGCGGGGTGCTGCCCGCCTTTGGTGATTTTATCGATCACGGCACGATCCGTCCGCAGCGGGGGGATCGGGTCTTTGTGGTGGCAGAGGACAAGGTGTTGGCGGTGTAGAGCCGCCCATCGGCTAAATAGCTGAGATAGCTTACTGCTCTTCCATTGGTTCGAGAATGATCACGGGTATTTGACGTTTGGTTCGTTCTTGGTACTCCGTGAAATACGGATACATGGCGACAAGCCTTGACCAAAAAGTCTCGCGCTCGTGAGGGGTGGCTACCACAGCGCGAACTTTCACTTGGGAACGCATCACCTGTACGAGCGCTTCTCCACTGTGCTGGAGATTGAGCCACCACGTTGGATTTTGGTCACTTCCTGAGTAGGCAGCAGCGATGATAAAGCGTTTGCCATCAGGAATATAGATGAGCGGGATGGTACGTGACTTCCCGGTCTTGCGACCGCGCACGGTAAGCAGCAGGGTTGGATACTTTTTGATTTGTGCTTTGCCGTTGGTAAGACGGTATAACAGAACGTGCAACTGCGTGAACAGCCGCACAATGGGCCGCATCGGCTTATGTCGAAGCACCCTTGATGCTAGTGAGAAAAGGTAGGATTTCTCGGTGTTGGTTGGCGACGCTGACCTACTTGACATAGTGATGACTCCTTCCATGTCGTTCCTTCTGACGAACAATTTATTGCCGCAGAATTTTCGCCATCGGCTTTCCTTTGGCGATCTCATCAATCAGCTTGTCTAGGTAGCGGATTTTTTGCATCAGCGGGTCTTCGATCTCCTCAATGCGCACACCACACACGACGCCCTTGATCAGCGCACGATTCGGGTGAAGGGCAGGGGCTTGCGCAAAGAAGGTCTCAAAATCGTTTTCCTGTTCGATTTGCTGCTGTAAGCCGGCTTGGTCATAGCCCGTCAACCAGCAAATGGCCTGGTCAACTTCAGCTTTTGTGCGATTTTTTCGTTCCGCTTTTTGCACATAGAGCGGATAAACCCCTGAAAAGGGTGTCGTGAAAATGCGATGCTTCGCCATCGTGATTCCTCCTATGGATTCGCTTCCGCTCCGCCGGTTGGGCTGCGCCGACCTCTGCGCAGCGTGTCAGCAGTCGAATACGAACCAGCAGATGTCGTTGCGCAACCGCTGATCGTCCAACACAAGCTCGCGAATCGCCGCCGGCAACTGCTCCCGTTGCCATTGACACTCCATGCGACCGGCCTCGTCCCGTTCACCGGCAACGACGGCGGCACGGGCCGCCTTGATGGCATAGGCGGCTGCGCCTAACTCATGGGCCGCCACATGCGCCACGGCGGCTGCTTGTCCGGCGGCATAGGCCGCTTCTCTGGCCGCGCCGCGCAAATCTCTGGCGGCGGCCATGGCGTGACCGGCAGCCGTGCGCGCTTCCGTCATCCTGATTTCACCGTGCGCCCATGCCCGCACCTGCGCGATGGTGTGACGCGGTCGCAGATCGGCCGGTTGCGTCGCCTCGAATAGAGGCAGGACATGTTCAGATATGCGTTACCCCTTGCTGCTTGGCTTTCTCCTCCATTTTGCGCAGCAAGGCCGCGCCGTACCCTTGCTTGCGGTAGGGCTTTTCCAGCCAGAGATCGGTGATATAAAACCACTTGCCATAGTGAAGGCCGCTGACAGAGCCGATAAACACTTCCCCATCCAGCGCAACAAAGCCATGTCTTGTCTCAGGTATATCCGGTATGCCGTATTCCAGCGCATGCTCGCGGAAGCCTGCCAACTCGCGCGCATATTCGGCATCGGTCATGTCACGTTCAAGAAGATGGATAGCCATAACGGTATTCATACACTTCCGGTTGTAATTGCGCCAGATCGCGCGTAATTCACGACAAGGACGCCTTGTGCGTTGACATTGCTTTCTGTCACTTTAAACGCCGCCGGGATCGTGTCATCGGCAAACAACCGCTTGCCGACGCCCAACGTTACCGAATAGATCATCAGCCAGAACATATCACACCACGTCCCACTCTTCAGGAACCTGGAGACCAAATCTGGTTGGTCAGTCGCAGCACGTTGGCCGCAATTCCGGTTCCTATGCACCCAACCAATTCCGCAACTTGCCGATCTGCTCCAACACCGCCCGGCGACTGGTGCCACCGGCGGCGTCGCGTTGCTCGACGCTCTGCTCAAAGTTCCAGACCTGCATGACATCTGCTTCAAAGGCGTGATGCAACGTCAGCAGATCCTCCAGGGTCAATTCCGAAAGTGGCACGGCTTGCACCTCCGCCATGCGCACCGCCGCGCCGGCGACATGATGCGTTTCGCGAAAGGGCACCCCCTTGCGCACCAGATATTCGGCGAGGTCGGTTGCCAACAACTCTGTAGAGAGCGCCGCCCGCAGCGCTGCCTGGTTGGGGGTCATGGTCGAGATGACGCCACAGGCAATTTGCAGCGAACTGCTAACGCTGTGGATGGCGTCGAAAAGTGGCTCTTTGTCCTCTTGCAGGTCTTTGTTGTAGGTGGTGGGCAAGCCTTTGAGTGTCGTCATCAAGCCGGTCATGCTGCCCATCACCCGGCCCGACTTGCCGCGCAGCAGTTCGAGCGCGTCGGGGTTTTTCTTTTGTGGCATAATGCTGCTGCCGGTGCTATAGGCATCGGCCAGGGTGACAAAGCCAAATTCACGGCTGCTATAGATGATCAGATCTTCGGCCAGACGGCTCAGGTGAACCATCGTCAGCGTACCCCAGAAGAGAAATTCGGCAATAAAATCGCGGTCAGCGACGCCATCCATGCTGTTGTGGGTGATGTCCTGGAATCCCAAATCGGCGGCCATCTGTTGCCGGTCGACGCGGAAGGGGTTGCCGGCCAGGGCGCCGCTCCCCAGCGGCATGACATTGACCCGCGCCGTCAACTCGGTCAACCGTTCAGCATCGCGCTGCCAGCCCCAGGCGTGACTGAGCAACCAGTGGCTCCAGCGGATCGGCTGGGCCGGTTGGAGGTGGGTATAGCCCGGCATCAACAGATCGATCTCGGCCTCGGCCCGATCCACGGCGACACGAATCAATTGGCGCAGATGTTGCTGAAGCTGCGAGATTTCTTCGCGTAACCAGAGGCGTGTGTCAGTCGCTACTTGGTCGTTGCGACTGCGACCTGTGTGTAACTTGCCCCCTACAGACCCGATCAGTTCGGTCAGCCGCCGTTCGTTGGCCGTGTGAATGTCCTCATCATGGGGTTTGATCACAAACTCGCCCCGCCGCCACTCATCCGCCACCTGTTCCAGCCCAGCGACAATTTGGTCGGCTTCGCTGTTGGTTAGGATGCCGGCACGGGCCAACCCCCGTGCATAGGCTTGACTGCCCAAAAGATCGACTGCCCAAAAGCGTTTATCAAAGCTAATGGACGCGTTAAACTGCTCCATCAAGGGGTCAGTGGCGCCAGTGAAACGACCGCCCCAAAGTTTATTCGACATAGTCTACTCCTTGTCCGCGTTGCATTGGTTCGTGTTGCATCCGTTCATGGTAAACGACTTCATGATGCACGGATTCCTGATGAATTGGTGGTTGGCGTATATCACGGTAAGTTGCCAGCGCCGGTTGTAGCGTAACGGCGCCATAACGCCACTGCACCCAAAGTATGGTTAACAGCAGGCCCAGCAGGATCGCCACAATGCCAGTTAACCCGGCTTCTGGTCCAAAGGCGCCGCCTGTCCACAAGGCTGGCCCAGTTTGGCGAATGGCAATCAAAGCGGTGTCACTCAAATCATTGCCGCTGACCCGAAAGCCGTAAACGCTGCCTTGAAAAAAATTCCAGGTGATGTGTAGGCCAATTGGCAAGCCCAGGCGACCGGTCAGTACATAACCCAGACCCAGAAAAATGCCCGCTAGCATCAAAGCAAAAGTGCTGATCCAGGTACTGTTCGGGTTGAGAATATGGAGGAAGCCAAAAATGAGCGATGAGAGTAGCCAGGCCATGATAATTGCCAGTCGCGGTCGCTGCGTTGCAAAGTTAAAGCCTTCCGCCAAATTGCGCAAGTGATACCCGCGCGATAGCAACTCCTCGTTGATACCGACGGCGGTAAAGAGAAAAATCGGTTGAAGGATGGCAATGGCAAAGGTTGTGTTTGGTAGTGTCGTATGCAGATATCCCGTCACCGTGATCCAACCCAGCGCCCATTCACTACCAAAGATCAGGGTCATCAATCCGGCGCCCAACAGTAATCCAAAACTCAGATCTTCCCACCAGTGGCGATCCAGATGTAGTCCAAGATCGGCCAAGGGGCGGTAGTCAATTTTACGCGCCATTAACCAGGTCAGGCCAATGACCAGGAGCGCGTTCACGCTATAAAAGAGCAGTTCGCCGGCAATGGGCGCCAACGCCGGAAGAATGACGATCAGGGCGGCAGCTAGTGGTGAGCGAATCACTAGGCTCGAAGCAAGCTGGATGACCACCCACAGCAGGGAATAGAGGGCCACGCGCCAGCCGGCGCGCCAACGGCGTTCTGTGCAATTCCAAAAAAGTCGATTGACCGCTTTTATCACCCACAGCATGGGGCGTCTATATCCTCTTAGCCATTGTGAAAATTAGCCATTGTGAAAAGATAGAATAATAGTCAGTAGTTCGCAGCCACTCTAGGATAAGTGTGACTACATTTCACGCTACTGATAGTAGGTATTGTATATCGACAGGGGAGTTTTCTTAGAATCGCTCTTTGCTTTGTCGCGTTTACAGGGGGGCGGACAATTTGTACTCGCATGGCGTACCGTATCAAAATTTTGGGGGCGTCCTTCAACTTGTGCTACAATAAACGACATGGAAAGCATCGCACAAAACTCACCAACGCCTTCATCACCTCTGATACTCGCCGACCTTACGTTGCTGGCGGAAGGGTGCGCCCAACTTGGCCTGCCCTTGAGTGAACGGCAACTAACTCAGTTTGCGCTTTTCTACCAAGAATTGGTAACGTGGAATGAGAAATTCAACCTGACCGGCATCACCGACTTGGCTGAAGTGCAGACCAAGCACTTTCTCGATAGTGTTGTCGCCTTACCGCTCTTGGTTGAATTATGGGGTGAAACGTTACCGCCAACTAGGGCGCTCCACTGTATTGATGTCGGTACAGGCGCTGGCTTTCCCGGTATTCCACTCAAATTGGCGGCGCCCCGACTCAAATGGAGTTTGATGGACGGCACCGGCAAAAAGATCGCCTTTTTGCAACAGTTATTAGCCAAACTCAATTTGCCGGATGTGAATCTGATCCAGGGGCGCGCCGAAGAATTGGGACGTGAAACCAGCTACCGGGGTCAATTTGACTTGGTGGTGGCGCGTGCCGTCGCGCCGCTCAATACCTTAATAGAGTATCTCCTGCCGTTGGCGCGCATGGGTGGCCTTGTTGCCGTTTATAAGGGCGCTAGTGCAACACAGGAGTTCATGGCGGCGCGCAAGGCAATTGAGTTGCTCGGTGGTGAAACTGTGCGCCTGGCGCCGATCAAAGTACCTTTCCTTGATGAACAGCGCTTTATCCTCTTGATCAAAAAGGCGCGCCCGACGCCCAATCAATACCCAAGAGGACAGGGACTGGCGCGCAAAAAACCTTTGGCCTAACCATCCCCATCCACACAACCCTTTTTCAAATAAAAGGTCATGTGTTGAAAATGAATCACGGGATCAATATACTCAACCCGAATCTCTTTGGGTAAATTCAAAGTCGTTGGTGCATAACAGAGAATGCTCTTGATTCCTGCTTCCACCAATTGTTCCGCAACAATCTGCGCCCCATGCGCCGGCACCGCAACGATTGCGATCTGTGAATTGTGTTCAGCCACGACCTCGGTAATTTGGTCAACCGACTGGACTACTAAGCTGCTGATTGCTTCCCCAATCTTGGTCGGATCGCTGTCAAAGACGGCAACAATCCGAAAACCACGATTCTCAAAGCCATTATAGCTGGCAAGGGCATGGCCCAAATAACCGGCCCCGACCAATACGACGGGCCAAACACAATCAACTTGCAAAATTTCTTCTAGTTGCCGACAGAGAAAAGTTGTATTGTAGCCGGTCCCTTGTTTGCCAAACTCACCAAAATGGCTCAAGTCTTTACGAATTTGCGCCGAACTAATGCCCAGGAGTTCGCCCAACTCCTGGCTGGAAGTCACATCCCGCCCTTGACTGACCAGTTGTTTCAACGTCCTCAGATAGACTGGCAATCGTCCAATCACAATATCAGGAATTTCTAATGCGTTCACACTATTGCCCTCATTCGATACAGATCTAAGATTGCTCCTGTACCTTTGTGACAGGCTGACTAGCGCTCACTAGCGGTTAGCAATTGTCTTCCTAACCCTGTGCTTGTCGCCTGTCGCGCTATCCACTGTGCAAGAGTTTTTATGATTTCACCACTCTGCTCGCCCTGTCTGCCCTGAGAACGTTTGAACCATTGCCACATGCGCGGTTGCGTGTATTGACGGCTGCCGTTGAAATCGGCATGAAGGTGTCACAGGTCTATTTAACTTACACAGTTCAACTTTACACAGTTCAACTGTGTAAAGTGAAGCATAGATTGCAAGTATTTAGACAAACACAGAACAATTTGCAAGCCATTGTGTATTTTAGCACAAACCCCGCGGTTATGCTAATTACAAAAGCAAAGTTACAGCAGAACAGGGGCTGGTAGTACTTATTGTTCAAAAAATAAAGTGGCCCAAGGACTCAATTCCTCGGACCACAGCTTTGTGTACCGGTTATGCTTCTTTATCGATTTTTTAGCGTTAGTATATCCGATATGGGACTTGCGCACTTTGGGCAGCCCGTCGCTCTGCCTGGCGTAAAGCCAACGACCAGCCGATCAGCGTAATCCCGGCGAAGAGCAGAACGCCGGCCACTAGATAGGCTAACAACTCCGGCCAAAGCAAAATCGCCAACGCTATCAAGGTCAAGAAAAGGCCGGGCGCCATCACCAATGACCAACCTCCCGGTAACACCCGGCTTCGTCGCTGAAATGTTGTAAAGACTTGTGAACTGGTAAACATCACGAAAATCCTTTCTGCACCGGTTATACTGCTTGGCCGAGCCGTCCCTGATCCCTTACTCGCGCCGGCGGCCAAGCAGAATAAAGGCATAGTAGGCCAATGTCATGATGGCCTGAATCGCGGCGGCAACGTAAGTCAGGGCCGCTGCATCTAACACCCGATTGACCCCCTGCAACTCTTGCGGAGCCAGAATGCCCTGACTTACCAGCAACTGCTTGGCGCGTCGGCTGGCGTCAAACTCCACCGGCAGGGTGACAACGGCAAAGAGCGCCGTCAGCCCGAAGAGAATTAAGCCGGCCCACGCCAAGGTTGTCGTATTCAGCGCCAACCCAACAAAAAAGATGAGCGGGCCGACCCAGCCGCCAATCTGCACCGAAGGCACCATCGCTGAACGCAATTTTAGCGGCGCATAGTGTTGTTGATCCTGAATGGCATGACCAGCCTCATGCGCCGCCACGCCAACCGCCGCCAGACTCGGTGTATCATAGACCTGCGGACTGAGTCGCAACACTTTGTTACGCGGGTCATAGTGGTCCGTCAGAAAGCCGTTGACCCGCTCAACAGCCACATTGTAGAGGCCGCTGTTATTTAAAATCTGGCGCGCCGCTTCGGCCCCAGTAATGCCCCGGGCTGAACGCACCCGTTCATACTGGGCAAAGGCCGATTTCACCCGCGCCTGAGCATAGAGGCCAAGCAACAGGCCCGGTATGGCGAAGAGTAGATATAGGGGGTCAAAGAAAAAAGGCATGGTCCTCTCCATCTCACGTAACGTAATGTATACGCAACGGCGCCATAAAGGTACACTTTTTCATGTGTAAATCGGTTACTTTATGTGCTGCCGTGCAGAATAACGTGTATAGTATCAACGATAAGTCGGTGCAAGGTCAGTAACCCATCCAACTTTATGCGTTCCTTCTTGCTATGAATACTTTACCACAAATTTCACATCAACTGCATTAGAGAACAATTAGTCTTCTGTTAGCGCTTGTTCTGTCTGAAGATTGGCACAAAGTTATAGCAAACTTAACTCCCAAATAACCACCTGATGAAGCCCATGCCGTCTGCATCACACACTGGCGAACATGGGCCTTATTTTTATGACAAATCGCCAGGTGACAAGAACAATCGTTCAGATGTATAATAAGAAAGACAAATACCTTGTGATTTACTTAATCGTGGAATCGTGGAGGGTTTCCTTCTATGCAAGTTGTGGAAATGATCAAGAAGAACCGTACCTACTCAGCGCCTAGCCAGCCGGTGACTGGCGGCTCGTCGCCAGTCACCGGCTGGCTAGGCGCGGGCCGGGTAAGTATGAAGACCCGTTTGGCCTATGTTGCCAATGGGCTGGAAAAAGGGCAAGGCGAGCCGGCTGTAATCAAGACCTGGGGCATAACAGCCGGTGGTGCATTGGTTGGCGCAGCGACTGTGGCTGCGTCCGCACCAAGGCTTCTCGCCCTTGCGACCTTCCTGGCGACGCCACCGCTGGCGTTGACGGTCGGCGCGCTTGGCGGCGCGGTGTTGGGCTGGCGGTATATGCGTGAACGCCGCGGAACCAGAACACCCCCTGGATCGCCCGCCCATCGACCAAGCCCTGGCAGGGATGACCTGGAACTGATTAACGGCATCACGCCCACCTATGCTGATCGCTTGCGGGCCGCCGGCATCAATACTTTTGCCCAACTGGCTGAGTTGCTGCCGGAACGCGTCCATCTGATCATTGGCCCAACAGATGATGGCAACATCATTCAGAGTGAACATTGGATTGCTGAGGCGCGTCGGCGCGCGATATGATCGAGGGTGTCAAGGATAAATCGTACCGGCCTTAAACCGCTTTACGCTTGCGCACGATTGCCAGTAGGGGGCGGAGTTCTTCGCTCCGCAGGAGAAAAGCCGTAACCAGATAGACCCCAGCCGCTATCAACAAAGCAACCAAAGTGCTGACCAACCTTGCCCAACTTGGCGCCGACGCCAAGGTATGCCACTGTAACCAGCCCCCTATCGCTACGGCCATGACGCCAGCGGCGACGAAGTGGCGCCCAATCGCCCCCATTAACTGCGGGTAGTTCAGTTCACCGATGTGACGGCGCAGCAACCAAAGTAAGCACAGCATCTCCAAGGTGGTTGCGCTGCTATTGGCCAGCGCCAGACCGCCATGCCCCAATGGCTGCACCCACCAGAAGCTTAACCCAATGTTGAGGAGCATAGCCCCAATGCCAACGACCACTGGCGTCCAGGTGTTGTGCATGGCATAAAAGGCGCGCACGGTGATTTCAACCACCGCATGGGCCACCAAACCGACGGCATAAAATTGCAGCGCATCGCCCACCAACGCGGTGCTTTCGGCGGTAAATTCACGCCGTTGGAAGAGGAGGGTGACCAAAGGAACGCGCAATAGATAGAGCGCCACCGCCGCCGGAATGGTCAAGAACAAAATGGTGCGCAACAGGTGGCTGAAGGTTTGCCGGAGCGCTACCACCTGCCCGGTCGCCGCCTGTGCCGCAAAGGTCGGAAAGATGGCCGTGGCAATCGACTGGGCAAAGACCCCTTGCGGCAGTAACATCAAGAGCCAGGCATAGTTGAGCGCACTCAAGCTGCCGCTGCTCAACCCACTTGCCAGGATTGTGTTGACCAGAAAGTGCATCTGGACAAAAAACAACCCCAGTACCCGCGGCCCCATCAAGCGCATGACCTCGCGCACGCCGGCATCCTGAAGGGTCAGCGTGGGTGTAAAGCGCGCGCGTGCCTGCCACAACCCAGGCAGTTGAATCAGCAAATGGGCCACAGCGCCCGCCACCACCCCAATCACCAGCCCCAAAATGCCAAAATAGGGCGTCAATAACCAGGCGCCCAAAATAATTGCCAGATTGTAGAAAACCGGCGCTGCTGCCGGCAGGAGGAAATGTTGGGTGGCGTTGAGCGCCCCCATGATCAGGCCGCTGGCGCCAAAGACTACTGTACTCAGTAACATCCAGCGCATCAACTGAGCCGTAAGCGCTTGCTGCTCCGGCGTAAAACCGGGGGCAATCACCCACTGCACCAACGGCCCGGCGCTTGCCATCACCAGAGCGGCAATTAGCACCAGCAGCAGTGTCATCAAGGTCAGCACCCGGCTAAAGAGCAACCACGCCTCATCCGTTGCGCCCTGCGCCCAACGTGCGGCAAAAGTGGGGATGAACGCACTCCCCAACGCCCCGCCGGCCACCAACTGAAAGAGCAGATCGGGCAGCCGGAAAGCCGCCAGATAGGCATCAAGTTCAGGGCTGGTGCCAAAGTGGGCGCCAATCACCACTTCACGCGCCAGTCCCATGACGCGGCTCAACACAAAGAAGATCATAACGATCAGCGCGGCGCCGGCTAACCGTCGCCCACTGAGGGTAGCGTTGGTCGGCGCCGCGTCTTGTCCTGTTTCGGTGGCGTTGCGCGCCTGCGTCTGCGTTGCGGATTGCGTTTCGCTCACCCGGCTTTATCCTTCCGGTACGAGTGCAATGCAGTCGACCGCGATCTCACTCTGGCCGATGCGTGAATGCACCGTGGTGCGCGCCGGGTATGGCTCAGTGACATACTTCAGGTACACCTCGTTCATCTTGGCAAAGTTGGCAAAATCAGCCAGGAAGACCGTGACCTTGACGGCATTGGCCCAGGAGGTCCCTGCCGCTTCCAACAGCGCGGTGACATTCTGGAAGACTTGTTCAGCCTGCTCCAAGAAATCACCGCTGCGCGCCACATTGGTGACGGGATCGATAGGGCCTTGCGCTGAAACATAAACGGTTGGGCCAGCAGCTACAATGGCCGGCGAATAAGGGCCACGCGGCTTGGGTGCTTTCTCACTCTGAATGGGTTGGCGAATCATTATCTACCTCCAAGAAAGGTGCAAAGGAAATTGTAGCGTAATTGGTGAGGCGTGATTCGTGACCTGAGTCTGTCTCGAAGGTCACGAATCACGCCTCACCAATTACGCACCTTAGCGTGTAATCAAATTCGGTGGTAAGTGTTCTGTCCGGTTCAAATAGCGCAGGAGCATAAAGCCACGCGGGGTGAAATCGAGCCGGGTGATTGCGGTGTTGTAGTGTGAATAGTAGAGTTGAACGGCAAAATCCTGCCCCAGGAGCGCTTTGATCAGGGCATCGATAAAGGTGCCATGCGCCACCAGGGCCACCCGTTCGGTTGGCATTATGGGCGCCCAAGTGCGAATCTGGTCGGCCACCCGCTGCGCCCGCTGGTAACAGCCTTCCATCTCTTCATAACCGCCCGGCCACCAACCCTTTTCGGTGATTTCAGCCGGCAGTTGATAGCCGGGAAAGAGGCTCATCATCTCCTGGCGGGTCAGGCCAAAGTGTTGCGCCACTGGTCCCTTTTCCGGGTCGCCATGAAAGATGCCGCCATGTTCATGAATATCGATCCAGACCTCCGGCTGTACCCCTAGCGCTTTGCTGATGGGTTGCGCCGTCTGTAACGTACGCAGCATGGGGCTGCAATAGAGCTTTGTAAAGCCATACCCCTGTTGCTTCCCGTCTGCTTGCTCTTGTCCAGCCTCTGGGTAGTCGATACCGACCAGATGGTCGGCCACCAACTGCGCCTGGCGTTCACCGATTTCGGTTAGTGGCGGCTCTGGTGAACGTCGCTCCATATATTCGCCCATGGCAACCGTTTCAGCTAGAAAGTTGTTGGCGGATTGTGCATGACGTATCAGAAAGAGTTTCATGTCCCTTGGTTTTCCCTTTCTCGTGCGTGGTAAATTGAGCAAGAAGCGCCCCAAACAGACAAGATACCATTGCTGGAGCAGTTGGCAAAAAATTAAGGCTTGCTGCGTGCGATTTAGTTAATTGTGCATGATGAAACTGCCAAATGGTTTTGTGTATGGAAGTAGGTATACAAAAGTCGCTGCCTATCAGTGGCATAATCAGTAGAGTGCAAGGCTCTCAGCCGCATCCTGGGGATCCCGATGACCGGCGCCAGTCACGGACTGGTTAGAAGCTGTCTGTTGCGGTCTACTGATAATCAGTAGTCCGCAGTCCAGAGTCCAGAGTCCCAAGTCAGGCTTGACAGGGTTGCGGACTACTGATAATAAATGCCTGTTTCAACTAATCAACTGCTAGAGGAGAAAGTTATGGCTGCTATTCCTGCTACCCACCGTGATATTCTTGACAAACGATCCTTTGCCCATGTGGCCACCGTCAACGAACAGGGGATTCCTCAAGTGACCCCGGTCTGGATCGACTATGACGGCAACTATGTGCTGATGAATAGCGCCAAAGGGCGCAAAAAGGACCGCAACATGCGGTCCCAACCGGTCATTGCCATGAGCATCCAAGATCCTGACAACCCCTACCGCTATCTTGGTCTCCAGGGCAAAATTACCGAGATCACCGAAGAAGGGGGCTACGACCACATCAACAAACTCTCCCACAAATACAATGGCAAAGATTACCCGAAGAATCCGGGTGAAGTGCGCGTCATCTACAAGATCGAGCCGACGCGGGTCTGGACAATGGGGTAAAAGAGATTGAGAGATACAGAGATACAGAGATTGGGATTTGAGTTATGAAGCTCTGTATCTCTGTTTCTCTTCTATAGATTCGGCACCAACTTTGCCATCCGCTCGACCATCTTCTCCAGGTCGTTCGTATGGGTGGCAATGCTAAAGCGAACATGCCCTTCGGCGGAATCGCCAAAGGCAATGCCGGGGGTGGCGGCGATCAGCGCTTCATCCAGTAATAGACTGGCAATTTCCAGGCTGGACTTTTTTGTCTGGGTGAATTTGGGGAAGACATAGAAGGCGCCCTCAATCGGGTTGCATTCGATGCCGGGGATCTCTTCAAAGGCGTCGAGAACAAAGCGGCGGCGCTTCGTATAGGCGGCCGTCATGGTATGAACACAATCTTGTGGCCCGTTGAGCGCTGCCACACCGGCTGCCATGGTAAAGCTGGCGGCAGATTGGGCGCTATGGGTCTGCAACGTGCGGGCCAGCTTGACAATCTCGGTTGGGCCGGCCATCCAACCCAGGCGCCAGCCGGTCATGGCATAGGCTTTGCTAAAACCGTTGATGATCACTGTGCGCTCAGCCATACCCGGTTCGGCGGCCAGACTATAGTGGACAGCACCGTCGTAGAGAATATGTTCGTAAATCTCATCACTCAACACATAGAGATCGTACTCAATGGCGACCTTGACAATAGCATCGATTTCATTGCGCGTCAGCACCCGTCCGGTCGGGTTGTTGGGGCTGTTGACCATGATCAACTTGGTCTGCGGCGTAATGTAGCGGCGCAACAATTCTTCGGTAATCGTGAAATTGTCCTCAACCTTGAGCGGCACACGCACAGGCGTCACTCGGTTTAACTGGACAATCGGACTATAGCTGACCCACGAAGGATCAAAGACCAAAATTTCGTCACCCGGGTTGGTCATGGCGGCGACCGCAGCGTAAAGCGCCCATTTGGCCCCCGGCGTCACCATCACCTGGTTCGGCTGGACGCCCTGGACATTGTTCTCGCGTGCCAGCTTGGCGCAGATCGCTTCGAGGAGAGGGGGCGTACCAAAGGCGGGCGGGTAATGGGTGTCGCCTTTGCGAATGGCCGCAAAGGCGGCTTCAGTAATATGCGCCGGGGTGTCAAAATCGGGTTCGCCACCGGCCAGGTTGACGACATCAAAACCAGCGGCTTTTTTCTCGCGCCCCTTCTGCATCATCATCGTGGTGGGCGAGGCGGGAACTTCCTGGATTAGGTTGGATAAAGGTTTCATACGGTTACTTTCTCTGGGTAAATGGGATTGGTAGTTCCTCTGGAAAAAGGATGAACGGAAAAGGTCAGCTATTGCGCAGTTGGTTCGTCATCAAGGGCAATCCCCATTGCTTTCAGCATGGCCGCATAGCGTTCGGCGCGTTGGCGCTCTTGTTCAGCGCGTTGGGTGGCCGCATTTGCTCGTTGCCGTTCTTCTTCGGCTCGCGCTCGTTCTTCTTCGGCTCGCGCTCGTTCTTCTTCGGCTCGCGCTCGTTCTTCTTCGGCTCGCAAACGTTCGGCGCGCAGGAAGGGGGAGACAAAGCCTTGATAAACGGGATCGTCGATCATCTGTGGCGGTTCAGGCTGTAGGTAGAGATCGGTCAGGCGAAACTGAAAACCGGGCATAACCTGTGAACGGATTACCCCCTGTCGAGTTGGCGTAATTGGCACATAGACGCCGCGGCTATTGAGCCGGTAAAACTCGGTTTCCAGTCGGCGTTCGTCTAGAATATAATACTCTTTGACGCCGGCGGCAGCATATTCTGCAAATTTAGTCACCGTATCCCGCTCAACCTCGCCTTTGGTGGAATCAGAGATCGATTCGATACAGATATCAAATATGCCTTTATAGCTGCGATCTTTGTCTAACAAGGCAATGCGATTGCTGTTGAGTACAATCGCTAGGTCGGGTTTGCGGATAACTGTTTTATGGGCCAACGCCATGCGAAAGGCCAATTCCAGCCCGATCATGCGCCCGCTGTTGCTAACATAGAGATAATCTTTGACCAGTCCTAGGAACCAGAGATAAAGACGAAATTGTGCGTAGTCTGCCATGGGCTTTTCCTCCAAGCGCCCGTTGTTCCATTCATAGTGGAAGTCAGAATTTTCATAGTAGACCGCCCAATACTCTTCTTCGGAAACATAGCGGCCATCTTCGGAACCGTTTTCATGGTAGCCGGCTACGCCATTTTGCAGGGGGGGTGGCTGATTCGGTTGAACTTGCGTTAGGATTGCTTGTGGCGTCATTTCTCTGTTATCCTCCATTTGGCGCTTTTTCGGCAAAATCTACTTATGGAAGCGCACCAACAGATCACCAATCCAGTAGAATTTATGCACGAGCCAGACCTGTAGGGTCTCGCAGACCCTACAGGTCTCTGGTGGCGAATTCGTCTTGCGTAAGTCCTATCCAGGTATGGATGAGTAGCTCGGTAGTAAAGACTTTAGTCTTCAGCGCGCCGAAGACTAAAGTCTTTACTACCAATCTTTTATGCCGGCGCCAACACCGGCTTTACCGTCGCACCATTAGCGACGGACACCATGATTCCATTGCTCGGCGTTGACGGTATACGAACTTTCTCCTGCAACTGCAAGCGATCTTCTGCCGCCCGCAGAATCTGATGCAACATCTGCGGGTAGGAGATCCCGGCTAGTTTTGCCATCTTCGCCAAATGTCCGTCCCAACACCAGCCCGGATTTGGGTTAACTTCCAGGAGGCGGGGCGTGCCTTCGTTGTCCAGGCGCCAGTCAAAGCGCACATAGTCGCGACAGCCTAACCGTTCAAAGAGTTTCAAACAACTCGCCACCAGAAATCGCTCCGTTGCTTCCGGTAGGTTGGCCGGGATTGAGCGCAGATTCCAGTAGGGCGAATTGGGATCCCACTTGGCTTCATAGCCGCAGATTTTGGGTAGATCCTCCGGTAGCATAGAGTAATCTTCCTCAATGATCGGCAGCACCTGATACGATTCGGGCGAATTGCCGATGATCCCCACGCTAATATCTTTACCGGTGAGGAACTTTTCCACCAGCACCGGCTTGTCATAGCCAACCTTCTCGCGCACCTGTAACAGGGCATTTTCCAGATCCATCACATTATAACACACATTATTGCGCGTAATGCCGAAACTGGAATCACCAAAGTTCGGTTTAACAATCACCGGGAATTCAATCTGAATCTCAATAAAGTTAATGTCATCGGCCTTGATGAAAAAGCCATAGGGCACAGGAATGCCCATCTCCTGGGCAATGCCACGCACCAATGACTTGTCATAGCAGTAGGCCAGACATTGGGGGCCGCCGCCACTATAGGGAATATCAAGCGTTTCCAGCAACGCCGGCACATGGAGTTCCTTGGTCGCCTCATTGTTAAAGCCTTCGTCGCAGAGGTTGAAGACAAAGTCGATCTTCCCCTTAAGCCGTTGCAGATCCGGCAGCAGTGTGCCGTGATTGGTCAAGTAGGTGAACTTATAAGGGCGCAGCGAACCGAGTGCGCTTTTCAACTCATTGATAGTCTGGTAGTCATCGTCATCAAAGCTGGCTGCCGGTTTCACAATGTCATTGCGTTGCGGATCACCCATGATCACAACCACGTTCCTGGCATCTTTGGAAGCGGCGCGCACTGGCGTCCAGCTTTTCTTGGCCTGGGCAGTGATCAAAAAGCGCTGCGCCATCATGCCCAAATCCTGGTTCCGCTGGGAGTCGGTCTGCACCTGGGCATGGATGACAATCTCGCTAAAGCCAACGCCGGCCAACAATTCAGTAATACTCTGTTCGCTGTAAAGCCGTTCGGCATAGAACTGGTCGGCAATCACCCCCTTGGAGACATGGGTGATCACCTCGCGCGAGATCAAGCGCTGTTGATCCTTGGAGAGCGCCCGTTCGCGACAGACAAAATACTTCTTGTCGATCCACTCCCAACTGCGGGCTTGAAAATGGGTGCGGATATAGTTGCCGTCGGTAATATCGACCAGCAGTTTGCCATACGGCTTCAGCACGCGCCGAACTTCCTGCAAAACCTTCTGATCATCCTGTGACGACTCAAAATAGCCAAAACTGTTGCCAGGGATCATCACATAATCAAACTTGTCATTAGGAAAGGGCAACTTGCGGGCATCCCCCTCCTTGAAGCTCACTTTAACGCTATCCTTTTTGCTGATCGACTTGGCGCGATTGATGAGATAATGGGAGCGATCCAGGCCAAAGAGATTTTGGTAGCCCCGTCTCGCCAACTCCAGCGTATGGCGTCCTTGACCACAACACAAGTCGAGGATCACGCTCTCTTTGCTGGGCGCTAACGCGTTGAGAAAGAGATCAATTTCGCGTTTGGTGATTGAGGGATCTTCCACCACATCGCCATCGGTGCGCAGATAGTTGGCGTTGAAAATCTGCCGCCACCAATCGGCCTTAACATAACTTTCCAGATCCTCGACCGGCCCCAAAAACTGGCTCCAATCCAGTTGTTTGGGTTTGGCGCCAGCCGGCGGCTGCGCCTTCTCTCCTTTGCCATTGGTACTACTTGGAGGTTGTGACTTCTCAGCTTTCATAATTCTGTTCTTTGCTCTCCCAGAGAACTAGCGTTCACCTTGCCCGCGTTAACCAACCGGTGAACAGCCGGCGCGCCCTGCGGCTCGAAAGCAGCGGGTGTAGGCGCCCCAGCACGTTGATAGAATGGTTTACTACAATGGCCACGGCTAGAATAACCACGATTTGTAACACGATTGCCACAAATTTTGCATAAAAAGAGTGGCAGTGTCCACAGACCTTCTGCCACTCTTTTTCAGACCAATTGATCTTATCACCATTCTTCCTGATGATCAATACACAAATAGGTATATTCATGCTTCCAGCAACGCACCGCAATAAAAATCGCAAAAAATCGTGGTGCATTTGGCTGGACTGAAAAATTTATTCCCTATCCGCCCTTGTCGATCACTGTTTTCTATTTACCGTATAAGCAATTTGAAGTTGCAGACAATCTATGCTATATTTTTTGCTGTTCTACAGGAGTAATTTACTCTGCATACCGTCATCCTTACCGAATCGCGCGACAACAGCCACTCAACACAACCTTCAAGGAGGTCAAATGACAAACACGCGTCGTTTCGTCTATCCGTTAATGCAAACTCACCGAACACTACCATTGATCTTTTCCTTAGTGGCCGTCTTCTTTATTTTTCTGCCGCAACCTGGGTATGCACGCCCGGTTGCGGCTGCTCAGCCTGTTCTCATTGCCTTACCCCCTTATGCCACCGTGGAAATTGCCGTCGGCGGCTTTTGCCAAAATCGTGGCCAACCCTTCCCCGGCCCAGTCCTCAATTTAATTGGGATGACGCCACCTGATGTGCAACACGCCATCCACTACGGCGCCACACAAGGTCTCCTGGCTGATAACGTCTATCAAGTGCAACTGGCCGTTTGGGGCCTCTTAGGCGCGGCCAAACCGGCAGACAACCGTTTTGCGATCGTTAGCGAAATTATGGATTATGCGAGCAGTAATGGCGCTGATCCCGGAGCATCCACAGTTCCATCGCTTCTGGAAGCAGTGGAGCAAGGCGTAGTTGCCGTTGACCTCAGTGATTTTCAAAGTGTTTCCACCCCTGAGTATTACGGCGTTGGTACGCTACGGTTGACTAATCTTAGTGGCGACCTGCAAGAAATTGCCATGCCTTTTGGCGCACTTTTTCAGGATAATCAACCGGGTGATACGCAAAACATGGGGATCTTCCCCCAAGGGGTAGCCGTTGTTGTCTCTGAACCCGGCCCGCAAGGTCCAGCCGGTCCACAAGGTGAACAGGGTGATCCCGGTCCCCAAGGGCCGGCCGGTCCGGAAGGCCCACAAGGTGAGAAAGGCGATACTGGCCCCGCTGGCCCTGTCGGTCCTCAAGGTGAACAGGGCGCTGCTGGTTTGGCTTGTTGGGACGCCAACGGCAATGGTAAACCCGATAAAGACGAAGATTTGAATGGCGATGGCAAGTATGACGCCCTTGACTGTATGGGCGCTGTTGGCCCACAAGGGCCTCAAGGTGCTACTGGCCCAGCCGGCCCCATTGGTCCTCAGGGCGAACAAGGGGAAAAGGGCGATACTGGCCCGCAAGGCCCGGCTGGCCCACAGGGGCCAACGGGTGACACTGGCGCCCAAGGCCCTGCTGGTCTGGCTTGTTGGGATGTCGATGGCAATGGCAAGCCTGACAAAGCGGAGGATCTGAATGGCGACGGCAAGTATGATGCCCTTGATTGTATAGGGCCGCAAGGCGCTCAGGGCGAGGCCGGCCCCATAGGGTTGGCTGGCCCGATAGGACCAGCCGGCCCGCAAGGTCCCCAAGGTGAAAAGGGTGATACCGGCCCGGCTGGCCCTGTTGGTTTGCAGGGGGAAAAAGGCGATACTGGACCGCAAGGGCCAGTTGGCCCTGCCGGCCCCAAGGGCGATACTGGCCCACAAGGCCCGCAAGGTGAACAAGGCGAAAAGGGTGACGCCGGTCCCCAAGGCCCGGCCGGTTCACAGGGTGAAACCGGCCCGCAAGGTGAACAAGGCGCTAGCGGACCCATTGGCCCTGTCGGTCCGCAGGGGGAAAAAGGGGATACAGGCCCGCAAGGTCCGCTTGGCCCTGCTGGCCCCCAAGGGGAGACCGGCCCCATCGGGCCAGTTGGGCCGCAAGGTGAAAAGGGTGATACGGGTCCGCAAGGCCCGATCGGTGCAACCGGTGCAATGGGGCCAGCCGGTCCGCAAGGTGAACAAGGCGCTACCGGGCCAATGGGGGCAGTTGGGCCGCAAGGTGAACAAGGCGCTACTGGCCCAATGGGGCCGGTTGGTCCGCAAGGGCCGATGGGTGTGGCCGGCCTCTCCTGTTGGGATCTGGATGGCAATGGTGTTGCTGAAAAGGCGGAAGATACTAACCGTGATGGCAGTTATGATGCCAATGATTGCATCGGCCCAATGGGGCCGGCTGGCGCACCAGGTGCAACCGGACCGATGGGGCTGGCAGGGCCAGTGGGGCCACAAGGCCCGATTGGGCCAGCAGGGCCGCCAGGCTTGATCGATGTAGTCACCGTTATGGAGATGACGCCACGCGATGCCGAGCCATCCAAATCAATCACCGTCCTCTGTGAAGCTGGGCTGTATGTGTTAGGTGGGGGCTTTGATGTTGATGGCCCCGATTCCGACGATTGGATTGTGGCGGTTCAGGAAAGCTATCCGGTGGAAGAGCAAGGGTGGCATGTGCGTGCCGAGGCATGGAATGCACGTGTCTCGCGCACTGCTGATTGCAACTGTGCTGACGATGACTGGAAGATCACAGTCTGGGCCATCTGCGGCGAGAAATTCCCGTCCGGCAAGGGCTAAATATCGGTAATTGTCGAAACATAAACCTGCTCTCAACTGGTTCATATCCGGCATTCCACTTGCCGGCCGGCGGGTTGAGAGTGGGCTTGGTAAGTACAATCGTCGTATCGTATAAAGAGAAAGAGGACAGCAACTTCAATGCTGTCCTCTTTCTCGTGTGATGTCCGTAAAAAATTGCGTCTGGCGCAACCTTCAATTTACTTGACGTCTACAGCAGCGCCTTCGGCTTCTAGTTGAGCCTTAGCATCGGCTGCCGCCTGCTTGGTGACTGCTGACAGCACAGGAGCTGGCGCGCTTTCGACCAGATCCTTGGCTTCCTTCAACCCTAAGTTGGTCAGGGCGCGCACAACCTTAATGACGTTGATCTTCTTGGCGCCGGCATCCTTTAGAATGACATCAAATTCAGTCTGTTCTTCCACTGGGGCGGCTTCAGCAGCCGGGCCAGCCACAGCCACGGCGGCAACTGGGGCCGCGGCGCTAACGCCCCACGCCTCTTCCAACATCTTCACCAATTGGGCGGCCTCTAACAGGGTCAAGCCGTCAAGCTGCTGCTTAATCGCATTCAAATCTGCCATGATGCTTAATTCTCCTAAGAATTTTCTAATTTACTCAAATTGTTTTCAAAAATCAACAAATTTGCCATTAACTACCAGCGAGCATAGCTTATGCTGCCTCGCCCTTTTGTTGCTGTTCCACATGTGCATTGATGACACGCACCAAGCTGGCGCCAGGACCGCTGATCATGCGCACCAACGCACTGGCCGGTGCATTGATGGCGCCCAGCACCATTGCCAACGTCTGCTCTTTGGTCGGCAGATCAGAGAGCGTCTCGGCTTGCGCAGCATTCAACACCGACTTTTCCAACAAAGCGCCACGAATTTCCAGCACTTTGGCGTCTCTGATCCAATCCTTGAGCGCCGTTACACCCTTGCCGATGTCTTCGCCGACGAAGATCACGGCATTGGTGCTATTGAGCAACTCATCGGGCTGGGCAAAGCCTTTTTCGCCCAGCGCAATCTTGAAGAGCTTATTCTTGACCACGATACAGGTCGCGTTCTGCTCCTTCAATTTATTGCGCAGCGAACGTAACTGGGCCACCGTCAACCCTTTATAGTTGGTGAAAACAACGGCGGAAGCCCCATCTAACGCTTCACGATAGCGAGCAACTAATTCCTCTTTTTTCTCACGTGTAATTGCCAAGTGACATTTCCTCCTTTCCGGAAGGATAAAAAAACGCCTTTACAAGACGTAAAGGCGTTTTAGGTAAGTTCGTAGATAAAGGTAATTGTTTATGATTTGCCCGTAACCAGCAAATCACAGCGACCGTACCCTTATCCATAATTGACAGGTACTGTGCGCACTGACCCAATTAGGTCTTGACCTTTATCTAGCTCCACAACCTTTCGCCTCGGCAGGCTGCCCTCAGCAACACTGAGAACCATTTACACTGGCACCTGCTGTCTTTAGCACTGATGTAGCGCTTGGAGTCTATTCAGTTGTGTTTCATTATACCCTAAAGAGCATTCACATGCAAAGCGCTAGAGGCGCCGATGTCAGCTTTCACCCCAGGCCCCATCGTGCTGGCGAGGGTGATACGGTGAATATAGTTACCCTTCAACGCGGCCGGTTTGGCTGCGATCAACGCTTCCATCAGCGCCGCAAAGTTGCCAAGCAATTTGTTGGCATCAAAGCTGGCCTTGCCAATCGGTACATGAATGTTGGCCGTCTTATCGACACGGAACTCAACACGACCCAAGCGCGCCTCGCGAATAACACGGGGCAACTCTTCGGCGGGGACAATCGTGCCGGTCTTGGGGCTGGGCATCAAACCGCGCGGGCCAAGCACACGACCCAAACGACCGACGATACGCATCATATCTGGTGTCGCCAGGACAATATCAAAATCAGTCCACCCCTTTTGGATCTCATCAGCAATATCTTCGGCGCCGACGCGATCCGCGCCAGCTTCCGTGGCTAAGGCTTGCCCATCGGGACCAGCAAAGACAACAATGCGCACGGTACGCCCAGTGCCATTGGGCAACGTGACGACGCCACGCACCTGCTGTTCGGCATAGCGAGGGTCAACCCCCATGCGCAAGTGGACTTCGATGGTCTCATCAAACTTGGCAGTGGCCGTCTCTTTTGCCAGTTTGACCGCTTCTTCCGGGGTATAAGTGCGATTGCGGTCTACTTTGGCATGAATTTCATTAAATCGTTTACTGTGTTTCGCCATCATCAACTCCTTGTGGTGTTAACGGGACTGCTCCCTCCCACACCTAAAATCGATTGCAATTTCGTAAAAACCAGGTACGCTACGCTTAGCCAGTCTCTGAGTGACTAAGCGTAGGTATAGTCGCTATGCACCCGGTTAGTCGGTAACCGTAATGCCCATGCTGCGCGCCGTACCTTCGACCATACGCATGGCGCTCTCCAGATTAATCGGTCCCAGATCACGCAGCTTGATTTCGGCAATTTCGCGCACCTGTTGGCGATTGATCTTGCCGACTTTGGTCTTATTCGGTTCGGCGCTGCCAGAGGTAATGCCGGCAGCTTTCTTGATCAAATCGCCGGCGGGCGGCGTCTTCATGATGAAGGTGAAGGAGTTATCGGAGAAAATCGTAATTTCCACCGGAATCACCTGCCCAATCATCGACTGGGTGCGGGCGTTGTACTCTTTGCAAAACGCCATGATGTTGACGCCTTGCGGACCAAGCGCCGTACCAACGGGCGGCGCCGGATTCGCTTTACCGGCATTCAACTGCAATTTAACAATCGCTTTGACTTTCTTTGCCATACCTTACTCCTTCTGGTTCTGGTAAACGCCTATTGGCTCCCAGAGGCCAGCGGTTCAAAAATTGATGACCTACCTAAAGACGGTTGGTTCGTTGGTTGAACCTGTCGAAACCAACGAACCAACCACCTTTAGGCATCGCGTTCTAATTGTAAAAAGTCAACTTCAACCGGTGTTTCCCGATTGAAGAAACTCACGATCACTTTGGCTTTGCCTTTGTCAGCATCAATCGTTTCGACAATGCCACTGAATTCGGCAAAAGGGCCACTCATAATACGCACATGCTCGCCTGGGTTAAAGCTGACCTTGAGCTTGGGTTGGTCAGATTCAATGCGTTGCATGATTTTGGACACTTCTTCTGCACTTAGTGGCGTCGGTTTATTGCCCATGCCGACAAAGCCGGTTACACCGGGACTGTTGCGCACAACATACCAGCTATCTTCATCCATGATCATGTTCACCAGAACATAGCCCGGAAAGACACGCCGTTCGACTTCGCGCCGGACACCGTTACGAATTTCAATTTCCGTTTCTGTTGGCACCACAACTTGCAAAATACGATCACTCATGCCCATCGATTCGGCACGATGCTCGATATTCTTCTTGACCTTGTTCTCCATACCGGAATAGCTATGGATCACATACCACTGACCGACACCCTTTTCGGCTGCTGCTTCTGCATCCAGTTGTGCTGCAATCTCAGCATCCAATGCCGCCCAATCATCATTGGCGGCTGTGGGGCCGGTTTCTGAATTGGCGGACTGAGTCGTCACGATGATCTCCTTACTGAATCGGTTATTACACACAATAACAACGGATTTTACTCAACAATGGATTGACGTAATGCTACTGTTGTTATCGAGGGTAATATAACTTGTTACAGCCTGTTGTCCTGCTCAGTCAGTACTCAGAAGGCGCCGATGATGAGGGTGACGATCAGGCTGAATAGGGAGTCGATGCCAAATAGAACAATGGCGGCAACGAGCGTAACTATGGAGACAACCCAGGTCAAGCGCAAGCCCTCTTCGCGCGTCGGCCAAGTTACTTTGGAAATTTCGGTACGCGTTTCCCGGAAATAACGAACCAACGCATTGTCCGGTTTGATTGTTAGATTAGCACGCCCCATGTTACCCTCACATCAGTAGAAAAATATCGCGTTCACAAGCGCAGATAACTGTTCTTCTAAAATAACCACCGGCGT
>JAPKMW010000043.1 GCA_026645575.1 Caldilineaceae bacterium
GAATATTTTGCACCCCTGGCAAGCCACCAGGTAGTGCGCTTACTCAAGAATGTACAAAGTCGAACTCAGGATCTCCAGTCAATCGTTGCACGTGCCCCAGGTTGGTCCACCCCCGTGCTTGCCCACTAGTATCCCCCAACATTTCATGGCTGGTCAGCGCCTCTTGGTAACAGTAGCGTGCATCAGGATAGCGTCCCTGCAACTGGTAGATCGTGCCCAAATTGTTGAGCGCCTGCGCCTGACCATCCAGATCTGCTACCTGTTGTGCTACCGCTAAGCTCTGTCTGTAATGGTCAAGGGCCTGATCTAACTCTCCCAGGTGACGATAGACCACCCCCAACCCATTCAGTAGATCGACTTGGATGCGACGGTCATCCAAGTGATGGGATAAAGTAAGCGCTTCTTGGTAAACGGTTAATGCCCGCGCCATCTCGCCCCGACGGCGCAGTTGCCGGCCCAAATTGGTGTATGAGCGTGCCGCCCCTTGGGGCATCTCCAGTTTCCGATATAACGCAACCGCAAATTCTAACTCTTGGATACCCCGGTTTTCATCACCGGCATCAGTCAGCGCAGTACCAAGATTATTGCGCATCATGGCTTCTTCGGAGGTGCCGGCCCAACGGGGGACAAAGCGCGCCAATGCCTGCTGGTAGCAATCGATGGCTTTATCAAATTCGCCGCGCGCTTGGTGGATCGTGCCCAAATCGTTCAACACACGACTGGCTTCAAAATCATCGTTGCTGGCAAGGAAGAGCGCAAGGGCACGCTGGAAGGCAAGCAGGGCATCGCTATATTCCTGAAGAATCTGCGCCAGCAGCGCGCGACAGCGCCAGACAACTGCCTGGCTATGCGGTGATAACGCGCGGTTGAGGTTCTTCACGCCAATGAGAAGCTGACGGCAATGATCCAGCAAGCCAGCTTCCCGCGCATAGACAAACTCCCGCGCCCACAGGCGAATCCCTTCCTGTTCGTCTAGGGCGATCTGGAGGCGATGGTATTCGAGTTGGTGGGGGATGCTGGGGATATTCATTGGAACTTTTCATCAATCTCGACAACTTCTGTCGATCATGTTTTTCCCGGACTACCTCTAATTCCCTACCAGCCTATTCAGCCAACTTCTGCTGGATTTCTTTGATCGTTTCGCGCACGGCATCAAGCTGATTCAGCAAATGTAGCGGTTCTTCGCCAGCCCCATATTGGGACTTCTGTAACTCCAGATGTTGAAGATTTTTGCGATATTGCGCCAGTAGTTTTTGTAAATGTGTATACTCCTGATCATCGCTTGTTTTGCGATCTGCTTGCGCTGATGTTGCCTTTGAAGACGAAACGACCTGCGCGCCATCGCCGATCGCAAGCCCCTGGGCTTGGTTAATGTGGATATTGTAGACGGCTCCCTGCGCCGCAGTCGGTGATTTCGGTGTGGATGGCGCAGGTGTGTCACCGGCCAGCGCCGTTTGTAATTGCGCTGCTAGTTCCAGAAGCTGGGCATGGAGAGCATTGCCAGGGTCATACTTGCGTCCTAGGACTTGCAGAAAGAGGACCAGGGCATTTTCACCCGTCGCACGGCTGCTACCAAGTAGATCGCTGATGAGCAGGTCGGCCTGGGCATCACCACTCCGGGCAATCTTGAGGCGACTACGAAAGGGACGCAATTCCTCGACGGCAAAGAGGGCGCGTAACTGATCGGCATCATATAGTTCGTCACAAGCTAGTAATGCCTGACGAATCTGCTGGTGAAGGGTTTGGGGTATGCCGGCCATTGCTTGTCTACTCCTCTTGATGGACTATAAATTCATGGATGCCATCATCTCTGCGGCATAATCTGCCAGCAGGACGTGCATCCAGTAGCGTTCACCCCGGCGCGCCGCCAACTCATGCTGGATAAAACGGGCGGTGATGGTTTCTGGTAGCTCAACACAGGCGTGATGAAATGCTTGCTTGGAAGACCAATTTCTTTAGCGGAATCTTATCACAACTTGGCCGCTTGCTCAAGCAGTTTACAAAACGAGCAACTTTTGACGCTACCGCCCTAGCTACTTACTGAGGAACACACTACCAGAGTGTGCCTGAATCATTAGGGCAAAACGATCATAGATGTCCTTATAGCCATGCTCGCCCAGTTTGGCAATCGAATCAATGAGCGCCAACGCTGCATTGTGCGAGACTTCCTGCGCTGCGGCAACGGTAAGAATCTTGCGACGGGTATCGTTAAGGTGCGAGCGATAGGGGGCAGCTTGATGGTCGCACATCATTTGATAAAACTCAATCACTGCTACTGGTTCTTCAGCAACTTTGTGGGCTAGGAATTCCTCAAAGACTTCCCAGGCGCCATAATCAGGACCAGATGTGGCGAGATACAACCAAGTCATGGTGAGTAAAGCTTGCAGAGACGCCATTGATTCTGCTGCATACACAACTTCAGGAAGCCGCGCAAAGTACCCAATTTCGCGTTTGTAGATAGCAGTGGATAGCGTGGTGGAACTCCCCTTTTTGATCTGACCAGCGACCTTCGACATAGCGCGCCAGCCCTTCGATTTCAGGTGTGAGTGGCCCCTTTTTCAGTTCACGCAGTAGGCGACTACATTCATCCTGTTGCCAACCATCCAACGCCTGTTGAAAGGCTATGACCCAAGCCCGTAATCCAGCATCCGGGTCACTCTGCCGGGCCGCATCCAGGTAAGCAAGTAGGTACTCGGTTTTGTGATTCATAGCCTATCCTCTAGATAGATCTACTGTTCCTACACCAAACGCGCCTTTAGTGCTGCAAAGGCATTGACCAAGGATGGATACTGCTCGGCATGGCCCACTTCCCGCTATAAGGTAACGATGCTATCACAGAACCGCGGGTATCTTGTTGTAACTGTGCCAATGTTAACGCCTGCTGATAAACGTGGGTGGCCTGTGCAAATTCATTGCGGGTATGGTAAAAGCTGCCGAGATTCAAATAAGTATCTTTTTGCCCCGTTCACAGCACAGCATAAATGCTAATCTACAACTGTATACTCAATTGTTGTTGTAATTTTGCAATCGCTTCGTCCTCGGCGTCCAGTTGATTGAGCAGCCGTAGGGGTTCTTCGCCGGCGCCATAGAGCGCCTTCTGTTGCAACAGCCGCTGGCGATTACGTTGATGTTGCGCCAGCAGCGAACGCAAAAAGTCGGCATCCTCTACTGCTTGCTTGACTGGTGGTGCTACCGGCACCGATGGTGGGGTTGTGCTTGTTGACTTGGTTACTGCTGCTGCTGCCGGTTCGCCCACAAAGCGCAGCGCACTGGCATTCTCACCCGCTAAATGTAACGCTGCCGCATCGCCCAAGCCGGCCAGATCGATCTGCACCCGGCCCAACGCAAACGCTTCCTGTACCGAGCGTCCATAGCCCAATGCTCGATAGAACGCCGTCGTGAATTGAAGCGCGGCGCTATCGGTGATGGCATTTTCAATGCCGACGACAGAGTCGATTACCCCCGCTAACCCTTCAGCCATTTCAGCGGTGTAACAGGCGTTGAGGACAACGCAGCGCAAGTTATCTTTGAGGATCTGGAAGAGTTGCCCCAATGTGGCGCTGCGCACTTGGACACTGTTGCCCTGGGCATTGTGGAAAATCAGGGCGCTGGTCTCTGTGCCATGACCGCTAAAGTGGAGGATGTCCGGTCGATGCTGCAAGAGCAGCTCCTGAAGATCCTCAATGCGTACCGCCGGCCCCAACTGAATGTCAAAGACGCGGTAGTCGGCTTGGCGCAACGCCTGCTGGATGGCACGCACCTCTTCGTCAATCGCCAAACGGACGGTGTCGAGCGGGTTGGCTGCCAGGAAGAGAATCTTGATCGGGGGCCGGCTCCCCGGTTGTTCCGGTTGGCGACCTGGTTGGGGATCAGCCGTCGGTTTTACGCTCACTGGTTTGCTGCTCTGGATCTGCAACGGCGCCTCACCCACCACCTGTTCGCTGACAACGGTTTGCGCTTGCGCACCACCGAGAAAATCGGTCTCCTGGTAGAGGCGGACAATGATGGTGAGCCGCCCGGTCGTTTGGGGGATCAGCGAGAAGTAGTAGATGACCGAGTCCTGGCCGCGGTAGAGCTTGAAGCTATAACTATCCTCGCCAACAATTTGACATTCTGGCGCCGCCACCTGCACCCGCACGCGGACAAAGGGTTCCGCTGCCGGCCAATCAAGCTGCGCCTGTCCGGTGTGAACCACCGGCAGATCCTGGATCACCAACCGGGGCGAATGGGTTTGGCGCACTGCCACGGCCAACGAAAAGGGGCGGTGGAGGGTTGCCCGTTCCGGGGCGGCGACATCAAGCCGCCGTTCCACTGGCGCCGGGTCCGCCGTGGTTGACGCGGGAAGCCCTTTCACCGGTAGGGATTCGAGGCTTGTGGCCGGTTCAACGCCTTTGCTAAACTGTGTCTCCGACACTGGCTTGCTGGGGCTGCTCCTCGCCCCGCTGGTAATGTCAAAGAAGTGGAGGGCCATTTCGCGGCAGCGCCGGTTATTCCCTTGTGCCAACTCCTGCAACAGACCGGCCAGTGTGGCGGCAGCCCAAAAGGCCAGCGCTTTCGGTTGGTGGCCGGGTGCGGCGTTGTCCAGGTCACGGTATTTGAGCGCACCTAGCAGGTGCAGGATCAAGCCGCTGTAATATTCGGCCCACTCGCCCGGCGTCGCCAGGAGTTCGCGCGCGGTCTGGCGCAGCGTCGCGATCATGATGAAGAGCCGCTCCAACGCCGGCGGCAGGTCGTCGGGCAGGGCAAAGTGACCGGGAGGATGGGGGGCGCCCTGGGTTGCACAGTGAAGCTGTTGATAGAAGCACACAATGGCGGTCGGCGGCAGGTTAGCTTGAAAAAAGGTCTGGGCCGCGCAATCGGTCAGTAGATCGCGTTCCAGCCGCAACAGATCATGCAACACATGATCCTGCCGCGCCGACGCACAGTCGATGATGTGGGCCGTGCGCACCGCTGGATCGACCAAGATGTTGCGCAGGTTGAGATCGCCATGAATCGTCGCCAACCAGCCTTCCTGGCGCCGACTCAAGAGCGTGGGCAGGGCCAGCAAGGGGTTGGGCAAGTTGCTTTGGTCGGGCAACCGCAAGGTCGGCTGCGTGAGATCGAGATCGCCCAGGTGGGGCTGGCTGTAGCCGTGTAACAGACTCTGGCGCGTCGCTTGCACACGACCGGTGATGGCCGGAAAAGTGACACCGACCGGTGCAGGCGGCGCATCGTTCACCCGGTGCAGACGCAAGCGGTACGCGTTGGCAGCCTCTGCCAACGGGGGCAGGTCCAGGGTCAGCGTCCGGCCATCACCGGATGTTTCGGTGACAACAAAGCCGGTGAGCCGCACGACGGCGCCAGGTTGCAAGGGCGGGCCGCCGGCGCGACTCGTCGCCAGATAGTGGGCATCCAGCATGGTGGGATACTCTGGCGCGTTATCCTCCACCGCCACTTCCAAGTTGACCGGCAAAATCGCATCGTACCGCTGTTGGAAGCTAATGGTCGCCCGCTGCTGGGTCGCCCGCCACAGGGCCATCAATTGACGGAAGAGACGCTCTGCCAGCACTTGCCAAAGTTCCTGGCTGGTGGCATGGCTGCTGTAGCGGCTCAGACTTTCCACGTCAAAGACCCCATCGCCCACCTGAGCATAGCGCAGCGCGCCCCGTTGATCGCCGTTCTCAGCAGTCAGATAAACCGGCTCGCCGCGTACCACAGCAAAGCCAGGCAACCGATCCCACACCTGGCGTTGGGTGGCCTGCCATTCTGGCTCAATCAACGGGCGCAGGCCAAGTTTGACCACCGCCGGCAGTTCGTCTACACCATCGCTGGCGGTGGCGCGCACCAGCAAAACACGCGTCGCCGTGCGCCCGTCGGTAAACTCAGTGAGGACAGTCACTTTGCTGGCCTGCTGGAAGAGGGCGCCGATCAATTGTTGATCGAGCGCGGTCAATTGGAGGGTGCGCGGTAGATCAATCGGGATAGTGCGTAGTGGCGCCGTGGCGGGTGGCGTGGCGGCGAGTGCTGTTGCCGGTTGTAGCGCTGGTGTGGCAATCGGCGTCTGTTCAGCCGCTGGTATGGTGCTGGCAACCGTTGTCGGATTGCCACTGGCGCGCCCCAGGATAGTATCCAGCGCAGACTGCTTTTCAGGACGGTCGGCGTAGACGGTCTCGATCAGTTGCTCGACCTTTTCGGATTTCTCCGCTTCGCTTAAAACATCATGCCAAATATTTTCTACACTGCCGCTCAGATCAATCCGGACGGTAGCCAAACCGGCATCCGCGATGAGCTGGCGGATCTGGCGTGCATCATCATAAAGCTCGGCCAAGAATCGGCGTAATTTGATTTTTGTCGTGCGGTCCATTGGCGTATCCGTTGGGGTTTAGGCGTTTGCGAAAAAGTAGCAGCAAGTTACGTAAGGGCAGGCGCCAACACTACAACGGATTTAGGAAGCAGCGGATGGTCTGCGTGATCGTGCAATGTCGTCGGGAATCAGTTCCATCCTAAATCCGTTGTAGTGTTTGGCGTCTCCGCAGCTACCATCCGTAAAATATTTGCTGCGCAAATCGTAGGCTTCCTAGCGCTAACAAGATTATACAACATCGATACCAAATCGCATAGCACGAATCACGGTTCACGAATCACAAATCACGCCCCTCACTGCGGTCGCCCTTCCGGGAAAAAGAGATAGCCGCCCTCCGGTTTGCCCCGCCAGTTGACCACGTAGACCGGTTGCGACGGGTTCGGCTCGATCTTCTGGCGTAGGCCGCGCACCACTTGGAAGAGGCTGTCGTTGGTGACGCCGTTGTACCGTTCTTCATCCGTCCAGGCGGCGACGATGACATCGGTGTAGGTGTGTTGCTGGCGCGGCTGTGCGACCAGGAATTGGAGCAGAGCGCGCTCTTTGGGGGTCAGGTCGTTCAGCACGCTTTGGCCGTGGTAAAGGGCGCCGCTGGCGGCGTCGTACCAGATTTTGCCGCGACTATAGCCACCCATCTGGGCCACATGGTCGGCAAAGAGGCGGCTAAAGAGGCGCCAGCCGTTGCCATCCGGTTGACACAGCCCTTTGTTGACGAGATCGACCAAGACCGACGCATAACGCTGACCAACAGCGCCCTGCGCTTTTTTGTCAAGCAGCGCGCTCTTTTGCACCTCGGCCAACACCAACTGCTCCTCCTGGGTAAGACCGAGCCAGATGTCCTCCAAGCGGTGACGGACGCCGGCTTCTTTCCACAATGCTTCCGCCCATTGGTCTAGCGGCGGTCGTTGCGGATCGGTCAGCCACCAGCGACAGATGACCATGACCAGCGATGGATAGCCACCGCTTAGGCGCCACATTGTCTGGATCTCTGGCTCGGTGGGCCGCTGTTCCACCATCTGCACCCGGCGGGCAATGGTGTCGCGCGTATCCTGTTCATTCATGGGGCCGATGTAACAGAGATGTTGGTCGAGCAGGCGACGGAGGTCGCCCAACACTTCCGGCGCCGGCAGGTAGGCCAGCCCCAGGCGCATACTGGCAATGTAGGAGAGCGTGCCTTTGAAGCCATCGCGCAGCCCGCGCAGGGCGTCACCCATAGCCGGAGTGAGCATGTGGCAGAAGGTGTCAAAACGATCCAGGGCAAAGACGACGCGATGGCGCCGCTGCTGGAGGTGGATGAGCAGTTCACGCAGGGCGCTTTGGGGCAGGAAGGGATCGGTGGCGGCGCGATTTTCCTGGTAGAGCCGGCTGATCAGCGCCTGGGTTTCGGGCGCAAAGCGCGCCTGATGTTCAGCAAAGGTGCGCAGAATCACCCGAAAGAGGGCCGACAGGGTGCGGGCCGGCAAGTTGTTGAGATCCATGGGCAGGAGCGTCACCGGCTGGGCGCGCGCCGGCAAATAGCTGTTGAGCACCTCCGGTCGATGACAGAGATAGCCCAGGAGATCCGATTTGCCCGACCCATTCAAGCCGATGACCGAGCCGCTGGCGCCGGTCAAGATCCAGTTCGCCAGCAGTTGCACCTCGCGCGCCCGATAGGTCGGCCCATGATCCGCCCACGGATGGTCGGCGCCTGGTATGCTTTCTTGTTCTGCATCAGCCATGCTTGCCCCTTTCCTCAGCAAACGCTCAGTAATCCTCAGCCAAACGCCCCGCCACCCTGCTACCCTATGGGCAGCAGCAACCGTGATCACAGTCTCTGCGCCCATCTTTTGCGAGATCGCTTGCCGGCGTCACTACCGGCCCGACGACGCGCTTCCTCCAGCGTCCGTCGGCATCGTGTCCCCAACCGGCAAGCGGTCCCTATTTTACATAGGAGCGATTTCCATGAACCGCAATTTCTTGACCAACACCCGCCGCCATTTGCTCGTTCTCGCCCTGGCTGCTGTTTTGGCCCTCAGCGCATCCTATGCGCCGATGGTGTTCGATAACATGGCCAGTACAACGCTCACGCCCGCTGCTTTGGCCTGTGGCGCGCCGGCAGGCGGTTGCTAACCTTGATTGCGAGAGGGAAGATAGACCGACTTCCCTCTCTCTACTTGCTTGGCTTCTGCTTGCGCAATTTGAGTAGCCAGTGTCGTCGTTAAATAGGTATAGGCAGGCGTACCCTCAATTTTTGGCAGTTGAGTAACAATTGTTTGAAAGATGGCTAGCGCTTGCTCAAATTGCTCCTGTTCCAGATAACTGATACCCAGACCATCATAGGCATTCAAATACCAACTGAGATCACCAAGTTGTTGAAAGAGATCGGTGCTGGCCTGGAATGCCTGTTCAGCGAATTCCCATTGATACTGCGCAAGGTAGCACAGCCCTTTTGTTGTAAGAAGCTTTGCTAGGTTATATTCATCAGAAACTCGGTGTAGAGACTGTTCAGCAGCAGTCAAGATCTCTAACGCTTGGGAATAATTACTTTGATGGTAGTATGCGACGCCGAGGTTCATTTGAATAATCGCACTGTGTGCAGGATCATGCACTGTGTTTAGTAAAGTAAGCGCACGTTCGTAATATTCAATAGCAATTGCGTACTTACCCTGTGCGCCCGCAGCAATACCTAAATTCTGCAAGCTCCAAGCAATTTCTTTATCAACACGATGGTCTGTGCGAATCAATAGGGCGTCAAAATGATGTGCTTCCGCTTCTGTGTAGCGACCTCGATTGTGTGCAACCAGACCCAACGCCGACAAACTCACCGCTTTTTCCAGCGCCATATCGTCAACAATGTTAATCGCCTCGTGGGCAAGGTGTTCTGCTTCCGCATACTGATGTTGCTGCCAGGCTAAATAGGCCAACTGGTTCAAGGCGCGGGCCTGGCCTTCGGTATCGCCCAGAGCGGCATAGTAGGTGACGCTGGCGCGAAGACAGTTCTGGGCCTGGGCATAGTTGCTGATGAGCCGGTAGAGATAGCCACAGTGCAATTGCAACGCCGCTTCCGCCGTCTGGTCGCCCAGGCGTTGGCTTTGCGCCACGCCATCTTCCAGAAAGGGCAACCATTCGGTGCGGTAGCCGGCCAGTTCCATCCTGGGCGCCAGCGCCAGCAACAGATCTCGTGTCGCCGGCCATGCTTCCGCCGCTTTCAACGTATAGCTTAACACATTCTGCGCGCGCTCACGCGCTGCATCAGAAATGGGCGTCGCCGCCTCGGCTTCGATATAACGCCGAGCCACCAGCGCGCTCCGAGTCAGCAATTGTTGAAAACGCGCCAGATGTTGATTGAGACTCTCTTCGATTGCGGCCATGATCATCCCTGTTTCTGTCGTCATGAGCGGCAGCACTGCCTTGCATTCCAGCATAGCATAGCCCACTTCCTAAAACAATAGGTCGCAGCAAATCTCAGTAGCTTTTCGATAGGTTTTGCCGGCGAAGGAGCAGCCGCACAATGGCTGTGCAGTGCTTGCCTACATCTGCCAACGCAGCACCTGTTCGTGCAAAAAGGTGCGGGTCAGGCCGTGAATGCTGTAGCGGCGTTCATGAAAGTTGCCGCGCACATCGACCAGATTGAGCATCACCAGCCGTTGGAGCGCTGCGTGGACCGCTTCCTCGGTCAATTCCCCCATCTCGGCAATGACGGTCAGTGTATCGCCGTTGGGGTTGACCAGCGGCATGACCAGTAGTACATCCTGGCTAGCGGCATCTAACCCGTCCCACGCCCGCCGGTAGATATAGGTGTAAAGATTTTCGGCGGTTTCGCCCTGCGCCTTTTGTAAATGGGCGAGAATCGAAGCCAGCGGATAAATGTGCGTTTGGCCTACAATCAGGCGCAGCGCCAACGGATTGCCCCCCACGGTGGCATAGATCGGCCGTAACGCTTCATCACCTGCCGCCGCCAATGTCGGCAGGTTGCTCAAGTTCGCCTCCTGGCGGATCAATTGCAGGGCATGGGCTTCGCTCAATTCGGGGACTTTGAAATGATAGATGTTGGGCGTGTTGTACAGCGCCTGCCGTGAGGTCAGCAAAAATTTAGAGGGATTGGCCAAGCTTTGCAGCGTTGGCATCAAACTTTCCAGATCCACCAGCGTTTCCAGGTTGTCGATCACAAGCAAGTATGGGGCTTGTTTGAGGAGAGTGCGCAGGCGCGGCAAGAGATCGGCTGCGCGCGGCCCGATCGTCTGACTGATCCCCGGCAGCAGTTGGTGGATGAGCGCTTCTACCAGACCGGCAGCCGTCAGCGCCGGCTGGGGATCTTGGGCCAGTGCACCGCCCAGGTTCAAGCGGTTTTGCCGCACACTTACCCAAGCGATCTCATCATAGCTTTGCACCTCGATCAAATGGCGCACGACAATATCGGCCAACGCTGTTTTGCCAATGCCGCCTAAGCCTTCAATGGCGACCACCCAAGGCGGCTGCGGCGCTTGTAAGTGACCCAATAACTGTTCAATCTGCGCCTCCACCCCGATGAGCGTTCCGTAGGTTGGCGCTTCGAGGCGATGGAGTAAGCGCTCCTTTAGCCCAGCACAAGCTTGCGCTTCCATCTCGCCCAACGTCCTGGTCAGACGCCCAATGGCCTCCCGTTGCATGATATAAATGGTGCTTTCCGCCACATGATAGTGCTGGGCAAGCTGGTTGATGGACCATTGCTCCACAAAGCGCAATTGTAATAGTTGCGCATCCACGGGGTGCGATTGGTAGAACACCTCCAGCGCAGCGGTCAACATCAGATTGAGCGTTTGCCGCAAGGAACGCCCGGTTTCGCGTTGGAGCCGGCGAAATTGATAGAGCTTACTGAGCGGAGTGTCAACATGGCTCTCACTATGCCACGTTTTGAACACTTCTTTAACGGTAGCAACGGTGGGATAGAAAACAGTCGCTTGGACAGACATAGAATACCCTTTAGCAACTGCCGTAGCGGCGGCAATGACCCATGCCCCACACTACACGCCAGATCTTTGGACATAGGATGAGCGTAGCTCCGCTCTTTCGTCAGTAGAGATCTGCAACTTTGCCGGGAATGAGAGGAGTTACGCACTGATCAAGGGCTTTCGGAAAGCCGAAAGCCCTTGGGATGACATAAACTGTGTAAACAATTAGTAGAATAGCATACTTTTAGGAAGCAGGCAACATTAAAAATGGACTACTTGTGGGCACATATGCTGAGCGTTTTTAGCCGCCCGCGTCCAGCGCTTCCTGACAAGTGATACAAAAGGTGGCCCACGGTTTGGCTTTGAGCCGTTCAGGGTTGATCGGGCGACCACAGCGGTCGCAAGTGCCATAGGCGCCATCTTCGATCCGTTTGAGCGCCTGGTCGATCTCATAAATCCGATCTTCAAAAAGATCACCGCCCGCCATATCGATCTGGCGCATGTTGTTGATCACCGCCACCTCTTCCTGGTCGGTGGCGTCGCTGGGGGCGAGACCTTGGGCCACGTTCTCCTGAACTTGCTCAACCTTTTCCGTCATCTCCTGGCGTAGGGCCAGCAAGCGTTCTTTTTGTTGTTCAATAAAGGTGCGTTCCACAGCACAACTCCTTTCGACTACAACGACATCCATCGTCAGTATAAAGGTCGTGAGGAATGCACTAACGCAAGCTTCCATCCCCAATCCTGTAATTGCCCATCCTTCACGGGCGACGGCTCTGTCCCTGTTCGCGAATCATGGCGTGGGGGGGAAAGGCCGGCGTCTGTTCCGGTGGCAGATCGGCGACAAATTGCAGCCGGGCCGGATTCAAATAGGGCAGCGGATCGACAAAGCCGCCCCAGCCGTCAAAGCGGTTGTAGGGCTTGATGCGAATGGCAAAGTGTAGATAAGAGGGACGGAGGGTGGCGCGGTTGGTATAGTCCATCAACAGCGGGTCGCCGATGCCGGCAATGGGCGTTCCCCGCTCCACCTGCTGTCCGGCATCGAGCAAAATCGTATCGACATGGGCGTAGAGCGATTCCCCCCAGCGATGCTCCAACTTCAGGTAGCGCCCCAGCCCCCCCCGCTCCTCACCGATGGCCGTGACGCGACCAAGATCGACCGCCAGCACATTGAGGCCCGGGTTGACGAGAAAGTCAATGCCATTATGTCCTTTCAAGGGGACGCCGTTATAGGTAAAGTGGCCATACTGCTCGCTGTTCTCCCCCCAAAGTTGCACCACCAGACAATCGCCATCCAGCGGTAAGGTTAGATAGATCCCCTCCGGCTCGTAAGCGCCATCTTCAAAGGGACGGTTTAAAAATTTATAACTCATACGTTGATCCAAGTTGTGGTATACTTACTCTAAATTCGACAAGAATCCGGTTGCCGATTATACTTTTGATTATACTATATTATCTGCATAATTGTATTGCTTGCTTGGTTGGTTGGCCTGTTGGTTGAGCTTGTCGAAACCAACGGGCCAACCAATCAACTAGCCAGCCAGGAACGCCATAGAAAGTTTGTTGTATGCCGATTTATGAATTTGTCTGCCAGCACTGTGGCAATGAATTTGAAAAAATATTATCCTTTTCTGCACAAACCACGCCGCACTGTCCCAAGTGCAACAGCCAGCATGTTGAGCGCCGGGTAGGGCGCCCAGCGATCCACTTCAAAGGAAGCGGCTGGTATATCACTGACAGTAAGGTAAGCAAAGATTCATCCAACGGGTCGAACGCTAAGACGACAGAGAAAAGCGAGAAGAGCGACTCTGCCGGCGCTTCGACTGACACCAGCGCCCAAAGCGAAACCAAGGGCGAAACCAAGAGCGAAACCAAAAGTGAGAGTAAGAGCGAAGCAAAGAGCGAACCGGCGTAAGGCAAGCGTGCCTACCCCAGTTGGCTAACGTCGTGTGCAATGGCTTTGGCAACTGCCATTGACTGCACACACATACCTTTGCCTTGGCAGTACACAAACGCACAAAGTGGCTCCATAACTTTTCGGCTTTTGGAGCGTCGTTAGTTCTCAGATGTTATACTTCATCATCCTATAGGAGGGGTATTATGAGCGTACCGAAGCGTTTCGGTGTCTTACGGGTTATGGGGACATTGCTAAAGGTGTTTGCCTGGCTTATCTTGATTGTGGCGATCTTGGGCGCCATTGGTTTGGGGCTGGCCAGCACCAATGGTGATCTGTTGACCAATCTGCTGGGGCCGGCGTTGCCCCCCGGCGCCCTCGCCAGTTTAGGCCCGGCCAGCGGGATTTTGGCTGGGATTGGGCTCTTGCTCTTTGGACTTATCTACTTTCTCATCATCTATGCGGCTGGTGAAAGTTTGCATCTGCAACTGGCCCTGGAAGAGAATACCCGCTTAACCGCCGCCCTGTTGCTGCGGATGCACCAGGAAAGCCACCAAGCGGATCCGCGCGCAACGTATAGCGGCGGTAGCGGCGGCTTTGCCAGTGACCCATTTGAACGATAGCGGACAGACGCGAATTTAGAGAGCGCGGATTGTTGGTTTGCCCAATAATCCGCGTCTGTAGTTGAACAACCTGTTTGGTGCAAAGTAAGCAGCGCCTTAAAAGAGGACCTGATCTGCACTCCCTAAATCCGCGTTTGTCCTCCTACGCCGGTTGCCCCAGTGCTGTCAGTTTATCCTGCACAAATTCAATGCCAAAGGTGCGTTCCTGACTGCTGTCAAAGCTGATGGTGAGCTTGCCGTCTGCACTAATTTGGGTGATGGTGCCGGGGCCAAAGCGTTCGTGTTGCACCCGCTGGCCTTCGCTGAAGGTCGGCGCCGGACCGCTACGTTTGGGTAACGGGGCTGGTCCGGTTTGCAACTCCAAAGCCAGCCCGGCTTCGCGATCACGCCAGCTTTCGGCCAGGGTGTTCATCACCTGATCCGTGTTCTTACCCAGGTTGCTATGGATCCGGGTAGCCCGACTGCGTGCTTCGTGTAAGGCTGGCATCCACTTCTGTTTATGCGCCAAGCTATTTTGGCTTTGCGCCAGGACACGACTGGTCCGTGTAAGCGCTTGCAGCAACTGATCCAGTTGTTTGCGCGGATCATCGACCGGATCGATCAGCACCAACTGTACCCCATGCTGGCGACAGAGTTCTACCCGCGTTTCATCGCGATTCTCCGTTTCCTGTACCTCTAAGTCACTCTGCCGCCGTTGCCCTTTGGCGACCAGACCAACAAAGCGAATCGCCAGGCCGGCGTCCGGGTAATATTTGTCCAGTTTCAGCCGCCGTTTGGTCGACGGGTTGATCAGCCACTCCGGGCTGACATTGTCCTGTTCCAGAAACCCTTCAAAGGTGCGGGCGAGAATTTCGCGCCAGCCATTCATTTCTGTATACATACAAAACACCTGTCAAATACAAAGAGAGATTGTTCGTAGTTCATTGTCCAGCGTCCGTAGTCCAAAGCCCAGCGTTTGTCGTCTAGCGTTAGTCAGGAGGAGTTGCGACTTCGCCGCGGTTTATGACTGAGCATTATAGAATATTCGTTCTGTTTTGCCAAGAATATCCTAGCGGAAGGCGTCCATTGCTGGTGGGCGTTGGAGCGTTCGCGCCGGAGCAGGGGAGGCGCTGGTCGGCAACTGGTAGCCGCGAATAATAGCGACCGGCTGACCTTCGCTACTCTGGCCCATGACCAAGCTCGCCGCCGCCGCCAATTCATCGACAATACACTCTTCGCTATGTTGCAGTTGATAGCCGAAAAGATCGTGCAGTCCCCGCTGATTCCAAAGCGGCGGCAGACCGGCGCACCCAATGCTGATGCCCACCGTCCCCATGCGCCAGGCGCGACCATGACTATCGGTGATGATCACCGCTGGCGCTACGCCGGTCAACTCGCTCAGATCCTGCCGCAGCCGTTCAGCGCTGGCGTCGGCATCAACCGGTAGCAGCGTCAGATATTCGTCACCGTCGGCGCCCGGCTGGACATTGCTGCGATCCACGCCGGCATTGGCGCAGATCCAGCCCCCTTTTTGCTCGGTAATCAGCAAGCCGCGCCGGGTGCGGATGATGGCGTTGCTATCATCCAAAATCACTTGGACGACACGGGGATCTTTGTCCACCAGGGCAGCAATGCGTTTGGCTTCTTCATTCGGCGCGACAGCGGCCAGCCGCACGAGCCGCCCCTCGGCCTTGCTCACAATTTTTTGGGCGACCACCACAATATCGCCCGCTTGCAGCGTTTCCCCGCTATGGGTCAACGCATCCACAATCAAGGCGGCTAAGGGATCACCCGGCTCAATCAACGGTAAACCAGGGACAGGAAATAGCTGTAGTGCTGACATGACATCAATCCATTCTACTGGTCATCTTCTGCCATGATGCTGGCATTTTGGAAAAGGGTCGAGTTCTGTAACTCGCCGGTTACTACCTTGACATAGAATTAATGGTTGCTGTCCGTAGGGCAATCGTCCTGTTGCGGTCTGGCTGGTCGTTGAACGACCAACAGTCTACCGCAGAAGTACGAAGTGCAAAGCTGGCGAATCGCCAAGCGAACGTGCAGCAAATCGGGTAAAAGTGATTTAAGATAGGGTCCGGCACGGCTTTTGCCATTCAACTTTGTTTGACATTGCGCCCCCCATCACTTCACATAGCAGGAGGAGGAGATGAATTTACTTAATAAACGCGCACCACTCCTTTGTGCGCCTACGGTAGCACCATCACGACGCTGGGCGCGCCTCATCCTTTGCGCCGTGGTGATCAGCACCGTTTTACAACTGGAAAACCAGACACCGGCCAAGGCAGCCACTTGCACCAATGTGGTGGTAGATAGCAGCCTGGAGGAGGGCAGCGGCTGGATCACCAAGAGCAGCGGCAACTATCCCATCTTGAGTACCCGGCTGGCTCATTCCGGCAAACAGTCGGCTTATCTGGCTGGCGCCAACAATGCCCAAGATCTGCTGGCGACGCAGATCAAGGTTGCGCCCAGCGCCACAACAGTCACCTTGACCTTCTGGTGGCAGATTCAAAGCCAGGAACACAGCCGTTTTCAGGATACCCTAACGGTCGTGATCGCCGATGCCCAGGGCAAAGCGCTCCAAAGCATCGTCACCCTCTCTAGCCGGGAAATGTCCAACCAATGGCAACAACGCACCCTTTCCCTTACCCCGGTTGCCGGCCAAACCGTTCAACTCCAATTTCATGCCCGCACCGACGCCGATGCCGCCACCGATTTCTTTGTGGATGACATTGAGGTGGTCGTCTGCAATTAATTGTAGGAGATTGAGAGACTGAGAGATTAGGACGATAAAACCTCTTAATCTCTCAGTCTCTTTTTCCATTACGGCGTGGTCGTCAGAACCTCACTACTCGTCACCGTCCCTGTGTCGGTAATTCCACTCGTATCCGTAATCACACCACCACTAGAACTGCCGGCTGGGGTCTCGGTTGGCAGTGCGCTGCCTTCGGGCGTCCAGGTTGGGGATGGTTCCAAGGGCGGCGCTACAGTGGGGGCCTCAGTGGGCGTCTCCGGTGGCGGCGGCAAGGTCCAGGTCGGCTCCGGCGTAGGCGGCACGACGACCGGCGTGTCAGTTGGGAAAACCGGCGGGGTATCGGTGGGCAACGGCAGTGGGGTCGGCGCCTCCGGCGTCCAGGTTGGCGTCGCCTCGACCGGTGTAGGCGGCGCTTCACGGGTGACAAAGACGCGCACCCGTGTTTCCCGTTCCGCCCCGGCCTGGTCGCGTACAACCAGGCGCAAGGTATGGGGGCCTTCCTCTAAACCGCTCGTATCCCATTGGCCCAACACGTTGTCAACGACTGGGCTGCCATATGGCCCGCTTACCGGCGGACTAAAGGCGCCCGGATCATGGCTGACGCCATATTGCAGTTCATAGCTGGCAAAGGCCGGCGCATCGGCGCTGCCGACTACGGTGACAATGCCGCTGACAATCTCCCCTTCCACTGGCTCGCGTATCACCACATTGGCTTCACCCGTGTAGACATCGCTCTGGTCAGTGGGGGGCTGGGAGATGCCATTTCTCTCAGCCCACTCGCGGTATTGTTCCGGGTAGACAATGTAATCTTTTTCCTCAATGGCGTCCGGCGGCGTGAACTCGGTCGCCAGCTTGCCGGTCAATCTGTCCAGCTTGATGCGCTGGTGCAGATCCTTCTCCGGCGGCAGCGGCGGTCGATCCTCGGCAAACCAGAGCGTGCGCCGTTCTGGGCAGGCGACGCTGGGCTGCGTCCCCGTGTCGGCGCAGACTTCCCACTGGCGCACACCGGGCGGCGGCGTGAAATCAGCCGCCGGTTGGTCGGCCAGGGCCGTGCGCATAAACTCATTCCAGATGGGCGCGGCGCCGGTAATGCCGGAGATGTTGCGCATCTCGCTGTTGTCACTGTTCCCCACCCACACACCGGTGACCAGTTGCGGCGTGTAACCCATCGTCAAGACATCGCGGAAGTCGTTGGTGGTGCCGGTTTTCGCCGCTGCCGGTCGATCCAACCGCAAGAGTGAATTGGGACCAAAGACTGGGGCGCGGGCGTCATTGTCCCGCAAGATGTCGGTGATCAGAAAAGCATCGACCGCGCTGATCACCTGTTCGCCACTGTTTGGCGATGTCTGGCAAGCTCTATCCGAACCCTCACCGCAAAAGACTTCCCCGTTGCTATAGGAAATCTTCAAAATCGTCACTGGCGGCACATAGCGCCCCTGGTTCGCCAAGACGGCAAAGGCGCCGGTCATCTCTACCAGCGGGATTTCACCGGCCCCCAGCGAGAGGCTTAAGCCATAATCGGGGCGGGTGAGGGTGGTAATGCCAAAGCGGGGGGCCATCACCACGAAATTCTGGACGCCAAGCATCTGAATGGCCCGCACTGCCGGGATATTGAGACTCATCCCCAACGCTGAGCGCACCGTCACCAGACCCCGTTCGCGATTGTCATAGTTGGTCGGCACATAGGGCGGGTTGGCGCCATCGGGAAATTCCTGTTTGATGTCCGCCACCAACGTGCCGGGGGTCCAGCGTTCCTCTACCGGCAGATCATTTCTGGCAAAGGCGCTGACATAGACCAGCGGCTTGATTGTGCTGCCGGGCTGACGGGGCGCCAACGCCATGTTGACCTGACCGTCGATCTCCACGTTGTTGAAATCGGCGCTGCCGACCAGGGCGAGAATTTCGCCGGTGTCGGGGCGCATCGCTACCAACGCCCCATTGGAGACATTGTAATCCGCCACGCGCGCCACTTGTTCCGCCACAATCTGTTCGGCTTCGGCTTGCAGGCGCGGGTCGAGCGAGGTGGTAACGCTGAAACCGCCTTGAAAAACCTCGTTGGGGCCAATGATTTGCTCCAACTGTTGGCGGACAAAGAGCGTAAAGTGGGGCGCCTTAAGATCATAACTCACCGGTGCAAAACGGAGATCTTCCAGCCAGGCGCGATCCGCTTCCTCTTTGGAAATAAAGTTGCTTTCCACCATCAACGCCAATACCACAGCCTGCCGCTCTCTGGCGCGCTCACGGTTTGTATACGGGTCGTAGTAGGCCGGTGCTTGCGGTAGACCGGCCAATAGGGAAGCTTCGCCTAGCGTCAAATCGGCCACATCTTTATTAAAATAGGTTTGTGCCGCCGCTTCGGCGCCGTAGGCCAGGTTGCCGTAATTGATATCATTAAGATAAATTTCAAGGATTTTATCCTTTTGATACTCGCGACTAATTTCTGCCGAGAGGACTGCCTCTTTGATCTTGCGCATAATGGAGCGCTCGGCGGACAAAAAGCGCATCTTGACCACCTGTTGGGGAATGGTCGAGGCGCCGGAGACAATATCCCCTTCGCGCACGGCATAGTAGATTGCGCGCGCCAGGGCGAAGTAATCGATGCCGCGATGTTGATAGAAATTCGCATCTTCCGTGGCAATGGTTGCCTGACGCAGATAGGGGGAGATGCGATTTAACGGCGTATAGGTGCGCCGGCCAGCCTCAATGCTGGTTGGATCAAAGGCTTCATTGAGCAGATTTCCCTCACGGTCGAGAATCCGCATACTCTGCGACGGCGCAAAATCGCTACTTTCCAAAGCCGTCGCCGGCGGTAAGGTGCCGGCGATCATGGCATAGGCCAATAGCAACCCCGCGACACCCAGCAGCGCCAAAATTAAAAACGTCACCGACCCAATGGTCATGCCTCGGTTAAACTCACTCCGCGGCGGTCGGGGCCGGGGCGACGGAGCGGATTTTAGTTCGTACATAGTTCACCTGATTTATCGGTATACGAGTTACGAATTACGAGTTACGAATTACGATCTTGATGTCGTAATTCATAACTCGTAATTCGTAACTTCTTTGTCTTCACTCAAGACGGCCAATCCCACGGCAGCGTGTTTTGATAGACCCACGCCGCCAGTTGCAGCCATTGTAGCATAAGCAAGGGAATTGTCCCCCCTGCCAGGTAGCGTGGATCAGCAAATCGATGGGGCAACGTGGTCGTCAACAACAGCGCTGCCGGAATGGCGGCTAGACTAAAGAGATCCCAATCGCGCTGGCCGCCATAATCCGGGTTCCAAACCCAGATAAAGAGTTGATAACTCAACGCAGCAAAGAGCAAAAATGGAACCCATTGGACGGCTGATGGGTTGGCATCGGTTGCCGGTTTCTTTGTTGCGCGAAAACCTATCTTTGCGCACAAGCCAGACAAGGCCACCAGCAGCAAGGCCGGCAACACCACCGGCGCGACCAGCAATTGCTGGTTGAGAAAGTCGCGCAGGTGGAGCCAGCTAAACATCGTGTAGTGTTCCCAACGCGTGGTCACAGCCCAAAGCGGCACAAAGGGGCGACCGTCACCGCCGCCGGGGCGATCCGTACTCAGCAACGCCGCCAGCCCGTGGCCGCCCCCTTCCATCAACCCGATCACCGAGATCCCGCCGATCAACATGGGCAGGGCAATGGCAATGCCGGTAGATAAGACGGCGGGTTGGCGGGATTTGTTCTGGTTTTGCGCCTGTTTTTGCCAATGGATCCAGCCAACATACAGGAGCGACGGCGCTAGAATCACCGTGCTGGGGTGAAAGGCGTTGGTGAGCGCCAGCAGAGTCGCTGCCAGCCACAGCGGTGACCGTCCCGTGATCACTCGCAAGCCCACCCAGAGATAGAGCAAGATGCCGGCGGCGGCAAAGCTGTAATTTTCGATATAGCCAAAAAAGAGCTGCAACACGCCCAGGCTGGTCAACAAACCAAAGGTGAGCCAGCCCAGCGCACGAGTGTGGTCGCGCACCAACCCCAACAGCGCCAACAGATAAAACAGCCCGGCGACCGGACTAAGCAGCCGATAAACTGGAACGGCATCTTCCCAACCAAAGCGCTCATGCCAGCCCAGCCAAAGTTGACTGTGCAAAAAAAGATCCAGCGGCGCCTGCCACGAATGGGTCAACCGCAGCGCTGGATCGGGCCAAGCGATGGCTTTGGAGAGCAAATAGGCGTCACCCCAACGGGTATGGGCAATGGGAAAAGCGTAAAAGGCGAGGAGCAGGAGCAAGATGATGGCGATAATAAAGGTGTGTTGCGTGTTGCGTGTTGCGCTTGCCCTGAGCAAAGTCGAAGGGTGATTCGTAACTCGGAATTTCGGCCACAGCAAAAGTTCACGTCCCCACCAGACGATGATCCAACCGATGATCAGGCTTGCAGAAACGATCATCACCCAGGTTGGCAGATAAGTGACCGGCCAGAGGCCCCACCAGGCGGCTTCGGCGCTGTCGGCTTCAGGGATGGCAGTTGGGGTGGGCGGCAAGGTGCGGACATAAAAGTGGAGGGAAAGCAGCAATAGGGCGATGACATGGCAACCGGCAACGAGCCAGTGCTGACAAAGGATAAGTGACAAGGTGACAGGGTGACAAGGTGGTTGGGTGACAGGATTGCTCAACGTACACTCTTTTCACCGTGTCATCTTGTCACCTTGTCACCCTCATCATTACTGACCAATGATCAGAAATTCCGCCGCCACCCAACCACCATCCGGGTTGTCGGTATTGTCACCGGTGGCCGGCGGGATCTGCACCCAGAGACCGTCACCGCTGGTGGCGATCACTTGATAGGTTTCGCCATCGTAGGCGTAGCCGACAATGGGCGAATCGGTGGTCGGTTCACTGCGCACACGCAAGCGGATGCCCTCAGTGCTGACCAGCGCAAAGCCCGGTTGCGGCGTCGGCACCAGCGTGACCGCCGGCGCAGCTTCACTGTTGGTTGTGGTGGCGGTGTTTGTCACCGGGGCAGCAGCAGTGGTGTCGCCGACGGCGAGATCGGTAATATCACCTTCCACTGTCACAAAGTTGGCCGAAACCCAGCCGGCGCCGGTCGGCGAGCTATCAATCGCTAGTTGAATCCATTGCCCATCGTCGCTTAGGGCCAGGACGCGATAGCTTTCACCGGCCGCAATCCCTGCCACCACTTCACTGGCCTCATTGGGATCCTGGCGCACCCGCAGCGACCGGGTGGAGACCGTCGCCATGGCGCCATCTTCGGCCGGCGCTGCGGCTGTGTCTGCCGCCGGAGCGTCACTGGTCGCGCTGTCCGGCGTTGCTGTGGGTAGTGGTATGGTACAACCACTGATCAGGCCGACCAAGAGCAGGCCGGTTACGAGGGCAGAGGTAAAAAATCGCACGTTCATTCCAGACTCCTTCAAACGAATTGGCTGCATTGGGTTAGCGCGGTAGCCCGCAGCTAAGTAGGTGCAGCATAGCAATAAGAATGCACTTGCAACAAGCGCAGGGTTGTCGTTCTGGTGTAGCAGCCCCCCTTTTTGGGGAAAGGGTTGGTAGGGCCAATACGATTGTGCATTATGTCACGCTTTTCGTGATATGACAAACTGGATTGCGCTAAAGCAAATCGTCATTTATGGTGAAACCGCTGGCAGAGAAAGCGTGTGATGCGCAAAGCACCCAAATGTCATGGAAGCGTAGGCAAATCGACGGCGCCGACGGCGCGGCCATCCTGTTCCGCATAAAGGATGACCCGCAACAGTGTGCTTTGCGGGGTGATGGAGGTCGGCATAATAAGATAATAGACATCGCGCACCGTCTCTCCCGGCAGCCAACTGGTAGTGGGCGCCACCAGCCGTAATGGATAGCGATCTTCCTGCATCAACACCTGATCGTTGGCGACAAAGCGTAATGACACCTTATACACTTCGGTCAGGACGCGATTTGGGCGCCAGTAGAGCGTTAAGCGTAGCGCCGGCCCCCCCGCTTCGGCCAGCCAGACCCGATCATAGCCGACCAGTTCGAGGGCGCCATCGACAAAAGGTTGGGCCAACGCGTGTTGCGGGGCGCCGGCTTGGGCCTCTCCACGCGGCCAGACCCGCACCAACGGTCCGTCGCCGCTAAAGCTGTAGCGTTCGGCAATCCCGGCAACTTCCTGAGTGAGATAGGTAGGATACCCTTGCGCCATCGCCGCATCGACTGCCGCCTGGCGGTCAGCCGGCTGATCGGCCACAACAACAGTAGCGTTGCGCCCCAAGCCTTCCGCCGCCTGCATATACTTCAACGCCGTCGCCTGTCCCTCCAGGGCAATGACCCGACTTTCCGGGGGAAAATCGACTTTGGCGACGGCCACCGCCGTATCATGGACAGCCCAATCCTGGCTACGATTGACCAGCGGCCCCCGTTCCCCTATCCCCAGTAGGAGCAAAACGCAACAGCCGGTGGCAATGCCCTGCGCCACCACTGACCAGCGGTGCAACAGTTGCGTCAGGGCGGCAACGCCAGCCCCACTGAAGAGCGCAAAACAGAGCCAAGCCGGCAACAGAAAGACCTCTTGATCGCCCACTTGATAACTCATGGCAAAGAGCAGGTTGGTCAACAAGATCACCAGCAGGCCGCACCACCAGCGCCGTGGCTGGCCGACCGTCAACACCCAACCCAGACCCAATAGCCCCAAACCCAGACCCACCAGGCCAATTTGCGCCTGCCAAAGTCGCCACCAGTCGCCGATGGTCATCGCCACCGATAAACTGTTTTGGCTAAAGAAGCCGGTGTATCCCCGCGCCAGCACATGCTCCCAGAAACCAGCCCAACTGTTGACATAGCTGCCGCGCAAGTCACTGGCTCCCATTGCCGCCCGCAGCGGAAGGAAGAGATAGAGCAGCAGCGGCGCCTGCCCGACAACTCCCCATTTCAACCACTGGCGGCTAAGCGGCCAGATCGCCTTTTGCCCCCACAGCATGAGTAACAACCCCGGCGCCAGCAACACAATGGTGCGGTGGTGAGTTAGGGCGAGGCCGAAGAGGAGGGCGAGGAGGGTGACAGGGTGACAGGGTGACAAGGTGACAGGGTGACAGGGTGACAGGGTGATGCGTAAGGTGACAAGGAGGATGGCGACGACGAAAAGGTTGTGGAGGGCGTAGACTTCGGCGATGGTGGCTTGGCTCCACCAGACGGGGCTGAGACCAAAGGCCAGGGTGGTTGCCAGGGCAGGCCAGTGGGTTGGTGTTTTGGTGGACACAGTTTGGCTGAGGAGGCGTTGGGCCAGGGCAAAGATCAAGCCGATGGTGATGGCGGCAGCCAGGGCGCTGAAAAGGTTCATCCGCCACGCCCAGTTGCCAACCGGAAAGAGAACGCGACTCCAAAACCCACTGAGCAAAATATAGAGCGGGTAGCCGGTGGGGTGGGCAATGCCGAAGGTGGGCCCGACCAACTGAAATTCCAGGCTGTCGTCATACAGCACAGTGATGCTGGGCGCCGCGGTGCGGGCATAGAGCAGAAAAAAGAGCAAGCCCACCAACCAAGGCAAGAAACGTTCCCAGCGCGCGAGCAAGGCTTGATAGCGGCGGCGTGATTGGGGCGCCGCCATTGCGGAAAAAGGCGTTGACATGATAACCCGGTCGTGTGTTATGATTAACGGAACAATCACCAATATACTCGAATTACCGTGTGATTACCAAAAACACAATCATTCACGCCAAACCTTCAATCTTTCATCAAGGAGAATGCAATGGCTACCCTTTCTGTACAGGAGATGCTTGACGAGTTACGCCAGTATGACACCCCCTCCATTACCAACGTCGTTGCCACCTATCCCGAAAGCAAGCTTTGTCTCGGTCTCTACAACCCGTGGACAGAAAATTGGTACACGGACCAGACGCTGCGCTGCATGTACCCCGAACTGGGCGCGCTGGTGGGCTATGCCGTCACCTGTGTCTATGGCCTGCCCGACCCCAACTTCAAACGCTTGACCTTTATGGATGTGCTGGATGCCCTCGACGCCTCGCCCAAGCCGACGATTTTGGTCTTACAACAAAAGTTTCCGCCCCATCTGGCCGGCAAGGTCGGTCTGGCCGGCGGCAACATGGTCTCGGCCATGAAGGCGATCAACTGTCTGGGGTTGCTCTCCAATGGCCCCTCGCGCGACATCGACGAAGTGCGCCCGATGAAATTCCAATACATGCTCACCGGCATCACCCCCGGTCATGGCGCGCAGGCGGTGCAGGCAGTCAACGTGCCGGTCTCGGTCTGCGGCATGGATGTCGCCCCTGGCGAAATCATTCACATGGATGAGAATGGCGCCTGTAAATTCCCCGCTGATAAGTTGGAAGCGGTGCTGATGAACGCCCGCGCCTTGCGCGCTGAAGAGAGCGACCGCATGGGCCGCCTGCAAAAAGCCAAATCCGCCGCCGAACTGCGCGCCATCTTTGGCGGTCATTCGTATGCCGCGGAGAAGGAGAAGAAGTAGTCATCCACTGCTCTTGGCGAGTCCATGACTCGCCCCAAGCTAGGGCGAGTCATGGACTCGCCAAGAGCGAACTTGTTCTTTTCCAGGATCTTACGTTTGCTCCTGATAGGGTGGCAAGCCCTGTAAAAAGTCGGCGTCAACCTTTAACGCCACCTCTTCGTCAGTCACGTCACGAATCCAGTAGGTAGGGATTAGCCGTTTCTCGCGAAAGAGCCAGCCTTCGGCAATGAGCAGGTGGGTGACGCGATGGCTCTCATCGTCGGTGATAACGCGGGCAACGCTCCCCACTGGTTGCCCGGCGCTGTCCACCACGTCGGCCCCTTCTTTCAAGGCGATGCTGCCGTCGGGAACATTGCGTTCGGTCTCGACCGCATAGCCCGCTCCGGGGTAAGCGCCGCCGGCATCAGCGCCGGCAGTGTAGGCGCCGCCAGGGTAGCCATACAAGCTGGGGTAATAGCCTGGCACCGCAGCGCCGACCGGCGGATAGGCATAGAGCGGGCGCGCATAGGCGCCAACCGCATTGGTCGCCGCCGATGTTGTCGCGCTGCCATCCATCCCGGTAGTGGCGTCATCGTCGTAGGGGCGGTAGTAGGTTTCTTCAAAGGGCGGCAAATCATCCAGTGTGCCGGCATCGGCGCGCAGACGAACTTGAGCGGCTGATGCTTGATCAACCAAAGCAATGGGCGCGACTTTATCCTCGGTAAAAAGCCAGCCTTGACGGATGACAACATGGGTCACCGCCTGGCTTTCCGGGTCGATCACCACTCGGTCGATGGCGCCTACCTCTTGCCCGTCGGCTGTGTAGACAGGGGTGTTTTCACGAAATTGCATGAGGGTTCTCCTTTTCTCTGCATGAATTTGACTGCAGGAACTGGCCTTACCATAGGGCAATTTGTCGAAAACGCCGTATGTCTTGATACAGAACAACGGTAGAAAAGGAAGCGTATGATTGAATTGGTACGGTGGCAACAACTTTGGCAGCGGTTGACCGGTGTTCTGCCGGCGAACCGCTGGTGGATCGAGCTACAGCAGCAGTATAGCGCGCCCCAACGCGCCTATCATACCTTACAACACCTGACCGAATGTTTGCAGCACTTTGACGCCGTCCGCCCATTACTGCATCATCCCGACGAAGTGGAAGTGGCGCTCTGGGCGCACGATGTGATCTATGACACTCACCGCCGTGACAATGAAGAGGCCAGCGCCGCATGGGTGCAACCGCTTTTACAGGAAACCGCTGCGTCGCCGGCAACGATCCAGCGTATCACTGATTGGATTCGCTTGACCAAACACATCGCAGAGCCAGTTGATGCCGACGGCGCCTTCTTGCTCGACATCGATCTGGCGATTCTAGGTGCTGACACTGCGCGTTTTGCCGAATACGAACAACAAGTTCGCCACGAATACAACTGGGTGGCTTGGCCGGCCTTTTGCACCGGTCGGGCGCAAATCTTGCAAAGCTTTTTACAACGCCCTACCATCTATCGCACGCCTTTCTTTCAAGCCCGGTTTGAAGCCCAGGCGCGTATCAATCTGGCTGCGTCACTCACCAGCTTATCCCATCATAACGTTCCAGAATAAAGTTGACTCGTCCCGTAGGGACGACTGAGTTTAGGAAAGAGAAAATGATGGTTCCTATCCTAAACTCAAGCGTCCCTACGGGACGAGTTCACCGGATGGGAGATGGTCGTTGCCAGCAGGCCCAACGCGATCCACTGCCAAAGCGCCAAATCGGGCAATGCGCCAAAGGTATCGACTTGGCCGTGAGCAATCCCGGCAGCGAAGGCGGCGAGGAGGCCAATCGTTTGCCAGGGGGGGGAACGGCCTGGCTACTGACCCGGCGTAGATGTCGCCTCAACTGCCAACCAAGTAGCAGAAACCACCCCAGCCCCAGGACGCCCCACCCAGCCAGCAACTCTAGCCAGAGATTGTGCGGGTGTAGCAGATTTGGATCGCTCTCGGCGCCGCCCAGCCAGTAGCGCGGATAGTACCAGAAAAAACTGCTCGGCCCGACACCGAAAAGCCAATGATCAGCCACTAGGCGACTGGTGGCCTGCCAAATTTGCACCCGTTCGGCCACCGTTGCGCTGTTTGTGAGCCGTTCCCAAAGCGGTTGCCCCACACTCAATCCAACTGCGCTAAGAAACACAATAGCAATCACCGATCCCATCACCCACCAGCGGCGCGCTCTCCATAGCACAACGAAGCGCGTAGGATGGAACAAGCCGCCGGCCCAGAGGAAAACGATGGCTCCCGCTGGCATCCCCAACAACCACGCGCCACGACTGGCCGTCAGCCAGAGCGCAACGCCGATCACCCCAAGCGCTGCCCACAGCCAGCGGCGCTGCCCACCGTGACCAGCAAGCGCCAACCCCACCCCTAACCAGCCGATCCGTTCCAGATAAAGCGCCGCATGGTTTGGCGAAAAATAGGGGCCGACCAACCGCAACACGCCATCCGCCGCCGTGCCTTGTCCTTGCCACCAGAAGAACAGACCGCCTATCGCCGCAAGTAGTCCACTGAGAAAAAGGGCAGTACGCAGAAGTGTTCGTTGGTTAGGTGTCGTGACGAAAACCCTGGTTGCGCTGTAGGCCAGAGCAGGCAAGAACGCCAGATTGAGCCAGCCTTGCACTGCGCCCGGCCACTGCCACGCCTGCCCTGTACTCAGCGCGCTGATAATCAGCCAGAGCAGCGCCAGCCCATCCAATGGGTTCAAGCGCGGCACCATTGCCTGGAGCGAGCGCCACTTGAGTTTAAAGGTTGCCAACCCACGGGCAAGAAGGGCGATCCCTAGACAACCGAGCGCGGCATGAGCCGGCGGCACGGCAATGCTAAAGTTGGCGACCATTATCTCCTTATGTTGAAAGTAGAAAGGGAGCAGCAACGCCGTCAGCGCCAGCCCGGTCAGCGGCGCCGGTAAGATCAGCAGCGTCGCGATCAACCAGCAGAGCAGGATCAAGGGCGGCCAGGTGGCGAAGTAATAGCAAGAGAGTAGTAGCAACCATGCTACCCCTTTCAACCACAGCGGTTGGTTTTGGTAGGTCTGGCGCCAAGCCACCCACGGCAACAAACAGATCGCCGCCAGCAGACGCCAACCAATCACCAGCAAAAGCAGGCTCATCCCCAACCAGCGCCAGACAAGAGCAGACGGGCGGGTATTCTGTGTAGTTGCTGTGCTGACCGGTGGCTGCCAGGTGTGAAATGCCTCCGCCAAAGCCGGTGTGAGCGCAAAGCCCCAGTGTGGATCGGTCGGTGGTTGGGCCGGCTGGTCAATTGCCCAGCCCATTGCCGTTAGCCAGGGCCATTCCTGGCGGGCAATGGTTAAGGCCGCGGCCGCAAAAGTGGACTGGTCCGTTGGCGTGACCGTGCGCCAGGGAGAATCGCTGCGTGTATTCCAACCATAGCGCACCGCCCAGATCGGCGTCGCCCCGTCACCGGCGGCGAGCATGGTGCGGCGCAACAGCTTGACCCGTTGGAAGTTCAACACCGGCAGGCGCGCCCGTTTATCGGAGGGGGACGCGCCAAAGCCAAAGGGCTGCGCCGCCACCACATCAAAGAAGGGCGCTGCGCCGGCGGCATAGAGCCGTTGCAGAAAGTAGACCTCATCCACCGCCAGATGGCCGCGATCCGCTGTCGGCGCCAGAGCCGCCAACACAAGCACAGCGTCGGGATCAGCCGCCCGGATGGCGGGGGCCGCCGCCTTGAGCAAGCGGGCATAACCCACCGGTTCAATGTGGCGATTGCCCCAGTGCGGCGCAATGTTGGGTTCGTCCCAAAGCTGATAGAAGCGCACTGCCGCCCCATAGCGTTGGGCGACGGCAGCGGCAAAGCGTGCAAAGGTGACTGGATCAGCCGGCGGCGCCAGCGGGTTGTCGGTTGCGCCCCGATCTGGCTCGGCCCGCGCCCAGGCTGGACTGCCATCCAGCACCAACACCGGCGCCAAGCCAGCAGCGACAAGATCGGCCACAATCGCATCGCTGACGCGCCAGTCAAAGTGTTCAGGTTGCGCTTCGATCTGCCCCCAGTCGAGCCGCTGGCGCACCCAGCCAAAGCCCGCCTGGCGTAAGCGCTGGAGGGCGGCGTGGCGTTCGGCGGCAGAAGCCGTTTCCAACGCCACGGTAATTCCCAGAAAGGGCAGGTCAGCAGCAGCCGTCGGTAGCGGGGCCACCAACCGTGCGCTGCTCTCCTGCGTCGCACGGAGGAGCAGCGCCGTTTCGCCCAGCAGAAAACAGAGCAGCGGAAAGAGGAGTAGGAGGCGTAGACCGGCCAGCCAAAGGCGTAAGCGCTGTTGCCGATCTACCAGCCACCGATACAAAGCAGCCTTCATGCGCCGGATCACCTACCAGCGCGCCAGCACAGCCCGCACCTTCGCCAATTGCACAGCGACCTCAGCATACTCATCCCGCCCCGAATGATGTTCCACCGACCAACAACCCTTATAGCCGGCATTGCGCAGCGTGGTCAGGTGCTGTTCCAGTGCGCCTTCGGTAATGTCCCAGGAAATATGGGTGTGCATGGCCCACGGCGCCATGAGCGCATCACCGGCGTTGCCGCGGAAGTGAAGCAGGACGCCAAAGCCGGGGTGATCGACCGCTTCACAGAGGCGCTTCATGTTCTCTGGCACGACTTCGGCGCCCCAGTGGTTCTCCGGCCCGACCTTGTAGCCGTGGTCATAGGCGCGCTGGGCATATTCGCGGAAGCGGGTCACAATGCCGTCGAATTGCTCATTGGTAAAGGTATCGGCGCGCACCCCGGCGTCAATGCGCAGTGTCTGCGCGCCCAAGAACTCGGCTACTTCCAGGTAGCGGAGCGCCTGTTGATAATGCTGTTCACGCACAGCGGGGTCATCTTCCCAGATGTGCGGGCCGTCGACACAGAGATTGACCAGCGTCAACTCGCGTTCAGCCAGCGCCGCTTTGACTTTGGCCAAGTAGCCATCATCAAGGCTGGTCAACATGCCGTTCCAGATGTCGGCGGTGCGCAGGTCATAGCGGTAGCGACAACTTTCCAGGTAGCCAAAGAGATCGATCTGACCGGCGCGCAACAGACCGTGAAAGGCGTAGGAGGCAATGGCGATGTTCATGGGCTTTCCTTTTCGTATTCTTGTCGTTGTGTTCAGTTTATCAAAACAGGCTCTGTGCCTTATGATAGTAACTACTCAGCCCGCTCCTAGCCGGTCACGGACCGGCTAGGAGCGGGCTGAGTAGTTACCCGCTATTTTGTCACCAGCGGCAGGAAGGCTTTACTCAGGCTGATCGCCACCTCATCACTGGCGAAGCCGGGGGAACGGGGCGACTCGACATCGGTGACAACCAGGATCACTTTGGCCGCGGCCGGTTTGCCATCGGTGGTGGCGCTGTCGGGCACGGTGTATTGCACCGTGCGCCCGCTGCCGATCTTGGCGTCGTCACTAATTTCGTTCAGATACCAGTTGTACACATAGGTGCCGCCACTGCCCAGGACAAAGTCCAACGACGCATCAACGCCGAGATCCTTCAGGCTCTTGCTGGCGTCGGCGGCTTCCAGCGTGATTTTGCTGCCAGGAATGACCGTTGCGCCGTTGGTCAGCGAGGTGATCTTGGCATAAGGCGCCATGTAGGTTTCGTTGACCGGGATGTAGACCTGATAGGTTTGCTCACTGCCACCGGGCGGGGTGGCTTTGACCGTGAGAATATTGACCGGGATCAGTTGGTCTTGATTCCAGGTAATCGACCCTTCATAGTAGCCCAACGTGTTGCTGACGATGGTCTTGGTTCCGATCAAGGGGATGTAGTCTAAAGCGACCTGGGCTTCAGCCTTTTCAAAGAGGGTTTTGATCGTCTCAAAGGGGCGCACCGGCGTGGTCAGCGGCTGATTGGTGTCGGCGGCCCGGGCCTGTAAGAGCGGACGGGTGCCATCGGTGCCACCGAGAACCAACTCATTGAAAGGAATAGCCTGCAAGCTGCGGCCACTGGGTGCTACGCTGGCTGCGACATAAACGGTGACGCTGCTGCCCGGCCCTACGACTGAGAACTGCACTGGTGCGGCAACGGCGGCGCCCTGCACCGGCGGCGTATAGCTGATCACCCGCTGGTAGGAGACGACATGATTGGTCACCGTTTCCGCCAGAATTTGTAATGTCCCGGCGGCATTGGCCCCACCGGGGACGCGTCCCGTGTCCTGCGCCGAGGTCAACACATCTTGCGTCACAGCGGCAAATTGCACATCACCCGGCATCAGTTGATTTTGGGTGAGGAACTGATCAGCAATCCCGCGCGCCGTATCCGCATCAATTACCAGACGGCTCGCCGTGCCGGCAGCCTGAATGGACAGCACATCGGAGATGACCGATTCGCTCCACAAGGTTTTGTGGTTGTGATACTGGTATTGACCGGTGTTGCTATTTTGAATCAGATCGCCATTGGTGGAGACAAAGAGGTTGTCGGTGGCCTGAAGGGCGTCAACCCCACTGGCGAGAACCGTGGCCGGTTGCGTAATGATGGCCGTACTCGTCAAGCCAAAGGCAGCCCCCAAGCCCTGCCACTGCGCTTGCGCTTCGCTGAGACTGAGCGGTTGAATGTTGAAGATCGGCATTTCAGCCAGCGGCGCACTGGCGCCATCAGCGCCGGCCGCCATCAGTTGATTGGCATTGACGGCCAACGCCACCGCTGTCCCAGCTTGATGGGTCCACCAGTAGAAATCGGAATCCACCGGCTGGAAGTCGTCATGATGATGCCACTGATCATTGTAGTTATAGGTCTCTTCGCCAATAATGCGCGCAACCTGCCAGGTGGGCAACTTCTCATTGGTCGCCTTGAACCACGCCTGCGCCATGCTGTTGCCCCAACGCATGTGCCAGCCTACAGATGCGCCAAAATCAACGTCGGACATCACCGTCTTCATACCCATAAGGAGACGCGTGCCGTTCATTGCGCGCGCCCAGCGTTGCAGATTGGCATAGGGGTCATCTAGCACATTACAGGCGGCGATGCCGATCCAGTCGTTATCCTTGGTGCCCCAGCGCCCTTGCACATCTTCGGCTGTGGCTGTACTGTTGTTACGGGTATTGCCGCCGACGCCAAAGATAAGACCGGTAGGTGAACCATGCCCGGCAAAGTAGGCCAGGTCAACGTTGTCAATGTAGGCTTCCTCGTTGGTTGTCCAATCGCTCTCCCAGGCGCTGGTACTCCCATAGACATAGGGCGCCGACCAGCGGGGCGTGGGGAAAAGCTCAAAGGGGACGAAGGGGTAATAGCGTTGGGTCAACCGGTCGCGCAAGCCTAAGGCATCCGGCGTAGTTGCCGGCAGATCGGCCCCACCCGCCCCAGCCGGTGGGTAATCTACCACATACCAAACGCCGACCTCCAGCGCACTATCATCGGCCCAGGTGGGAACCTGCGGCTTGGTCACAACATCATCATTCGCCGACGCCGCCGGCGCCAGGTTACCGAGGATGAGAAGGCTCAACAAACAACTGAGCGCACGCCACCACTTGCGTTGCGGGCTGATAGTTCGATGATTCATCGGTATCACTCCTTATTGATGTAGCTTGTGTGAAGGAAGAATGAGGAGTGTACACGAGGGCGTGCGCCCCCCTCATTCCCTGGCGAAATACTACTTCGTAATCAATGGCAAGAACACAGGCGGGACAACAGTGAGTTGCGCGGCTGCCGTCGCTGTGCCGGCGGAATCGGCGTTGGGGCTGTTGATGTCCTTGACCACCAGATGCACATCCAACACGCCGCCATGATCGTCCTCTGTCATGGGGATGGTAAAGGTGACATTGGTGGCGCCGTCGTTGGGGGTAAGATCGGTGATCTTGTTCTCCGGCGCAACGCTGCCCAGATACCATTCATAGGTGTAGGTGCCATCGGCGCCGTTATAGCCCATGACAAAATCAAAGTTGCCCACGCCCAGCGCTTTCAGCGTCTTGGCCGCATCCGCCGCCGTCAGCGTGATACGGGCGCCGGTGGCAACTCCGGTGGTTGGGGCGTTGAGGATACGGGCCAAGGGACGCATATACTGGGCGCTGGCCGGCAGATAGACTAGCTCTTCACTAACGGCGTCGGTGTTCTTTTCGACAAAGCGCACCTTCAGCTCATAGACTGGGATCAACTCGCCCTGGCTGCTGCCCGGTGCATTTTCCCAATAGGCGAGCGTTTCCGTCAGAATCGTGCGGCTCTTGACATCAAGCGGGACGGAATTCATGGTCACTTCTTTATCGAGCGCCAGGTAGAGCGCTTTGGCCGTCTCCGCATCGATAATGGTGGTCATGATCTGTTCGCCACTGGCCGCATTCACCGCCGCTTCCACCTCACGCCAGCCACCTTGCACCCCCACCGGATCGGCGACAAGCACGCCGGCGGCGTTGACCTGGCCGGTGGTGGGGATGTAGACCTTCTGCTTGGCGCCGGGGCCAACCACCGTAAAGGAGAGATCGGCGCTGAGACCGGAGGCCATCACCACGGGAATGCTTAACTTGCGGGTGTAGAGGACCTGCAACAGTGCCGACGTCTCCTGCGCCGCCACCACGGAGGCGTTCGTCACCGCCGCTTTGGGCTGCGTGCCGACGGTATCGGAGACTACTTCGTAGAAGACGCCATCGGCCGGCATTAGATTGTGCTGGGCGAGGAAGGCGTCGGCAATGCGGCGGGCGTCGTCATTGGTGATGGCATTGACCGCGGACGCTTTGACGGCCAGGGCTTGTTGTGCCTGTGCGCTGTTCCACATCTGCCCCAGATCGGTGTAATTGTAAATGCCGCTGCCCTTGTCCATTTCCAGCGTCTTGCTCACGGCAGTGGTGACGAAGAAGGGGGTTGTCCCTGGCGGGGGCGGCGGGTTGGTGTCTTCGTTCAACGCCGCGGCTTGCAGGGTAGCTGTGACCGGCAGGCTAAAGATCGCGCCCAGCGTCTGATAATCTTTGGCGGCCTCGGCCAGACTATAAGGTGCCATTTTGTAGACTGGCAACTGGTCGGCCAATTGGGCCAACGGGATCTGGCTGGCGCTTTCGGTGCCGCAGTTGTGGGTGTACCAATAGTAATCGCTGTCCAGGGTGTCGGCGCAGGTGCTGCCGTAGTAGGGGTTGTCATTAAAACAGGCAGTCTCTTCGGCAATGACGCGCGCGATGCGACCCCGTTGGGCGACATCACACGCCTTGAACCACGATTGGGTCATGTTGTAGCCGGAACGCAAGTAACGCCCAAAGTGATAGGACTGGGTGTCCCAGAAGTTATTATGGGCGCTGGCGTTGGTGACAAAGCCAAGGATCAGATGTTGGCGATTCATACATTGCGCCATTGACCCTATCGCCGAGTCGGCCAGCACCTGGCAAGAGGTGAGCGCCAGCCATTCATTGTCGCCGTCGCCCCAACTGGCATTACAGTCGCCCGGTGATTGCAACGTGCTATCCGTCCAATTGGCGTTTTCAAAGGTAAAGCGACCGGGTGAGCCATGCCCGACATAGAATTGCAGATCCACGGCATCGATATAGCTGTTCTCCGTACCGCCCAGCGCCGCCCGTTTGAAGTCCCGTTCCCAGGCGCTGGCCTCGTTATAGCTATAGCGCTGGACAAACCAGCCATTGAGCCAATACCACATGCCATAGCGCTCGGCAGCCGTCGCCTGGGTCAGGTTGCCGGCGGTGCCATGCACCCCCAATTCCCAGGCGCCGCCATCGTCCGCAGTCACTGCACTGGCCTGCACCGTTTCGTCAGCGCCATCGGTTGGCGGCGGCGGATCACCGGCCCGTACTACCGGCGCCAGCAGCAACATTGCCACCAGCGCGAGCGTCAGGGCGCGCATAAGCGTCGCCTGTCGGCTCTGTTTGCCTAATTGCCTACGCATAAACACAACTCCTTCTCCAAAGAACGTCCATGATTAGTTGTACGACCGTGTTGTCAATGTAATGAATGACAGCTTCACCCGTCCCGTAGGGACACTTGAGTTTAGGAAAGAGATTATTTTTATATACCCCTAAACTCACCTGTCCCGATGGGACAAAAGCGCGCTCGCATAGGCGCAAGGCGGCCGGCAAACCTTCTTTGACAACATACGACACAAAACGTTGGCATCTCTTCGCTGGTAACATCGCAGCCGCGCTTGGGTCACGGTTCACGCAACTCGCAACACGTGCGCCCCCGCCTTCTATCGGGTCACCAGCGGTAGATAGAGACGCCGATCAATCGAGCGACCGGTAGCTAACGGCAGTGGTGGCGTCAATGGGTAGTAGCGCCCTTTGTTATCATTGATGGCGACGTTGCCGGCCTTGTCTACTACTTGCACAAAGAACTGCGTATGGACCGTACCCGAGATTACCCCTGTCCATTTCTGGCTGACGCCATCAAAGGCGAGATTGGCGCTTTGCCACTTGCCTTGCCCGGACGTGTAGGCAATGACCACGCGATGGACGCCCGACGCATCGCGCGCCTCGACTTTGATCTGTCCGAGGTTGGTGATTGGGTCTAGGATGCCGTCCACCAGCAAAATATTGGCGGCGTTGCGATCCGGGCTTTGGGAATAGTAGGTGCCAAAGGACATCTGGTCATAGATGCGGTTGACACCTGTACTGCCAACCGCCGCCCCATTGACATCGGTGTTGCTTTTGAACTGACCCAGATTCATCACCACCGTATCCACCCCGCCGGGCAGACCGACACGGTTGCGAATGACAAAGGGAACCGCCGGGTAGAAGGTGGGGCTGCTAAAGGTCGGTTCACTTTTGTCGGTGATGTACTCATTTTCGGCCAGGGCAATGACCGGGTCAAAGCTGACCACATCGGTATAGATGCCGCCCAGGAAGACCACCCCGCGCAACTCGCCTGCCGCCGGCGCAGTGACGTTGGCGAAATACTGGGGCTGTACTGGCTCGCCTGCGGCAAAGACCACATTGTCATCGAGATCATAGGTGACGCCCTGGTTGCTGGTCGCTTCGCCAAAGGCGCCAAAGGAGCCGGGCAGTTGATAGCCGGTCGCCCCTTCGGCCACGTCGCCAAAGGCGGTCGGCGGCGTAAAGGTAGCATCGGCGCTGGGGAAGGGATCGTCATCATTGAGTGAACCGCCACTGGTCACGCCAACCATCGGCAGACCATAGAGCGTCACCTGCATCAAGATTTTGGCGTCGTAAGCGTTAAAGGTCTGCGCCTGGCTGTAATATTTCTTCTTAGCCTGGCTTAAGGCTGTGCCAAGGGTCGCCTTGGTGTCGCGTAGGAGTTCACGGCTATAATTGCGCATGAGCGCCTCACTGTAGATGATGCCGCCGCCGCCCCAGCCAAAGCCGGTGTTGCCCACATAGTTCGCCAGCTTCTGCAAATATGCCTGCGGCAGATCCAGCACCGCCGGGTCGTTGAGGCCGCCATGACACCCTAGACTGTAGATCAATGCGCCGCTCAAATCAGTGGTCGCCGTGACGACTTCACCGGCAGTCAAGTCTTTCTCATCCGGCACGCCTTGGGCGACATGGGTAGAGTGCCCGTTGATCGCATAGATGTCAAAGCGGGGCGCCGCCTGCAAGAAGCGGGTGCGCAGATCGTCCCCCGGCCACTGTGGCCCGATCAAGGTGCTGTCGGTGGTGAGGGCGTCGCTGCTGTAGAGTGTCTTGATGATGTTGGCGGCGTCTTGCACAAAGTCGTAACCGGTGACAAGAACTTTGCTTGTGTTGATGACCTTGTCGCCGGCCAGGAAGTTGTCGATAAAGGCGCTGATCGCCGCCGGCGTCTCCACCAGCCGCCCGACGCCATAGTCAGCAATGTAGAGGTCGTATTGGTTGTTCTGCTTGTCCTGCCACTGACTCGCCTCGCGGTCGGCCAGATAGTCATCGGTGAGGATCATGTTGGCGGCCAGCGCAGTCTGAATGGTGCTACCCGCCAGCAATTTGGGGGCATACGCCGTCTCGACCGAGTCACTGTTCGGCCCCTGCGGCGTAACCCGATCCAAGACGCGCCGGAAGGGGATCACCCGGTCATCACCGACGACGATCACATAGGCGAGTTGGGGCGCATTGTCGGCAAAAGAGATGAGCCGGTTGCGAATGGCCGCCACCACGGCGTTAGCTTTGTCATTGTCGGCCAGCGTCGTTGCGTCAGCCGTCCACGCGCTATAGGCGCCGGCCACGGCGGGATCACTTTCCACCTGCAAGACTAACCCGCTGACGGCGCTGTCATCGGCCAGTTGCAACAGCTTATTCATCAACATGGTCGTCGGTTCGGCGCCATAAAGCGTTTCCAGCCGCGCCCGGTTGACCACGATCAACGTCTTGGCCGTCGAGGGGAGCGGGGTGGGCGATGGCGTTGGGGTCGGCGTTGGGCTGGGCGTGGGCGATGGTGTTGGCGTCGGGGTCGGCGGTTCGGTGGCAAAGAACTGGACGTTGTAACTGGTGTCGTTGCCATTCAAGGTTGAGTTATATTGACGCACGCGCACAAAATAGGCGCCGCCGACTGTGGGCGTAAAGGCCAACGTGGCGCTGCGACCGCTGCCGGCATCGTCATTTCTGCCCACCTGGGTGGCGCCGTCACCGGCATAGAGTTCCAGAATCGGGTCGCTGTTGGGGCCAAGCCCGGTGGTGACGACCTGATAGCTGCCGCCCGGTTGCGCCGTAAAGCGCAGCCAATCCTGATCGCCCAGGTTGACATCCAGCGGATCGGCGCAGAAGTTATACGCTTGGGTCGCGCCATTGCCCGGAACATTGGCCGCGTCGCCGGGGCCGTTGTCGCCATTGTCACCCTCCTGAGTGTCGGGCTGGCAGAAGCCTTCGCTGATGCTGAAATCATACTGGGTATTCGGGCCGTTGGCGACGGCGTTGACATGGCGCACACGGGCATAGTAAAGCCCAGTGGTGGTCGGCTTCCAGACAATGCGTGAGGCGCTGCTATAACCGTAGTCATCATTCTGGGCGATGATGGTCGCGCCGTCCGCGCCATAGAGATGCAATTCGGTGTCGGCGGCAAAGGCCAGGTTGGTGGTCTGGAGGACATAAATCTTGTCGGCGACGGCGTTGAACTTCACCCAATCCTCATCGCTGGCCGGACAGAAGTTATGGGTTTGCGCCGCCTCGCCCACGCCCACCGCTTTGGCTTGTGCTGCATTGTCATCCTTTTCCAAACTATCCGCCACACAGGCCGAGGCGGTGACATGGAGATCATAATGCGCGTTGGCGCCAAAGCCATTCGGGTTCTGATTGGTCAGGCGGGCAACGTAAGTACGGTCCGTGGGCGAGCTGGCCGCCACCTGTTGGGCGCTCTGGCCCAAACTATTCTGCGCCGGCACTTGATTACACGAATCAAAGAGAGTGACAATGGGATTGACGCCGGGGCCGGTATTGTCGGCAATGACGATAAAGCTCTCACCGGCCTTGATCGAAAACTTCACCCAATCCTCATCGTTGGGCGCCTGGAAACGATGCGTTTGGCGCGCACCATTGGTGGTGATGTCGCGGGCGTCGCTACAGCGATTATCCGGTTCATAGGCATCGGTGACGCCAGTGCTGCTGCTCAAGGTGAGACTATAGGCGCTCAACGGCCCCAAGACGGCGCCGGATTGGCTGACATTGGCATAAAAGACGCCACTGCTTGGCGCTTGCCAGCTCAGGCTATTGGCTTGTTCGGCTAACGCGTTGCCGCCGCACTGGTTATAGATCTGCACCTTGGGTCGGGCATGAACCCCCTGATTGGCCGTCCCAACCGTATAGGTGACGCCGGCAAAGGCGGTGAACTTGATCCAGTCGCTGTCCGGCTGGGTCGCATCGGTGGGGTGACAGAGGCCGCGCGCCTGCGTCCCGCCTTCCATCAGCCAGCCGGCCGCGCTACAAAGGTTGTCGGTTTCATAGCTGTCGGCCTGACAAGTGACGCCGACACAGACCGGAAGTGCAAGCAAGTTATTGTTTTCGTTACCCTCGACGACGCTGTTGCCCCGGTCGATCCAGACATAGATGACATGATTGCAGCCGACGCTATCAAAGGTAATGCCGGTTTTCTGCACCGAACCGCTGCCACCGGCGCCCAAGGCTGGAATTTGCGCCAACCCCAGGTTGAGATTGGGGGTAGTGGCCGTGGTCGGCGGTTGATCGGCGGGATCTTTGTAGGCGTGCAACGTGGCCGCACCACTGGCCGACGTGCCGATGTTGCGATAAATAACGGTCAAGGTCGCCGCTTCACCCACACCGGGCGCCGCCGGGTCGAGGCTCAGTTCCACGGTCAGATCGGGACCGGCCTGGGCCACGGTATAGCCCACGGCTTGGGCTGATTGCGGCGTCGCCCGCACCAGCCAGGCGAATAGCAATAGGCCGACGCCAACCATGGTTAGCGTAGCAACCGTGGACAACCAGATGTGTCTCGTTGTATTTACACTCATGCTCGATCCATTACTTTCTGATCAACGGCAAGTAAAGTGTCCCGGCGCCCCCTGGACGGCGGGGGGTGGCGTGAATGCCCGCCTTATCCTGAGCATAGAAGACCACCCGATAATCGCCGGCCTCGGTAAAACCGTTCGGATAGACAAAGGTGTACTGGCCGGGCGTAGCGCCATCCGGCTCCAACCGTACAGTAGGAACATTCAAGTTAAGGGTCACGCCGGCCGGCTCCTGGAAAGACGGCGGATAGATTGCCGCCCAGACCAAGGTAATCGCCTCCGCCCCTTCTTCGATGGTCGCACGTAATGTCCCATTGACCCCCTGGCGTTCAATGGTAGCGTTGGTGATCTGGGGGCGAATGGAACTGAAGAAACGGGTGACCGCGCGTTTTTGTGCTACGGTGCCGTCGTTGCCATTGGCCAGCCCGTCGCCATTGTCATCGAGCCAAGGCACCTGGGCAACGCCAGTGGCGGCAACGGCGGCGACGCCCTGGTCATAACAGCTTTTCATATTGCCGCTGTCGGCCAAGCAAGAGAAGAAGGCGTCGGAGAAGTAGGCGCCTTCAGCCGACGCATAGGCGTTGTTGGCCCGATCCGTCGAGGTGATGATGATCCGTCCGCTCCGGGAAAGGCTGTTGGCAATATCCTGCACATCGCCGTTGAAGCGATCGAGAAAACTGCCCGATTGACACGCTTCGATGATCACGTTGACCTCTTCCACCCCGCTCTCGATCTCCAGGGTGCGCAGCCAGTTGTTGAGGTCGGTGGGGGTGATCTTGCCGGCGTCATTGCAACCACTGACACAATATTTGTCAGCAAAGCCGTGATCCATGAGATAGACAAAGAAGGGTTTGCCCTTGCCCACGCGCCCATTTTCTTTGGCCCAGGTGAGAATCGCGTTCTGCACCGCCGCCGGACTGCTAGTGGCGTCAACTCGATTGACCGTTCCCTCCGGCCTCTGCTCGACGGGCGCAATGTATTGAATGTTGTCATCGGTAAAGCCGGCGCTCTTAAAGATGCGATAGGCGCGGTTGGCGGCGTTATAGATATTGGTCTGAAGGCCAAAGGTTTCATTGTGACCGGCGACAATCAAGACCGCGCCCAAAGCGGCCCCCATGCGCTTGACTGTCACCGTCTTTTTGCTGAAATTGCCGGCTTCGTCATAGACGGTCAACTCAATGGTGTTGTCGCCAAGATCGAGCGCCAAATTTTCAACCCGGAAATTAGCGCTGGCCCCACTCAGGGAATAGTCGCGGCCTTCGACATTCTTGGTGACATTTTGGGCGCGCACCTGACTCAGATTGCCGCCAGCATCCTGCGCCACCCCAGCCAGGGTGAGGAGGCTGGCGGTGGTGGAGAAGACATTGGCCGCCGCCGGTTGTTGCAGCGTCAACGCGGGCGCCGTGGTATCGACCCCCGTAGCGGCGCGACAGGGGATCTCCCCTGACGCCGGACTTTCATTATTGGAATAGTCGATAGCGCTGACCTTGAGGAAGTAGAGTTGGTTCGGGGTCAGCCCGTCGATCTCCACATAGCTCTCGCTGCCGCCATCGACATCGCGATTGCCGCTGGTGGTGCTGTTCTCGTTCCGATAGGTGGCACGGTAGCGCCGCACATCTCGTTCACTATTTTTCTGCCACTGCAAGCCGACGGTGGTCTCATTAATCGCCACACAGCGTAAGTTTTTCGGTGCGCTCGGCGGCGTGTTATCGGCGTTGACGGTGAGACGGTAGGTGGTCTCGGCGCCAAAAAAACTGGGGTCAAATTGTTGCAACTGAATAAAGTAATCGCCATTTTTGGTGGCATCCCACTCTAGGCGGACAACCGAGCCAAAGGCGTTGTTCTGGGTTGCGCTTGGCGATTGGTTACAGACATCATGCAGCATGATCACCGCATCGGAGCGGGAACCCACATTGGTCAATTCGATCACATAGCTCTTGCCGGTTTGGGCGGTGAAGCGTAGCCAATCTTTATCACCCTCATCGTGGAAGGCGTGTTCCTGAATGGCGCCGTCTGTGGTGATGACACGCGCCTGTCCACAGCTATCGTCTTCCTCATACGCATCCCCATCACCGTGGTTGTGGGGTGGGGTGGCGGTGGCCGTCGAACCTGGCGGCGGGGTCGTGGTCGGCGTGACCGTACCGCCAGGGAGATCGGCGCCCACCGGAAAATAGTCAGCCGTCTGTTGCGTGGTCACATAGGCGGTTTTGGCCCCGCCTTCATTGGCGATCGGTTCGACCTGACCATTGTCATTGAGATCAACGCCATTGAATAGTCGGGCCGCCAAGCCGACCAATTGGGTAACTGGCGTCTGCGCCGCGCCAGCGTTGGCGGCGTTCAATACCCCTGTTGCCCGGTCGATGAGTTGGGGCGCCCAACCATGCAGGTTTGCCACAGTCACTTGGACTTCGGCGACCCGATCTTTGATCGGCTGCGTGGCGTCGCTGGTGTTGGCGGCCAAGGCAAGCGTTGCACTCAGTTTTGTGCTGTAGCGTAACAACCCATAGCCGTCACCAGGATCGTCGGTAGAGCCATCCTGGTTGTGGTCGCCATAGCGCGCGTCGGCGCGCCCATAGAGGGTGTTCAGAACATGCTCCACATGCATCTTGGCTTCGCTCAGGTTGTTGGCATCCACGGCATCCCTGGCAAAACCGGCATGGAGCGCCAAAATGTCGGCCTGGTTGTACAAGCCCGGAGCGTAGCCGACTGTCCCTGGCGTATCAGTGGCATAGGCCAATGCCGTCCGCAGGTGATTTAAAGCGCCGAGGGGCAGAGCATCTTCGGCATAGCGGAGGCCGCGCGTCACGTAGAGCGTGTTATACTGCTCGATCAGATTGACGCCGCTGCCCGTTCGTGTACTGTTCGTGACATTGGCAACGCCCCCTAGCCAATACCAATGCTGATCGGCATCCAGGAGATAGATTTGATATTCCTCATTGGCGCTCAACGGCGGCGCGCCAGTGAGGGCAAAGAAAAGCTGATCACTGCCGAGATTGCGATGTTGCACACTGCCGGTGATGCCCGTCGCCGCCGGGGGGATGTAATCGGCGGTGCGCTGGCTGGCCTGATAGGCAGCCTGGGCGCCCCCTTCATTGACGATTGGTTCCACCTGACCATTGTCGTTGAGATCGACGCCACTAAAGATCCGGGTTGCCAAGCCCGCCAATTGGGTGGCTGGCGCCTGCGCCGCGCTGAAATTGGCGGCGTTTAACACCTCCTGCGCTCTGGCGATCAAAAGCGGCGACCAACTGCCAATATTACCAACCGTCACCCGGACTTCGGCCACGCGCGCTTTAATATGTTGGGTCGCGTCAATACTACCGGCAGCCACGGCAAGCGTCGCCGAGAGTGCGCTGCTGTAGCGTAACAGCCCGTAGCCGTCACCGGGGTTGTCAGTAGAGCCATCCTGGTTGTGGTCGCCATAGCGCGCGTCGGCTTGTCCATAGAGGGTATTCAGGACATGCTCCACATGCATCTTGGCTTCACCCAGATTGTTGGCATTCACGGCATCCCTGGCAAAACCAGCATGGAGCGCCAGAAGCTCTGCCTCGGTGACCAAGCCTGCGGCGTAGCCCACTGTATTCGGCGTATCATTAGCATAGACCAGCGCCGTCCGCATGAAGCTCAAGGGGCCGACCGGCACCGTTGCGCTAAAAATGACCGACTCCTGCATCAGTTGCAGGGTGTCATAGGTGGCGATCAAGTTGGTATAGGGAAACGCAAAGGTTGCATTGATGGCGCCGCTATTGACCGTAAGCGGGCCAACATAGATGCCCCCGCCACCAGTGGTAAAGAGATAGCTGCGCAGCGTACGCCCGGCGGGCGGCGCAGTGGCCCCGGTCAGCGCAAAAATGATCTGGTCACTCTGCAACGAGGGGGCGCCGGCGTTGATGAGGTCGCGCGTCATCACGCGGCCACCGAGCGCGGCGCCGGCGGCCTCAACGGCATTGGTTGGCTGGCGCAAGGCAACGCAAAGCAAGGTGATACTGATGAAAAGGAGCAATAGCGCCAGGCGTTGACCCGGACGCAGGTTATCAAAAGCCGCAAAAGTCATACGTGTCACTCCGATAATCGCTTGCTTTAGTCCGCAAAACTATACCTTGATCCACGGCTCTGCGCGAGTCCTTGACTTGCACCGGCTAGGACGAGTCACGGACTCGCGCAGAGCCGTTTAATTTATTCATTGACGGAGCCTTACCGTCGAATTAGCGGCAAATAGAGCGCGCCCTGTGGCGCGTCGCCGAGCCGTTTCGGCAGGGCGTGAATGCCCAGGCGATCCTGCGCATAGAGAACGATGCGATAGTCGCCGCTTTCCGTAAAGCCATTGACATAATTGAAACTGTAGCGCCCTTCATTGTTCGGGTCCGGTTCCAGCCGCACGGTCGGCACATTCAAATTGAGCGTTACCCCTTGCGGTTCAACGAAGCCGGGCGGGTAGATGGCGGCCCAGACCACCCCGACCTGCTCGGCCCCTTCTTTGACAGTGGCGCTCAACGTGCCATTGGCGCCTTGACGATCCACGGTAAAGCTCTGGATCGTGGGACGCAGCGACCCAAAGAAACGGGTGACAAAACGGGTTTGCGCGACAGCGCCGTCACCACTGTTATAAACGGCGTCGCCATTGTCATCGAGTTGGGGAAATTGACTGACGCCGGTTGTCGCCACCGCGGCTTTGCCCTCTTCAAAACAGGCTTTGAGATCCTGGCTGTCGGCAATGCAGGAGAAGAAGGCATCGGAGAAGTAGGCGCCCTCGGCGGAGGCGTAGGCATTTTTGTTGTCACTGGTCGAAGTGATGATCACGCGCCCTGGCTTGACCAGACTGTTGGCATCGGCGCCGCCGGCGCGGGTGATAAAGCTGCCAGAGAGACAGGCTTCGATGACGACCGTGACTTGATCGACGCCGGTGTTCGTCTCCAAGGTGGTGAGCCAGCCGTTGAGATCCGCCGGGGTGATCGAACCGGTGGTGCAGCCATCCAAACAGAACTTGTCCTCAAAGCCATGATCGATCATATAGACAAAGAGCGGCTTGCCCGGCCCGACCTTGTCGCTGGCCCAGGTCAATACGGCGTTTTGGAGCGCGGCAGCGGTGCTAGGAACCGCATCGACATCATCGGTCAGTCCATCTTTGTCGGCGTCTTGTTGTGACGGCGCGATGTAGTAGATGGCATCTTCGCTAAAGCCGGCGGTTTTGAAGATGCGATAGGCGCGATTAGCAGCGTTGTAGATATTGCCCTGTAAGCCATTCGTCTCATTACGTCCGGCGACAATCAAGACGGCGCCCTGGGCATTGCCCTGGCGATTGACGGTGAGGTTCAGTTGACTGGTGTTACCCTCGGTGTCAAAGGCATCCACTTTGATGGTGTTGGCGCCAATTGCCATTTGTAGATTTTCGACGCGGAAGTTGTCATTATTACCCGTGAGGCTATAGTCCCAACCATGGACATTGAGGGTTTGATTGAAGACGCGCACACGACTTAGGTTGTTGCCATTATCGGTGGCGAGGCCACTAAAGGTAAGCGCATTGCCGGTAATGGTGATCAGGCTGCTGCTGCTGGCGGGCGAGTCGAGGGAGAGAACCGGCGCGGTGGTATCCACTGGCGGCGCCAACAAACAGGGCGCTTCCCCCGATGGCGTGCTCTGGTTGCTGGAAAAGTCGATGGCGCGCACGCTGACATTGTAGCTCTGGCCGGTGGTCAAGCTGCTGATCTGGGCAAAGGTGGTCGCGCCGCCACTCACATCATCGACACCGGAGATATTGCCAGCATAGGTGACGCGATAGCCCTTGACATCCCGTTCGGCGTTGCGCTTCCACTGGACGCCCAGGGTGGTAGCATCGACCGCAATACAGCGGATGTTTTGTGGGGCCGTGGGGGGCATTGTATCGGCGGTCACGGAAACTTCGTAGGTCACGCCGTCGCCAAATTGGGCGGGATCAAATTGTTGCAACTGGAAGAAGTAGTCGCCGTTCTTAGTGGCATCCCACTCTAACACGACTTCTGAGCCAAAGGAGTTCTGCCCCTGACCGGCCAAGGTATCGTTACAAGCGTCGAAAAAGTTGATAACGGCATCAGATTGGGCGCTCAGATTGTTGACCTTGATGATATAGGTCTTGCCGGCTTGGGCGGTAAAACGCAGCCAGTCGCTATCGCCGCTATCATGGAAAGTGTGATTCTGCTTCGCGCTATCGGTGGCGATGGGGCGGGCGCGCACACAGACATCATCGTCTTCAAAGCTGTCGCCGCCGGGTTGGGGTGGCGGCGGGGTAGCCGTGGGCGTGGCATTGCCGGTTGGCGCGCTATCCAACCCGGCTGGGAAGCCGGCCTGGATCGTAAAGTTGGCACTAGTCGCGGGGTTACCGGCCACGGCGCCGATCTCATCTTGAATGACAAAGTTGGCGGAAGTGCGCTGCCCGCCCCCGCTGCCGAGCGCCGTCCAGGACAACAAAAAGTTGGCCGATGACTGGGCCAGCACCAGGCTAACACAGAGAAGGCTGACGGCGACCGTGACGCCAAGCGTAAAGACGTTGCGTTTCATAACGTTCCTACAGATATTATGGCGGTATAGCACAACTTTTGGCATACCGCCCTTGTTATTGCGGCATGACCAAGACAATGATGACGCCAACGCCCGCCTCGATTTCGCCCATTGCCTTTCCGATAATCGTCCCTGGGGTATAGAACGGGATGCCGTTGATCAAAACCGGAGTGGCCTTCATGGCATGGCCGGGCGTAGCCGCAGTCGTCAAGAGATCACCACGACGGATGGGACCATTTTCGGCGCTGACTTTGACCGGCACCCGACCAGCCAACGCCAGCGGCGAAGGCGAGTCCGCCTGGCCGATCAACAGCGCGGGGTCGGTCGAGATGACGCCAGCCACGGTCGGGTCATTGGCTTTGTAGGATTTGATGACCCGCTCGTCATGCTCAGGGTCGATCACCACTACGTCTCCCGCCGTGACATCAGTAGCCGCCGGCATGTGTTCGGCAATGTCGTTGTAGCCGGCGCCGGCAAAGACTTTATCCGGTGTGTAAAACCCATAGGTGGCGCCGTCGGCGTAGACGCCGTGTGTGCTGCTGCTACGCGCCTCAACACCATAATTGGTCGTGCCGCTGCCAAAGGCCAGCGCCAGGAGGGCGGCTTTGCCGCCACTTTCGGCGCGCACGCCAAACTCATTGGTGCTGTGACCGTAAACGCCATCATCATTGGTGCTGTAGCCAATGACGCCAAAAGCATTCAACGAACGCCCCAGAACACCGGCGGCTTTAGCAGGGGTGCTCACGCCGGCATCGGTGCCGGCCACGCCGTAGACGCCAGCTTTGGCGGCGCCGGTGGCGGCAGTGGTTCCCTGGATGCCGTTGCCGGCGCCATTTTGCGTAATGGTTAGAATGGTTCCGGCGTTGTTGCCGCTCATCGCGTCATGCTGGTGCGCGGCTGGGGCAAAGGCGGTTGCATCCTGTCCATCCAGCTTGTCAGCATTGCCCGCAGTGGCGGCGCTGTCGGCTGTTATAGCCGCCGCTGCGGATTGAGCGTAGATGGCATAGGCGACATGCCCAATCCGCTGGCGGGGCGTTGCTTCAGGGTCGCCACCCACGGTGACGCCGAGATAGAGATCCTGGCCAGTAAAGCTGCTCAACGGGAGCGGGGCAACGTCACCCAGAAGGGTGCTAAAGAGGCCTTTGTTCACCTGGACGCTTTTCGATTCGGTCCATAGAGGAGCGCCGCCGGTTGCGACCGGATAAAGATTAAAGGCCATCACATAGGCGCCATCCACTTTGGCTTGCCCGGTGATGGGGTCCAGTAGGCGCCCCTGATAGGCGATGACGGGCGGTAATGCGCTGTTCTCATTGTAGACAACGGTTGTTTGCTCCGCCGCCAGCGCACTGCTCCATGCGTCAGGCGCCGGTTGCAGCAGATAACCGCTGCCGACGACCAGGCCGAGCGCAATCAGGAGGCTGAGGCGAAATTTGGTTCGTTTTCCCATACATAACCTCTATTGGACAAAATGATGGCGGATTAATTGGTAGCCGGAGGCTACGGTGCCAGTATTGTAGACCCGTAACCAATAGGTCACGGTGTTATTGGTGGACATCTCGGTTTCCACCTCCAGCCGCATCTTGGCGCTGACAACGGTCGGCTTCACCCGCCACACCACCAGTTGATCCGCAGAGTAACCAAAAGTAAACCAATACTCTTGACCACCGGCCGCCAACGGCGTGGTCTGGTTGACTTGGGTGCCGGTGGCAGATTTGTAAAAGCTGGATTGGTCATACCCGTCGAGCATATCGGCGTTCAGCCCTGAACCGGAGCCGCCATTGGCGCGCACAATGGTCATCACCTCATTGTCGCGCGTGATGGCATTGTCAATGTGTACCTCGGCTACGGTGCCGGCGTTGATCTGTTCGCCACTATGGGCATGGGTGGCCGGAGCAAAGGCGGTGGCGCTCTGGCCGTTCAGAGAATTGGCGCTCCCCGCCTTTTCGGCATACATGGCATAGGCGACGTGAGCCAGCCGCTGGCGGGGTGCGGCTTCGGGATCGGTGCCAATGGTAACGCCCAGGTAGAGATCCTGGCCGGTAAAGATCGTGTTATCGAGCGGCGTAGTGTCGCCAAGCAAGGTGTTGAACAGCCCTTTATTGACACTCACGCTTTTGGTCTCGGTCCACAAAGGGGCGCCGCCGGTGGCTGTGTTGTAGATCCGAAAGGTAAAGGCATAGGCGCCATCGGCTTTGGCTTGCCCATTGACTGGGTCAAGCAAACGCCCCTGATAGTGCAGGGCAGGGGTCGCCGCTACGGTTTCCAGACGCGGGCTGATGGGGGGAACCAGAGGAGGCGCAGCCGCAGGATAGGCATTTGCTGTCGGTACAAACCAAATGATGACCAACGTCATCAAAATACCAATCAATATTCCGCTACTTTGTTTCATCATGCCATAGATCATGCGCGGCTTCTCCTCAACTTTGCAATCGGGCATTTGTCGTACTTATTACGGCAAACTGCTCTCATCACGTATGCCAGTAATGGATTATGCGTTATCGATTGTTCTTATTGGCTTTTGTTCATTCTTTTTTGCTAATGAATGCGTTTGCCGTAAGGATTTGTTTGGCATCAATCAAAATTCCATTCGGTCTCTTCTCGTCGTTGATCAGTTTTGATCAGGTTTGATCAGGTTTGAATTTGATCGGTTATGCAGCACAAACCATCCTACGGCGAGGTGATGAAAGAGCAATGGTTGTAGGTGGAACTTGAAGGGTGATACAAATAGTATACTGCACTCTTGCTGTTTTGTCTACGGTATTTTGATAAATTTTTTACCCAAAGTGGTTGGTTTTTCCTAGGAAAGATAACGATATACTTACGTAATAATGATAGGTGGCAAATGGCAGGGTCCTCAGTGTGTTTGCTACTGCCACTTGCCACCTGCTACCGTTCCACCACTCTTCAATTTGCCCTAGCCACCTGACCAGGATTCGACCTGTCCACTTGGTGAGTCTATTTTCTGCCTCCGTGGCTGATGGCATGAACAATAATCTGTTTTAGAGTAGACGCAGGCTAATGTGAAGGTTATGAAGCGAAACTGGGGTAGTGATCCCGGTTTCGTATTGTTTCTACCGGTCAGAGTGGCAAGGCGCTGTCCCATCCATTGACCCGCTTTTTGCCGGCGAGCTGCAGGGAGGGCTGGTTGTGAAATTAGAGGTTGCACAGATTGCCGCATATCTCACCCAACGTTTCCAGACCGAGGTGAAAGTGCTGCGCTTACGAAACCCCAACGACGCCGGCGCTCCCCAAGCGCCGTTGATGAATGGCGCAGCCCTTCTCAACGTGACTGAAGCGCCGGCGCTTAAAACCTTTGGCTATGGGGAGCCGATCCTGGTTGAATGTTTGATCAATGGCAAGCCGTCGCGCTTGGTGTTGCAAACGGCGGCGGCCAATTCCTTTGGTCATGATTGGCGCGCCGATCGCGCCGCCGAAATTCTGCTCAGTTATGACACCTACAATGCCCTGCCCCACCACACCCATGCTTTGGATATTGGTGTCATTACCAGCGATGACAAGCTAGTTTCATTGGCGGAGGGTGATGAGTTTTTTGTCTTAACGGATCATGTCAACGGTGAACCGTATGCTCGTGATCTGCTGCGTCTGCGTGACACGGGCGAGGCAACCGGCGTCGATCTACGACGCGCTCGCCAACTCGCGCTCTATCTGGCGGAGATCCATGCTGTCAAACATGATGCCCCCACCCTCTATGCCCGTCGGATTCGGGATACGGTCGGGAGCGGTGAGGGGATCATGGGGCTGGCTGACAGCTACGCCGCCGACAATCCATTGGTCGAATGGTCGTGGTTGGAAGAATTTGAAAAGACTTGTGTCACCTGGCGCTGGCGCTTAAAGAATAAGACCCACCGGTTGGCCCAAGTGCATGGCGATTTTCATCCCTACAATGTCTACTTTGAACGTAACGGGGAGTTTCATGTCGTGGATCGGAGCCGGGGCGCTTGGGGTGAACCAGCGGATGACGTGGCCTGTATGGCGATCAACTATCTCTTTTTCTCGTTGCAGCGGAGTAGTTGGCTGACGGCGCCCTTTGCCCAGTTATGGAACATCTTCTGGAACACCTATCTGACTGCCAGCAAAGACCATGAAATATTGACCGTTGTTCCTCCCTTCTTTGCCTGGCGCGCCCTCGTCCTGGCCAGCCCAACCTGGTATAACATCTCTGACACGGTGCGCTATACGCTCCTGGGGGCCGCCCGTGCCATGCTCCAAACCGAGATCTTCAACCCCGCTGACATGAATGCGTATTTGAGCGTGGGGGATGAGGCGGTTGGTTAGGGGCTGTAAAAATTTAATGCCATATACCGCTCTTTGCGAGTCCGTGACTCGCCCCAGCCGGTTTCGAGTCACGGACTCGCAAAGAGCGAGGTTTATGCTTTTGCCTGCGCCATCTGTACTGCGACCTTGATCGCTTCCAGCATACTCTCTTCGCGCGCTTTGCCGGCGCCGGCGATGTCGAAGGCGGTGCCGTGATCGACGGAGGTGCGAATGATGGGGAGGCCGATGCTGACGTTGACGCCGCTATCAAAGGCGAGAAGTTTCATGGGGATGTGGCCCTGGTCATGGTACATGGCGACCACAATGTCATAATCGCCTTTGACGGCGCGCAGAAAGACGGTGTCGGGCGGCTGGGGATCGGTAACTTGTAAGCCACGCGCCCGCGCTCGCTCGATGGCCGGTTGGATCTCCCTGGCTTCCTGGTCGCCAAATAAGCCGCCTTCGCTGGCGTGGGGGTTCAGGCCGGCGACGGCAATGCGCGGGCGGGCAATGCCCAACGCCTGACACGAGCGCTGCGCCAGGTCGATCACCTCTTCGACCCGCTGGCTGGTAACGCGGCGGATCGCTTCGGCCAAGGCGACATGGGTGCTGACATGGACGACCCGCAGCTTTGGCCCGGTCAACAACATGCTTACCTTTGTCGCGCCGGTGCGGTCGGCCAACAGTTCAGTGTGACCAGCGTAGTGATGGCCAGCCAGATTCATCGCTTCTTTGTTGAGCGGCGCTGTCACTACGGCATCAGTTTCTCCGGCCATTGTCATATCACAGGCGCGCAAGACATATTCCACTGCGGCCTGCCCAGCCGCTGCGCTCACCTGCCCCGGTGCAATACGAGCCGGATCGGCATTCTGTAGATCCAACAGCGTGATCAGCCCGGCGCGATATTGCCCCTGCGCTGGCGTCGTAACCACATCAAAGCCCAGGTTAACACCTTTGATCCAATCCATTGCCCGTACTAGAATACGTTGATCTCCTATCACCAATGGACGGCATTGATCGTAGACGGCAGCATGATCTAAGGCTTTGATAATGACCTCCGGGCCAATCCCAGCGGGATCACCCAAGGTAATGGCGAGTAAAGGACGGTTATTCATCATTAATCTATCCTACAAGTATGGCAACTTTTGACAGAAATGCAAGCAATGCCGATAATGGTAGTCAAAACGACAAGTTTTTTTACAAAATCCCCTCTGGAAAGGGGAAGGATGTCAGAGCAGCAAAGCGAATTGAGTGAAACACGCAGACAAGCAGTTATGTTGGCTCGCCAACGGTTGGCCGCACAACCGCTCTTTCTCGACACAGAAACAACCGGTGTCCGTTCCACCGCCGAAATCATTGAAATTTCCCTGATCGACCATACCGGTGAAATCCTGCTGGATTCGCTGGTACGTCCGCGCCAGCCGATTCCGTCTGCCGCCACGCTAGTGCATGGGATTAACGACACAATGGTGGCGACAGCGCCCACCTGGCCCGAACTCTGGCCACAGGTTCAAGCCATCCTGGCCGAACGCGCCATCGGCATTTACAATGTCGATTTCGACCTGCGCCTGCTCAAGCAGACCCATCAACAATATGGACTGCTCTGGCCCGATCCCACCTTTACGCCCTTCTGCATCATGCAGATTTACGCCCAGTTCTATGGCGAGTGGGACATCCACCGCAACACCTGGCGCTGGCAGAGCCTGGAAAAAGCCGGCCACCGCTTCAACATTCCCCTACGTAACAGCCACCGCGCCAAAGATGATGCCCTCCTGGCGCGGGCGGTGTTGCAGGAGATTGCGAAAACAGAAGCGCATGGCTAGATAGTGGGTGGACGCAAATTAGTTCTTGCTAATTTACTGCCCCCACAATATGCGGTCAATCTTTCCGTTGATAGCATCGACATCAATGATTAAGTCACCGCCGCGCCGGTCTAAATAATCTTTGGCGCCATAGTTCACGCGCCAGAACATCATTCCATCTTGTATATATTGGGTCATTGTGATGAGGCTGTTCAACGTATCAACGCCTAATTCCTTAGCTCGTTTGTTCGCCACAGCCATCACATTGGCTGTTGACATCGCAACTGCGTCTTTGTAGACATCTGCTATTAGTGTCAATGCCATGATCTGTACACCCGTTACCCACCGTAAGATTTCGATCTGCCCATTAGCATTGCGCAAGATAAAGCCGCCTTCTTCATGTCCACCGGAAACACCTGGTTGTGAATCAAGCCAAGCGGCACTCATCGCTGCAATAACAACCTGTTCTCGCAACAACTCTGTATAATCTGACGCCATATGCCCAACCCTTTATCATGGGAGCAAAAGATAAGCTAGGTTTGCTTACGCCAACGCCCACGGACAGCGCATATTCCCATGTGCATCAAATTGCAGCGGCGTCTCCTCCTTGATGCTGAGGCGGGGGTGAGCTTCTACGTCTTTGCGTAAGTTGGGGCTGACCCAGATATGGTCGAGCGTCAGCGTGTCCTGGATAAAGACCATGCGGGCGTCGGCCCATGGGCGGGCGCAGCCGCGTAGGGCGACTTGCAGAGCGGCGCGGTCATCGGGCATGGTGAGCGGCAGGCTAGTGCGGTACATGCCAAAAATGCCGGAGGTAATGGTGTTGGTGTAGGTGGCGATCCAGTCGATCTTCTTGAAGACGCGGGCGGTGGTCACATTGGCCAACCCCATACCGCAAGCGTTGCCGTGGGTCTCTTCGGTCAGGTCAAGCACCGTAATGACGGCAATATCAACATTGCCAAAGGCTTCGGGCTGGCGGGGGATCAGTAGGCGGCTGACGATGTTGGTATCCATACCGGTGCCGCTAATATTCTTGCCCAGGTTGCGCACCACCAGTACATCAATTTCGGGGAAGGGCAGGCTCGCCATGAGCGATTTGGCCTCTTCCAGTAATTTTGCTTCCGGCTCCAACCCTACTTTATCAGCGGTCAAGCCTTCAATCTTGGCGGTGCCGTCGTAGGCATTTTCCACCACCGCCAGGGCGCCGACAAAATTGGTGTTGGTTTCATAGAGACGCGCCGCCGGGGCCAGATATTTCTGAAAGTTGGCGCCGCCACCGCCGTGCATAATTGCCGCGCCATGTTGTTTCCCCCAGCCGATCACACACATCTTGGAGGGGCCGCTCTCCAGATGGCTGCGGAAATCGGTATGCGGCTTGATGCGGCTGACCAACATACAGTGGTCGGCAGAGGCCGAAACCAGATCCTGGAAGAGGGGCGGGCCATCGGGAATGCGCCCAATCTCCTTGACCTCCATGGTGGCGCGAATTTCAGCGTTGACGCTCTTTTCGGTGACGCCCAATTCGGCCAGCATGGTTTTCTGTCCCTCGGCGGTGGCGCCGCCGTGGCTGCCCATGGCCGGCAGGACAAAGGGGTTCATCCCGGCTTCGCGCAACCCTTCAATTGTCGCTTTGACAATCTGCGGCAGGTTGGCAATGCCGCGGCTACCGACGCCGACGGCCACCGTTGCGCCCGGCTTCATGCGCGCCAGCAACCCCCCTTCTTTGAGCGCTCGTTTGGCCGCCGCGCCCACATCACCCACATCAGGCGCATGGAAGGTTTGTTTCACGGACAGGAGCGAATTGGGCAGATCCGCCGGAAAATCGAGTTGTTGAATCTGTTCAAGCAATTTCATGAGAGACCATCACCTTTCTTGATTGGCACAGGTAGGCGTTGTTGGTGGCTCGTGGCTGGCGCCAGGAACCATTTACAATTGCAGGTAAGTATACACAAAAAACCGATGGATGAGAAGCAGCAAAAAAGAAAAATCGTTACGGTCTGCCTTTTGGCCCGCTTTTCTGAAAGGCAATAGGCTGCTATAATGCAGCTATTGAGTCAACCGGCCTATCTACTATCATCCAGGAGTCTGTCCATGCTCATTATTGACGCCCATCTCGATTTGTCGATGAACGCGTTGCAGTTGAATCGCGATCTCTTGCTCTCGGCCTATAGTATCCGTACCCAAGAGCAGCGCACCCCCGGCAAAGGACGGGCGCAAGGCACCGTCGCCTTCCCCGACATGCGCCGCGGCCGCCTGGCGCTCAGTGTGGCGACCTTGATTGCCCGTTCCACCGGTCGCCCCGTGCCTTATATTGACTTCCATTCGCCCGCGCAGGCGTACGGCATGGCCCACGGGCAACTGGCCTACTATCGCGCCCTGGAACAGCAAGGGCATATCCGTATTATCAGCGATGTGGCGGCGCTTGATGCCCATTGGGCCGAGTGGCAGGCGTGGGATGCCGCCCACCCGGAAGAGACAACCCAGACGCCGCCCCTTGGTTTTGTCATTAGCATGGAGGGCGCCGATCCTATTTTGGCGCCGGAGCAACTGTCGGCGTGGTGGGATGCTGGTCTTCGCCTGCTGGGGCCAACCCACTATGGCCCCGGTCGCTATGCCGGCGGCACCGGTACAGAACTAGGCTTGACCGAAATTGGCGCCCCCCTTTTGCGCGAGATGGAACGGCTGGGGATTGTGCTGGATCTGACCCACCTTTCGGATGAGGCGTTCTGGGAATCATTGGAGCATTACAATGGGCTGGTGCTGGCAAGTCATAACAACTGTCGCGCATTGGTGCCTCATCAACGCCAATTTAGCGACGCCCAATTGCGCGCGATCTTTGAGCGCGATGGCGTCATCGGTGCGGCGATGGACACCTGGATGCTCCAACCCGGCTGGGTGGTTGATCAAAGCAGCAACGCCGGCGTCACCCTGGAAACGGTCGTTGACCATATCGACCACATCTGTCAACTGGCCGGCAACAGTCGCCATGCCGCCATCGGCACGGATCTGGATGGCGGCTATGGGCGCGAGCAATCGCCCTGTGACCTGGACACCATCGCCGATCTGCAAAAGCTCACCGGCATCTTGACCAAACGAGGCTACCAGTCCACCGACATTGACGCTATTCTCCACGGCAACTGGCTACGGCTGCTGCGGCAGGCATGGCAGTGAGGTCAGACAGGAATTACGAGTTACGAAAGTACAGACGTAATTCGTAACTCGTAATTCGTAATTCGTAACTCTCCTTCTCTGTATATACAGAAAGATACAACAATCATGCACCAATTACCCTTTGCCCTCCCCGGTCGCTTCTGGCGGGGCAATCTGCACACGCATAGTACAAATTCGGATGGCGCGTATGCGGTGGAGGCGGTCTGCCAGCGTTACCATCAGGCTGGTTACGATTTTATGGCGCTGACCGACCATTTCCTGGAACGGTACAACTGGCCGATCACCGATACGCGCGCCTTCCGCAGCGATGATTTCACCACCATCATCGGCGCCGAGTTGCATACCGACCAGACCGAGATGGGCGAAATTTGGCACATCCTGGCGGTCGGCTTGCCGCTGGACTTTGCCACGCCGACTGCGGACGAAAGCGCCGCTCATCTGGCCCAACGGGCGATGGCTGCCGGCGCGTATGTAGCCGTAGCCCATCCGGCCTGGTATTGCCTCACGGAACGAGACATTGACGCGCTTGGCCCGGTCGATGCGATTGAAATCTTCAACGGCATCGCCTATGACCACAACGACCACGCCGACAGTTGGCAGATCGCCGACATTATGTTGGGGCGCGGTAAGCGTTACGGCGCCTGCGCCACCGATGATTTTCATGGCACCGGCGCCCGCTATGATTTCCGCCGCGGCTGGGTCTGGGTCAAAAGTGAAACATTAGAACCAGCGGCGCTATTAGCTGCGCTCAAAGCCGGTCACTACTATTCCAGCACCGGGCCGGAGATTTATGACATTCAAGTTTTCCCCGGCGATAAGGTGTTGGTCTCCTGTTCACCGGCCACGCGCGTCTTTGTCACCGGCAAGGGCAGCAAGTCGGTTGCCGTGGGCGGCAATGGCGAGATCAACTTTGAACTGAGCCTGCGCAAATTTGATAGTCCCTATTGTCGTGTCACCGTGCGCGGGGCCGACGGCGGTCGCGCCTGGTCGAACCCGATTTGGTTTTAGAGAAGTGGTATATTGGATATTGGGTATTGGGTATTGGGTATTGGGTATTCGGCCTATTATCGAATACCCAATATCTAATATTCAGCAGGCAAGTTACTTTCAACGAAGGCTGCTTTGTGACAGGAGTACTGCGAATGACAGAAATTGGTTTACATAAAGAAGCAATCGATACGCCGGCGCTGTGGGTTGATCTCGACCGGCTGGAGGGGAACATCAACCGGCTGGCAACGCTCTTCCGCCAGGCCGGTATCCAGTGGCGCCCGCACACCAAAGGGATGAAGGCGCCGGCGCTGGCCCATAAATTGATCGACGCCGGCGCTATCGGCGTCACTTGTGCCAAACTGGGCGAGGCAGAGGTGATGGCGCAGGCCGGCATCAAGGACATTTTGATCGCCAACCAGATTGTCGGCCCCCAGAAAATCGCGCGGCTGGTCAATCTACGTCGCCACGCCGATGTCAAGGTGATTGTGGATAGTGTGGAGAATGTGGTCGAACTGGGCGCCGCCGCCAGTGCCAAAGGGGTGACGGTGGGCGTTCTGATCGAGGTCAATGTTGGGATGGATCGCGCCGGTCTACCGCCGGGGGAGCCAACCGTCATGTTAGCCAAACGGATCGCCGACACGCCGGGGGTGGCCTTCCGGGGCCTCCAAACCTGGGAAGGCCACACGTTGACCATTATCGACAAAGCGGAGAAACGCAAAGCGATTGAGCAGAGCATCGCCCGCTTTACCGATACCGCCGAGCAATGTCGTGCCGAAGGATTGCCGGTCGATATTGTCAGCGCCGGCGGCAGCGGCACCTATAACATCACCCCTTTTCTGCCCGGCGTCACCGAAATTGAAGCCGGCGGCGCCGTCTATTGTGATGTCACCTATCAACAATGGGGGGTTGAGTTGGAACCAGCGCTCTTTGTCCAGAGCATGGTGACCAGCCGCCCCACACCAACGCGCATTATCTGTGACGCCGGTTTCAAGACCCTGCCCCGCGGCTTTGCCACCCCCAAAGCCGTGGGCATTGAGGGCGTCAAAAGTCTCTCCCTCTCAGCGGAACATGGTATTATCAATCTCGACGCGCCCAACACCGCGCTCAAGATTGGCGACGTCTTTGATTTTGTCGTCGGCTATAGCGACGCTACTGTCTTTCTCCATGACACGCTCTATGGCGTCCGCCAAGGGATCGTCGAAACCGCCTGGCCGATTTTGGGGCGTGGGAAATTACGTTAATCATTCGCCTATAATAATTTTCATCCATCAAAGAGTACGCAGAGTACGCAGATTTATTTTTACAATCTGCGTACTCTGCGTACTCTTTGATAAAATCAAACCAAAGGAGGTAATCATGCGTTTAGGGGTGGTGGGCATGTTGCCCAATGATTTTCGGACAATTTCAACGGAAAATTTGCTGGCGATTCGGGGGCTTGGCCTGACCAGCGCCTGTTTTCATGTCGGGAGCGATCTGCTTTTCGGGGTGCAGACGGCAGAGTGCAACAAGGTCAAACAGCTTTATGCGGACACAGAGATGGATCTGGTGCAGGTGGGCATTGGCTATAGCGAATGTCTCTTTGACCCGGATCCGGACGTGCGCGCCAATGTGGTGCGCAAGATTGAACGGGGCATTGAGATTGGTCGAGCGTTGGAGGCCAGGACTTCACTCATTCGCACCGGCAGCCTGAACCCGACCGGTTCCTATCACCCGTCGCGCAAGAATCATGCGCCGGACAGTTATGAGCGGCTGATTGGCACCTTGCGGCAAGTGGCGGATAAGGCGGAAAAAGAGGGACAAACCATCGTCATTGAAACCCATGTCCTAACCATTATGAACTCGCCGGAGGTCAACGCCCAAGTGGTTAAGGATGTCGGCTCAGAGCGGATTCGGATTGTCATGGATTATGTCAACCACTTCCAGACGATCCAGCAGGTCTACAACAGTGCCGAACGGTTACAACATATTTTCAATGTCATGGGCGCTATCTGCCCCGTTGGTCATTGTAAAGACATTAGCGTCGGCAATGGCTTTGTCGTTCACTTTAGCGAAGAAGTCCCCGGCGAAGGGGAGTTGGATCTGGGTGTCGCCCTCCGCCTCTGGCATGAACAGCACCCTGATGAGTACATGCTGCTCGAACATCTCCCCAGCCAGCCGGCCACCCGCACCGGCATCGACCAGGTGATGCAACTGGGCTGGACACCGATGGGCGATCAACCCAATGAGCGCTATATCCTGGCTGCGAAGAACGTTCATCGCATTGCGGCGGAAGCTGGCGTACCGATTTATTGAGCGAAAAGGCGTTGCCAATACTGAACGCACTGCGTTCAGTATTGGCAACGCCTTTTTACCGCCGAATCACCGGCAAGTAGACCGTCTCTTTCGCCGCCGTGGGCTTACCCGGTATGAGGGCGAAGTCAATGGTCAGGTTGGAGTTGGCGTCGAGGGTGCCGCGTCCATCATCGCCGGGTTGGCCGATAGCGGTGGTTGACTCGTTGGTCGGACCAGTGCCACCGAGCGCGATCACGCCGCTGATGATGCCATTGACAGACGGCGTCCCTTCATCCAGCCCGTTGTCATTCTGGTCACCGTTGTTGTTGGGATCAGTCTCCTGATCGGCGCCGGTGCTGGGGCCGTAGGTCGCCAACACGCCATTGCCCATAAAGTTGCTGGGGGCAATGCGTAGGCGATAGTTGCCGGCGGGCAGGCCACTAAAGAGGTAGAAGCCGCTTTTGGTGGTCGTGGTGCGCAGAACCGTGAAGGCGTCGCTGCCGTCGCCGCTTTCCGTGGCGGCTGCGGTCAGGAGCGCCGCGCTGTCGCCGCTTAACAGTTCCAGCACTACACCATCGGGGACCGGCATGGGCTTTTGCGTGCTGTCCAGATCAATCTGCCCATCATTGTTGGCATCAAGGCCGACAAAATTGCCGATGCTATAGAGTTTGGATGAGGGCGAGACGCCAAAGTCCACGGTCAGGTTGGAATCCAGATCGGCTGTGCCGGCGCCATCATCGCCAGGGTTGCCGGAGGTGGTGGGTAGTTCACCTAGCGGCTCGTTCTGGGTCAGCGAGAATTTGCCGCTCACAATGCCATCGACGGACGGCTCGGTGCTGTCCATCCCGTTGTCATTCTGGTCGCCATCCAAATTGGGGTCGCCCTCCTGGTTGGCGCCGGTGCTGTGCCCGTATTTTTGTAACAGACCACCGGGGATGAAGTTGCCGGCCGCCAGCCGTACCCGGTATTCACCAATATCCAAGCCGGTAAAGCGATAGTAACCATTGACCGTCTGTGTGGTCTTGTTCAAGGGCGAACCGGCGCCGCTCAACAGTTCAACGACAACGCCATCGGGAACGGGCAACTCACCACTGTCGACTCTACCATCATTATTCTCGTCGATCCAGACATAGTTGCCCACAGAGAGGCTGACCGTTTGGACTTGAATCCGACCGGTGACAAAGGGGCCGGGATTGCGCTCATTGTCAAAGATGCGCACACGCCAGTAATACTCCTTGGCCGGCAGCGCCGCAATCGGTGTGTACTTCGTGTTATCGGTCTCCGCTTTTAGCGAAGAGTTAAAGAGCAGATCGTCATCGATCTCAATGCCATAATAAGCTGCACCGGGAACGGCCGCCCATTCAAAGCTGGTGACGCCGCTGACAACGCTATTTTGACTTGGTTGCAACAATTGCGGAGCCAGATATTCCTTATAGAATCGTTGCACCGGGCTATACGCGCCCACATTACCCTTAAAGTCAATTGCGGCTACGCGCCAATACCAGGTGCCATCAGCCAGGCTGGCATCATCGGGGAGTGTTAAAGCCGTTGCCGCTGTGGTAAAGTTGCCAGGCTTGCCAAAGTTGGGATCGCGATCAATTTGCAACCGATATAGAGGTGTCGCCATCCGTGGGACGTCCGTCGGGGTTAGAATAGATGTCCAGATAAATGTTGGTTGCGCATTAATAACCGTAATATCGCTCGACGGTAACGTAATCGGTGCTAACGGGATCGGCGCCAGCGATTGCTTGACAAAAGACATTGTCGGGGTCCATCGTCCAACGACATCTTCCGAACGCATAATCGCCACGCGCCAGTAATAGGTCCCATCTTTCAATGGATCAATCGGCGTATAACTGGTGCCACTTAACGTCACCGCCAACGGGCTGCTAAAGTTTGCATCATCGTCAATCTGCAAGCGATAAGTCGATGCACCTTCAACGCGATCCCACTCGAAGGTAGGCGTGGTATTGGCAATGACACCGGTCGAAAGCCTGGGATTGCCAACAAGGCGACTATCCAGCTTGAAACGCATAGTCGGCGACCAGGGACCGTGATCATATTGCGAGCTATTGAACTTCTCATGGCGTAGACGCACCCGCCAATAGAAGCTTTCGTTATCCTCATAAGCGTTCAATGATTGAAAGTTGTTGGACACAAAGGGGTAGAAGGGAACATTGCCTGACTCAGCCACATCCCAAGTCTCCACTAACTGGGTAAATTTGGCGTCCCGCGCAATCTGTACTTGATAGCCGTCATTGGAGTCATAGTAGGGCATACGCCAACGCAAAATGGGCATATCATAGAGGGTGACCGGATTGCTTAATGGTGTATCAAAGGGGTAAAGCGGCATCAATATATTGGATACAAAAGCCGGGCGTGTGATCATGACGCCTTGCGGCGGAATCACGTCTACCATTCCCGTGGCATCGCCGGCAGTGGTGCTAAAGACTGTTACCGCCAGACTACCGGAAAAGTTTTCTGCAGTGGCGCCAAGAGCACTATAAGGGATCTCAAGTTGGATGGCGCGAGACCCATCAGTGGCGTACCACGCATCACCCCCAATACTCGCCAACGTTTTACCGCCGTCCCAACTTTGCACTTGGGGTATCCAACTGTAGATCAGAATTTCGCTCGGCGCAATTGATCCGCCCACTGTGGGTGTAACATATAGTACATAGTCCGGACGATAGAGGCTATCGACGGCAATTGCTTTCCCTAGCGGATCTGTAGGGGCACCGGAGTTGGCAATATGATCGGCATCAACATAAATGCCATACTTGGTTGTTGGTGAGAGAAGACCATCTGTGCTAAAGGCAAAAATCCAGTTCAAGTTACCGGAAGCCACTGGATAAGATTGTGAGCGCAAGGCAACACGGTTGGTCATAATATGCAGGTCGCCCAGATCATACCCAGAAGGAATGGTCTGTGAGCTGGTAGCGCTGCTCGCAATATAACTCATCTCTGCCATATAGACCGGGGGGGTTATCTGATTACTCAATAAGCTGAGTGGGTAACTGGGTGGTACAAGATCGTTTGGATTACCCATCACAATATCAGTGGACAGGTTAAAGCGGCGCACTTCACTCCAGCCGCCAAGCGCAACACCTGGTGCGCTTTCAGCGCGTACACGCCACCAGTAGGTGCCAAAGGGCATGGTGGTGCGGCGCCCCTGCCAGGGCGCATAATTAACAAATTGCGGCTCGGCTTCGTCAACAATGGTGTTAAAATTAGGGTCACTGCTTACTTGTACTCGGTAATTGGCTGCGCCTGCCACAGGCAACCACCCTAACAGGGGTGGTGAGGTGACACTTTCAAACGCATCACGCGGATAAATCGGCGTAATGGTTGTCGAGGAAGGGAATTGCGGCCTTGTCCGATCAATCCGTGTTGTCCAAATTTGATCAACCCCGATCTGTTCCCCGCCTAGTGTGTAGGCCCGTACACGCCAGTAGGAGAGATTGCCATCCTGTAAATTGATAAAAGGATGCGCCAAAGTTGGCGCCGCTGCCGGGCCAGTGCTTTCAATCTGAAATTGAATGTTTTGAAAAGCCGGATCGCTGGCAACAGTCAATCCATAATAGGCTGGCGGCGCTCCTGTTGTGAGCAACGGTGCGTAGGTGAGCGCACTATCCCAGACAAAGAGGGGGAAGGCAATAGTGCGATCACTATGCACGGGCAGATTGACCACATCTGGAGTGTAATAGGGTAGTGGATAGACGAGATTGGGTGAGACAGCTTCATAACCGAAGCGGAAGGTGTACATGTCACTCCAGGGCGTAAAATTTCCTTGCGCATCAATCCCGCGTACTTGCCAATAATAATCATTGTCTGGGCCGACGGAAGTAGCCGGGTGTGTAATTGCTGCTGTCGTGGCATTGGCATATTTGCGATCCAGAACGGGCCGACTAAAAGCAGTGTTTGACGCAACGCGCACTTGATAACTTTCGGATCCCGGAATGGGCGTCCAGGCAAAGAAGGGCGTAGATTGTCTGATCGAATTTAGCGCTGGCGTCAGGAGCTGAGTTTGGAAATTCCACTTGATGCGAAAGCGGCGCACCTCACTCCAAGGGCTGCTTACATTAGCCGAGTCAATCGCTTTGACACGCCAGTAGTAATCCTGGTCATTACTCAATGCTTCTTCCGGTGTATAGTCGGTGTGGGCCGTTTGGTAGTAGTTTGTTAGGCTAAAGTCTGGCTGGGTGCTAACCTGCAATTCATATTTGGAGGTAGCCTCGACAGCCGTCCAGGTAAAGCGCGGGACAAAGGCCAAGTCGACATCATGCGCCGGCGCAAGCAAAAGCGGCGTATTACTCCAGGTAAAGGAAAAGGAGCGCACTTCACTGGGGGCGCCAAAATTATCACGGTTATCAATCGGGGTTACACGCCAGTAATACAAATTGTTTGGCAACCGTTTGATTGGCGTATGCTGGGCTTTAATCGTTTTGGCTGTATAAACCACGTTGGTGAAGGAGGGATCTGTAGCAATCTGAAAACGGTAGAGCGCTGCGCCCGGCAGCGGTTGCCAGAGAAAATCTTCCTTGGTAAAGGTGGCGCGTTGCGCACCTTCAGGGGGCGACACTAATTCTACAACAAAATTGCCGCCGTCGTTCCAATCCTTGATAAAAGAGCGCACTTCGGAATAAGGTCCCCAGTTTTTGCCGTCGTACGCACGCACACGCCAGAAATACTCACCATCAGTCACGGCACGATCCAAAGTATGGGTTGTGGCAAAGGTATCTGCTTTGAACAGGATGGTCGCAAAACCGGCCGATGTGCTGACTTCAAGACCATATTTTTGGGCTGTAGCGAGTGGCTCCCATTCCAACTTGGGAACGCCGAGGGGTGGATAGTTGACCCCTGTCGTGCGCGCACCATTGGTCGGGGCACGCAGAAGCGGGGCGCCAATCGTCAGATCTTCCGCCGCAGGGCCGGCGACCGGCTTGGCAAAGAGGCTGACGGGTTGCAGGAGCAAAGAAAGTAAAACGAGGACGTTTACAGCAACAGACCAGGGCTGTCGCGACAGAAGGGGCTTGTCGCCAAATCGCTTCATGAGAATATTTCTCCTTTAATGCTACGCCTCCCCTCTACTCATTGCCCATTTATAACTGGTTATGAGCAGAGCGGGAGATGTCTCTTTACCTATCCGGTCGAAATTTTTAAATGATCGCCAACACGACTCTGGGTGCGGTTGGCGGTGCCGCTGGGCGCTTCGATAACAAAGGACGCGGTTGTCCGTTTGCGCCCGATCCGCCAGGTTTTCATGGCGGGATCAATGTCCACAATACAATTATGCTTGTCGATATAAAAGACATCAATGGGCATTCGCATGAAGTGAGTATGCACATTGTCGCACTTGGTGATCAACAGACCATCCCCCTCCGGCAATTCACGCACGCCCATTAAGCCACGGAATTTGGTCCAGAAGTTATCGGCCACCCGGCCTTGGTTGATTAGTACGGTCTGGCGTGTCATATTTTCAACGTGTAACATAGGTTTCCTTACCAAAGATTTTGCGTCATACCAAAGACACTGGGCGGCAGCTTAATGCCGGCATCTTCAATGCGCTCGTTAAAGCGGGGGCGTAGACCGGTGGGCTTTAACCCGCCAATGATCTTGCCGTTTTCATCCAGCCCGGTCTGCTCAAAGAGAAAGATGTCCTGCATGACGATCGTTTCGCCTTCCATCCCCAAAATCTCGGACATTTGAATGGTGCGCCGGCTGCCATCGCGCAAACGGGCGACTTGAATGATTACATCAACCGCCGCGGCGATCTGCTGACGAATGGCGCGCAAGGGGAGGTCAACGCCGGACATCAACACCAGGGTTTCAATACGATTGATGGCATCGCGCGAACTATTGGCGTGAATGGTGGTCAAGGAACCGTCATGGCCGGTGTTCATCGCCTGTAACATGTCGAGTGTTTCGCCGCTACGACATTCGCCGACGACAATGCGGTCAGGGCGCATACGCAAACTGTTGACGACCAGGTCGCGAATGCTGATTTCCCCTTTCCCTTCAATGTTGGCTGGTCGCTTTTCCAGGCGTACCACGTGGGGTTGCTGAAGTTGCAACTCAGCCGCATCTTCAATGGTCAGCACCCGATCATCTTCGGGAATAAAGCTGGAGAGTACATTGAGCATGGTCGTCTTGCCGGAGCCGGTGCCGCCACTGACAATAATGTTGAGATGGGCATAGACACAGGCCCGAATTAGTTCACCAAATTCCGGCGGGAAACTGCCAAAGCGAATGAGATCCTCGACTTTGAGCGGGTCTTTCCGAAATTTACGAATTGTAATGCAAGGCCCAACCAATGAAAGGGGCGGGATGATGGCATTGACGCGCGAACCATCAGGCAAGCGAGCATCGACCATCGGCGACGATTCATCAATACGGCGGCCCAAGGGGGCGACAATGCGTTCAATCACCTGCTGGACATGTTCGTTATCCAGAAATTTGACATCCGACAGTTGTAGCTTGCCTTTATGTTCAATATAGATTTGGTCCGGGCCATTGACCATGACTTCGCTAATGTCGTCACGGTCGAGCAATGGCTGAATGGGACCATAGCCCACAACATCGGCAATAATCATATCCAACATGCGCGTGCGATCGATCCGGCTGATAACAATATTGGCATCGTTGAGCGCTTTGCTATAGACCGGTTCGACCAGTTCGCGTAATTTGGCGGGCGCCATACTGGACGCTACATAATTTTCTTCCACCAAAAAGCGTTGTACCTCTTCGCGCAATTTACGAAAATCGGCTTTCAACTCGTTGGGCAACGTATAGATGCCTAACTCTTGCAGAATGTTAGTGCTGCCCCCTTTGGCGGCGCCATTGGTGGCCGGCGCCTCGGCCTTTTTAGGCGGGTTGGCTTTGGCGTTGGCTGTCGCTTCGGCGACTGGCGCTTCGGCGACGGCAGCCGGTTTGTTGGTACGGGTGCGAAAAAGTGCCATGATTGCTCCTCTATCGATTAGATTAACGAATCCAGGTCGGTTCCCATTCATCAGCGCTATTACTGCTGATGTTGACTTGATTGCTCCCATCACTGTTCATAACCCAGATCTGACGGTTGCCGCTACGGTTGGAATAGAAGACGATCTGCTTCCCATCAGGGGAGAAGGAGGGGTGCTTATCCCACGGCCAATCGTTATAGGTGAGCTGGCGCTGGTTGCCGCCATCCTGGTTCATGAGCCAGATTTCATCATTGCCCGTATGATTGGAGACAAAGGCAATTGACTGTCCATCCGGCGACCAGACTGGGTCATACTCGGTGCCGGGGTAGTCGGTCAACATGATGTCGCGATCCCAGGTCGAGGGTAAATCGGAACGCACCTTGAAAATGTTGGTACTGGCCTGGTCGGAAACATGCTTCACATAGACAAAGACGATGCCATCGGGCGACCACTGCTGCTGCTGGTAGGCTTGGGTCACGTTGTAGATCACTTCGGGCGGCGCCAGTTGCGCCTCGCTGCCATCGGCGCGCATGATATAGGTGGCCTCACCCCCATCACGGTTGGAGCGGAAGGCGATCCAGCCGCGGTACTGTTCCTGCCAACTAACAACCGGGGTTGGTTCGACGACAACGGGCGCCGGGGCGCCACCGCCCCCACTCGCCACTGGCGCTGGGACAGGGGTCGGTGGAACCAGCAGTTGGTTCAATTCGGCTACCCGCTTGGCCGCAATACCGTTGCTGTCAAGGCCGAGATCAACGGCCCGTTGGTAGGCGACCAGCGCCTTGTCCAAATCTTCGGTTTGTACATACCGATCGGCGACACCGATATAGGCACGGTAGAGCAATTCAGCGACATAGCCGCCAAAGTAGTCTGGACGTTGTTCAAAGAGCGGGAAGAGATAGTTCGCGCCCTGCTCATATTCATTCTGATTCACCAACCGTTCACCAAGAAGGTAGGTTTCGAGCAACTTCTTCTCTGCTGCCAAGGTGGCATCTTGCAGATCCATCTGGGTCGCTTTTTCAAAGAATTCTTTCACCTGCTTCGGCGCCGTACTGTCACTAGGGCGCACCGTGACGATCTGCTGACCGGCTTTGAAATAGGCAGTTGCCAGATGTTGCTGGGTGGTCGCCGCTTCATAGTCACCATCCAAGCGACGCAGCTCTTCATATTGGCTGATCGCGCTCAACCAGAGCGCATTGCCAAAGGCAAATTCGGCATCGGCGAAGAGTTGTGGCGCTCCCATGTTTACCTTAACTTCTTCGATCTGATCGGCGACATCGCGGTAGCCGGGCGCTTCTTTTTGTAAGGCCAGCAGCAAGGTCATGGCTTCTTTGTAATTGCCTGCGGCAATCCGATCCAGCGCCAGTTGATAATCGTTTGCCAGTTTCATCTGACGCTCGGTTTCGTTCTGACCTTTGAGTGCTTCCGGATGTTCCGGTGCTTCTGCCAATACGGCGCCAAAGAGATCGAGCGCTTCGCGATATTGGGCCGCCGCCAGCGCCGACTGGGCTTGTTCCAAAACCGCTTGTTGCTGGTCAGAGAGGGCGTTGACCCGCTGAATGCGACCGTAATAGATCACCCCCACGATTAGGAGCGCCCCTAATACGAGGATCGGCACGGCGGTCAGCAGTGGGCGAATGGGCAGCGTGAAGCCTTGCAACCCTTTCACTTTGTCGCTCCAGTTGCTCTCCAGATTGGAGCGGAAGGTCGCCTCTTGCAATAAATCGTTGATTTCAGTGGCATTCGGGTAGCGCTCCTGCAATGCCCGCAGCGTGGGCACCACGCGTTCCCACTGCCCTTGTTGCATATCCCGGAGGGCTTCCAGGTAATCGCGATCCTGGGTAAAGTGACCACCAGCCGTTTTGACATCAGCCGGTTGGGTGGCCAGCGCCAGTTCTTCGTTCTGTGTCTCTGTGAGTTGCGATTGCTCCGTATGTTGCATGTGACTACTCCCCTATTGGTCGATGCCCAAAAACAGCGTTGTCTATTTAAGGAAACTTACGTTCTTGTGATAAATAGATTCCGGTAGCCCGGATCTATTGTTTCATGATCAATTCCTTAGTTTTGTTTACGAAACCGAAAACAAAGCTGCCTATACTCTAATACTGCTTGGTCGATTTTTCCGTTACAGTTTTCTGTCAATGGCAGCGCTGCTGCACAACCGGCAGAAAAAAAACCGAAGCCTGCCAGTGGCTTCGGTGGGGGTTTGAGCCAAGGGAGGCAAGAGGGTTAGAACGCGTTCATCACTTTGGGGATGGCCGGCCCCAAGATGACGGCAAACATGGCCGGAAAGATAAAGAAGACCATGGGAAACATCATCTTCAAGGGCGCCTTCGCCGCCGATTCCTCGGCGCGTTGACGCCGCCGGAGGCGCATCTGTTCGGCTTGCGTGTGCAAAACATCCCGAATGGCAATCCCCAAGCGATCCGCTTGGATCAATACGGCGACAAAGCTGGCAACATCCGGCACCCCGGTGCGTTCGACCAAATTATGCAAGGCGTCTGTACGGGAAACGCCGACCCGTAATTCCCGAATGACTTGCCGAAATTCATGCGCCAACTCAGTCTCCCATTGAAAGCCCACCTTTTGAATCGCCGCTTCAAAGCCCAAGCCCGCATCAACACAAATGGACATCATGTCCAACGAATCTGGAAGGAGGCGGGTGATCAACTTTTGCCGCGCTGAAACTTTCATCTTTAGCCAGAAATTGGGCAGATAGAGGCCCACTGCAAAGCCGGCCACAGTAATGAGCAACACTGTGGACAAGGGATAGCTGGCGACAAAATAGAAGTAAGCCAATAGCCCGCTCCCGATCCCGGCCAGCACACGCAACCCCATGAAATCAGTAACCGAAAGTTTGTCAAGCATGCCGGCACGCATCAATTCTTGTTGCAATTGCGCCAGGTTTTTACTGGGCGTCAACATCCGCCCCAAGCTGTGGAAGCGCCGCAGGAGGGGCTTCCAGATGCGATCACCAGAAGAGCGGGTCATTTCCAATTCCCGCAAACCGACGGGGCGCATGGCCATATTGCTCATAGCCGCTGTGACTTCTGCTCGTTTGCGATTGCGTTGGGTGTAAATCCCCGCCATCAACATAAAGATACTTACCGCCACTGTCAACGCAGCGAATAGACTATTGTCTGTCATCATCGTTCTCCTTAAGCCCTTACTTATATACTCAACGGCGCCATAAAGTAGCACTTTTTCAGGTGTAAATAGGCTACTTTATGTGCTGCCGTGCAGTATATATCGTTCCTAATAATCAATCTTCATTGCCCACTGCATACCAAAATTCCCCATAATGACCATCAGAATGGCGCTGGCCGGAATCAAGAGCGGCCAGCCGGGTTGGAAAATTCCCATCATGTAGTCGGGGTTGATCATCATTAAAAAGGTGCCGGTCGCAAAGGGCAAGCCGGTTAAGAGCCACCCGGTGGCGCGCTGTTGCGAAGTCATGACCCGAATCTGCCCTTTAATCTTGATCCGCTCCCGAATTGTGCCGGAAATCGATTCCAGCACATCCGCCAAACTGCCGCCGACTTCATTTTGTACGTGGATTGAGGTGACAATAAGGGAAAGATCTTCGTCATTCAGCCGATCCACCATATGATCCAGCGCGCTGGTAATGCCAAAACCGAGCGAAACTTCCTTAATGACCCGATTAAATTCGCTGCTGATTGGATTGGGCATCTCATCCTTCACCACGTTACAGGCATGGAGCAACCCATACCCGGCACGCAATGAACCCACCAACAGGTTCAACATATCAGGCAATTGGGCAGCAAAATCACGCGAGCGTTTCGCCTGGTAGTGCTTCAGGTACATGCCAGGCGCCACCCAGCCAAGGATGCACAGGAGCAGACCGCCCGCCAGATAGCCGGAGATCACCCACCCCAGCAAGAGCAAAGTGATCACGAGTCCAAAGCGAATCATGAGAAACTCGCCGGCGCTGATCTTAATATCAGCCGCCGCCAGTTGTCGCTCCAAGCGGGCGGCCATGGACAAGCGCCCCAGCTTGGCATTGACCTGGTCAGAAATGATATTGCGCCGTCGCAATTCAATATCATCATTGCCAAAGGCGGCGGTTAAGCGACGTTCTACATCACTGGCACTGCGAAGCCAACGATGGATGGCAGCGAAAATGAAGAGAACGGCAATGGTGGTGAAGAGTGGCACCAGTAAAATTAGTAGGTTCATAGACGCTCCAGATAGGTATGTAACAACCGGATTCCATCAAATAGCACAACCCAGACCCCGACCACCAGATAGGGTGCATAGGCCATCGTTTGACCACGCCAGGGTCGCCGGCGGAGATAATTTTTCAGCAAGATGACGGCGCCGGCCAGGCCACCAACCAAAATCGCAATAAAGAGCGCGGCGGCCACATTCGACAACCCGGTCGTCAGACCAATGAGGCCGGCCAACTTGACATCGCCCATACCCATGCCGCCGGGAGAGAGCAGGGCCAGAATCAAAAAGAGACCGAAGCCGGTGGCTGCCCCCAACAGGATGGCGGTCATAGTCACTTCGCCAAGCAGCAGATTGGCCACCAAAAAGAGCGGCGCGGCCACCAGTAACATGCGGTTCAGGACAAGCCGGTGTTCCAAATCGATCACGGCAATTGCTAGAAAGAACCACGCTTCAACGGCGATGAGCAGCGCTTTGGGCGTCCAGCCTAGCCGCAGATAGGCGAACCACCCCAGCGCCAGCGCCAACAGCCAAACCAGGAGATAACGCCGTGGCGGTGGATGACCGACCGTTGTTGCCGATAGATCCCGGCTGAGGAATAACCCCAGGCGTTGGAAGGGCCAGGCCCATGTTTCACGAAACGCGCGCCGGGCCGGAATCGTGTCGGCCAGGACATTGACCACCCAGCCGGCTACAAGCCCCAGGAGAATTGTGCCAAATACCGTCATCATGCTGACCTGCCTGCAAAACTTAGGAAGGAGAAGAAGGAAGCGCGTTGCGGCTGGGGCGCCGGCGCTGCCATCACACTTTCACCGACCAGCCGTTCGACCAAGGCCATGAGGCGACGCGTCACCAATGTGCGGGCATGGCTCACCACAAAGGGGATGCCGCGGTTAAACGCAAAGGTGACTAAGGCGCTATCTTCGGGAATGCTGATCGCCACGCTCTCGCGCAATTGATCCTGCACCACCCGTTCATCAATCCCCCCTTGGGCGCCGGCGCGATTCAAGATGACATGAATCTTGCCTTCCACCACACTTTCATGACGGAGCGATTGCAACAAGATGCGGGCATCACGTAGGCCGGCAATATCGGAGCCGGTGACCAGCAGGATCTCATTCGCTTGCGCCAACATCTCGGAAAGAACGCCGTCAGCATGGGCTGCCGTATCGACAATCACATAGTCGGCGGTCTCTTTTAAAAGATGAATGATCTGCGTCCAGACCTCGACCGGCAATTCGATCAGTTGGGTGGGATCCATGGGCGCCGCCAGCAGACGCACACCACTGCCATGACTTTGCAGCAACCCTTGTAACAGATCCAGGTCGATATTCTCTTCCCCTTCTAAGCTGTTGATCGTATGACGTGGATAGACGTTGAGCAGCAACCCCAGATGCCCTAGGCTATGATGCGCCTCCACCAGCACAACACTCTTGTTGGTGCGCTGGCGCAGACCGACTGCCAGATTGGCCGCGATGGTGCTACGCCCCACGCCCCCCTTTAAGCTGGTGACGACAATGACCTTGCTTTGTCGTTTGACCATACTATGCGTCGCATGACCATGATTGGGCTGATGCACCAGTGCGGTCTGTGAGCCGCGCCCGGCGGCACTGTTGCGCGCCCGTTCTAAGGTGACAATAAATTGCCTTGGATCGATCGGAAAGGCAATAAAGTTGGCGGCGCCGGCCAGCATGGCGTCTTGCAGTTCGACAATCCGTTGGGGGGTGGCCAGAGCAACCAATGGCAGGCCGGGAAAGGTATAGGCCAGTTCTTTAAGCAGCGGAATGGCGTCCGTCACATCCAGGTCTACCACGATCATTTCAATGCCCTGATGTTTCATAAGCCAGTCACGCGGGTGGGATTGTCCGATGCAGGCCAGCAACCGCCACCCACGTTCTATCAAAATTTGATCAACAACTTGTGCGCGATATTCAAAATCGGTAACTATTGCCAGTTGCATTGTAAAATTTATCCTCTTCTTCGGGTTCGTTGGTTGGGTGATTCGTTGGTTGGGTGATTCGTTGGTTGGGTAATTCGTTGGTTGGTAACTAGTAAGCCCCCTCCGAGCCGGTCCATGACCGGCGCTTGGGACGCCGGTCATGGACCGGCTCGGAGCTTAGTAGTTACGTCGAAATCAACGAATCACCCAATCACCTAAACTTACGGTAACACACCGCCTACACCACGATTTGCACCAATGCCGTAGCGCTCGGTCAGGTAAAATTGGTCAACCGGTTGAATATCGGCAATTGTCTCGTCATCGGGGCCACGAAGCGCCAGATCCAACTGGCCGCCAACCCCCAGAACATGGTGAATGGTCAGGGCATCCTGCGGGTCAATTGCCAACAGGATCGATTGGCCTTCCTCATCAGCAGTGGCGAAGACGCCGCCTTCCGTGCTACCTGTCGCTGCATCGGCGCCCTCGCTCAAATTGGCCACGGGCAGGATGATCGCATGAACTTCCAGGTTCTGCAACAGACCGACGCTCGCCGGCATCGGTTTGCTCCCTTGATTCCGGGTCATTTCCACTTCAAAGGTTGCCAGGAGATCAATATGATCGCCGGGGCGCACCAGCCGGTTCGCGATCAATTTCGACCCGGTCGGCACGGCTGCGACAATCTTGCCCTGGGGCACGGAAAGCGCCACTTGTTGCGTGACCACATCGGGCGTTACCATCTGCTGCACCAACAGCGGCTGGTTGGCAAAAACATCAATGCTTGACATCTTGCCTACAACCTGATCGAGGGTGGTTGCCGCGCCTTCAGGAATGGATTCAACCGGCAACTCCTTAATGGCAACCTCGCTTTCCGAGATCGAACGGCGGAAGGGGATATCAACCACAGCCACCACCACTGGACGTGTATTTAAATCTTTTGCCGCAATGGGCGCATTCTGTTGCAACAAGCCAAAGGTGAGTACACCGGCTAGCCCGGCAAAAACCAAGGCGCCAATCCACCAAAGAAATCCACCACTTTTCATTCTGTCCTCCTCTTTCAGTTTTCAGGTAATCTGTTTGTTGGTTAGGGTTCGTAAATTAATAACCTGGTACACCGCTCTCTGCACGCCTAGAAGGCAACCGGTGACTCGCCGGGGGCGGTTGCGGGTCCGTGACTCGCAGAGAGCGGTTCAACCTATTAATTTACGGACCCTTAGCTCTGTTGGAAACAACTAGCTGTCGTCAACGAACAAACCAACTTTCTCGCTAAGTCCAGTTCACAAATTGTTACTTTGGTTAAGGTTTCTTAATCAAGATAAAATTATCATATTTCTTTACGCTAGAGCATTACAGAACCCTGTCCATTCCAGGTTGGCTCTTAGTCCGGTAGCGCTATTTGCTTCGCCATGCCGCTTTATGATCACCACCGAGCAGGAAATACGGCGACAACGATGAAGAAAAATGCGCAGCCTGACAGGCAACCTGTCGGGACTGCGCATTTTTCTTCAAGGGGTAACGACTACCCCCTCCCTAACCCTCCCCAAACTGGGGAGGGTTAGGGAGGGGGTAGTCGTTACCTGAGTAGTTACTCAAGGGGTTAAAAATCAGGGGGACGGTTCCTTATTTCAGGCGAATTCCACGTAAGCCATAATCTTCGCCATCGGGATCAGTCTCACCCCGATCCAGCGAAAGTCTGAACTCGCCTTGGATCCAGGCGGGTAGATCGCCAAGTTCATAATCCGTCATAGTGAATTTGGCAAAGCCGCAGATCTGGTAGCCATCATCCTGGTTGCCATCCCCATAGAGTACCACGGTCATTGGTGTGTCCAGCCAGGCATCCAGGGCGTTCGCCACAGCTTGTACATGTTTGACTTCAGGGCCGGCAGCCACCGTATCGCCCACTGACCACATGCCACTGCGGCCCGGATTGGCGATGTCATCGGCCAACTCACTGTTGGAAGCCGGATCGTCATCATCCCAGTCCACCCAAGCCAGTTTACAGGACGTACTGCCATCGTCGTCGCCACCGTCATCTTCACAGAGGGCGCCAATGTTGCCGCTAAAGGTCGGTTGATGCACTTCAGCGGTGGTGGTCAGTGACCTGACGGCCACGGAGCCATCCAGGTTACCGGCCGCGGTGACAGCCGCATAGGGAGCCAACAGGGCGCCCATGAAGTTATAGGACCCCATGTTGATGCTGGTCGCTTCTGGGAAGTTCCAGATGACATTGCCCCGCCAGTTGGTGCTGTTGAAGCTGCCAACCATGTTGCCGCTGGTCCAGTTGACGCTGCCGCCAGTGACATTGATCACGATGGCGCTGGCGCCACCGGGAATCAACTCGATCTGGGCAATGGCGCCGCCAAAGATGTCAGCGCCGGCCACCTGGAAGACGGCAACGCCATCATCCGTGGTCTCCGTCACCTGGAATTTGGCTGCATTGCCGGCAATGGTGACGCCATTGTTAGCCGTTTGTGAAGCCAAGTTGGCGGACGCTTCCTGCAACTTGCTGGTGATCGGCCCATTGGAGAGCGAGGTGTCTGCGATCAAGGAGCCACCGCCATTGTAGTTGATGATACGGCCATTACTGCTGCCGCCCAGGCGTAGGCTGCCCGCATTCAGATTGATCGGGTTGCCGGCCACAATGTCGCCGACAACCACTAGCATCGCCTCAGTGGATCCCACGCCATTCGTATTGATGGCGAAGTTAGCCGAGCTGCTGCTGACCAGGCTGCCGCCGACAAAGGTGCGGTTCTCCACATCCGAGCTGGTCGAGAGATCATTTAACACGATGAGCGAATAGCGTTCCATATAGCCGGCCACCTCATCCAGTACGCAGGTGTCTGAAGACGGCGTAGGCGTCACCGGTGGCGGCGTCACCTCGTAGGGGGTCGAGGTTTCCGTGGGCGTCGGTGAGGGGGTCGGCGTTTGTGTTGGCGTTCCGGTGGGGGTGGCGGTCTGCGTTGGTGTCGCCGTGGCCGTAGCCGTTGGCAGCAAGGTTGGCGTGCGCGTGGCTGTAGCTGTAGCTGTAGCGGTGGCTGTAGCTGTAGCGGTGGCTGTACGGGTCGCTGTGGCAGTCGGCGTCGGCGTCGGCGATTGGCTACACTGGGGGGCATAGCCCAGGAAGGTCGCCGTAATCCGGTTTTGGTTCGGCAACGCATAGTCGGTAATACGCACGACGGCGAAGTTCACGACGCGGTAGAGCGAGTTGTTACCGTTGCCGGTAGCCTGATCCCAGACCGGCACCGTGATGTCAATGGTCTTTAAGGTATCCAGGGCATTGCGCACCGAACTGGCATTGGAAACGCCGGGGCTGCCCTGCACCCAATCGCCGATGGTAATCCAATAATCGGATGAATCATAGGGATTGACATAGGTGTCGCTATCGCCCGGCGGCGTCAAACTGGTCGCCAGGGTCGGCACATTAGGCGAACCGGCCCAGGTGAGCCAGCCAAAGTTGCCGGACTGGACACCGTTCCAAATGTCACCCAGGCTGGCGCCGACGGTGGCGCCATTGAGCGTTTGCGAACTAAGCGCAATTGGATAGAGATTACAGGTTACGGTTGACGGTGTTGGCTGTAACGTCGGTCCGGTCGTCGGCGTGCTGGTTTGCGTTGCCGTGGCGGTTCGGGTGGCCGTTGCCGTTACGGTTGGCGTGCGTGTTGCCGTTGGTGTTGCTGTCGGCATGGGGGTAGCCGTTGGCACCAACACGGATGTCGGCGTCGAGGTCGCGGTTGGCGTAACGCCGGTGAGACAAAACGCATCCACTTTGGCCCAGTCCACGCTGTTGGCGCGAATCGCCACCCGCATCTTGGTTGTGCCTGCCGGCGCCGCACCTAAAGACAGTGAATAGGGGCCGCCAAAGAAATTCGTGATGTCAACGTCTATGCTAATGGTGTGCAGAGCGGATGAGGCCAGCACCGTGTCACTTGCATTCAAATATTGCAATTGTACCGTCTGGTAGCCTGGCACATGTGTCGACGAATAGAAGCTCACCTGAAAGGTACTGCCGAGGGAAGCCGTCACATCCTGATACATCGTGCCGCTGCCGGAAACATAGCCATACTTTGTGCCCTGCGGAATGATAAAGCCATGATTCCCAGTGCCGGTGGCGTTTGTCCAGTTGACGGTCCCCGACTCAAAGCTCGGATTCAACAGCAGGTTGCTCGGGCAGTAGTTGCTCGTTAGGGTTGGCGCGGCTGTTGGCAGTGGGGTAGTGGTTTGCGTTGGTGTGCGCGTGGCCGTGGCCGTCCGTGTCGGCGTGCGCGTTACAGTGGCTGTCGGCGTCGCTGTCGGTCGCGGACATTTGGCGCTTGTGATATTGCTGCTGTTCGTCGTCACCTTGATGGTCATGTGATCATCATAGTTGGCTTCGCCGTTGCGCACCAGATAGATGCGATATTCACCACGACCGCCATTCCCAGTGCCGCTGGCCCGATCCGCACTGGTCATCGTCACCGTCGTGCCGGCGTTGAAGCTACTCAAGCGCCAGTTGGTCGGATTGGTCGGGTCGTTGGCCCCGGCAGCCGTATAGGTGAAGTAAAGATCGCTCCAATTCACAGTGTTGTACTGGAGGGCGCTATCCTTATAGCGGACATAGTCACGGATGTTAAAGGATTCGCCAACCTTCACCTCCAGATTATAGGTGCAGAACTCCACTTCCGGCACCGCCACAAAGGACAAAGCCGAACGGGCGTTGATCGGCGCCGCCAACTGTGGCGCAGCCGGCGCGGCCAAGACGACCGGCGCCGCCGCAAAGGGCATCGCCACCGACGGGACGGTGAGACCCGCCCCGGACAAGGGCGAAGCGCCACTGGTGACCTCTTGCAGCGTTGGCAGATTGAGCGATGAAAGCGAGACCGAAGTGGCGACCGCTAAGAGCGGCGACATGACTGGCTCTTTCGCCGCCAGATCGTTGCCAGCGCCGGGGCGTGCCGCAAAGGCCGGCATTTCGGTCGCGCCATAGGTGGTGCAAGACATACCGTTCACGGTGAAGTTGATCGGCTCGAAGTTTACCCCACTATAGCTGGCCTGGAAGCCAAAGGATGCTTTTTTGTTGTTGTCGACTATGCCGTTCCAATTTGCGTTGGTCACTTGCACATTTTTGCCACTCTGGGTGACAACACCGTTCCAAAGATTGGTAATCGTCTGATCACCACTAAAGGTCCAGGCAATGGTCCAGCCATTCATGGTCACGCCCGTTTTGTTGTGGATTTCAACATCAGCGGTAAAGCCTGTACCCCAATCGTCCTTTGTTTTATACTTGACACGACAATCGCCATTGCCGGTCGTCGTCGGGGTAGCGGTTGGCGCGATGGTTGTGGCCGTTGGTGCGGCGGTGGTAGCTGTGGCCGTCGGCGCAATCGGGGTTGCGGTCGCGGTGGCGCCGGGCAGCAGGGTGGCTGTCGGCTCTTCAGTGGGCGTGGCTGTCGGCTCAGTCTCCTCTTCTTCTTTGAGGATCAAGATCATGTGGTTGGTCGCTTCGTCGATGGTGGTGGCGAGCGTTACCCCGGTGTTGGGCTGCTGTAGCACTTCCAATGACAGATAGCCTGCGGCGCCAAGGGTGTTTTGGGGGTTCTTCTGGTGGGCATCGGTGCCAACCTGGAAGGCGGCGCCCCGGCGGGTGACCTTGATGACCGCGCCGGCAAAACGGGTCTGGGGCAGCCCATTCAGGGTGCCTTCTGCCGTTGTATAGTAATGCCAACCACTGGTGTCGGGACAAGGTCCGTCACACAAAGGGCTATCACTGTCGGGGACAGTGGAAGTGCGTCCGTCAAAGGTCATATCGACCAAAAAGCCGTCACCGTTGATGTTGGCGACCCAATGCAAGCTGCGCGCCGTACCCTCGCCATATTCGGTGAAGGTGCCGGTGTCGCCATAGGTGTAGAACATGTTGTAGGGTCGGTTGGCAGTGGTGCTGGGGTAGGCTGGGTCAATGCCGGCCAGATCCATGCTGAAGTCGATCCCGCTCTCTTTGACATTGTCGATCTGGTAGATGCCAGAGACGATCTCGCCAAAATCGTCTTGGTCAACCGCAACCGGGAAGCTCTCGAAATTCAGACAATCACAACCATTGATGGCCAAGGGCACCAAATTATCTACAGAGACAATTGATTCGTACCCCGCCTTGGAAGCGCCGCTGGAGCGGAGCGTGTCATAGCCTAAAATGCGGGCAAAATAGGGTTCGTAGTCATTGGCAACAGTGACATCAATATCTTTGCCGTCATTAATATACTCCCAAGTCACCTCTACCTTGTCAGCATCGGGCGCAATAATGCTCTTACCATCTTCGCTCCGGCTCCAGCTAACGCCGCCGACGCCATTGGCCAGGGCAAAGGAGCGCACTTCACTTTCAATCTCGGCGCTACTACCCTCTAGCGCAAGAACACGCGCACCGGCCATTGCAGCAGCATCGGCGGCGGTTTGCATATTTCGTCGTTGTAAGTAAGCGTTGCTGCCGTCCAGGGCAACCGCGCCCATAGCGAGCAAGATAAAGATGACCAGCGCAAAGTAGAGTGCGGCTGACCCTTTCTCACGTCGCCAAAGCTGTTTTAGTTTTCTCGCTATCATAAGTTTCTCCTTGCAGTAGGAACCGATTGATCGCAGGCTGCCAGCCCTTGTTGCTGTTGTCGGCGCCTTGCCAATGTTGACAAGGCGCCGACTGCAGGTATGTAGGTAGACAGCAGCGATCAATCAGGCTACCCTTACTGGAAGCGAATGCCGCGTAAGCCGTAATCAGGTGCATCGGGATCGGTCTCCCCACGGGTTACACCAAGGGTAAACTGCCCTTGTAACCACTGGGGCAACGATGCAAAGTCATAGTCGGTCATAGTGAACTGGGCAAAGCCGCAGATCTGATACCCATTCTCCTGATCACCATCATCATACATAGCGATCAAGGCCGGTTTATTCAACCATTGTTCCAGGGCATCGGTCACCTGTTTCACATTTTCCACATTCGGGCCGGCCGGCACCGTATCCCCTACTTCCACAAAGCCACTCAGGCTGGGGTTGTTCAGATAGCCGGCTAACTCGCCATTGGAGGCGATCCCACCATTCCAATCCAACCAGGCTACCTGGCAAGGCTCACCATCGACCGGCGGCGGCGGCGGCGGGTAGACGAAGGTCGTACAGGTCGTGTTATAGCCCAGGAAGTTGGCCGTAATGCGATTCTCGTTGGGCAAGCGATAGTCCGTAATGCGAACGTTGGCAAAGGCGGCCACGCGATAGTTCAAGTTGTTGCCGGTGCCGGTTGATTGATCCCAAACCGGCACAGTAATGTCGTATTGCATCAACTCATCTAAGGCGGCGCGTACACTGCTAGCATTGGAAACGCCCGGACTGCCCTGCACCCAGTCGCCGACCGTCACATTGGTGTCACTGCTGTCATTGGGGTTGACATAGGTGTCGCTGTCGCCGGGCGGGGTCAAACTGGTGGCCAACGTTGGCACATTGGGGGAACCAAACCAGGTCAACCAACCGAAATTACCAGTGCCGGCCCCATTGTAAATATCACCCAGCGCAGCGCCAGCCGCTTTGCCGTTCAGCGTTGACGTGTGCAAGGCAATTGGGTAGAGATCACAGGTCTGTTCGACGCCGTCACTATTGAGGGTCATCTCGACGCGACTCGCTTGGGTGCTGGTCTGTAAGGTAATACCGTTGGGTTGCTGTACTACCTCCAAGGTGAGACTGCCGCCGGCGCCAAATTTTCCCGTAGGGCTTTTCTGGTGTGCGTCAGTGCCAACCTGGAAGGCCGCATCTCGGCGGGTGACATTGATGACGGCGCCGGCATAGCGTTGGCCGCTTACGCCGGTTAAGGTGCCGCTGGTCGCCGTGTAATACTGCCAATCACCGGTCGAGCAACTGCCGGCGCAATTGGGGCTTTGATTGTCTGGAGCGCTGGTGGTTTGCCCGCTAAAGAGTAATGCAACGTCAAAGCCATCACCGTTGACATTTGTCACCGTCTGCTCCAGCAGGGCTGTCCCGTCGCCGTAGACGGTAAAGGTGCCGGCGCCATCCTTGTCGGAGAACATGTAATAGGCGCGATTGGCAGCGCCACTGGGATAGGCCGGGTCCAGCCCTTCTAAGTAAAGGGTGTAGTTTACGGAGTTCTCCGTAGCATTCCCCACCTGATAAATGGTGAGAACCGCTGGCGCAAAGTCCTCTTCATCAATCGAGACCGGCATCTCATCAAAATCGACACAATCACAGCCATTGATGGTAAGCGGGATCAAGTTATCAACTGTGATAATGGGTTCATGGGCGACGTCGGCGCTGGCCGTGGCCGTAATCGTGTCATAGCCCAGAATACGCGCAAAGAAGGTGGGGCTGTCATTGGCAATCGCCACATCGACCCCTTTTTGGTCGTGGGTATAGCTCCAGGTCACATTTAACTGACTGTTGCCGGCAAATTGTACATTATCGCCGTCACGGCTCCAGGCCAAATTACCGGCGCCATTGGCAACGGCGAGGCCTTCCACCTGGGCAGTAATGTCATCGGCATCGCCGCCCAGGGCTAAAATGCGAGTGCCGGCCAAGGCGGCCGCATCTGCGGCGGTCTGCATGCGGCGCCGCTCCAGATAGGCATTGCTGCCATCCAGGGCAATGGCGCCCATCCCAAGCAGGATAAAGAGGACGAGGGCTAGGTATAAAGCGGAAACCCCCTTCTCTTCCTGCCAACAGCGTTTTACGGCATGATATATTGTCATTTTTTGTATATAGCTCCTTCCTTTTCTCTCGATGAACTGCCGCAAGCGGGAATAGGTTGCAATACCATTGGTGATTATCCTAGGGATAGCGGGATGAGGCGCGGCGCTACCCCGTTTACGGGAGGATGCGCATGGTATGTTCTGTACGGATGGTTAGGGTTGAAAAATTGGTGGCGGCCCCAAAGAGCAGCTCATAAGGGTACTCGATCTTTAGCGTGACCAGATCACCCCCTACATAAGCCGCCTGATTGGGTTCGCGTGTAATGATCACATCGGCAGTGGTTAACCCAATCTGATTGAGTTCACTCTCGATGCGATTATTCATGCCATCTAGATCATCACGGGTATTGGCCAACCAAACTACCCCTTCACGCGTGGCATTCAGCATTCCGATATACGTATTGAACCCCCGCCCCATATCAACCATACCGAGTAAGATGAGGAGGAAGACCGGCAAGATGAGCGCAAATTCAGCCAGACTGATTCCTTCCTGGCGGCGGAAGATTGTCGTGAGTCGTGCTGTAAACATAGATCGTAGCTTCATAGCTGTTGCACTTTCTTTCAACCTCAGCAACTACTAACCCCTCCCTACCCCTCCCCAGCTTGGGGAGGGAACCGTGGTGTTTGCAACAGTTCTTCCCCCAAGCGTTCGACTGAGCTCACGCCGAAGTCTGGGGGAGGTTAGGAGGGGATGGCTTGGTAGTTACCAACCTCAGCCTAAACTAGAGCAGTGACTGGTTATCTCTGGTAAAAAAACTAGGTGTATCTTTTCTTTACGTCCTAATCTTTAGAACGTGAAAAAGATACACCTATCTTGAATCCAGGGATGGGGGCTACCCTGTGTTCTTTTTTCGTTCTAAGCTTCTTAGGCGCCGCCACCCAGTTCAGCATTAATATCTTGAAAGACCTGGTCGATTTGGCCGCCGACGAGGCCCAACGTGGCCACAACCGCAATCGAGATCAACACGATAATCAGCGCATACTCGGCCAGACCCTGGCCCTCTTCCTTCTGCAAACCAGCGACATACGCATTCAGAGCAACCATCATCTTTGTAAACATTGTTAGATCCTTTCTGTTCTCAACTTCTCTCAGTTGTTTGTTCGTTATTACAAAATTGCCGGTAGAACATTCCGTGTGACGGGGAAGCCGCTGCTAATGTACGCCGGCTCCCCTACCATACTTCTTAGGCGCCGCCCAGTTCAGCATTAATATCTTGGAAGACCTGGTCGATTTGGCCGCCGACGAGGCCCAACGTGGCCACAACCGCAAT
>JAPKMW010000044.1 GCA_026645575.1 Caldilineaceae bacterium
TTTTTACTCATCCGTTCACATTACTATTCGTCTCTCAGTTTGACAATTTTCCCTAACCCTTAACCTGTCACAAATGGTGTATGTTGTTTTGAATAATGTGTATTGAGTGAATAATCGGCTTTGGTAAGTGCGTTTAACGTAGTTTCGACTTGCTTCACGGCGATGTTCCGCTGCTCCAAGAGTTGCAAAGGTATAGGCTTTACCGTAATTTGCCCCTTGAAGTCGAAGAGCCGGCCATCGGGCGCGCGTAGATAAAGTACCGGCGTCCCCCATTCCAGCGAAAAGCGGTTGCGCAGGGTCATGGCGTTGCGGGCGTCGGCCACGGCGGTGTCCACAGGCAGGTTGTCGGCCAGCGCTTCGTAGAAGGTGCGGGCAAAGGCGATGGCGGCATCATCGGTGATCTCATATTGCATGGCCAGCACGGCGGGGATACCACTGCCAACCAGGGTGGCGGCGGTGCTGGAAAATAGATCCAGCCGGCCACCACGGGCGCCTTCACAGGCGTTGAGCAGCACCAGGCGCAGAAAATGGCGTTGGGGCGCCAGCAGCCGCGCCAGTTGGGTGGCATAGAGGGGCGCCGCTTTGCCGGTGGCGTCGGTGAGGAGCAGCGTCCCTTCCTCCCGGACTTTGTCAAAGCTGCCGTGGCCGATAAAGTGGAGGATATGCCAGGGGCCGCGGTGCATGGCGCGCCGGAGGTCGTCGGCAGTGGCGCCGGGCAGCCAGGTCAACTCAACCCGCCCCTGCGCCCGCAACCCCGCCACCGCTTGCGCCATCCGTTGTTGTTCCTCGGCCACCGCCAAGCGGGTCAGATCGGTGGCATCGACACAGATCCCCAGGATGCGCAGCGGCGGCGTCACCGGCAGCGGTTGCAGGGTGAGCGGCACTTCCGGGTAACGCACCAGCGGCGTCGTGGCGTCCAGGCAGAGATAGTCACGGCGGGCCGGGTCGTAGAGAAATTCCCAGGGCAGCACCGCCAGTTCCGGCGGCGTCACTGTCAGTTTGATGCGCACGCCCTTCTGCTGGTCATGGGCCAGTTGTTGACAGGCGCGGAAGCGACTCAACAGTTCATCGCGTAGGAGAAAGCCAAAGAGGTCGCGACCAAAGCGCTGCACCGCCTCTTCTTCGGGCGTGGGCGCCTTGCGGCGCCGCGTCACCGATTTGAGAATCGCGTTCTCCAGTTTGAGCAGATGGCTTTCCAGCGCAGCATCGGTAAAGGGAAAGGGCACGGTCGTGCGCGCATCGCCGGCCCGTGAATGAACGGCAACGGCATAGGTACCGTCGGTCTGTGCATGTACTTCAATGGCAAAATCGAGATAATCCATGGGGGTCTGCCCTAGGTTACAGGTTGGTTGACGATAGCGTTAGTATACAACTGAAGAAGAGCAAGCGTCAATCACAAGCGGGAACAAATAGGGGCGCGGATTCAGGCGGCCGCGGATCGGCGTGGCGACAAATCCGCGGCCACCTGAATCCGCGCCCCTACCCCATCTTCCGCAACGGCTCCCAACTGCGCACAAATGGCTCGCCATTGGCATCAAAAAAGGTATGACTCGGCACAATATTCGGCGTCACTGTCAGGAACATGAGCAGCGGCTCGTCACCCACATTTTCGATGATATGCCACTCATAGGGCGCCGTGTAGACAATCGTTCCCGCTGGCACGGTAAAGGCGCCCTCCGGCACGGTGACGCGACAGGTTCCCTGGAAAAACCAGAAGATTTCATCAGCGTCCTGGTGAAAATGTTTGTCGGCGGCGAAACCGGGGGCAAAGGTCAAGACGCCGCCGCGTACATAGTCCGTGTAGACCAGTTTCTCTCCACCGGCCACAGTAAAGCAGTGGGGCTGTGTCAACGGCGGCATCAACGCTTTTTCCGCTGTAAAGCCAGGGTGAAAACTATCAACGCGCAACATTCTAGCCCCCGTCGCGCCCACGGTGGCGTGCCAAGCATGGCCGGCCGGTAGTTGCACCCCATCGGACACACCCAGGTGTAACCGTTCGCCGTCCATTTGCAGAACCACTTCCCCTTCCAGCACACAGAGGACAACTTCCACTGGTGGCGTTGCCGATGAATTGATCAGTGCACCAGGCGTCAAGCGTCGGATTTCAATCCAGCTTTGTGGTGTGTCACAAAGGATAATGTTTTCGTCGGTACTCAAAAATTGCTGCATGATCTGCCTTTCCCGCCTTGAAATAAATTTCAGGCTAAAAACCCAAGTCCACTAATGAAGGGTAAGTAAATAAACCGGTAGTCGTAGGGGCACGAGGTTGGCGGGAAGATTCTCTCTGGTACAACCACTAGATCCGCCCGCCAACCTCATGCCCGTACCGTTACCAAAATAAGTTAATAATCTTCATCAGACTGGTAAATTACGTGATGACGAACGCGATTAGTCGGCTTGAGCCGACTTTAGCTGTTAACCTGAGATTTATTTCAAGGCATGCCCGCCACCCGCAACAACACCTTCCCCGCTGCTGACGTTCGCGCATAGTGAATCGCCTCGCTCACCTGATCAAGCGGATAGACTTCCTCCACCATTGGCGACCAGTCGATGCTCTGTTCCAGGCGAAGGGTGCGCTCGAAAAGTTCAATGCCGCCCCAGGAGGTGCGCAGCGTATATTCGCGCATAAACATATCATTGGGCGACAGCGGCACCACCAGATCCGTCGGCGCCAACCCGCCCCAAACGACCATGCCACCAACACTGACTACACGCAAGGATTCGGAGAGCGCCGGTTCTAGCCCCACCGCTTCGATACTCACCTCAACGCCGCGTCCACCGGTGTGATCCATCACCACCGAATAGAGATCCGCTTCTTGGGGATCGACCACTACCGGAATCCCCAGCCGCCGCGCCAACTCACGCCGGCTGGGACGGGTATCGCTAACAATTACCTTGGCTGCGCCGCCATGTTTGGCCAACACCGCCGCCCCCAGCCCAATCGGGCCGGCGCCGATAACGCAGACATTCATGCCGCTCTGTAATTCAGTCCGATCAATAATGCGCAACGCAGCGGAAAGCGGTTCAGTGAAGGCGCCAATGGTGAATGGCAAATCCTGCGGCAGCCGATGCACCAACTTGGCCGGCGCAATGATATAATCGGCCCACGAGCCACCCCGTTGCGTCACCTTGCGACAGATGGCCGAGACGCCATTGCGACAGAGATCACATTGGTGACACGGCCCACGCGGCGCCACCGTCACCCGATCCCCCACCTGCAAATCCTGCACCGCCGGGCCAACATCGGTGATCACGCCGGCGTATTCGTGGCCTAACTGCGATGGAAACGCGCGCTCGCCGCTGGGTCGGGTGAGTTGATAGCCTTCAATGGCATGTAACTCCGAGCCGCAGATCCCGGTGTAGGCCACAGCCAGCCGCACCTCGTCCGGGCGCTCCAGTTGCGGCGTTGGCGTTTCGGCAATGCGCACATCCAACCGGCCATGCAGGAAAGCGGCGCGCATCGTTTGGGGAACTGTCCTTGTTTCTGTCATGTTGTTTATCCTCCTCATCTGGCTCAGAAAACGCGCAACACTACAGCGGATCTAGGAAGAAACGGATGGTGGTCAGTGGAGCAATCGGTTCCCGCCTAAATCCGTTGTAGTGTTCCCTACCCCAACGCCGGTCGCACCTGCGCCCACGGTTGGGCCTGCTCAAAAGCCGCCGACGCTTGCAGCACCAACGTATCAGCGTGCCAGCGCCCGACAATCTGCAACGCCACCGGCAAGCCCTCACGGGTGAAGCCGCAAGGCACACTCGCCGCCGGTTGACCGGTCATGTTGAAGGGGAAGGTGAAGTTGAGGCGGTCGAACATACTAGGCGTGGACTTGCCGTCAATTGTACTAGGCCACTCATCGACCGCCCAAGCGCCCAGCGGCATCTGTGGCGTCAGGAGCAGATCGTAATCGGCAAAGAAGCGCAACGCTTCGTGATAAAAGGTGGTGCGATCAATCGAGGTGCGCACATGTTCGACGCCAGAAGCGAGCCGCCCGAACGCAATCATCTCCGCCAATGTCGCGTCCATCAACGCTGGATTTTCATCATACTGTGCGCCCAGCCGTGCCGCGTAGGAGACACACCAGGCCAGCCCGGCAATGTCACGGGGATCACGCCAGCCTGGATTGACCGCCTCCACGGTACAACCAAAGTCCGTAAAGCGTTGCGCCGCTCGTTCGGTCAGACTGCGCACTTCGGGATCGACCGGGGCGTAACCAAAGTCGGCGCTCCAGGCAATGCGTAGCCCGCGCAGCGCCTCCAATGGTTGGGCGACAGCGGCTTGGTAATCATCTGGTACATTGTTAATCGAGTGTGGATCGCGCGGATCAGGGCCGGCCAGGGCTTGGAGCATGAGCGCAGCATCGGCTACCGTACGCGTTAGCGGGCCGTGATGAGTGCGACCTGTCCAGATGTCGGGGTTGGGCCAGTTGGGAATGCGGCCATAGGAGGGCTTGAAACCATAGACGCCAGAAAGGGCCGCCGGAATGCGGACCGAACCGGCGCCGTCGGTGCCATGCGCCAGCGGCCCCAACCCTGCTGCCACGGCCGCCGCTGCACCACCGCTAGAGCCACCCGGTGTACGATCCAGCTTCCAGGGGTTGCGACAGGGTGGCCCTAGCCGGTTGTCGGTCATATCCTTGTGACCATAGTTGGGCGTATTCGTCTTGCCGGTGATGATGCCGCCGGCCCACTTCACCCGTTCCGTAACCAGCCCGTCAAAGGTCGCGATGTTGTTTTCATAATATTTAGAACCATAGGTGCAGCGCAGACCAGCGGTCGGCTCCAGGTCTTTGATCGAGACCGGCAGGCCATGTAGCAGCCCTAACGCCGCGCCCTGCATGATGGCCGCTTCCGCTTGGCGAGCCGTAGCGAGCGCGCCTTCGGCATTGACAGTCAGAAAGGCATTGAGTTGGGGATTGAGCGCCTCAATGCGCGCCAGGACGGCCGCCATCACCTCGACCGGCGACAGTTGACGGGTGCGCATGGCGGCGGCCAGTTCAGTAGCGGGGGTAAAGCAAAGTTCGGTGTTGTTCATAAGTTGGGTCCTTTGGTTGTGCTGGTGCGTGGCACTGACCAGGAAGAGTTTGTCAACCCTACCATCTTCTGGTCAGTGCCGCGCACCAGCGGTTATGTACAATCGGTGTGGTGTTGGTGTTGCGTCCTATTATAACGGCAGGCCGGTGAAGAGGAAAACGCCTCTGGCGCGCCCTTGGTCATTTTGGACAAAAGTGGCAAAAAACGGTATACTATGCAGTAAGAACTGATGTTCGACCAGGGTTGTTTTCGGCAGACAAATTCCTTTTGGGAATCGGAACTTCGGTGTAGCGCGATGGGGTCTGCCGCTTCTTCTTGCTAGAGCGAGGATTGATATGCCACCATTAAAAGTTGTCAGCGAGTTTCAGCCAACTGGTGACCAGCCCCAGGCGATTGAAGCCCTGGCGCAAGGCATCCGAAATGGGCTAAAGCATCAGGTGCTGCTAGGGGTGACGGGATCGGGCAAGACTTACTCTATGGCGAAAGTCATTGAGGCAGTGCAAAAACCGACGCTCATCATGGCGCATAACAAAACGTTGGCGGCGCAGCTTTACAGCGAGTTCCGCGAGTTCTTCCCCAAGAACGCGGTGGAATACTTTGTCTCCTACTACGACTACTATCAGCCGGAGGCGTACATCCCGCGTTCGGACACCTATATTGAAAAAGATGCCCAGATCAACGAAGAGATCGACCGGCTGCGCCTCGCCACCACCAGCGCGCTCTTTAGCCGGCGCGATGTGATTATCGTCGCCTCGGTCTCCTGTATCTACGGCTTGGGCAGCCCCCAGGATTACGGTCAAGCGGCTGTCCATTTCCGCGTCGGCGACCTGATCCGGCGCAATCAACTGCTCAAGCAACTAGTGGACATCTATTACGACCGCAACGACAACACGCTTCAACGTGGCAAGTTCCGCGTGCGTGGCGATGTATTAGAGGTGCAGCCCGCCGAACGCGAGTTTGCCTATCGCATCAGTCTCTGGGGCGATGAGGTCGAGCGCATTAGCGAGATCGACACGCTCACCGGCGAGATCCTGGCCGACCATCAGCAGGTGGACATCTTCCCGGCCAAGCACTTTGTCACGCCACAGGAGAAGCTGACCGAAGCGATTGAAGATATTGAGCAGGAGATGCAGGCGCAGGTCAAGCTCTTTGAGGAACAAGGCAAATTACTAGAGGCGCAACGCATCAAACAACGCACCATGTATGACATGGAGATGTTGCGCGAGGTGGGCTATTGCAACGGCGTCGAAAATTACAGCCGTCCCCTGGCCCGACGCCCCGCCGGCAGCACACCTTGGACCCTGCTCGACTACTTCCCGCCCGATTGGTTGCTCTTTATGGACGAGAGCCACATGAGCGTGCCCCAGGTGCGCGGCATGTATAATGGCGATAAAGCGCGCAAGGAAGTGCTGGTGGACTATGGTTTCCGTCTGCCCAGCGCGCTCGACAATCGCCCCTTGCGCTTTGAAGAGTTTGAAGCGCATATCAACCAGGCGATCTATGTTAGCGCCACGCCCGGCCCCTATGAGAAGGATCATGGCGAGCAGACCGTGGAACAGGTGATCCGCCCCACCGGTCTGATCGATCCGGAAGTGGATGTGCGCCCCACCGAAGGACAGATTGACGACTTGCTCAAAGAGATTAAGCGCCGCGTGGCGAATGGGCAACGGGCCTTGGTCACGACCCTCACCAAACGCATGGCTGAGGATCTGACCGAGTATCTGGCCGAACTCAACATCAAGGTACAATATCTGCACAGCGATATTCATACGCTAGAGCGGGTGGAGATTTTGCGGGACCTACGCATGGGGGTTTTTGATGTAATCGTCGGCATCAACCTCTTGCGCGAAGGGTTGGATCTGCCCGAAGTCACCCTGGTGGCCGTGTTGGACGCCGACAAAGAAGGTTTCCTGCGCAGCGAAAGCGCGTTGATCCAGACCATCGGTCGCGCGGCCCGTCATGTCGAGGGCAAAGCGATTCTCTATGCCGACAAGATGACCGACGCCATGAAAGCGGCCATCGCTGAAACCAATCGCCGTCGCGAGATCCAGATGCGCTACAATCTGGAAAACAACATCGAGCCGCGCAGCATTGTCAAAGGCATTCGCGACCTAACGGATCGCGTCAAGGTCATTGCCGAGTCGAAACCGGAATACAAGACCGATGGCGCCGAACCAACCCTACTCGATCCGGCTCGCTTGCCCAAAGATGAACTGGCGCGCCTCATCAAGCAAGTTGAAAAAGAGATGCGCGACGCCGCCAAAGCGCTCGAATTTGAAAAGGCGGCCCTACTGCGCGACCAGTTGGTGGAGTTACGTGGGATTGAGGAGATGGGGAAGATCAAAGCATAATCAAACAGAGATAAAGAGATTGAGAGATTAAGAGATTCGTTGTACGATCTCTTAATCTCTCAATCTCTTTATCTCCATTTCTTCAAAGGAAACACCCTATGGATCACTACCGCGTTCAACCCGGCAGCCCCATCACCCTATCCCAGTGGGACCCCGAAGACAAGCGCGCCTTTGAGGGCGACAAAAAGAAGGGCGAGGTTCGCACAGCCAAGCTCAACGCCCAGTTAGAGGGGTTGCAAGAGTTGCTCTATGCCGAAGGCAAGCACAAAGTGCTGGTTGTCCTGCAAGCAATGGACACCGGCGGCAAGGATGGGGTGATCCGCCATGTCTTCGACGGGGTCAATCCGCAAGGGGTGCGGGTGGCATCGTTCAAACAGCCGACGCCAAACGAACTGGCCCATGACTATCTCTGGCGCGTCCACCAACAGACGCCGGCGAGGGGCGAACTGGTGATCTTCAACCGCAGCCATTATGAAGATGTCCTGGTGGTGCGTGTCCACAACTTGGTGCCGGAGGCAGTCTGGCGACGACGCTATGAGCAGATCAACGCCTTTGAGAAACTGCTGACCGAAGAAGGAACAACGATCCTCAAGTTCTATCTCCACATTGACCTGGACGAACAGAAAGAGCGGCTGCAAGCCCGGCTGGATGACCCGGCCAAACGCTGGAAATTTGCCAAAGGCGACCTGGATGAACGCAAACGCTGGCCTCAATACATGGCCGCCTATGAAGAGATGTTGAGCAAAACCAGCACAGAATGGGCGCCCTGGTATATCATCCCGGCCAACCGCAAGTGGTATCGCAATTTGGTGATTTCGCAGATTATTGTGGAGGCGATGGAAGGGTTGGCGATGAGCTATCCGCCGGCGGAAGCAGGGATAGAGAATCTTATAATCGAATGAATTGTCATCGTTCAGACCGTACCGTAGGGATGTTTGCGTTTAGAGAAGAATATCATTCGTTTCCCCCCTAAACTCAAGCGTCCCTACGGGACGATACGACTCTGGACTACGCGACTGAGGACTTCCTCACTCCATCATCATCTGCTCTAACTGATCCGCCACCTGCGCTGCCGCTGGGATCTCGGTGCGGTTGAGGCGAATCTGGTTGGCGACCCGTTTCACCAGCGCGGGGTTGACCTCAGCCAGGCTGTTGGTCATGGCGAACCAGAGGCGACAGAGTTCGGGGTCTTCATGGGTGGCGGCGCGGATGGCGATCTCGGCGGGTGTCGTGGCGTTGAGGCTGGGGTTGCCGGCATTCATGCCCAACTCGCGCCAAGCGTTGACCCAGTAGTAGGACAACATAGGGTTGATCAGCCCGCGCATCCGGCTCCACAACGGATCATCTTCCTGCACCAGATAGAAGAAGGAGAGATAGTAGGGGCGGGAATGGGAATAGTCGCGATGGATCTGCGACAACTCGCCAGCCTTCACCGAGGCATAGGAGGCCATGTACCAGCGCAGATCTTCCAGGTTGGCCCCCGGCTCCCCCTCTTCCACCGCCGCCCACTGCACACGACAGGCATAGAGATAACTGCGCGCCGAGGCAGCGAAGTCTTGGGAACGCTGCAACATGGCCGTCTTCGCCAATGCCTTGGCCTTTTCCACCGTGCGCGGCAGATTATCGGGCAGTTGCACATGTTCAATGTCATAGCAGACCGGTTGCAGCGCCGGTTCCGTGGTAAAGGGAATGACGTGATGACCGGGCAAGCCATAGCGCCCCTCCTGCGCCGTAATTAGATCACGCGTCACCAGATCATCCAGCAAGCTCTGTACGTAATCGATCTGGTCAGCATCATTGAGTAGAATTGCCGCCAACTCAGAATTGTCGATCTCCAAACCAGCGTTGACGACAGCAAAGACAAAGCCCGATTCAGCGCGGTGGACAAAGGTCGCTTCGCTGTCGATCTCGCTGTCGAGCCAGACCGGCACATGAACCGACGCCACTTCGCCATGATAGTCAAAGGTACGCTGACGGAAGCCCATCTGCCAAATCTGGCGCAACATGGTTTTGCTGCGTAGCAAGCCCTGGGACTCGTAGCGGTTGCAGAGTTCTTCCAACAGTTCATCGGTGGTGCGTTCACCGGGGCGGGCGCTCAGTTCGCGATAGATGTCGCGCAGTACATCGCGCCGGGTGGCTAGATCGACCACGGTCATCTTGAGGCGGTTGAAGATCTGTTTATATTGCAGCCGCAACGGTGGTCGATCCGGAAAGGCTTCGGTGACGCGCACAATGGTCTGGCCTGCCGGGCGCGTCTCTTCCATCCCTTCCATCTCTAGCTGCCAGGGGCGCGTCTCTTTATCATCCCCCGGCAAGACAAAGCCCTTTGGCGCCACATAGAGTTGGAGGTCGCGCATAAAGAGTTGGAGCAGGTCGCTGTTATATTCGAGCCAGTTGCGAAATTGGCTGTAGCCAAAGTTGGTCTCATTAAAGGCCGAGTCGAGCATCAGCATGGTCTGCTTCAAAGTTGTCGCCAGGATGGGCAACTCCCCCCGCTGATCATGAATGCGCAGCGCCTTGATCAGCAAGTTGCGCGCCTCTTCATTGTTGGCGCGCATGGGGGCATTCAAATCATCCACGCCGTGATAATCATTCAGCACCGCTTCCAGGTAGACAAACTCATCACAGGCGCGACTGAGCAGCGGATGGGTTACGGCGCGCGGGCCGATGCCCAACGTATAGCGCCCATACTCGCGCAACTTTGTCACCAGCGGGCCAAAGTCGCTGTCGCCAGAGATGATGGCAAAGGTCTGGATCTGCGGGCGGGTAATCGCCGTCTCCATGGCATCCAGCGCCATGCGAATATCGGCGCGATTCTTGCCGGCGCGTACACTGTAGATCTGAATCAGATCCACGGCGTTATTCATCAACTCATCCCGATAGCGCGAAAAGCGGCTCCAATCGCCATAACAACGCTTCATCACCACCGGGCCACGGCTCTGCAAATATTCCATCAACGGGGTCAGTTCAAAATCGAGAAACTCTTGCTCGGCCCATAAGGCCACATTTTCAAAATCAATAAACACGGCAATTTGATTAGTCATAAAAAATCATTCGTTTCTACGCTACTTTTAAAATTTGTTTGGTGTAATCGTATTTTGGTTTACCCCTATTGTAGCACAAACTTGGTACGATCAAAGAGATTGATAACACGCTGGCGTTTTACAGACGCGGATTGGGGTGGTGCGGATCAATCCGCTGAAAAATCCGCGCCACCCCAATCCGCGTCTGTAAAATTCAAACACTTCGCTAATACAAACCATATGCCTAACATACACAGAACACGTATACTATTTTATAACTGTAGATAGATTTCGACTAGATAACATAGTCCGTAGTCCTGCGTCCATCGTCCAGAATCCGTAGTCCTGACTCATTAACAGAGGGACCGGCGGCAGTGGACTTAGGACGGTGGACGCAGGACTACGGACTCATTAGAAATCTAAGCAATTTCAGCGATTTTCGACCAGATCCTAAGGATCGGTACGCTTAGTGGAGGACATTTCGAACAATGAGTAAAATTATTGGGATTGATTTAGGCACAACCAACAGTGTCGTGGCGGTTATGGAAGGCGGCAACCCGACCGTCATTGCCAATGCGGAAGGCAATCGCACGACCCCCTCGGTGGTGGCCTTTGCCAAAAACGGGGAGCGGCTGGTTGGCATTACCGCCAAGCGCCAGGCCGTGGTGAACCCTGAAAATACAGTTTATTCGGTGAAGCGTCTGATGGGGCGCCGTATTGAGGATGCCGAAACCAAGCGCACGACAGGTATGGTCTCCTATTCGATTACCGAAGGGCCAAATCATGATGCGCGCGTCTCCATCCCGGTGAAGAACCGCAGCTATACGCCGCAGGAAATCAGCGCGATGGTACTGGGCAAGCTCAAGCGCGACGCCGAAGCCTATCTGGGCGAAGAGGTCAAGCAGGCCGTGATTACGGTGCCGGCTTACTTCAATGACAGCCAGCGCCAGGCGACCAAAGACGCCGGCCAGATCGCCGGCCTTGAAGTGTTGCGCATTATTAACGAGCCGACGGCTGCCGCAGTCGCCTATGGTCTCGATAAGAAGACCGACGAAACCATTCTGGTCTTCGACTTGGGTGGTGGTACATTCGATGTCTCCGTCCTCGAAGTAGGCGACGGCGTGATCGAAGTGAAGGCCACCAACGGCGATACTCACTTAGGTGGTGACGACTGGGACGAGCGCATTGTGCGCTGGTTAATTGATGAATTTAAGAAGGAACAGGGCATTGACCTGAGCCAGGATCGCCAGGCGTTACAGCGCTTGCGCGAGGCGGCGGAAAAGGCCAAGATCGAACTCTCGGCGACGCCGGAGACCGAGATCAACCTGCCCTTTATTACGGCGGATAGCACCGGGCCGAAGCACTTGGTTCTGCGCCTGAGCCGCAGCAAATTTGAGCAGTTGACGGCGGATCTGGTCGAGCGCTGCAAGCAGCCCTTCCATAGCGCGCTGCGCGATGCCGGCCTGAGCGCCAAGCAATTGCATGAAGTCGTGATGGTTGGTGGTTCGACCCGTATGCCCATGATCCAGGAACTGGTGCGCAGCCTGACCGGCAAAGAGCCGCACAAGGGTGTGAACCCCGATGAAGTGGTCGCCGTCGGCGCAGCCATTCAGGGTGGCGTCTTGGGCGGTGAAGTGAGCGACCTGTTGCTGCTTGATGTGACGCCGTTGAGCCTGGGTCTGGAGACGTTGGGTGGCGTGATGACAACCCTGATCCCGCGCAACACCACCATCCCGACCAAGAAGACCGAGGTCTTCAGCACGGCGGCGGACAGTCAGACAGCAGTCGATATTCATGTGTTGCAGGGCGAACGTCCTATGGCGCGTGACAACAAGACGCTGGGCAACTTCCGGCTTGATGGCATTCCGGCGGCGCCCCGTGGCGTGCCGCAGATCGAAGTGACCTTTGACATTGACGCCAACGGCATTTTGCATGTGATGGCCAAGGATAAGGCGACGGGCAAGGAACAGAGCATCAAGATCACAGCCTCCACCAATCTTTCCAAGGACGAGGTAGATCGTTTGGTGCAGGAAGCCAAGAGCAACGAAGGCGAAGATCGCAAGCGCCGCGACCTGGTCGAAGCCCGTAACACGGCGGACAACCTGATCTATGTCACCGAAAAGTCGCTGCGTGACCTGGGTGACAAGGTGCCGGCGGGCGAACGGAGCCAGATCGAGCAGACCATTGAGGAACTACGGTCGGCCAAGGATGGCGAGGACATCAATGGAATCCGCACCTTGACCGAGCGGCTGCAACAGGCCAGCCATGCCCTGGCCCAACAAGCCTACCAGCAGCCTGGCACGAATGGCACAGGTCCCAATGGCGCCGGTCCGGGATCCAGCGCCGGTGGTGAGGATGATGTGGTAGAAGGCGAATACCGCCAGGTCTAAGCCTAGGTCTCAGCAATGGCTAGACCTATACCCATCCGAACAGGCAGTGCGAATTTCATAGTTGACTGAACAAACGGGCGGGGCAAAAAAAGCTCCGCCCGTTTGTTAGGGTAGTAAAGGTTAAAGTCTTTACTACGATGATCTGGTAAGCAAAACAAAGGAAGAGTCACCATGACCAATCCTTATCACCCCTTTGACCCGCGCGCAAGGCGTCCGGTGGCGCGTTATAACGAACAGGCATTGCCGACCCTGGAAGATTATGAAGAGTTGGTCAAAGCCTATCGCGAGTTACAGGCCCGCTTTGTCGAGCAAAATAAAGTGAGTAAAGAACAAGAAGCGGCAGCGCAAGTCAAGGATGAATTGCTCAAGCGGCAGGGCATCGAATTACAAACCAAAGACGAAGTGATTAAACGGCAGAGTGATGATGTCCGCCAGCTAGAGACAACGATCAAAAAACAAGAAACCGAATTACTTTGGCTGCGCGCCGCGCAACAAGAAAAGAAACCGAGCGCCGAAGAGGAAAGTTGGCAGGAACGCTACCAAAAGCTTCAGGCCGAAGTGGATGGCCTGCGCAAACGGTGGGAGCAGCGCTACGAAGCCTCAGTCATGGAAGCGCGCCACCAGATTTTGCTCGATATGTTGCCGCTGGCCGACCACCTTGACTTGGCGTTGCAATATATCAAACCGAGTGAGGATGAGCAGACGCGCAATTTTGTCGGCAACCTGGAATCGACCCGTCGCGCCTTTTTGGAAACCCTCCGGCGCTATGGTGTCGAGCGGATGCAGGCGGAAGGTGCGCTCTTTGACCCCAATTTACACGAAGCCATCGGCTATGTCGAACATGCCGAAACGCCGGCGCAACACATTGTCCAGGTGGCGCAGGCTGGCTATCTGGAGGGGGAAAAGCTACTGCGCCCCGCCCGTGTGATTGTGAGTAAGGGGTAAGGTTTATGGATTACAAAGATTATTACAAGGTTCTAGGCGTCCCCCGCACTGCGGACGAAAAAGAGATCAAGCGCGCCTTTCGCAAATTGGCGCAACAATATCACCCCGACAAGAATCCGGGCGACGCCGAGGCCGAGCGCAAATTCAAGGAAGTGAATGAAGCGCACGCGGTCCTTTCCGACCCCGATAAGCGCAGCAAATATGACCGCTTTGGTTCGCAGTGGGAGCAATATACACGCGGCGGCGGTCGCCCAGAAGATTTCAACTGGGGCGGCTTTGGCGGCTTTGGCGGCGGACAGACCCGCACCGTCAATCCTGAAGAGTTTGCCCAGTTTTCAGATTTTTTTGAGACGCTCTTTGGCGGTGGGCTAGGTGGACGGCAAGGCGGGCCACGGGTGCGCACGCGCACCACAGGTTTCCCCGGCATGGATCCCTTTGGCGCCGCTCAACCGCAAAATACGGAAGTGCCGGTGCAGATCACGCTGGAAGAAGCTTTTCAGGGGACAACCCGCACGTTGGAAAGCCCTGACGGCAACCGCCTGCAAGCCAACATCCCACGCGGGGTGCAGACCGGCTCCAAAGTACGGATGCGCGGCGCCGTCGGCCAGAATGATGTGCTGTTAAAAGTGGAAGTGAAACCCCATGAAACTTTCACACGCAACGGCGATGATTTGAGAGTTCAGGTTCCAGTTGATCTCTACACGGCGCTCTTGGGAGGTGAAATCACCGTGTTGACCCTGGAACGCCCCGTTGCGTTAACCGTGCCGGCCAGTACGCAGAATGGCCGCACCTTCCGCCTGCGTGGTCTGGGCATGCCTAAGCTGAAACAGCCCGACCAACGGGGGGATCTGCTGGCCGAAGTCTCGATCAAGTTACCAACCGACTTGACGGCTGAGGAGAAAGAGCTTTTTCAAAAGCTGCGGGCGTTGCGAAGCGGATAGTAATCAGCGATTGAGAGATTCAAAGATTGAGTTTTAAGAATCAATCTTTGAATCTCTCAATCGCCCTTTTTACTGCTGAATTAATTCCTGCAACCGTTCCCGCGCCGCATTTGGATCAGCCTTGCCCTTGGTCGCTCGCATGACCTGCCCCATGAAGAAGCCGAAGAGTTTTTCTTCCCCACCACGATAGCGGGCCAAGGCATCGGCGTTGGCGGCGAAGATTTCATTGATGGCGTTATCGATCACGCTGGTGTCGCTAACCATGGCCAGCCCTTCACGGTCGATAATGGTTTTTGGATCTTCCCCACTCTTGTACATGCTTTCCAGAACACGTTTACCGGTGTTGGGGTTAACCACTTTTTGGTCAACCACGGTAATCAGCGCAGCCAGTTGCGCCGGTTTGATTTTGACCTCGGCAATCTGGCGCAGGTCTTGCCCTTCGCCATCCGCATAGATCAGGCGAAAAAGTTCGCCGGTCATCCAATTGGCGACCCGTTGGGGCTTGCCGTCGGTTGTGCCATAGGCGGCGACCGCTTGCTCGAAATAATTCGCTACCAAGCTTTCACTGGTCAAAATCTCGGCGTCAATGCGGCGCACGCCCCACTGCTGCTCGTAGCGATCCCGTTTGGCGGTGGGCAGTTCGGGCAACTGGGCCGCCAGCGTCGCTACCCAAGCGCGATCCACCGTCACCGGTGGTAGATCCGGTTCGGGGAAGTAGCGATAGTCGTGGGCGCTCTCTTTGCTGCGTTGTAAGACAGTGATCTGGCGCTCTTCATCCCAACCCATGTTTACCTGCTGGATCACGCCGCCTTTTTCCAACACGCCGATCTGACGCTCTAATTCATAGGCAATGGCGCTACGAACCGAACGCAAGCTGTTCAGGTTTTTCACCTCTACCTTCGTGCCGTATTCGCCCCGCGCCTTTTGTTCAAGGGTGCGCACACTGATGTTCGGTTCACAGCGCAACGCGCCCTTCTCCATGTCACCGCTGTTGACCCCCAGGTAGCGTAGGATCGAACGCAACTTGGTTAGATAGGCGTAGGCTTCTTCGGCGCTATGGATATCGGCCTCTGTGACAATTTCCATCAAAGGGGCGCCGGCGCGGTTGAGGTCGATCAATGAGTAATACCCCTCATGCACCGAACGGCCCGTGTCCTCTTCCAGGTGGACGCGGCGAATGCGAATGCGTTTGGTCGCACCGTCCTCCAACTCCACATCGAGCCAACCGTTTTCGCACTGGGGGAATTCATATTGGGAAATTTGATAACCCTTGGGTAGATCCGGATAGTTGTAATTTTTGCGGGCAAAGATGGCGTGGTCGGCCACTTCACAATTGAGCGCCAGCCCCGTTTTGATCGTTGCCTCAACCGCTGTGCGATTGATCACCGGCAACACGCCCGGCATCCCCAGACAGACCGGGCAGACGCGGGTATTGGGCGGAGCGCCAGCGTAGTCGGTCGCACAACCACAAAACATTTTCGAGCGGGTCAGCACTTGGGCATGAACCTCCATGCCGACAACGAGTTCATAGCCACTGGCATCTGGGTCAGCAGCCACGGTTGGAGAAGCGGATGTTTTTGTCAAAGCCATAATTCGATCTGTTTCTGTAATCCAATTGCTAGAGATATTTCGCTCGAAATTATGTACGATATGAAGACGATTGGCAAATTTTCCCCCCCCTAACCCTCCCCAGTTTGGAGAGGGAACCACTGGACAGCGACCAGAGCATGGTAGTGGCGGTGCCAGTGACTCCTCCCCAGTTTGGGGGAGGCTGGGAAGGGGCCTTGTGCATTCGATTTGGTTGCACAAAAAATGGGAGCGTTACCGCAGATTTCGGTGTATAGGTATGATACGCTAACCACCACCCACAGCCCGTAGCATTCGCTAGGGAAAAAAGAGGAGCAGAAGATGCAGAAAACGAACCGATTGACATACATGCCTTTGCATTTGGGCGCATTATTGAGTATAACACTATGCTTCCTGGTCGCGTGCAGCGGCCCGATTACGCCGCTTTTGCGTGATCCTGCCAGTGTGGCGAATACACAAGCGTTATCAGCGTCGACGCCAACCGCCACCGTTGCATTTGAACCGGAAAGTGTTACACTAACCTTGGAGACTGTGACCGAAGAGTTGGATTCGCCCCTCTTTGTCACCCATGCCAGCGACGGCAGCGGGCGACTCTTTGTGGTGGAAAAGAGCGGGAAGATTCGCATTGTCACCGATGGTACACTAGTGGAAACCCCTTTTCTGGACATTACCGATCGTGTCCGCAGCAGTGCCAACGAACAAGGGTTGCTGGGCTTGGCCTTTGCGCCCAACTATACAGAGAGCGGCTCTTTCTTTGTCAATTATACCGATGATGATGGCAACACAGTGGTGGCCCGTTATCAGGTAACAGCCAACGATGCCGACCAGGCTGATCCGACCAGCGAGGTTGTTGTCCTACAAATCGAGCAGCCGGCAGCAAACCACAATGGCGGCATGATCGCCTTTGGCCCGGACGGCTATCTCTATATCGGCATGGGCGACGGCGGTGGCAGCGGTGATCGTTACGGGCATGGCCAAAACCCAGAGACGCTCTTGGGCAAGATGTTGCGGATTGATGTCACCAGTGATCCAGAACAACCGTACATCGTCCCCGCCGACAATCCCTGGGTGGAACAGGATTGGAATGGCGTTGATGTGCGCGATGAAATTTGGGCGGTCGGACTGCGCAACCCCTGGCGCTTTAGCTTCGACCGTACCACCGGCGATCTCTGGATTGGCGATGTAGGGCAGAATCAGTATGAAGAAATTCATTACACCCCTGCCGGCAATCCGGGCGGTCTCAACTACGGCTGGCCGATCTTGGAGGCCAGCGCCTGTTATAGCAACGGCGACGATTGTGATAAGGCTGGGCTGGAATTGCCGGTAGCGCAATATAGCCATAGCGGTCACTGTTCGGTGACCGGCGGTTATGTTTATCGTGGCGAGCAATATCCGGCGATGCAAGGGGTCTACCTCTATGGCGACTATTGCAGCGGGACGATCTGGGGAAGTTGGTTTGCCAACGACTGGCAAAGTGCTGAATTGTTGGATAGCAATGTTTCCTTGAGTTCCTTCGGCGAGGATGAAGCGGGTGAACTCTATATCACCAACCTGTCCACAGGCGTCCTGAGCCGCCTTGTTGTAGAATGATTGAGAAGTAATGACAATTTTGGACAACTTATTTGGTAAGCTACGGCTTGTACTGTTGTTTGTGTTTGTTTGTGGGCTTGTCTACCTGCTCTTCCTGGTAAGGATGGCACAGAGGGGACAAAGCGCAGCAAACGACTCTTATCTCCGCTCTTTGCCGACAGTCGTGAGTACACACACAACAAACCGACCAGCAGCAGATGGTGAGAACGCGAGCAGCAATTTGGTTGAGAATACCAACACAACGACGGTCGGTAATGTGGTTGACATGACCGAAGACTACAAAGCGCTGGGCTACACCGACAACCGCAAGCTTGTCCGTGATGATGATGGCAATCTCTATATCGCCTACCGTAAGAAATGGCACGGACAATATCGTATCTTTATTGCCAAGTCAACTGATCAGGGAAAACAGTGGAATGTCTTAAACGGCAACAAGCCGATTGAAGAGGTAGGCAGTTATACGCAACGGGTGCCATCCTTCGCCATCGGCCGCAATACCAAAGACGATGGTAACTTTCTCCACTTGGTCTGGTATGGCAATGATCAGGAGCATCCAGGGAATGAGCGACAGATCAAATATCTACGCCTAACCACTGCCGGCAAACGCTCCAGCGACGATTGCTGCGACCTCAACGTCAATGTTGCGGGTTATGCGGGGCAGCGGCTCTGGCAGGAACATCCGACTATCTATGTCAATGGCGCGAATGTGTACATTGTCTGGGAAGGGCGTGATGCTACGGCAACTAATGCCAAGATCAAATTTGTGCGTTCCACCGACTTTGGCCGCACTTGGAGCGAAACAATCGACATTGCCCCTTCCGAACGCATCAACTTTAGCCGACCAACGTTAGCGATCGCCTACCAAGGAGAAGAACGACAACTCTATACGGTCGCCTATGGGGACAGCAAGAAACTCGGCCAAATCTACTGGAACCGCTCGCTTGATAATGGCGACAGTTGGGGGGAATGGGAGACAGTCTCCCCCAGCCCACGCGATCAACGCCATGTGACGATGGTGCGTGACGCCAGCAACAAACTCCACGTTGTCTGGCGGGAAACAACAGCGACCCAAACCACAGTTTTACGCTATCGTATCTTTGATCCTGCACTCGCCAATGGCGCAGGTAACTGGGTAGCCGCCGCCGAAACAATTGCTATGCGCAACAGCGCTTGCCTCTTCTTCCCCAGTGTTGCCATTGATGAACATGAGCAGATGTGGGTGGTTTGGACAGAAAGTCGTGATTGCCATACCGTCCCTAGTGATGATCCCACCAGTGGACAGATCGTTTACCGCGTCAAGTCGGCAACGGGAACGTGGGGAACGTCCACTCGGTTGACCACCGAAGGCGAACACCTTTATGCAAGCTTCCGTAGCGCCCACACCCCCAACGGCACAACGACGGATCTGGTCTGGCTGGATGTGACAGATTGTGCGAAAATGCAAGACCCCAACGAACAATCAGCGCCCAATGAAGAAAACGATACAACCGCACAACTTGCTTGTGTGATTCGTTACACCAGCCTGCCCTAACCCGAACCAGTCCACACCCAAAGTCTCACAGGTAGGCACACAGCGAGTTCTCGACGTAGCATCTTGGGAAAAACAGTGTTTCTTCCTATCCGTGTGTACAAATCGGTTTTGGAGAAGGAGTGGATCGGACAGGATTCGAACCTGTAACCAAGGAGTTATGAGCCCCCTGCTCTGCCGTTGAGCTACCGATCCGGGGAAGTCCAAAGTCCGTAGTCCAGAGTTAACAAAGGTTGGAACGCTCATGAAAACTGGAAAGATTGACTTCGGACTGTGGACTTACCGACTGAGGACTGTATGAGAGCGGGTGGCGGGAATCGAACCCGCGTGATCGGCTTGGAAGGCCGAGGCTTTACCCCTAAGCTACACCCGCATCAATAATTAATGGAGAATAACTAATGATTAATGGTTATTGTGGATCTGTTGACAGCAAACATTAACAATTAATCGTTATTCATTTTCCATTAACTATTACTCTGGTCGGGGAGACAGGATTTGAACCTGCGACCCCAGCGTCCCAAACGCTGTGCGCTACCAACTGCGCTACTCCCCGATATTTGCTATTGTAACGAAAAGTTGAGAATTGGTCAAACTGGGTGGAGGTCGGTAGACAGGTAAATAGGTAGACAGGTAGACAGGTAGACAGGTAGATATGTCTTAATTCCCTATTTACCTGTCTACCTGTTTACCTGTCTACCTAATCCACTGTAGATCCTGCCCCAGCCAGTTGTCGAAGTTGCCGGCAATGGGGGCGATGGGGACGGCGTTGCCGCCGACCAAGGGGACGGCCCAGAGTTGCCAGCCGCCACTGCGGTTGCTGACAAAGGCGACCCACCCGCCATCAGGGCTAACGGTGGGCAAGCCGTCGATGGCAGGGGCGTTGGTCAGGCGTAAAACTTGATCGGTGGTGGCATCAACGCGATAAATTTCAAAGTTGCCGTCGCGACCATCGCTCATAAAGACGACGTAGCGGCCATCGGGTGACCAGGCAGGGCGGTTATCGGCGGAGGTGGTAGTCAAAGGAATGCGATTGCCGCCGGCGGCATCAATCGTCCAGATGCCGCAGCGGTTGCCGGTGTCATCGCAGCCGCGAAAGGCGATGGTATCCTCGAAGGGGTGCCAGTCCGGCGCTTCGCCAATGCTTAAGGTGTTTGTCTCACCATTATCTTCGGCCCAGGCCAGGTAAATTCGCCAGATGCGGTCGCCTTCGCGATTGCTGGCAAAGGCGATACGGTTGTTCTGTGGATTCCAGGTCGGCAGGCTATCTTCGGCATAGTTGGTAAAGCGTAAAAGGAGATTGGTGGCCGGGTCCCAGGCGCTGATGCCCCCCATGTCATTGCGCATGTTGCGAAAGACCAGCCGTTGACCATCCTGCCGCATGGCGGGCTGCATAGCATCTTCGCGCAAAACTGTCGCCGCGCTGCCGGCGACACTCTGTTGCATAATCCGGCTGCGGCCGGTGGTGACATCAGCCGCCGAGTAAATGATCGAACCACGGCCCAGTGTACCGGGCGCAACAGCATTGCCCCCCGACGCCGTTGGTGTCGTCACTTCGGCAAGGGCAGTGGTAGTGGCTCCTGGGGTCACAGTCACCGTGCCGCCGGCAGCCACTGATGCTGGGTCAGCACAGGCGGCTTGATATTGGTCGCGTTCAGCAATCAGACCGGGCGTGATGTCAATGGCAATGGCTTCCGTTAACAATTCGGCAGCTTCACACCAGGCCCGGTCATCCCCCTGTTGAACGCCATAGGCGAGCAGCGCTTCATGAAAACGTTCCTTGATGTCCCGGTAATCCGGTTCATCGGCATAGAGATTACGCAACAAGAGCGTGGAGCGTCCCCAATCAACGCCGCTATAGGTCAGCACTTCCAGATAGTCAGCAATCAACTGCCGCTCTTTACGCACTTCATCGGCGTTGGGGTCAAGCGCTAACGCTTTATCATAAAGAGTGAGCGCTTCTTCCAGTTTATTCTGATTATCCTTTTCGGAGGCCAGGTTGATATAGGCAGTAAAGAGTAGTTCGTTCACCCGCTCGGCGGCATAGGCGGCATTACTACGGCGGATTGCCAACAACTGCTCAATACTTTCCGCCCAACGTCCGGCGCTATAAGCAGCCTCGGCTTGCGCCATCAACTGGCTTAGATCATTGGTAGGGGTGGTTGCAGCCGGCATAGGGGGGGTGGTGGGTGTGCTAACCGGGAGCGCCGCCGTGGCGGGTGGAGTGATAGCCTGGGCGACAGGAGCGCTTTCCGTGAAGGTGTTGGTCGCTGTCATTGCAGCCGGCCCCAGTTGCTGAATTTGGGCCAGACCATTTAAGGCGGCGCTATTGTTAGCATCCAGTACAAGAACGGCTTCGTAGGCGGCACGCGCTGTCGCCAACTCGCCAGCGGAGTGCGCTTCAAAAGCGCGTTGGAGAGTCAAGCCGATTTGTTGGCGGCGCTTTATTTCTAACTGCTGTTGACCGGCGCGCACCCCCAACACTAGCGCCAGCAGTAACAAGACGCCGGCTAACAGGGTGATCGTAGTACAGAGCCAGAGCGCCCAGGTTGGAAAACGAGTTGCCAGATTACGCATGATCATCAATCAATCGGTTTGCCATCATTGTTCTTGGGATAACGGATAAGCTAAGAGTGGTCGGCCCGCACTGTCTCGCACTTCCAATGTCGCCACGCCAGCCGTTGACGCCGCCGCCGGTAACAGGCCGCGGTAAGGGGCATCGGGTTGCGCCCGAAACGGAATGCGCCCTCGCACCCTGCCATCGACAAGGTAGACCAACTGACCGTCAAGCGGTCTGGTGGCATAAAGAGCAATCGCCAGATCGCGCGTCTGCGGTTGTACAGCCAGAGCGACAATCTCGTTGGCCGCGCTTAGGGCGCCAATACCCGCCACAGGATACCAGACCTCGCGCCAACTGATCTCACCGTTAGGCGGCAACTGGTATTGATCGCCAAAGGTCGGCGCCAGACCGCCATGTAATTCAACGTAACTTGAATCATCATCAGTAAAGTTATCACTGGTCAGCCGATCTTGCCAGCCTAGCGCAAAGACCTTGCTCCCCCGCATGAGTTCAGCAGGGAAGATGCGCACGGCGCCGGCGTCATAGGTCGGATCATAGACGCCGACAAAGGGGCCGTGGGCGGCCGGCGCCTCAAAGAAGCCAAGATATTGCTGGAAGTTGCCCAATCGGCTCAAGTCACGCTGGGCATAGATGGGCCAGGCAAAGGGAGCGCCGGGCTGGGGCAGCGCTGCGTCATTGGTGCTATGCAACGTCATGCGCTCTGCCGGCAGAACAAAGCGGAGATCAGCGCTTGGGTGTTTGCCGGTGCCAGGGGCGAGCATGGCATCGTGCCAGAAGCTAAAGGCCAGTTTTTGGTCGGTGAGATTGCTCAACGTTGGTTCAATCTCAAAACTGGCAGCACCGGCGCGCAGTGAAATGGTGATGCTGGCGTTGAGAAAGCGCCCATCACGTGGGGTGAAGACGGTAACGGCGGCCAGATCTTCGCTATAGGCCAAGGGGAGATACCCCCACGGGGCGCCCCAGTCGTAGCCATGTTCAATCACTGGCAGGCTCCACTCCAACCCGCCCAGCGCCAACCAGCCTTTTTGCTTTTCCATGCCCCAGTGGGTCGGTTTGACAACACTATTTTGGTAAAACATGGGCTGACCGGTTGGTTTATGAATCACCTGCCAGATCCGCCCCCCCAATTCGGGCAGGATTTTCACCTTGAGATAGGCGTTTTCCAGCACAAGCAACCGATAGGTGCGAGGCGTCGGTTTAGGCGCTTCCTGGCGGAAACGCTCTATATCAAAGCGTTTGTAGGGCCAGTTGTAGTACGGATCAATCACATCGGTCTGGTAACGCGCCAGGGGGTAGGTCGGCAAGGTGACGGTTTCTTCATAAAAGACCACCGTACCCACCGGCGCAGGGGCCGGCGCCGATTCAGCCACCGTCGTCTTGTCACTTGCGGCGGCAACGGGGGTTGCTGTCACCGTGTGGGTTGGTTGCAGCGGCGGCGGGGTTGACGTGCTGGCTAGGGTTAGCGCCGTCATCGTTGTGCCAGGGGAGACCGGCGTTGCTGTACTAGTTTCCTGGGTGACTACCGAGGACGTCGGCGGTGTGCGCAGCGGCGTCGCTTCAACGACCACGGACGGTGAAAGGGGAAGACAACCGGCAACGGTGACCCAACCACAAAAAAGGGCGCTCATGATAGCGCCAGCATACACGTTATTCTTCATAAAGGCCATTATACAACCATCGACCAAAAGACACAATGATCGAGGGGTAGCGGGTGGCATGCAGAAAAATAGTGTATTTTCCTCTATTTCGCTCACCTGCCTTCTGTTACACTACCCTGGCTGTGCTGTGCTAGTGAAAGGTTAAAAGCCAGACGATGACCGAACAAACCAAGGTTACAACCGCGTATCCCACCTTGACGGAAGAACAGATGGCGTTGCTGGCGAGCCAAGCCGACGCGACTGAGTTTGCCGCGGGGGAGGGACTTTTTCACGAAGGCGAAAGCGACTTTAGCTTCTTTGTGATCAAGACCGGCGCTGTGCGTATTCTTGAAAATTCGACCGGTGAAGAGAAAGAAGTCACCGTCCATCATCCCGGTGAGTTTACCGGTGACATTGACATGCTTACCGGCCAACGCTCCTTGGTGACGGCCATCGCCAGCGAACCAACGACCGTTCTGCGCATTGACGCCGAGAAACTGCGTGACATTATTCGCTCGCATAGCGCGCTGGGTGATGTCATCCTTGAAGCCTTTCTCATGCGGCGCACGCTGTTGATTGAATCAGACTTTGTGGGGGTGCGAGTGATCGGCTCACGCTGGACGCGCGATACCTTCCGCATTCGCGATTTTCTCGCCGGCCACCATATCCCCTTCACCTGGCTGGATCTGGAACGCGAACCAGGGGTGGATCAACTGCTCTACAACCTGGGCATCCGCCCGGAAGAGACACCCATTGTCCTGTGGAGTGATCATCCGCCGCTGCGCAATCCAAGCAATCAGGAGTTAGCCGAGATTGTTGGTCTTAGCACGGATGTGTCCGAAGATGAACTCTATGACTTGGTCGTCATTGGGGCTGGGCCGGCTGGATTGGCGGCGGCGGTTTATGGCGCTTCCGAAGGGTTGAAAACTGTTGTACTGGAAAAGGACGCCCCTGGTGGTCAGGCTTCGTGGAGTTCCAAGATTGAGAATTACCTGGGCTTCCCCACTGGACTCTCCGGCGCCGAACTGGCCCAACGAGCAGTGGTGCAAGCCGAAAAGTTCGGCGTCAACCTCGTCACCCCTTGTTCTGCTGTGGGATTACGCACACAAGGCGCCATCAAGCTCATCGATATGGAGAATGGCGAACAGATCCGCACCCGCACGGCGGTCATTGCCACCGGCGCCGCCTATCAACGCCTGTCCATCGAGAACATGGAGCGCTACGAAGGCTCGTCAGTCTTTTATAGCGCCACTGGTGTTGAAGCGATTTTGTGTCATGATAATGCGGTGGCGGTGGTCGGCGGAGGCAACTCAGCAGGGCAGGCCGCAGTCTTTTTGTCGCAATATGCGCGGGGCGTCCATGTCTTCATTCGCGGGGAATCGCTGGCCGCCACCATGTCGCGCTACTTGATCCGACGGATTGAAGAGGCAGGCAACATTGAGCTGCATCCGTATACAGAAGTCACCGAACTGCATGGCGCGACCGAGCTGGAAAAGGTAACGGCGCGCCATAACCAGAGCGGCGCGATGGAAGAATATGACATCAACCTGCTCTTTGTCTTTATTGGCGCCAAACCGCATAGCGGATGGCTCGATCAGGCGGTGGCGCTGGATGAGAAAGGCTTTATCAAAACCGGCGAGCTGGTAGGCGATTTTCCCCGCAAGCAGCGACCCCACCCATCGCGTCAGCCCTATCTGCTGGAGACGAGCATCCCCGGTGTTTTTGCCATTGGTGATGTACGCGCCAACTCGGTGAAACGGATCGCCTCAGCAGTCGGTGAAGGGTCGATGGCGATTCAGTTTGTCCATCAAGTGCTGTCGGCCTAAGGGGTGATTCTGATGATAACAACAAAACGTCCATACCAAAGTGAGGCTGACACGCCCCCACTCCATACTCCGTTTAGCCAAAGCATTGGGCGCACACGATACATTGTCTTGCTGGCGGTTGCGGCGGTGTTGCTGGTGGCTGTCTCGCTCTTTTTACTTGGCACGTTACAAGCGGTGGTGAGCGTCTGGCACGCTTGGTCGCGCGTCTTCTACGGTGAGCTTGGGTCAACCGATCTCACCGTAGAGTTTTTAGAAATTGTCAGCGTGATGCTCAAAGCGGTGGTCTTTTATATCATCGGCGTTGGGCTGTATAGCTTGTTCATCGCCCCGCTCAATCTAACCGTGTCGCTAGGGGTGCAAACACTCTTTGATCTGGAGAGTAAGGTGGTCAGTGTGGTCGTGGTCATTCTCGGCGTGACCTTTCTGGAACACTTTATCCGCTGGCAAGACCCTGTGGCAACCTTGCAATTTGGCGGTGGGCTGGCGGCGGTGGTGATCGCGCTGGTGCTGTTTCAATTTTATAGCCATCGCGTCCGCGAGGATCAACAGGCCAAAGATCCCGATGTGCAAGCCCGCGCCAAACGGGATCTCTTCCAAGGCGAACAGGAGGAGTTTGTCATTACGGATGATCAAATTGCCGGGACGAATCGCAAAGGCGATCAATAATCATAAGCCAAGCACCAGCCCGGTCAGGGTTCGCTGGCAGCGAATCCGTCTTGCGTAACTCCTATCAATATTGGCAAGAAAAAGCGTGTGTGCAAACAGCGTCTGTTTGCACACACGCTTTTGGTATTATGAAAACCAAGAATGATTTGGTTTACAACCTACAACCCCGCCGCCGCCCGCAACGCCTCGGCGCGATCCGTGTTCTCCCACGGCAGGGAGATGTCATCGCGGCCAAAGTGACCATAGGCCGCCGTTTGGCGATAGATGGGCCGGCGCAGGTCGAGATCACGAATGATGGCGCCGGGGCGCAGGTCGAAGTGTTCGTCGATCAGATGGGCGATCTTCTCGTCGGCAATGCGACCAGTGCCAAAGGTTTCGACGTTGATGCTCAGTGGCCGGGCGACGCCGATGGCGTAGGCCACCTGCACTTCACAGCGGCTGGCAATGCCGGCGGCGACCACATTCTTCGCCACCCAACGGGCCGCATAAGCTGCGCTGCGATCGACCTTGGTGCAATCCTTGCCACTAAAGGCGCCGCCACCGTGGCGCCCCATGCCGCCATAGGTATCAACAATAATCTTACGCCCAGTCACACCGGCATCGCCCATGGGGCCGCCGACGACAAAACGCCCGGTGGGATTGGTGTAGATCTTCATCTTGCTATCCACCATTTCGCCGGGCAGCGAGGGCATGATCACCGTTTCGATCAACTCTTCGCGAATCTCATTCTGGTCAATCTCTGGGGCATGTTGGGTGCTGATCAAGACCGTTTCGATGCGCTTGGGCTTGCCATATTGATACTCCACCGTCACCTGGGTCTTGCCGTCGGGGCGCAGCCAGGGCAACATGCCATTTTTGCGCGTTTCGGCCAGCCGCCGCGCCAGTTTGTGTGAATAGTAGATCGGGGCGGGCATCAAGGTCGGCGTTTCGTCACAGGCAAAACCGAACATCATGCCCTGATCGCCGGCGCCCACCTTTTCGATTTCGTCAGCAGCGGAACCCCGCACCTCCAAGGCCGCATCAACACCCTGAGCAATGTCCGGGCTTTGGGAAGCAATGGCGACCTGAACGCCACAGGTATTGCCGTCAAAGCCCTTGTCACTATGGTCAAAGCCAATCTCGTTGACGACCTGGCGCACCAACGGATCAAAATTGACAAAGGCATGGGTGGTGATCTCGCCCAATAATAAGACAAAGCCCGTCTTGATCGCTGTTTCGCAAGCAACACGCGACATCGGGTCTTGTTCAAACATTGCATCCAGCACAGCGTCACTGATCTGGTCACACATCTTATCCGGATGGCCCTCCGTCACCGACTCGCTGGTAAACATCAAGCTGGGCGACGTCATAAAAGTTGTCATAGTCTTCTCCATGTAGGAACTGAATCTCTCAATCTCTGTTCACCTGGAGATTGAGAGATTGAGAGATTGAGAGATTAGGTAACGATCAAGCCTCTGTCCGCTCGTAGCCGGTCACCGGTTGCCTTTTAGGCGCGGCTACGAGCGGGCTTAGTAGTTACGAGATTAAGAAATTAACTGCTTTGCGTTCTGTAATACAAAATCAATCGGATTAATGGCCGGTCCCCAGGCTCCACTCGTTCAAGTAGGCTTCCTGCGCCAGGGTGAGCGTGTCGATCTCGACGCCCATGGCCTTGAGCTTGAGGGCGGCGATCTGGTTGTCGATGGCGCGCGGAACGTCATAAACATTGCCGGTCAGTTCGCTGCCATGCTTGAGCATATATTCGGCGGCCAGGGCCTGGTTGGCAAAGCTCATATCCATGACGGCGCTGGGGTGGCCTTCGGCCGCGGCCAGGTTGACCAAGCGCCCTTCACCAACGACATAGATGCGGCGGCCATCGGGCAGGAGATATTCGTCCAGGAACTCGCGCACACGGGTGATCTTGGTCGCCATCTCGGTCAGCCCCTTCATGTTGACTTCGACATCAAAGTGACCGCTGTTGGAAAGGATGGCGCCGTCGCGCATGGCGTTGATGTGATGGGTGTCGATAACATGCATGTCGCCGGTGGCGCTACAGAAGACCTGTCCAATGGCTGCGGCTTCCTGCATCGGCATGACACGGAAGCCATCCATCACCGCTTCGAGGGCGCGCAGCGGGTCGATCTCGGTGACGATCACGTTGGACCCCATGCCGCGCGCCCGCATGGCAATGCCCTTGCTGCACCAGCCATAGCCGCCAACGACAAAGTTCTTGCCGGCCAGCAGAATGTTGGTGCCGCGGATAATGCCGTCGATGGTGCTTTGGCCGGTGCCGTAGCGGTTGTCAAAGAAGTGCTTGGTCTCGGCGTCGTTGACCGCCATGACCGGAAACTTAAGCTTGCCTTGGGCCGCCATCGCCCGCAACCGGATGACGCCGGTGGTGGTCTCTTCGGTGCCACCAATGACATTGGTCAGCAGGTTGCTGCGGGTGGTGTGGAGCATGGCAACCAGATCCATGCCATCATCCATCGTAATGTGCGGCTCGATGTCAAGGGCGCTGTTCATATGGCTGTGATACTGTTCGTTGGTCTCCCCCTTGATGGCGTAGACCGGCATTTCGTAGTAGGCCACTAGCGCCGCCGCAATATCATCCTGGGTGCTTAAGGGGTTGCTGGCGCAAAGGGCCACTTCGGCGCCGCCGGCGATCAAGATGCGCATCAGGTTCGCCGTCTCGCTGGTGACGTGCATGGCCGCCGCCATGCGAATGCCCTTGAAGGGTTGCTCCTTCTTAAAGCGCTCCTCGATTAGATCCAACACCGGCATCTCCTTGCCGGCCCACTGCATCCGAAAGCGCCCCTTCTCGGCCAGGTTAATGTCAGCAATGTCGTAATTCAATTCATGCGTTGCCATGCAAATTGCTCCTATTTTTCTAAAAAAGTTTACTGTACCTAAATGCTAATTTAATACTTTGTATGACAGGATGACACGGTGAAAGGGTGACAAGGTGACAAGGTGAGAAGGAGGACAAAAATGTAAACAGCGTTCTCCCTGCAAGAAACCTTCTCGTCTCCCCATCTTCTTGTCTCTTGTTTACCCCTTCACCTTGTCACCTTGTCACCTTGTCACCTTGCCAATTAATAGTGCATCGGATGGGTCAACGGCGGCTTGCCGATGGCGTGAACATTAAAGCCTTCCTCGTGCAATTGACGGTGGTTAAGCAGGTTGCGACCATCAAAGATAAAGGCGGGCTTAATCATTTCTCGGTAAATTTGGTTGTAGTCCAGTTCCGCATAGGCCGCCCAGTCGGTCATAATGGCGATGGCGTGAGCACCCTGCGCCGCCTTATAGGGATCGGATTCAAAGGTGGCGCGTTGCGCTAGTTCACCCAAGTCGGCTCGGCCATTTTCCAAGGCATGGGGGTCGGTCAGCACCACTTCGGCGCGTTCTTCCAGCAGGGCGCGACAGACATTGAGCGCGGGCGATTCACGCGTGTCGCTTGTGTTGGCCTTGAAGGCAACGCCAAAGAGGGCAATTCGCTTGCCGGCCACGGTGTTAAACATGGCCGAAACCATGTTAGAGACAAAGCGCGCCTGCTGATGCTCATTCATCTTAACGACCTGTTCCCAATAGTCAGCGACCTCATACAGCCCGTAATATTCGCAAAGGTAGACTAAGTTGAGAATATCTTTGCGGAAACAGGAGCCGCCAAAGCCGATGCTGGCCTTTAGGAAGTTAGGGCCGATGCGCCGATCCAAGCCGATGGCATGGGCAACTTCTAAGACGTTGGCTTCGGTCTTCTCACAGAGCGCCGCAATCGCATTAATCGAGGAGACACGTTGGGCCAAAAACGCATTGGCCGCCAGCTTGGATAATTCACTCGACCAGACGTTGGTTGTGATGATACGCTCCTTGGGCACCCAGTTGGAGTAGATTTCGGCAATCGTAGCCGCAGCCTTTTCGCCCGATGGCGTTTCGCGCCCGCCGATCAGCACCCGGTCGGGGTGTTCCATGTCGCGAATGGCGGTGCCTTCGGCCAGAAATTCGGGGTTGGAGACCACATCAAAGTGCAGCCCTTTGGTGTTGGAATTGAGAATGTACTCCATCGCCTCGGCGGTGCGCACCGGCAAGGTACTCTTCTCGACGACAATTTTAGGCGTGACCGAGTTCTCCAAAATTTGGCGCGCGGTCTTTTCCCAAAATTGGAGATCAGCCGCTTTGCCGGCGCCCTGCCCAAAACTTTTGGTCGGCGTATTCACACTGACAAAGATGATGTCCGCCTCGGCAATGTGGCGGTTCACTTCTGTCGAGAAAAAGAGGTTACGATTACGGGCGCCCAGGACTACATCATCCAGACCAGGTTCGTAGATCGGCAGGCGGTCCGATTGCCAGGCAGCAATACGCGCCGCATTAGAATCCACCACCACCACGCGATGGTGCGGACAATGTTTCGCCACCACCGCCATCGTAGGGCCGCCCACATACCCAGCGCCAATACACAGAATATTTGCCATGCAAACTTTCCTTCTCTCCTACCGGGGGTTCCCGCGCAAGGGAAACCACCCACCAACTATCGACTTTTCGATCACTGTCAAGCTTTGCGCGGAGCCAGTCGGTGACTGGCTCCGCGCAAAGCTTGATCGTTACCTTTTTTTACTGCCTTCCGCCTCAACATACGAGCAATAGGTTGTAAAGCCAAGCTGTTCATAGAGGCGACGCGCAGTTGCGTTGCTTTCATCGACGTTGAGCACTATGGTAGTCACGTTGCGCGTTTGTAACTCAGTCACGATGGCGCTCAACACGGCGCGGGCATAGCCTTTGCCCCGCTGTGCCGGGTGTGTATACATGTTGCCAATGGCGCCCATGCCGGCTTCCCAGGCGATGATATGGGTGCCGCCGACGGCGCAAAGGTCGCCCGTTTCATCTTTGACGCCGTAGAAGACGCCATCATCCAGTTGATAAGGATCAAAATAATCAGGTGTAAAAGGGCCGCCGTGGGCATAGAGTGTGCGAATTGCGGCCGCATCGGTGGGCTGTAAACGCACAAGTGGCAGCGTTGTCGGTGGCGTAAAGCGAATACCCTCACTCAATACCATGCGCACCATTCGATGCGGCTCACCCAACATATAGTACACGTCCATCAATGGTAGATGTTCGGGGCGTAGGGTGACATAGATCTGTGCCGGCCAGGTATCGCCGGCCAAGGCCAGAGCGACCGCCGCTTCATCGCCAATGGCAAAGAGAATCGGCGGGTGCAAGGCGGTAAAGAGCAGTAGCACCGCTTGCCCCCGGCTGTCATCCACCACCGACCAGCGGCAATGATCAGCAAAGGTCGGTTGCAGATCAGCAATGGCATAGACCGACCAGATGGGGTCGCGTTGTAGAATCGATTGAATGTGTTGTAGGTCAGGCGTTGTATTCAACAGGTTTCCTCGCGCTATCGTAACGATAAGGCGTTTACTCAATCAATTGTTTAACCAGGCCAATCGGGGTTCAAAGCCAAAATTCGCTTCATAGCGCGCCCGGAATTCATCAAGCGTGAAATAGTGGTCAATCGGGCCGGCATGTTCCAATGAATAGACCGCCGACAACGCGCCCACGCGACCACAAATATCCAGTGGCAAGCCAACCCGTTGGGCCGCAAAGAAGCCGCCGCGGTAAGCATCCCCGGCGCCCGTTGGATTAACGACCTGAGCCAGTTTGGCTGACGGGATCTCATAGGCCGGGCCGCGACCATAGTCGGTGTAGATCATGCTCCCCCGCTCACTATGCGTAACCACCAAGATGGCAACCTTCTGTTGTAATTCTTCCAACGACCAGCCGGTCTTGCTTTGAATAATGGCCGCTTCATAATCATTGCAGAAAAGATAGGCTGCGCCCTGAAAATGGGTAGTCATCTCTTCGCCGCTAAAGCGCGCCACCTGCCAGCTTGGATCCAAGGCGAAGGGAATGCCCAACGCTTTGCACTCAGCCGCCTGGTTAAGCATCGCCACCGGATCGCCGGCGCCAATGAGGACGAGCTTGGCGTTCTGTAACCCCTGACCGGCCAACGTATATTCACTGGCGTGCAGCATAGCGCCGGAGTAGAAGCTGGAAATCTGACGCCCTTCGTTGTCTGTGTTGCAGAAGAAAGAGGCTGTAAATTTATTGCTAATCTCCACCAGATGCGTCGTGTTGATACCGATTTCTTCCAGCCAGCGACGATAGTCGCCAAAGTCTTGCCCCACGGTCGAAAAGAGGGTCGGGTTGCCATTGAGCAACTTATAGGTGTAGGCAATATTGGTTGCAACGCCGCCCCGCTGGCGTGTCATCGTATCAACCAGAAAGCTCAAGGTAATGTTCTCAAGTTGGTCGGGCAGGATGTGATCCCGAAAGCGACCGGGGTAGCTCATCAGGTAATCATAAGCCACCGAACCGGTGATCACAAGCGACATAGAGAGATCCTTTCTTTCATAACAGGTATTGGGTATTAGATATTGGGTATTGACACGCAAATACCCAATATCTAATACTCCAGTTAGGCCCGCCAGCTTTCGAGCTTTAAGATCCCCGGCGGCGGTGTATGGTTGATTAAACGCGTTAACAAAGTTTCCGGTTCGGCTTCGACAATAAAGAGATCCCGGTGAACTGGTCGAATAAAGCCTTCGGTGATGGCGCGATCAACCCAGGCGACCAGTGGGTCAAAGTAACCGGCGACATTCAGCAGGCCGATGGCTTTTTGTTGGATGCCCAGTTGGTTCCAGGTGAGCGCTTCAAAGAGTTCGTCCAGCGTGCCATAGCCGCCCGGCAGGACGATGTAGGCATCTGACAAGCGGGCCATGGTCGCTTTGCGTTCGTGCATGGTTTCAACCAGGATCAACTCGCCATGCGCCTGGGCCAGCGACTCAGCAACGGGCAACTCTTTACTCATCAGCGCCGTTGGCAAAACGCCAACAACAGTGCCGCCGCCGGCCAGAACGGTGTGCGCCACCACGCCCATCAAGCCGACCCCGCCGCCGCCATAGACTAAGCCTAACCCTTGTTGCGCCATCACCTGACCCAACCGTTCGGCAGCCGCCTGGTAGATCGGCTGGCTGCCCATGCTGGAGCCGCAGAAAACGCAAATGGTGTTGACGGTGCGTTCGATCTGACTCACTGGCCCCCCTTGCGCGTGCCCCGCTCCAGCCGGCATGCTTCGATACGGGCTTCCGCCGCTTCCTTGGCGCGGCGCAGGCTTTCGGTGAAGGGGGGGTAACAGATGCCCTCTTCCGTGATGATGCCGGTGAGATAGCGATGGGGCGTGACATCAAAGGCCGGGTTATAGACCGGTACATCCAAGGGCGCAATGATGGTGTCACCCACATGGGTCACTTCTTCGGGGCCGCGCTCTTCAATCGGAATCTGGTCGCCGGTGGGCAGGTTCAGGTCAATGGTGCTGGTCGGCACGACGGCATAGGTGGGGATGCCATTTTCCTTGGCGCAGACCGAAATCTTATAGGTGCCGATCTTATTGGCGACATCGCCATTGGCTGCCACCCGGTCGGCGCCAAAGATGACCAGATCGACCTTACCAGTGCGCATGAGATGACCAGCAGCATTATCGGCAATCAGGTGCATGGGAATTTCGGCGCGCATGAGTTCCCAGGCTGTCAAGCGGGCGCCTTGTAAGCGCGGACGCGTCTCATCCACCCAAACATGAATCGGCTTGCCCTGTTCTTGACAGGCATAAATAACTCCCAACGCTGTGCCAAAATCGACCGTAGCCAGCGATCCGGTGTTGCAATGGTGCAAGAGATTGGCGCCTGCCGGCACAACCGCGGCGCCGTGATAGCCCATGCGCCGGTTGATCGCTACATCTTCATCGGCCAGCGCTTCCGCTTCGGCCAGCAGCGCACTGCGTAGGTCATCGACATTGGGCAACACGCTCTGTTCGGCCAGGGTCAATAGACGCGCCGTAGCCCAACTCAGATTGACCGCAGTCGGACGGGCGGCGTCTAACAGGGCTTTCGCTGACCGTAACTCATTCAACAAGCCATCGCGATCAGTGGCGGCGCTGTGGTTGGCGGCCAACGCCATGCCGTAAGCGCCTGTAGCGCCAATCGCCGGCGCGCCGCGCACATACATCTCCTTGATGCTGGTTGCAACCCCTGCCACCGTATCAAATTCGGCAATGACAAATTGCCCAGGCAGCAAACGCTGGTCGATCATTTTCACTTTGTTGTCTTCCCAGTAGATCGTTCGCATCAGTTTTGCTCCCATCAATGTAATGCTCAAATTCCCAATAAAAAACGCCCACCGGTCAGCACCGAGCAGGCGTAGAACGCAATCCAAGCCATAGCGCAATGGCGCTATGTTCCTACCCTGCTATAGGCCCTATGATTTAGTTGGTTGTCCAACTGCTGCAAGCAGATAAATCCCTGCAGTACAGCGGACAATCATTCAGCGGTGCGCTTCAACGAAAGATAGGGTTGCCAGCAAAGCGACCAAATCGACCATTGAGTACGCACCACAACCAAAAGCCAGGGCTCCAGCGGGTTGTGGAAATGAAAAGTATGCCATTGAAACTGCGTTAAAATATCATACAGTGATGAGCTTTGTCAAACTTATTGCGGTTGTAAATAAGACAATTCAACAACGGCTGGCAGTTCCGCCGCCTGAACAGCTTGCGCCAGAATCAGAATCAGTAAGGTCAGAACTAACGTAAGCATGATCCGCAGAAAAGCTGCTCGTACAACGCGCATACGTTCCTCCACTGCTGAAAGGATTATGATCAGGCTGCTTCACCCGAACCGGTCAGGGCTGGCGATGCATGAGCCTGAACAAAGGGAAAGCTGTCAATTTCTGACAATTGTAGCAGAAGATCGCGCAAAGTGAATATGACAATTCTCTTACAATCTTGAGGATAAATCAGCAAAATGGCGTAGCGACTTACGCGCAATATATTACTCTGAACGTACAGCAGTGGCCGGTTGCATCTGCCCCATGCGCCATGCCGGGTAGAGACCGGCCAGCAAGGCAGCGCCCAGCGCGACCAAAAAGGCTTGGATAAAATGTTCGGGGCGCAGTTGCATCTCCAGCGTCCAGCCAAAGGAGCGTAAGTTGATGATGTAGATGAGGATCACGGCCAAAACTACGCCCATTGGCATGGCAATGAGGCCGGCAGTGGAGCCAATTAAGCCAGTTTCGAGCAAGGAGAGACGCCAGAGTTGCCAACGGGTCATACCGGTGGCGCGCAGGATGCCGATTTCGCGGCTACGTTCCAGTTGGAGGCTCATCAGGGTGCTAAGGATGCCGATAAAGGCGACCAGGGTTGCCAGCAGTTGTAAGGCGACGGTGATGGCAAAGGTGCGGTCAAAGACGACGAGCGCATTCTCACGCGTCCCACGATTGGAACGTACTAATAGTTCCTGTTTGCCGCCAAAAGCCGCCTGAATTTCCGCCACTTTGTCTTCAACAGCAACCCCCGGCGCAACATGAAGGGCAATGGCCGAGATGCGATCATCGTCCCACCACTGGCGATAGACTGGATCGTGCATAAAGACCACCGGACGCACATCAAAATCAATGGCGACGCCGGCAATGGGAAAGCGCTCGACGCCCCGGTCGGTCTGTAAGGCGAGTTCGTCGCCCACCTGCAAATCAAACCGATTCGCCATCGGCTCATTAATGATGACGCTACCCGCCGTCACTGCAGCCCAGGTTGCCTGCCAATCGCCGGTCGCCTGGCGATAACGGCGCTCAGCGCCGGCCAAATCTTCGCTCAGGGCAACGAGACGCACCTGTGTGCCGCTGGTGACAACACTATTTTGGATCGGTTGGGCAGCCGCCGAAGGCTGCAAGAACGCTAAAACATCAACGCCACGGGAGCTAGCTGTGCGCGCAATACCCGGCAACGACTGCAATTCCTGCACCACCGCCGGTTCTAGGGTAGTTGAAACCTGATTGGCATTGAGCGATGGGGGTGAGATAAAAATATCGGCCTGCAATACATCTTCCAGCCACGCCTCAACCGTGTTGCGGAAGCTGCCAATCATGACGCCCACACCGATGATCACACTAACCGCCACCATGAGCGCGGCCACAGCGACAGCGGTGCGGCTCAGAGACCGGGTTACAGTTCGCGGCGCCATCCGCCCGATTAAGCCGGTGCGCTGGGTGGAGAACCATTGCACCCCGTTCATCAGCAACAACGTTAGCAATGGGGTCAGTAGCGCGCCGCCCAAGATTACGGCAAAGAGGCCACCGAAGGCAATGACCAGATTCCACTCCGGCAACAACAAGCCTAACCCAACCACAAGCAGCGCAATCGCCCCGGCCGTAAGCCAAGGCAACAGCCGGCGGGCGCGATCTTCTATATCACTACGTTTCAAGGCGCCGGCGGGGGGGACGCTGGTGGCTTCGAAGGCCGGAATCGCTGCCGCCAAGAGGGCCGCCGCCACACCGATCACGCCACCTTTGACCAGGGTCAGGAGCGGAATGTCGATCTCGCGCACCGCCACCACAAAGAAGAGGTCGTTGACCGTTTGCGTGACCAGTTGCACAGCGCCCCGTCCCAGCACCACGCCTAAGCCCAAGCCCAGCAGTGTACCGAGCAGCCCCAGAATGCCCGCTTCCAGCAGGATCAACCCATAAATTTCGCCGCGCGTCATGCCTAGTGAACGCAACGCGCCCAGCACCGGTCGCCGTTGGACTACGCTAAAAGTGACCGTATTATAGATGAGAAACATGCCAACCACCAGGGCCAATAAGCTCAAGGCGGTGAGATTTAAGTTAAAGGCGGCGGTCATTTCATTAACCGTGCCACTGCGGGCGGCGCTCTGTTCAATGCGGTCACTAGGCGGGAGAATGGCGGCGATCGCTTGTAAAGCGGCGGCGCCGGTCTCGTCATCAGGAATCAGCAGATCGATGCGATCCAGCCGGCCCACGCGGTCGAGAAGTTCCTGCGCAGTGGCAATGTCAGTTAACAACAGCCCCGCCAATGCGCGCCGGCTGAGATCATCCGAAGGCGCCAGCAAGCCGACAATGGTCAGCGATTGGCGATTGCTGCCGACACGGACCGTCAAGGCGTCACCTACAGTCAGGCCATAGCGTTCGGCCACTTCAGCGCTCAACAAAATCGTGTTGGGTTGCACCATGAGGGGCGTCAAATAGTCGGGGGCGGGGGTTTGGCGTTGATCCATCGTTCCCAGGTAGCTGCGAAAGGGTGTTTCGGCAAAGGGGTCAATGCCCAGCAGGCGCATCGGTTGGGCGTCCAGTTCCAGGGCGGTGACATAGCTCTCCACAACCGGCGCGCTGGCGCGATAGCCGACCTCACTGCGCAGGCGGGTGTAAAGCTGCTCGTCCAGCCCGCTTGGCCCGCCGACAATCTGATGGGTGGCACGCCCAGTGACCGTCTCCGTCCCCAGTTGGAAGGCACGCGCCGCCGATCCGTTTGCCAGGTCGATGGCGACGATCATCGCCACGCCAATCGCCACGCCAAGGACAAGAAAGAGACTCTGTAATGGTCGCCGCTGGGCATGGCGCCAGGCGAGACGGAATAAGGTGAGTTTTGGCATAATCACTGATGGTGTTCCCCAACCAATTTCCCATGCACCAAGTGCATCACCTGATCCGCCTGCTGCGCGATCTCCGGCGCGTGCGTCGCCATGAGTAGCGTTTTCCCGGCGCCACGAGTCAACTCCAGCAGCAGACCGAGGACGCTGTCACCGGTGTCCTCGTCGAGGTTGCCGGTTGGTTCATCGGCGAGGACGAGCAGCGGGTCATGGATCAGGGCGCGAGCAATGGCGACCCGTTGCTGTTCGCCGCCGCTCAACTTGTCGGGATAGGTGGCGAGACGGTCGGCCAGGCCCACCCGCTCCAGGAGCGCTTTGGCCTGGGTTTGCATCCCCTGGTGGCGACCGGCGAGTTCCAGCGGCAGGGTCACATTTTCCAGCACCGTGAGGGTGGGAATCAGGTTGAAGAATTGAAAGACAATGCCAATGTGATGACGGCGGAAGAGGGTGCGCTGTTGCTCGCTCAGGGCGGTGATCTTGACTTCCTGGCCGCCATTGCAGATGACTACATGGCCGCTGCTGGGGGCGTCGATGCCGGAGATGAGATTGAGCAGCGTACTCTTGCCGCTTCCCGACTTGCCCAGCAGACAGACAAACTCGCCGGCATAAAATTCCCGGTTGAGTTCATCCAAAATGGACCGGCTACGCCCAGCTTCCTGATAGCTTTTACTCAAGGCTTCCAATCGGATGATCACCGGTCGGTTGGCGTTAACGCCGTTGGTAGTGACAGTGGCGCCGACAACTTCACCCCGCACACCGGAGGCGAATGGTTGGGTACGTGGCAAGAGTGGTTCACGCAAGAGAGAGTCCTTTACAATCTTAGTCGATTACCCGCTCGTAGCCAGTCCGTGACTGGTGGTCCGGGCGCCAGTCACGGACTGGCTACGAGCAAGGCAGTGATTACATAATCAGCTTTATTTGAGAAAGAAATCACAAACTCGTTGTTCCATGATATGCGCAAAGAATGCTTTTTTCTGTTGGTCTACCGACAATTTTTGTTTGGCGAATCACTGGTGCTACGGGTATGATGAGAAGACTAAAGTCTTTACTACGAGTTAAAGAAAGGCAAACCCAGATGAAAACAGATCTCGACCGCCTGATGGCCGAGCGCAATTTGGATGCGCTGTTGGTCATGGGCGACGCCAGTGGTAATAAAATTATGAATTACCTGACCAATGGTGCGCCATTGGAGCGGGCGTTGGTGGTCAAACGGCGGGGCGGGCCGTTGACCCTGATTCATGGCTCGATGGAGCGTGATACAGCGGTGCAAACGGGCATGGTGTTGGTGGATCGCGATGTCCAGTATAACCGCTACCAACTGCTCAAAAAACATGACGGCAACCGGCTAGCCGCCGAGATCGACTATCTCAGCCAAGTGATTCGCGATCAAGGATTAGAAGGGCGGTTGGGCATCTATGGCACGCAGGACGCCGGGGCGGCCTTTGCGCTGCTGAATGGTTTGCAGAAGAGTACGGCCAATGTCGAATTGGTCGGCGAATTTGAGGAATCGCTCTTCTCGGTTGCACGCGAGACCAAAGATAATCAGGAAATTGAGGAATTAAAAGAGGCGGGGCGGCTCACTTGTCTGATCATGGGCGAGACGCGTGACTTTATCCAGGAGCATAATGTGTATGAGGGTGTCGTCATGAAAAATGCCCACGAAGCGTTGACCATCGGCGATGTACGGCGCTTTATCAAGGAGCGGCTCCACGCCAATGGCATGAAGGAAGATCACGACACCATCTTTGCCCAGGGGCGCGATGCCGGTGTGCCGCACAATCGCGGCAATGACAGCGCCCCCTTGCGGCTGGGGGAGCCGATCATCTTTGACTTTTTCCCCTTCACCAACAATGGCTACTTCCATGATGTGACGCGCACCTGGTGTCTGGGCTATGCACCGCCGGCCGTGCAAACAGCGTGGGATCAATGCAAGGAAATTTTTGACAAGCTATTGGGTGAGTTACAAGTAGGCCGCGCCTGTCGCGACTACCAGGAACTGGCCTGTGACTATTTTGAAGCCAAGGGCCACCCTACCGTGCGCAATCAGCCCGGCACCCACGTCGGCTATGTCCACGGCTTGGGTCACGGCATTGGTCTCGACATTCACGAGGAGCCGCGCCTGAGCCACGCCGCCGGCAACGACACCATCTTGCAACCGGGCCATGTCGTCAGCGTCGAGCCGGGGCTATACTACCCGGAGCGCGGCTTTGGCGTGCGCATTGAAGATTCGGTCGCCTTTACGGAAGCGGGGGAGTTGATCAACTTGACCGATTTTCCCTATGATTTGGTGATTCCGATGGGGTAGTGGCGGCAAAGGGGCGGTGTAGCACAAGTCTGCCGGGAGGTAACTACTAACTCCTCCCGCTCTGAGCCAGTCCGTGACTGGCGGCTCAGTCGCCAGTCACGGACTGGCTCAGAGCGGGGTTAGTCGTTACGCTGGAAGTCGTCATTTCCCAGCAGACTTGCCGTGCAACTATATGGCACGGTAGCACATAAAGTAGCCGATTTACTACACTGTTCAGTAAGTTTTTTGGGATTGTGGCGTCGGGCACGAAGTGTGGCAAACAAATTGGTCACACCGAAACCCATCGGTCGTGCCACACTTCATGCCCCTACGAGAATACCGAAAAACTTAGTAAACAGTGTATTTACACCTGAAAAAGTGCTACTTTATGGCGCCGTTGAGTATACATGGCAATTGCACCACTTTTATCGTTTTGTCGATTAGTTGCCGGTTACGGCATCCAAATGGTCGATTGCCGCGGACAAGATGGGGTCGCCTGCGCTAAAGAGGGTTTCCTCATCGACCGGCACCTTCACGGTTGGTGACACACCTTTGCCTTCAATGTGGATTTCGCCATTCATATCAACGGCACGACCAACGGTAAACTGAATTCTTTGTTCGCCCGGCATCTTGAATTGCTCGATACTGCCGCCTAACCCAGCCGTTGGATATTGACCAACCGTGGCCGCTCGTGCTTGTCGCGTCATGTTATAAGAGAAGAACTCGCAGGCGCTACTGCAATTGGGGCCAATCAGCACAGCAATTTTCCCATCATAGCGTAGATCTTCCGCCGGCAGATAAAACCGATCAATCGTACGCTCATCAAAGAAAAATTCGCCACTCTCTTCGTCATAGCGACCAGTGTTGCCAAGTTCCAATGATTCATCAAAAAAGTAGGCGGCCATTTGATCGGCGAGAAAACCGCTACCACCACTGTTTTGGCGCATATCAATAATCAAACCTGGCACCTGGTTGGCCTTGAGCGTGCGGATCATCCGCTCCCAAAGCTGTACACTGAGCAGATCATTGTCGGCAAAGCTATAGATTTTGACATACCCATAGCCTGAATCTAGTAACTCATACGCAACCGGCTGTTCAAAGCCGGTGCGATTGGCATTAAAGGAAGAAAAGATAAAGCTGTCGCGTTCCGCAACAGCTTCCAAGGTAACAGTCTGATCTGTGCGTTCGCCCGGATTTTGAAAGGTGACTTCGACAGACGTACCCACCGGGAAGCGGGTGACATAGCGCAATTGTTGGAGGCGCTTGACATGCGCCGTACTAAAAGGTGCACGCCAGGCTGCAACCGTTTTACTGATCACCTCACCGATTGGCTCGCCATCCAGTGCTAAAATTTCTGTTTTGAGTTCCATACCAGCTTCGGCCGCAGGACTTTGCGCTAAAAGAAAATTGACAATTACGCGCCCATCATCCACTTCGCGCAGCGCAATGCCTAAACCGCCGCTGGTGGCCTTGACAAATTCTTCCGAGAGAAAGGGCGCGCTCAGATGACCATCCGGGATTGACCAGATAAAATCACGCAAGGCGGTTAGGTAGGCCATGTCATCCTTTGCTTGCTCGGCGACAAGAAAACGAGGGCGAAATTCGTCGATTTTGGCATCCCAGTCAATCTTTTTGTATTCAGTAAAGGCGTACTCTTTGCGCATCTTCTCGATCATGGCGTCAAAGGCTGCGCTATAGCTCATAGCCGAAAAATCATCGAGTGCAGTGCCCGTCGGCTCGATCAGATCAATCAGCGGTCGGCGCGAACGGTCAAAAGTGAAGGGAGCACTGTCCATATCCACCACAGTGTAGCCCTGTGGAATGGCAACAATTGGGTCATCTTCGGTAAAGAGCAATCCGTCGTCGCCAAAGCCGGCAGGGAAGCCCTGTTGGGCATCAGGTGCATAGACCAGCAACTTACCGCCGACAATTTCCCGCTTGGTCGAAACATTTTCGCTGACCCGCGTCGAGGCATAGGCCGTTGACCAGCCGCCGCCATAGAGGTCGCGCGCTTCCAAGAAGGGGTCGCCAAAGATGTTGCTCCAATAAGCGACCGCAAAGACCATCACCCCAGTATCTTCGTTGCCATCCTGATCGACATCGCGCAGCGAAGCCTGCGGCTCAATGGGCAGAGCAATTGTATAGGAGAAGGGCGAGGTGTAAAAGTCAGAGGTGATCTGCCCCAATGTCTGCGATTCCGGCGGCAGGATAAAGCCTTCATTGCGATCCACAAAACCCGCCTGATCCTCCAAGATGACCATCGGCGCAGCAACGCCAGTGGTAAAGAAGGCATTGGTGTAAGTCACCAACCCGCGAATAGAAACCGGGCCGCCTTCATCGTTGACAATGGGGGCCGGCGTCAACTCATTCGGGGCCAGCGCCAGCGCATGGCCTGTGCCCAACAAGAGCGGCAGACCAATGGATAAGATACAAAGCAAACGGACAAACACAAATTTTGGCGCTTTAGCCATTTTTTACCTCTTATAGACTACAGAAAGCATTACTACGCCAACGGACACTACTCAACCCCCGGCCCAACCGACGAAAGCACATAGTTGGTCAAGTAGGTGGTTGCCACGCGCTGGACATCTTCCGAAGTGACGGCGCGTAGTTTGTCGGGGTAGGTGGCATCCAGTTCGATGCCGGCGCCGAGCATCTCATACCAGCCAATGTCATAGGCCCGGCGTTGGGCGGTTTCACGACGCAGGATAAAGCTGCCGATCTCCTTGTTGATTGCTCGCGCCAACTCTTCATCACTGACACCGTTGGCTTTAATATCGTCCAGAATCGCCAGCATCCCTTCTTTGGCTTTTGCCGCATTCTCCGGCAGAGCGATAATATAGGTCACCAGGTGGCTGTCACCGGCGCGTGAGGGGTAGAACGAGCTGGTGCTGTAGGCCAGCCCTTGTTCTTCGCGCAGGGTGGCAAAGAGCCGACTGCTCATGCCGCCGCCTAGCACACTGTTGAGAACTTTCATCGCCGGGTAATCCGGGTCGGCCACGGAGGGGGCCGGAAACCCAAGCATAAACCAGGTCAGATTTGATTCTTTGTCCGAAGCAACGGCGCCATTTTCGGTTAGGGGTTGCACAGTCGGCGTGGGACGTAGATCGTCCGCACCTCGTTCCAGTTGGCCCAAGCGGGCTTCCAGCTTTTTGCGCAACAACGCCGCATTGAAGTTGCCCGCCGCACTGATCACCATGTTGTTCGGTACATAATAGTTGGCATAGAAGGCTTTGACATCGTCCAGCGTCAAATTGCTGATCGACTCGACCGTACCCAATTCGGGGTTGCCATAGCTGCCGACGCCATAGAGCGCCTGCTGCAAGTTATCGTACATGATGGTAAAGTTATCGTCGGCGCGGCCCTGGATCGCCCGCAACATCTCCTCTTGCACATTCTGGAACTCGGCGGGGGCAAAGGCCGGCGTGAGCAAGCTGTCGAGCAAGAGCGGGAGCGCTTCCTGCCAGGTCTCTTGGGTCGCGACCAGCGATAGCGTTCCCATGTCGGTCAACTGGCTCTGGCTCAGACTGGCGCCCAGATTTTCGATGGCTTCAAAGAGTTCTTCTTCACTCATCGACTCTGTACCACGCAGCAATAGGCGTTGCGTCAATTGGGAGATGCCGGCTTGCTCGGTGCTTTCAACAGCCGTGCCAGTGCCGACAAAAGCTTGGACGGCGACACTTTCGGTTCCCGTATCTTCACGTAGAATCAGCCGTAAGCCGTTCTCCAAGACAATCATCTCTTCCATCGTAGGAGCAACCGTCTCAGCCTGCCCCTGTGGAATCAACACCATTTGCAGATAAGCAGCAGGGTCAATATATTTGCGGGCAACGGCCAACACATCCTCGACAGTGACGGTGCGAACAAGCGTTTCATAGTCGATGGCAAAGGTGTAATCATCACCCACCACGGCATAGAAACCGAGCGAGGAGGCCAGCCCAGCATTGGTTTCGTGACCAAATTGAGAAGACGCGAGCAAGATGGTTTTGGCGCGAGCTAGTTCCGCTTCGCTCAAATCGCCATCCAGGATGCGCTGCACTTCGGTGAAGAGCGCATCTTCCACTAGAGCACGATTCTCATAGGGGAATTCCGCCGACAGGGTGAAGACGCCAGGGTAATTGGTGGTAAAATAACCGGCGTTAGCGCGGTTAACAATGCCCAACGCTTTGACAATGTTCTGGTAGAAGCGGGAACCGCGCCCGCCGGACAAAACTTGTAACAGCACATCCATCGCCACCACATCGTCCCGTTCCTGGATTGAGGGAGCGGGCCAGCCATAGAGCATATAGCCCAGGCTCACCTCCCGCTCAATTTCGATTACTTCCGGTTCAGTGCGCGCCGTGGGCAACGTAGGTTCAAAATCCGGCAGATCTTGCGCTTCCAGCGCGCCAAGCTTTTCTTCGATCATGGCAAGGGTGGCGTCACTATCAATATCACCAACGACCAGCACCGTCATATTGTTGGGAACATAGTAGGTGGCAAGGAATTCCAGAAAGGCTTCGCGCGTAATATTGCCCAGCGATTCTGGCGTACCAAGAATCGACAGGCCATAGAGCGAGTCGCCATAAAAGGCCTGATAGAATTGGCGGGCCAGGAACGAACTAGGGCTATCGTCGCGCTGATCGCCTTCGCGCAACACCACTTCCCGTTCCCGTTCCAACTCATCAGCCGGGAAAGCTCCGTTGACCAGGCTATCGGTCAAAATATCAATGGCCTGGTCAATATGTTCGCTGGGGACGTTAATGTAGTAGTGCGTCCAGTCAAAAGAGGTGGCTGCGTTGGTCTGCCCGCCGAGGCCATCTACTTCTTGGTCAACCATACCCAGACGCGCCTCTGAGCCTTTAAAGATCATATGTTCAAAAAAGTGGGCAATCCCATTCAAGCTGGGATCTTCATTGACCGAACCAACGCCCACCCAAATATCGACAATGGCAACCGGCATAGTAGGGCGCTCGACCAGCAAAACTTGCAAGCCATTATCCAACGTAACAGCCCGCACATCCTCAGCCGTCAACTGTGCCAGCGGCGCAGCCACCGCTTTGGCCTGCACCGGCGCTGTTGTCAAGGCGAGATTGAGCAGCAACGGGAAGATCAATAGCAGAGATAAGCGTCGTTTCATAGGTGTCGTCTCCTTGCGTTACAGATGGTTACCGATGGCCTCCACAACCATGAAAATGATAGAGGTGCGGATTCTGAGTGCCGGGATCAGATTGCCAACCGGCAATGATTCGCACAGCCGAAATCTACGCCTCTACTTCTTCGTCAAACGAGTGCGCTCAAAGGCAATGACATCGTCCAAAATTTGTTCCAGCGTATGTTGCGGCGCCCAGCCGACCGCCGTGCGCAATTTGGTCGTGTCGGGCACCCGACGGCGCATATCTTCAAAGCCGGGGGCGTAAGCATCGCTGTACGGAACATACTTAATTGTGCTGGTTGCGTCTGTTCGCTCGATTACGGCTTGGGCCAGTTGATTGATCGTCACTTCCCGGCTGCTGCCGATGTTGTACACTTCCCCCGATGTATGTTGCGGGTGATCCAACAGCGCGATCAGGGCGCGCACCGTATCGGCTACATGACAGAAGCAGCGGCTCTGTTCGCCGTCGCCATAAACAGTAACTGCTTCATGACGGAGCGCCTGCTGCACCAGACGTGGCACCACCATGCCATAGCGCCCAGTTTGGCCAGGGCCAACGGTGTTAAAAAAGCGCATAATCGTGACCGGCAGGTCATGTTCGCGATAGGCGGCAAGGCCCAAAAACTCATCCAACAATTTACTAGCGGCATAGGACCAGCGACTGCGACTGGATGGCCCCAATAGTAAATCATCCTCTTCGTTAAAGGGAATGCGCACCCCTTTGCCATAGACCTCACTGGTGCTAGCGATCAAAGTGCGACAGCGGTAGCGCCGAGCTGCATCGAGGACAGCATGGGTGCCCAAGACATTGGTTTCAATCGTCTCGGTTGGCCGCTCCACCACCAGTTGCACCCCCACTGCCGCCGCCAGATGGACAATGGCGTTGGCCTGGCTGGCTAACCGATCCACAACCAGCGCATTGCTCAGGTCGTCAATCGCAAATGAAAAGCCTGGCTGGCCGACAAAGGGCGCAATATTGTCAAAATTGCCGGTCGCCAGATTGTCAAGAATGGCGACGCGATCCCCCCGCTCTAACAAACGTTTGGTGAGATGACTGCCGATAAAGCCGGCGCCACCCGTAATTAGTACATTCATTGCTTTGCCTCTACCCTTTTTTGGTCAGGGCAAGAATGCTCATGGCGGGTGCGGCGGCCACCATGAGCATTCTTGCCCTGCCTGTGGTCATCACTGGTCAACGGGACAACCTGCAAATTGTAAGTTTTCATTAATGTCCTCCCAGTAACCATTATACACGGAAGCGGCAAAAGCAACTAACCATCGGCAACCGTTGTAATTTCTATAGTCGCGTAGTCCAGAGTCCAGAGTCCAAAGTCGTGTAGTCCAAAGTCGGTTTCTTGCCATCACAGGACTTTGGACTACAGACGCTGGACTAGAAAAAATCAGCAAATCTGCACAAAGGCTTACTTTTCCTCATGCACTTTGACTGTACACTAGCGAGGTTAGTAAAAGATGAAGCAGAGATGATAGAATAACTATATGGAGATCAATTACTTAGCGGTCGATGTTGTCATTGACCAGAACGAAGATGGCTATTTTGTTCGCATCAGGAACGCGCCAACCGGGGAAGCGGTTGCGGCCTTTCAGCCCCCCTTCAATCCCAGTGAATTGGAACGGCTGCACCGCCTTGTAACCACTGGTGAAGCTTTCGATGCCACTGCAGAAGCGCAGAACGCCACCTTGCAAGGCTGGGGGGAACGCCTGTTTCGCGCCCTCTTCCCCGGCCCCTTGTACAGCATTATCCAGAGCAGCCACCGCTTTGCCTTTCAGGAACGCGCCCGCTTACGGGTGCGGCTGGAAATCAATCAGCATACGCCGGCGCTGACCATGTTGCCGTGGGAATATCTCTTTGACCCGGTGCGTAAAGAGTTTGTGGCGCTGTCGCTCCAATCGCCGTTCTTTCGCTATACGAATTTGATGCACCAGATTCTACCGCTCAAGGTCGAGCCGCCTTTACGCCTGTTGGTCGTGGTTTCCAGTCCGGGTGGCTACCCGATCTTTGATCGTGACCAGGCGTGGTTTACCATTCTGGATCAATTGGACTATCTGGCGCGGGAAGAAAAGCTGATGTTGGAACGGCTCGCCAAGCCCACCTTGTTTGATCTCCAACGGCGGCTGCGCGAAAAGGAATTTCATTTACTCCACTTCATTGGTCATGCCGTCAGCAATCCGCTGACCGGGGAAAGTTCGCTCATCTTTGAAGATGAGATGGGGCGGGGGCGACCAGTCAACGGTGAACATTTCGGCGCGTTGTTGCGCGATCACTTTTCGTTGCGCCTGGTAACGCTGGCCACCAGCGACGAAGTGCGCACGCCGACAGCTAATCCGTTTCTGGCGATTGCCAGCAATCTCATTCGGCGGGGCGCGCCGGCGGTGGTCGCCACCCAGTCTAAACTCGATACGACTACCACCGCGACCTTCGCCCAGAAATTTTACAGCCTCATCGCCAACGATACTCCCGTCGATCTGGCAATGAGCGAGACCCGGCGGGCGCTCTATGCCGAACAACCCAACGGCGCCTGGGGGTTGCCAGCGCTCTTTATGCGCAGTCCTGATGGTCGGCTCTTTGAACCGCTACCAGTGGATCGGGCAAAAACGGAGCCAGGCAACGGGCAAATATCCCGCAGTCGCCGGCTGTGGCCTACCTTTGGCCGACGGCGTTGACAACTGTTCTTTGGAAAGGGTGCAATGGAGAGATTGAGCGATAAAGAGATTAGAGTAAAAATCATAACTATTCAGCCCTCCCGCTCTCAGCCAGTCCGTGACTGGCGCCGGTCACGGACCGGCTAGGAGCGGGCTGAATAGTTACAAAAATCTCCGAATCTCTTTATCGCTCAATCTCAGTTTATCTGGCAGAAATCTGCTGTTTTGTCGGGTTGTAAAAGGAGCAAACCATGCCAACTGCAAACATCGGTCTCATCGGGCTGGCGGTCATGGGCCAAAATCTGGTCCTCAATATGGAACGGAATGGCTACACGGTAGCGGTCTACAACCGCACTACGGCGACGATGGAAGAGTTTGTCAACGCCCACCCCGGTCAGAAGCTGGTCGGCGCCCGAACATTGGAAGAATTTGTGCAGAGCCTGGAACGGCCGCGCAAGGTGATGCTCATGGTTAAGGCTGGTGCGGCGGTCGATGGAATGATTGATGGACTGGCGCCGCTGCTGGCGCCGGGGGATCTGATTATTGACGGCGGCAATAGCTATTTCGCTGACACCGAGCGGCGTAGCACAGCCCTGGAAGCCAAGGGGCTACGCTTTATGGGCGTCGGCGTCAGCGGCGGTGAAGAGGGCGCGCTTTGGGGGCCAAGCATTATGCCCGGCGGCCCGCGTGATTCGTGGTCCTTGATTCAGCCCATTTTTGAAGCAATTGCCGCGAAAGCACCTGAAGATGGCAAGCCCTGTGTCGCCTATATGGGGCCACGCGGGGCCGGTCACTATGTCAAGATGGTGCATAATGGCATTGAATATGGCGATATGCAACTGATCGCCGAAGCCTATGATATTCTTCAGCGGGCGCTCGGTCTAGAAGCTGCAGAGCTGGCTGACATTTTTAGCGAATGGAACAAAGGTGAACTGGATAGTTTCCTGATCGAGATCACGGCAAAAATTTTCCGCCGCCTTGATGAAGAGACGGGTCGCCCGCTGGTGGATATGGTGTTGGACAAAGCGCAACAAAAAGGCACCGGCAAGTGGACGAGCCAGGATGCCTTTAACCTGGGCGCGCCGATCCCGACGATCAACAGCGCGGTGGTAGGGCGCATTCTCTCCGCCCTCAAAGAGGAGCGGGTGGCCGCGGCCAAAATTCTCCCCGGCCCGACGCAAGCCGCCTACCAGGGCGACAAAGCGGTGTTGATCGACGCTGTCCGCCAGGTGCTCTATGCCAGCAAAATCAGCGCCTATGCCCAAGGCATGACCCTGCTGCGTATGGCGAGTGATGAATACAAGTATGAACTGAACTTAGGCGAGGTGGCCGCCATCTGGCGCGCCGGTTGTATTATTCGCGCACGTTTCCTCAATCGCATTACCGAAGCCTTTACCCGCAACGCCCAACTAGCAAACTTGTTGTTGGACGATGCGTTGGGCCAAGCCGTACGCGAGCGGTTGCCGGCGTGGCGTCATGTAGTGCAGACGGCAGTGGGGCTGGGCATTCCCGTCGCCGCCTTTAGCGTCAGCCTCGCCTATTATGATAGTTACCGCAGTGAACGATTGCCGGCCAATTTGATCCAAGCCCAACGTGATTTCTTTGGCGCACACACCTACGAGCGCGTCGACAAACCAGGTATTTTCCATTCACAGTGGGAATAACAATTTCCCCGCCTTTGCCTATGGCTCCTATGCCCAGGATCAAGGGCCACGGGGCAAGGTGAACGACTTCCGTTGCCCCGTTGAAATGCACGGCGTGCGCATCAACCCCGGCGACATTATCTTTGGCGACATCGACGGCGTCTGTGTGATTCCCCGGCAGGCGGAGGAAGCGATCATTGTCAAAGCGTTGGAAAAAGCGCGGGGTGAAAAGACCGTGCAGAAAGCCATTGAAGCCGGCATGGGTGCAGCGGAGGCGTTCCGCACCTTTGGGATTATGTAGTTGGTTGGTTAGGGAACGTAAAAGTACAGTTTTATACACCGCTCTACGCGAGTCTGTGACTCGCCCAACCAGTTGCGAGTCACGGACTCACGTAGAGCGTTTGGGGCGAGTCACGGACTCGCGTAGAGCGTTTTTTACTTTTTACCGAAGAGGCCGCCCAACAACTTCGACCCCATCCCCAGCACATCATCGACAATACTGCCGTCGCCATCCATGTCCAGCAGACCAGCCAGGCTGCCCAGCGGACCATCAAATTGCTGGCGTTGACCGCCCAACAAGGCGGCAAGATCATCAGCGCCGAAGCCGTTGTCGCGTTTGGTCTGCCCCAAGGCGCCCATGACGACCGGGGCCAGCATCGCTAACAGTTGGGCGCTATTGTCGGCCGAGATGCCGCTCAACTGGCTCAACCCCTGTTGGACATTGCCTTGCTTGTTGCCCAGCACATGGCCCAAAATTTTGGCGCCGTCGGCAGTGCGCTCCTGACTGGTAACGGCGCCTAGCAGATTGGTTAAGACACTGCCATCATGTTGATTCAGCGCCTTGTCAAGCGCCTGCGCTCCTTGGGGCGACGATGCGTTGCGACTGATGGCGCCCAACAACATGGGCAACGCCGCATTCACGGCGCTCTGCGTGGTCTTGGCGTCAGTGCCGAGTTGCTTGCTGATCTGATCGACCACCGGGCCGCTCATCTGCTGGCTTAACATGCCTAACAAGTCGTTCATAGCGCTTTCCTCCTATGCTGCAATGGATGACAACAAATAATAAACACTGCGTCCATTAAATCATATAGGGTGGGTGGCGTCTATTTTAACACCGTTCAGAAACACAAAGCATGTGCGTTGCACGAAGCCAGTAATGATCCAGCGAATGATCCTACTACGGGAAAGGCTGCGCCTCGTGCAACACAGACGCCCTGGCTACCAAACGACAGATTGACAACCGTCCATGAAGTCAGTACAATCGACAACAATCTACCCCTGATTATCCAAAACGAATCATCCCTAATTGTAACAAAACAACGAAATGAGAAACCCTTATGCGCATTGAAGCCATTGATTTTTTCTATCTCTCTATGCCCGAAGTGCTGGATATTGGCGACGGTAGCCAGGATGCCCTATTGGTGCGGGTGGCCGGCGGTGGTCTGGTCGGCTGGGGGGAATGTGAGGCGGCGCCTTTGCCTTCGATTGCCGGGTTGATCTGCCCCATGTCCCATAGCGCGTGCAAACCGGTGCAAAGTTCCGTCTTGGGACAGACGCTTGACAGCGTAGCCGATATTACGCGCATCGGCGATCTGGTGCGCGCCAACAGTCTGGATTTGCTGCAAGCCGATCATATCCTCTCTGGCATCGACATGGCGATGTGGGATCTGCTAGGCAAACGGCTGAACGAACCGGTCTATGCCCTGCTGGGTTACAAACAGGTCTATCCCAAGACGCCCTACGCCTCCATGCTCTTTGGCGACACGCCCCAGGAAACCCTGGAAAAAGGGCGCCACGCTCGCGCCCTTGGCTATCGCGCGGCCAAGTTTGGCTGGGGGCCGATTGGCTTAAGCACGGCGCAGGCCGACGCTGATCAATTTATGGCGGCCCGCGAGGGGTTGGGAGACGACGGCATTCTGCTCATCGACATTGGCACGGTCTGGAAAGATAATGTGGAAGCCGCCAGCCAACGCTTGCCGGCGCTCAAGGCTTGTCGTGCGACCTGGTTGGAAGAGCCATTTGTCTCCGGTGCACTCAACGCCTACCGGCAACTGGCGGCGATCTCTGGCGAGGTCAAGCTGGCAGGGGGGGAAGGCAGCCACAACTACCACATGGCGCAACACATGATTGACTATGCCGGCATCGGCTATGTGCAGATCGACGCCGGGCGCATTGGCGGGATCAGCGTCTCGAAAGAAGTAGCTGACTATGCGCAAACCAAAGGTGTGACCTATGTCAATCACACTTTCACTTCGCACTTGGCGCTCAGTGCCTCGCTTCAGCCCTACGCCGGCATCCAGCAAGATGTAATCTGTGAATATCCCGTCGAACCCAAATCGTTGGCGCTTGATATTACGCAAAACCACATTGAACGGGACGCCAATGGGCAGGTGCATGTGCCAAATGCGCCAGGACTGGGCATGACGGTGAACACAGCCGGGTTGCATCCTTATCTGGTTGATGTAGAAATTCGTGTGCAGGGCAAAACACTCTACAAGACGCCGGCGCTGCACGCGTAAGTTGGCGACGACAATAAGAAAAGCCCTGACAGTAACTAATCCTGTCAGGGCTTTTCTTATTGTTTATCCTTCAATCACATCACTGTTAGGTGGGGGCGGGGTATCGTCCGCCTCTAACAGTTCTCTGAGATCATCCAGACTATCATCATCGTGAACATCGTAGTAAATCAACAAGTCACGCAGGCGGGGCAGGCGCTTGTACCCTTGATAGGGTTGTGTTAGGAGATGGAGTTGGCGTAGCGCATCGGTCATCTCTTTTAGCTTTTCATAGGGACGCAGGGCAATGGCGCGGGCAACGGTGCGACCGCTTCCTGGTTCATAGACCACCAGTTCTCCCCACGGCACGGTGACATTGCGGCGAAATTGACGCAAAAAGCCCAGGATACGATCCAGGTAGCCTGGCGGGTCCACCGAGAGTAAGACGGCGCCGGCCTCAATCTGCCGGTAGGTGATGGTGCGCTGCGAGACAGTAGCCAACGGCGTGTAGACCTGCAGCCCATCCTGGTTGACTTCTAGCCAGTTGAAATTGTCAAAGGGGGTGGCATTGAGCAACGAAAGGCCCCACCGCTGGAGAAAGCCCTTCAAGCCACGGGGGCCGGCATTGGTGATCGGATGTTCACTAAGTTCTTTTTTCCGTTTGAGCGCAGCATCAATTCGGGCTTGCGCCGTGTCATTCTGTTTGCGCAGATCCTCAATATATTCTTTAGCGGCGCGCAACGCTTCCAATGGACTCAGCTTGGCGATGGCATGCGCTTTTTGAAAGGCATACTCATCGGGCATGTTCCAGTTAGTCTCGGTCCGCTCTTCAAGCAGACTCCGAATCTTTTCAAGCGCGCGCCGATCTTTCTCCGAGAGTTCATTCAAATTCGACATAGATAAGCCGGTCGGTCAATTCTCAGGAATACTTAACACCCAGCCGACGACAATGACATTGGGGTTGGTCTTCAGTCGTGGGTACTTGGCGGTATTCACTGCCACTAAGTTGTCAACTTTAATCTTGTAATACTGGGCAATCAACGCCAGGCTCTCGCCTTGTTGCACCGTGTGTGTGCGCCCACTGGCGGCAACGCCGCCGGCATTAGCCTGGTTGGACGGCCCGCCTTGCGGTTCGGAGCCGGTATTGGTCGGCACCGGCGTCGGCATCAGCGGCGCCGTCATGTCATAGGCCTGTTCCGGCCATAGCCCTTCGCCATAGACGGTAAAGGGGTTTTCTTCTGTATAATAACCGCCGCCGGTAATGCCGCGCACGGCCGTACCATTCAAGCGGATGGTGCGGTTGGTGCGGAAGCCATCCATACTACACATCATCTGCCACTCTTCATACTGTTTGGGGAACCAGCCACGGGCAATGGCCGCCACATCACAAGTTACGCCCTGCGGCAGATCGCGCCGGGTCATCACCATCGTATTATCGCTTAGTTTACCCGTTGGATTAAACATCTGCTGGATGTTTGCTACCCAAATGTCGATGGCATTGGGCTTGAGCGGGAAGGAGACCGGCTCTTCCGCCGGCGCCGGCGCCGAACCATCGGACGGCGCGCCGGCTGGTACACTGCCGGGGGCAGCGCCAACAGCGCCGGAGCCACTGTTGTTATAAATCGGGCCATTGTACGTTTCCGGCAGCGACAGACGCACCAATGAGCCGGTCACACGATCGACCTCGCGCGCCATGCGGGTACGGGGCAGTGTGTCCAACACCTGGCTAAAGATCCAGTCGCCGGTGATAACCGCCACACAGCCCAGGAGAAATGCCAAGCTGGCTAGCACAATAGTCACGCGGACAACAACAAAGAGATCCCACTTGTCAATCTTGGCAATGACCAACGGTGTGATCTTGAAGAAATAGAGATAGACGATGGAGAGCGCAACGATGACATAAAACGCGCCGGCTAGCCAACCCAGGGTGTCTGTAATGTACCCAGACATAGCTTACTCCTAATCACAATGTGTAAATAAGTGTAAATAAGAACGATGGTATAAGAACAACGATAAATCGACGTAAAACGGTGAATCACCAAAGCGAACTGTTCTCTGGTGATAGCTGTGCCTAAACGCAAAGCGGCCCTCACTGCTGCACCCACCAACCGGTTGCCTGTATGGTTGGGTGCAGAAAGAGCTTCTGCCAACTCTGGCAATCGAAGCCAGTTTTAGTGCTGAACGCCTTACACGTTTCGTTGATTGGCCAGCGTCGATCAAAGGCCATCATCCCGGAAGCAATGGGATCGACGTTAAATAACTTCTGTGTCGCTTCCAACCCGACAACCTTGCCGCTGACAGAGCCATAGCCCGTAAAGATCGGAATAATCTGCACATCGGCAACGGTCAAGTCTTTGCCGCTGTCCAAATTGTGAAAGACATTCCAGAGAACCAACACTCCTTTGCCCGGCAAGTTGGCGGCTTTGCGTTTCTGCGCCAGCGCTTCAGCTAACCAGTAAACATCACGGCGACGCACCTGATCGGTAAATTCCATATCAATGGCGACGCCATCCAGGCCAAAGTTAGTTAACTCGTTGACAACCTCATGCGCTTTTTTGAAATCAACGCCCACATCGACAATCACCAGGCCATCGACATGATGCATGGCGGTCAACAGGCGCCGTGCATCATTCATGCCAAAACGCCCCCCCAACCGTGGAATCGCCACCGGGATGGGGCTGGTGCGGGTAAAGGAAGCGACATCGCGCTGCCAGTCCACCGCCTTGGCGACCAAGTCCTGAGTCTCACAAGCCTGTCCCAATGTCCCGACGCCATGACAAGGCATTCCCCACACAGCGGTATAATGGGCGCCCACCTGATAGCCGCTACCAATATAGGGATAGAGACCGTAGCGTACATAGGCCCAAAGCGCTCCCGGACTCATCTCTTCATCGTTCATCCACACGGCAACGGCGGTGCTGGTGCTACACAAAAAGGTTGGCGCCAGAAAGACTAAGAGCAGGCTAACCCACCGTAAAGGCGACCGCGCCTGCCATTGCTGCCAACCTTGCTGGGTGGCATGGAAAATACTATATACCATCCCCCCCGCTCTGTGCAAGCCAGTAACGACCAATTCCGGTTGGAAAAAGAGCAAAAAAGCACAGAGAACGAGCAGCAGGGCGACGATAATTTCTCGACTTAAAACGCCGCCGGTATAGAAAACAATCCCCGTGGCATCCTGCACCGCATCCGGGTCAGCCGCACAGAGCTTACAATAGCGAAAAATCGACCGGGAAAAGCTGGCGTCAATGCGCTGTCGCCCTCGCTCCACATGGTGAATTTCCCAGTGTACATGGGGGCCAAAACTGGTCATCCCCGTCCAGCCAACGCGGCCCAATGGCGTCCAGGGCGTCACCTGATCACCAGTTCGCACCCGCACCCGGCCGCCTTCGTCAATCATGTGGCCGTACAAGCTCAAATAACCATCTTGGTGGTCCACCATCACCCAACAACCGTAGCCGCCGGCGTTGTTACAACCAGCGTAACTAACCCGACCACCAGCCATCGGGTAGATGGTGGCGCCAAAGGGAACGCTAATATCCCAGGCAAAGACCGAACCACGCCCAGTATGATCCTGTTCATCAGACGAAAGCAAACCGCCAGCAACAGGTATCAACCACTTCCCATCGCGCGACGCTGATCGGCCACTGGCAACGGGCCAATCCTGCGCCGCAGCCGGGATTGTGGTCACCAATGTCAATCCCCAAAGAGCCAAAAGCATGAAGGTCAGGCGTCGCCACACCACGAGTTACCTACCAGGCGCTCCTTGAACAGATCGCCCCCCTATTGTGAACCTGAACTTACGCCAGCGCATTTGGAATGCAAGCTACCCCACAGCGAATACCACCTAGCAAACAATGTTCATTTCTGCCACAGTCTAAGTATACCAGCTTCTTGTGTAGATGCAAACCTTACCACCTGTGTTAAGAGGAAACGGGGAAACGTGCTGCATGTTGCGTGTTGCGTGAATCGGCAAATGCGTTTTATAACTCACGAATCACGTCTTACGAATCAGGTCTCAGGAATTAGACCAGTAATGCCATCCCATCGCTACCCGTATCGGAGGCGCCAGTGAGCTTGCCGGTAACGGGGTCGATGGCGATGGCGCTAACCAGGGCAAAGCCGCCGTGACTCTGGGGAAGGCGGCTAATGGGGTGGCGTTTGCGCACCTCGGCGCAGACATATTCGGGGATCATGGCGCTACAGCGAATGTCGGCCACCTGACAGTCAAAGCGGGGGGCATGGACCGCCTCGGTCATGCTCATACCAAAGTCCAGGGCGTTGAGGATGACTTGCAGGTTGGAGGTGATGATGCGAGTGGCGCCCGGCGAGCCTAGCACCAAGACCGGCTTTTCGCCCTTGGTGATAATGGTCGGACACATGCCCGTGGTGCGCCCCTTACGCGGCCCGATCGAGTTGGGGTGGCCGGGCAGCGGGTGGAAGTTGATCATCGAGTTATTGTACATAAAACCCATACCGGGCGTGATGACGCCGGAGGAAGCGCCGAGCGAATGGGTCAACGCCACACAATTGCCGTGGCGATCCACCACAGAGACATGAGTGGTGTCGGGCGTGCCGGTGGGCATAAAGCTAGCGTTGATCGGCTTGCCGGCGTTGATGTGGTCGCGCCACTGGGCGGCGCGCTCTTTGGAGATCATCCAGGCGACCGGCACGTCGTTGAATTCAGGGTCGGCCATGGTGCGATTGCGGTCCGCAAAGGCGGCTTTCATCGCCATTGAGACGAGATAAATGTACTGTGGCGAATTGTGACCCAGGGCGGCCAGATCATAGCCTTCGAGAATGTTGAGAATGGCAATCAGTGTTGGGCCACCGTGCGGCGCTGTCGTGCTGGTAACGCCATAGCCACGATAAGTGCCGGCCACCCGCATCGACTCGCGCAGTTGATAAGTCGCCAGGTCTTCGGCGGTGACAGAACTGCCATTGGCGGAAAGATCAGCGATCATCCGTTCGGCCAACTCGCCGGTGTAAAAATCTTCCGGACCATGTTTGCCCAAGTGGCGCAGCGTTTTGGCATAGTCAGGATTGCGCAACCGTTCGCCCATCTCATAGGTGGAACCATCGGCCTTGAGATAGATGCGGCGGGCTTCGGCGTTGGCGTCAATGTAATCACGCAGCGATGCAGCCTCTGGGTATTTTGACTTTTGTAACCAACGCACCGCCTGCCGCTCGGTGACAACAAAGCCTTCTTCGGCAATGCGCGCCGCCGGTTCCAGCGCCTGCGCCCAGGAAATCGTTCCCCAACGTTCCAACAGGGTCGCCATCGTCTTGACCCACCCCGGCGTGCAGACAGAGGTGTAGCCGACGTCATTGACCTTGTCCTTGAGGAAGTAGCCCCAACCATCAGGATTTGGTCCCAATACGCGATCCGCCCACATCGCCTCGGTCACGTTAGAACCGGCCAGCGCCGGGCCATCAATGACAATGGACTGGTTTTGCACCGTCAGCCCCAGCGCACCACTTGTGCTAATCGGCGGCGTTGCCAGGTGCATGGTCAGTTGAGCATAGCCGCCGATGCCGCACATTTGCGGGTCGAGAATGCCTTGCACAAAAGCACAAGTGACAGCGGCGTCGATGGCGTTGCCGCCCTGCATCAAAACCTTGGCGCCTTCTTCCACTGCTTGTGGCTGGAGAGCGGCGATCATTCCTTGCATGTGGGATGCTCCTTGTTGCGTTGGTGACTACCAGATGTTGAGTTGCGCATTCGCAATCTTTCAGTTACGATGATCGATAGTATACACGTTCTGTACACAAGTGACAAGGAGGTAAACAATGAGATATGAACTTATCAAAGTCCTGCACTATGCAACTCATCATGCAAAGCGCGTAAGCGCGGATTGTTGTTATAGGTGTCAGCCACCAGCTTTTGCCAGGCCGGCAGATCATTGAGCCGTTCATAGATTGACCGCAAATGCTTCAAGTGTTGAGCAGCCGTGGCATAGCTACCCCGGTTCCGTTGGGCAATCTGGAGTTGAATCTGTTCACGATAAAGGTCAATGGCGGCACGCGGTCGCGTTGTTTCTGCGGCACGGGCAACTTCCAACTTCATGGAAGGCAACCCATAACCAAAGATCCCGGTGCTTTTTAAGGGTTGCTGCACCATGTGGAGCGCAGCGTCAATCTCATCTTCATACAGATAGATTTGGGTGAGCAAGGCATGGTGACGTTGGTCCGCTTGAAGCCGCGTGAGGATTTCCTGCCTGAGCGACGACCACGTTTGCAGATCGAGCGCCAATTCGTGGAGTTCCTGATATTTTGTTATATTGGGCATAGCCCAAAAGAGTTCTTTCGCCAGTTGCAACGCCAGGGCAATATCATTTCGGTCAATTGCCTGTTCTTTCAACCACTCTTTTAGCCGTGAATCGTTGCTTTTTTGGGCACGTGCCCCGACCAGTTGAGTAAAGCGGTCGGTCAGACCATGAGCGACAAAAAGCCGCGCCGTGCTAAGGAGTTCGTAGTCCTGCATATCACGGGCAGCCGCAAATGCTTCCTCGCTACGGCCTAGTTGGAGCAAGCGCTCCACCAAGTCGAAAGAGCGACCGGTTTCGCGACAGATGCGCAAAAACGTTTCGTCATCCATCGTCTCAGCTTCCAGTGTCAGCAAAAAGCCACCCAGCGTTTCGCGCCGCCACGAGGAACTGTAATCTGCGCTCTTGGGTAATTCGGCCCGCACCCACGCCGCGACTTGCGCCCGTTCGTCGGCAGTGGCATTTTCCAAAATCAAGGTGGGCGCTTCATAGCCCATATCGATCCCGCCCCATTTGACATCCCAGAGTTTGACATCAACTAAGGCGCGCAGAATCACTTGGCGCAAAGCTGGCTCTTCGACAGCCGCCAGACACTGACCTAAACTAGTCACACATTCATTGACAACATCATTGCTCTCGCCGCCTTCATCATGTAACATCTCATAATTATCAAGCATTCCCTCCATCACGGTTTTATAGACGGTGACGGCATTGCGCCAATCCTGGGCGGCCGTATATTGATCGCCCAGATTCTTGATCTCGATCAACTCCTGCCCAAAGCCATAGTCTTCATGATCAAGATGGCGGAAAACCTGGTTTACCTGGCGCTCAATTACTTTCGGATCGACAGGAGCCGACGCTTTGCCGCCCGCCATCACCGGCAATTGGAGGAGCATTTCCAGATCAGGGTAGCGTTCCAGCATCTTGCTAATCAGACTCACCAGTTCATCCTTGGTGCGTTGATTAAGCGCTGTCGTTAACTCTTCCATCACGGTAAAGGCCGCCGGATCGTCGATCCAACTGAGCAGGAGCGCGGCAACGTGTTTACAACGACCATAGCTGCCAACCGGACAGGAACAATGACCGGTGACAATCCCCAGCGGCCCCAGTCCAATCTCCACACGGTAAGGCGCTGTTGAAGAACCAAGACACTGGGCTTTGAGCGTATTACCCTGACGGCGCGGGTTTAGGATTGAGCCATCGCGTACATACGGGCGTCCGCGAGCAAGCGAAGTATCGCCGGCCCAGGTGCGCACATCGGCTTCGGTGAGTTTTGGTAGATCAGCCATATAGTGGCTCCAATGTTGCAGTAGATGGAAACGACAACGAATTGGGGGAAGAACAAATAGAGACTAGCCGGAAAGATAGGTCAACATCATCCGGATCTGCTGGGGGTGCCAGGCGGTGCGATGGTGGTCATTGAGAAAAGAATCGAATTCTCCTGCTTGCACTGCTTCCTCAAAGGGGAAATCCACTAATGCGGCGACATCCGCTTCCGCTGGTGGATCAATTGGAATCCCCCGTGCTAAGGCATCCCGACAACACTCTTCTAAGGTATCAAAGTAGGCGATGTTATCCAGGAGCAAGCGCGAACCGATCGTCACCGGCGCATGACAGTAGAGAACGGTTTTGGGATTAAGCGCCACCATCTGCGCTAATGATTGGCGCATCGTCGGCAAGCCGTCAACCGTTCGCGCCATCGGAAAAGGGAGTTCCCCACCATCCGCCGCCAATAAGGTCGCGATTTCCGGGATGTAGATCGCCAGATGATCTGGGGTGTGCCCAGGCGTGGCAAAGAGTTCCAACGTCAGGTCGCCGCCGTCGATCCGCAGCCGCTCCTCAAAAAGAATCGTAGGCGGCGTCAACACCACGTCGTTGAAAATAGCTGGTTCCCGTTCTTGCCGCTGTTGGAGATAAGCAAGCACCTCAGGATCTTGGAATTGCTCAGCGCAGAGACGGGTCGCGATGATAGGCGCAGGGAATTCCGCCTGCGGGCCGACAAAGAGTTGGTTGCCCCAGGCGTGGTCATAGTCGGCGTGGGTGTTGACCACCAACAACTGACGACCGTTGGTAAGATAGGGTCGGGCATAGTCCACCATGTGACGCGCTGTCGTTGGGTTGATCACCGTATCGACCAGCACAACATAGCGCGCCGTCACCACAATGAAGGTGTCAACCAACTCACCATTGCGACAGACCAGAATACGCGTATCCCAGCCCTGATTAGGGATAAGTTCCACTGTGTTGGTATGGGGCATAGCGCTTTACTTTTTCCCCACCCCTTGAAAAAGCGGCAAATATTCGCCGTAGCCTTCCGCTTCCAGTTGTTCAACGGGAATAAAGCGCAAGGCCGCCGAATTCATGCAATAACGTTGACCCGTCGGCGCGGGGCCATCAGCAAAAACATGGCCTAGGTGCGAATCGCCATGTTTGGAACGCACTTCGGTGCGGGTCATCCAGAGCTTGCGGTCAGTGCGGGTGGTGACATTGGCCGGTTCCAGCGGCTTGGTAAAGCTGGGCCAGCCGGTGCCGGAATCGTATTTGTCCAGCGAACTAAAGAGCGGCTCACCGGTGACAATATCGACATAGATGCCGGGCGCTTTGTTGTTCCAATAGTCGTTGCGGAAGGCCGGTTCCGTCCCCTCGTGCTGGGTGACTTGATATTGCTCACGAGTGAGCTTTTGCCGCAGTTCGGCGTCGGTTGGTTTGGTGTAGGTTTTCATAGTGACTTTGTCATCCTTGATTGGATCCATTGCCCGGACTTTTGCTTTTACTCTTTTGCGTTGACAAATTCATCTTCTGCAACAGTTCAAATAGGCGTTTACGTTCTTCAGGGGGCAGCGCATTTAATAACTCTTCAGCCTTCAACCCAGCTAGCCGATCTTCTACCGGCAAAAAGGCCAACAATTCCCGGCCAATATCTTCGGCCATAAACTTCAAATCACTTTTAGATAATGTAGATGAAATACCTGCCATTTTTAAATTCTACCTGATTATGGGACAAAAAGTAGAAAAAAGGCGTGTTGGTGCGTACAGTTTGTAACGGACCTTCCCCATCGACGGTAATAATGGCATCAATGGTACGCGGAAGACGGCTCACTTCGACTTCGGTTTGCAAGACAGCCGGCAAGTTTGCCAATTCCTCGGTTAGTGCCTGCTTGAAAATAGGATCGATCTGGCGCTGTTTCTCCTGGGTCTCCCTGGTGCGCTTTGCCCTAGTCATTAAGAGCCTTATCAATTTGTAATCAATGAGATCTCAATTATACCAGAGCGAGCAACGGCAGGACAACCTTATCCACTCGCCGCCGGCTTAAAAAAACGCACTAGGACAAGACCATCCGGCAGCACGGTGCGTTCAGTCAGTTGATAGCCGTGCTTTTGATAGAGCCGCACCGCCGGTAGATTTTTCTCTGCTGTTGAGACAGTGATGCGCTTGGCCACCGGTGCATAAGTCTCAACTGCCTGCAACAGTTGACTGGCGATCCCGCGCCGAAAATAGGCGGGGTGGACAATCAATCGCCAAATGTCCAGCAACACCGGCGTCACTGTGAACGAGAGAACACCAGCCAGGATCGCTCCTGTCCAGTAACCCAAGAAGGTATCTGGTTCGACCTGGATCTCCTGCGCCGTAACCGCAAGGGGCGGAAAATCTGGGTACTCAATCAGGTCGCGTTCAATGGTGTACGATGCCTGTTGCAACTGATAGATCTGCTCGGCGATCAGCGGGTCTCGTTGATCGAGCAGGGCGATCATAAGACCAACTCGTCCGCCGGTTGATAGGCGCTGCTCAGGGGCTGCCACGCTTCGCCGCACAGATCGCTCATCACGGCCCACTCGCCGGCGGTGAGATTGCCTTGGTGATGATAGAGAAAGCGTTGCAAACCGGCGCTTTGCGCGGCCACCAACAGTTGGCGCAGATGTCCTGCCGTCATCGGGTCGCCGTCATGGGGAGCGCGACCGGCGTCAACCCACGGCACAATCCGCGCCGGGTCATCGACGGCGGCTAAAGCGCGCGCGGTTTCTTGAGTGACGACCTGCATAAAGAAGGCCGGCGAGAGGGCGTCTTCACAGTCAAGACGGGTGGTCACCGCCGGCAAGGTCAGCCCAAAGAGCGCCTGCACTACGGCCAACGCTTCGTCATCGCTCAGGCCGGGGTTCCACGCCGTTAGCGTTTCGATATAGCGGTAGACGGTGCCGATCAGGCCGTCAAAGCCGCGGTGAAAGAAGTAGTGCTTGGGCAGGAGGATGTCCATAAATTCTGCCAGCAGGCCAAAATCATAGCCGCAAAGGGGGGCAAACGCAGCAGTGCGCGGCCCAACACCCAGCTTGATGTGGGCGCCAAGTTCACTGTCAATGGCGTTATGGATGTTGCGGAAAAAGTCAGTCAGTGCGTCGACGCGAAATTGTAGCCAAGCGGCAAGATTGGCATCGCCGCCTAACAGCCGCAAGGCGCCCACCAAGCCACCAGCGGCATGGATGCGAATCCGCCGGCCATCCAAGCTGTGCAACTGCTTGTAGAGCCGATCCTTGGCGGCCACCAGGGCGGCATAATCATAGCCCAGCCGTTGACAGGCCGGGGCCACCGTCGCCGGCAGATCGTTGAAGATATAGGAGCGGTGATTCATGTGGTGGGGCGCAATTTCATAGCCCCACTCCGGCCCATCCATAATCGCACCGTCAGCCATTGGGTAGTGGGCTAAGGTATCAACCATACGCGCGCAAACCGCCGCTTGCGTTCGTTCATCGGCGAAGATATGCCCATCACTACCCGGTCCCGACCCCGCCGACGCTTGGAAGATCCAGACCGACCAGCCCCGATCTTTGGCTGCGGTGAGCGTCTGTTCCAATTGGCGTCGTTTGTCGGGGAGCAAAGCAGGGGCCGGTGGCGGCTCAACCCCAAAGCGGCGGTAGACCATTGGGTCGGGGTCAAAGGTGGCTTGGGGGTGTTTACCCGTTTCCCAGTGCAGGCCAGGGTAGAGTTTTGGTTGATCAAACAACAGCGGGCCGATTACCAGCCCATCGACGCCACCGGCGCCCCAGGCGTCAAAGAGCCGTTCATGGTCGGCCAGCACCGGCTCGATGGTGCGCATGACATCCATCCAGAGTTTCATTGGAACCCTCCTTATCGTTATGTATACTCACGAGCAGCACAGAAAGTAACCCATTACTCGTGTAAAAAGTGTTACTTTCTGGCGCTCGTTGGTATAGTTTTCAGGTAATTTTACGCAATAACCGCTTGAACGCGACCAACTTCACCGCTTTCCAGGCGGACTTTGATGCCATGTAGATGGGCTGCGCCACACTTCCAGGTCACAGCTTGGGTTAACTATAAGTACAAGATCGAAATGCGTGTGGTGCCACCGCTGCGAATCTGGCTGGTGCCTTCGGTGAGCAAGGCTAACTGACCGCTGACGTCATGCGTCTTGCACCAATGACGTGCGTGAGTTTCCCAGGAAGGGGGCGTTTCCGCCACCTGTTCCGCATGAACGCCATAGGAAAACTGCAGTTGCTGACAGGTGCTTTCACGCACACTAAAGGCGACGATCCAGGTCGGCAGTTTGAAACGGGCCAGACGGCGCGGTGTTGCGCCGGTATCCGTGGGGGTCAGGATAATGGCTGGTTCCAGTTCACGGGCGCTGTGATAGACGCCCAGGGCGGTGCGGTCTTCCAGGCTTAAGTCACGGTGGACGCCTTCGGCGGCAATCAGCGCTTCAATGGTGTCATTGACCGTTCCCTGGGCCTCTGCTACTTGGGCAAGGCGCGCCATCACCGCCACGGCTTCGTCAGGGAAGCTGCCAATGGCGGTCTCGCCGGAAAGCATGACGCAGTCAGTGCCGTCGAGAATGGCATTGGCGACATCGGTCGCCTCGGCACGGGTGGGCCGGCGATTGTCGATCATCGATTCGAGCATGTGGGTGGCGGTGATGACCGGTTTGCCATAGCGATTGGCCTGGCGGATCATCTGTTTCTGCACAATCGCCACCTCTTCAATCGGGATTTCTACGCCCAGATCGCCACGCGCCACCATGATGCCATCAACAACCTGGAGAATCTGTTCCAAATTTTTGACGGTCTCGGCCCGCTCCAATTTGGCAATGAGGAAGGGGCGATAGTTGAGCGCCGTTGCTGCTTCACGTACAGCCAAAATATCGTCCGGTCCTTGCACAAAGGATTGACTGACTGCGTCCAATTGTTGCTCGGCGCAAAAGCGCAGCAATTCGTAGTCGTTATCAGTAAAAGCGCTGATGCCCAGGTCAATGCCGGGGAAATTCACCCCTTTGCGCGAGCGCAGCTCACCGCCGACAACTACTGTACAATGAACCGCATTGCCGGCCACCCGCTGTACTTCTAATTGGATATAGCCGTCGTTCATGTAGATGCGGTCGCCCGGCTTAAAGACCGTGGTCAGTGCGGCAAAATCGAGCGAAACACGGTACTGATCGCCGATGGTCGGTTCGGTCTGCAACGTGAACGGCTGGCCCCGTTCCAGCATCACCGACTCGGTTGCCAATTCGCCGATACGCATTTTCGGTCCTGGCAGGTCCCCCATGATAGCAACGCGCTGGCCGGTGTTGGCAGCAGCCTGGCGGACATTAGCGATGACACGGGTATGGGCAGCATAATCACCATGGGCAAAATTAATGCGGGCGACATTCATGCCATTCTTGATCAACTGTTCCAATATTGGAATTTCTTGGGAAGCCGGGCCAATGGTGGCAATGATCTTGGTTTTCTTGATAGGGAGCATAGTCAAATTCCAATCCTTATGTGCCGCTGATCTTGGCTAATGTTACTGCATTTTGACAGCGACCAGTTTGGGCAAATTCGGTGAAATTTTGCAGCGTAGTCTCTGCAATGTTGTTTAACGCACGATGGGTTAGAAACGCCTGATGACCCGTTACCAGCACATTGGGGAAGGTCAGCAGGCGGGTAAAGACATCATCCTGGATCACTTCGTTGGAGAGGTCACGGAAGAAGAGATCGCTTTCTACCTCGTAGACATCGATCGCTAGATAGCCGATCTTGCCCGCTTTCAGTCCTTCAATTACCGCCGCTGTATCGAGTAACGCCCCGCGACTGGTGTTGACCAGAAAAACGCCATCTTTCATCTGCGCGATGGAGTGGGCATTGATCAGATGATGAGTTTCCGGCGTCAACGGGCTGTGCAGGGTGATAATATCGCTACTGACAAAGAGGTCGCTTGGTGTATCAACATAATCCGCCAGCGCCGTCACGTCAGGATTGTGATAGAGGTCGTAGGCCAGAATTTTGGCGCCGAAGCCGCTCAGGTTTTTGATCACCTGGGCGCCAATGCGCCCGGTGCCAAAGACGCCGATGGTTTTTTGGTTCAGTTCAAAGCCTTGCAAGCCATCCAACTCAAAGTTGTTGTCGCGCACGCGATTATAAGCGCGATGGATCTGGCGCCCCAAGGTCAGGATCAAACCGACCGTGAACTCAGAGACAGCATTGGGCGAATAAGCCGGCACTCGCGCCACGGTGATGCCCAAGTCCTCCGCTGCCGCCAGGTCAATCTGATTGTAGCCGGCGCTACGCGTGGCGATGATCTTGATGCCGGCCTGGGCCAGGTTGGTCAGCGCGGCGCGATCCACTTCATCATTGACAAAGACACAGACGCCGTCAAAGCCCACCGCCAGGGCTGTGGTTGCCGCTGTCAGTTTGGTGTCGAAAAAGGTGATTTCATGCCCAAAGCTGGCGTTGGTCTGTGTGAAAGACGTTGTATCATAACGTTTGGTGCTAAAGCAGGCGATCTTCATGGAATTTTTCCTTACCAGTCTACCCATCAAGACACTACAGGAGATGAAGGTGGGAACGGATTAACGGCTTGCGAAACAGACGAATAAGAATAAAGGGCTTATTCAAACTAACAAATCTTACATTCGTATTCCGATCTTTCAGCAGCAATATCCGTTCCCACCTTCATCCGTTGTAGTGTTTTAACTGACAACATCCGCAATCGGACGCAAACGCAACCACCACTGATCGCGCGGACGCCGGTGCTTCATATCCATCAACTCCGGCAGATGGGCGATGCTGGTGAAGGCGACTTCGCCTTCGATCAGGCCGACGGCAGTCACTGGTGGTTGGAGATGACCGGCATTCTCTGCCAAAAAGCTGATGCCAGCGGCGGCCAGGCGCGTGGCTTCAATGCGATCATAGGGGCTGGGTTTGCCCCCCTGTTGGACATGACCCAGGATCGCCTGGCGCACATCGAAGAGGCTGTCCCCTTCTTTCTCAAAAAGTGCAACCATAAAGCCAGTGGTGTAGAGCGGATCGGCATGTTCGTTGCGAATCATTAAGCCCAGCCGTTTTTTGTTGCGGAAGCCGACAATCAACTTGTTGACATCGACCTGTAGATCCGTCAGCGTGACCCCTTCTTCCGGCAGATAGACTCGTTCGGCGCCGGTCGCCATGCCGCTTAGGAGCGCCAGATAGCCGCAATCGCCACCCATCACCTCGACCACAAAGCAGCGCCGATTGGCGACCGCCGATTCTTTGATCTTGTCCACATTTTCAATAATGCTGTTGAGTGCTGTATCAGAACCGATACTGTTCTCAGTGCCGGGCAGGTTATTGCTGATGGTGGCCGGCAAGCAGACGATAGGAATGCGAAAAGCCGGATGATTCTCCCGTTGTTGCAACATCTGGTATGCCGTCTGGTAGCCATCCAGGCCGCCAATAATGAGCAAACCGTCGATGCGCAAGTTGTGCAGTTGTTCGGCAATCGGCGCCATTGCTTCTGGGGTAGGCACAAAGCGACAGGTGCCCAGTTCGGCCCCACCGCGCGAAACCCAGCCGGTGACGCTGGTCCAGTTCATCTCGCGCACCTCGCCGGCGAGTAAGCCTTCAAAGCCATTCTGGGCCGCCAGGATTTGATGGCCCTGGTCAAGCCCCAAACGCACGGCCACACGCACCGCTGTGTTCATCCCCGGTGATACGGCGCCGCTGTGCATGATCAATAACCGCAACGGTTGCTGCCCTGGCGCTGGTTGGTGAGGGTGGGCGCGGGTCAAGGTCTGGAGAACTTGATAAGTGTCGGCAAAGCTACCGCCGCGCAAGGCCATCGCCGTCGCAAAATCCTGTTCTTTGATCTCTTTGGCAACTTGTTGGGTTTGGGCGACACAAGTCATCAAGGGGGAACGAGTGACGCGGTGCTGATTAATGCCAATCAATTGCGGCTCGGGGTGGCTTTCCGTCAGCAGCGTTTCCACCGCCGCATGGCCAACAATGGTACTCATGATGCGTTCGTAGGCGCTGGGCGAACCGCCGCGTTGGACATGGCCAAGGATGGTGACGCGCGTATCAGCGCCGGTGCGTTCTTCCAGTACGCGCTTAATGTAGTCACTGGTAATCGGTTGGCTGTTGCGATCGCGTGCGCCTTCGGCCACGATCACGGTACTGTTACGACGCCCCACGGCGCGACCGGCAGTCAAAGCATCACACATTTCTTGTTCCCAATTCTCTGACGTGGGCGGATATTCGGGGATAAAGACCCAGTTGGCGCCGGTCGCCACCGCGCTCATCAAGGCCAGGTAGCCGCAGTTCCGCCCCATCACCTCGACGACAAAGGTGCGTTGATGGCTGGTGGCGGTGCTGGTAATGGCGTCGATGGCCTCGACAATGCGATGCAGGGCGGTGTCGGCGCCGATGGTCATCTCGGTGCCAAACATATCATTGTCAATGGAGCCGACCAGCCCAACAATTTTCAGTTGCGGATGACGGTCGGCCACGGCTTGGGTAACCGCGTTGGTCGCCACCAGTTCCGCCAACAGCGATGGCCATTCTTCACGGAAAAGGTTGGCCCCGGTCAAGCTCCCGTCACCACCAATGACCACCAGCCCGTCAATGTCGCGTTCGAGCAAATTCTGCGCGGCGCGCAGACGTCCGGTCCGTTCGCGAAACGCTGCGCTCCGGGCCGAACCAATGATCGTACCGCCTAGGTGGATAATGCCGCCGACATCGCCCCAACTCATTTTGCGGATGCGGTCTCCCCCTTCGATCATGCCCTGATAGCCTTCATGGATGGCGTAGACATCCACGCCATAGCGCAACGCCGTGCGCACGACAGCACGCAATGCCGGGTTCATGCCGGGCGAGTCGCCGCCACTGGTCATGATCGCAAGATTACACAAACTATTTGGATTTTTTACTTGCATAACAACACCATTATCAGTTTAATGATTAAAAAGGCCATGACGCTTTCATTAGAAAACACCGCTACCAATCATTCCATAGAATATAGTGTAAAGCCGTGAGGCTGAATACCGAAAAACAGCCCGCATAGGATCGGCAACGCAATTTCGCTGCACAACAAGTTGTAGTTCCTGTTGTATATTTTGTATAATGACGCTACTTATTCTCTGTGGTAAGATAACAATACATTTTATCCACACCGGTGCCACTACAGAAGAAAGCAGTAAGACGGTAGGACAGTCATCAGTGGGACAGTTGCTTACTTATCCTGATGCACTGTTCTACTGTCTTACTGCTTAACTTAACAATGCGTTGCAGTTGTCTTCTGCTGTGTTACCCCAGCTTTGTGCCTTATCACATCGTACCCTATAAGGATCAGCGCCTATGACAGAAAAGAGCGCGCTTGCCCAACAACAACGCCTACAAGCTTTTACAGCAGACCCTTCATCGACGCCAAGCGTTGCTTATCAGCAACAGGGCAGCGGAAGCACGCAGGGAAACACGGCTGTCTTTCAAGCCCCCTTCACCCACTATCAACTGGGCACGGCCTATGATGAGATGTTTGCGGCGCCCAACCAGCCTCATAGTCATTACCATCTGCTCTATGAACGCTTTCATGAACTATCCATGGAAGAGTTGGAACGGCGACAATTAGCAGCCGAACGCTCTTTTCTCCACCAGGGCATCACCTTTACCGTCTACAGTGACAATCGCGGCACGGAACGTATCTTCCCCTACGATCTCCTGCCGCGCATTATCCCCGGCCAGGAGTGGGAGACGATTGAAAAGGGGCTAATCCAACGCATCACCGCCATCAATCTCTTTTTGCATGATATTTACCACGAAGGTCATATCCTCAAGGACAAGGTGGTGCCCAAAGAACTGGTTTACAGTTGCAAGCACTACCGCCCGGAGATGAAGGGACTGGCTGTTCCCAAAGGCATCTATGTCACCGTCGTCGGCACCGATCTGATTCGGATGCCCAACGGTCAATTTGCCGTGCTGGAAGATAATTTGCGTGTACCCAGCGGCGTCTCCTATATGATCGCCAACCGGCGGGTGATGAAACGGGTCTTCCCGAATGTTTTTGTCAACTATGGCGTGCGTTCGATTGACCATTACAGCCGCACTCTCCTTGCCAGCCTACGTATGTTGGCTGCCGACCGGGTCGACGATCCAACGATTGTGCTGTTGACGCCCGGCATCTACAACTCGGCCTACTTTGAACATACCTTCCTGGCGCGCGAAATGGGCATCCCCCTGGTGGAAGGCCGCGATTTGGTGACATACAACAACTATGTCTACATGCGCACCACTTCTGGCCTGCGGCGGGTAGATGTCATTTACCGGCGCATTGACGACGACTTTATCGACCCCAAAACGTTCCGCGCCGATTCGGTCTTGGGTGTGCCGGGGTTATTCGATGCCTACCGGCGCGGCAATGTGGCGGTGGCGAATGCGTTGGGCAATGGTGTGGCCGACGACAAGGCGGTTTATGCCTATGGCCCGAAGATCATCAAATATTATTTGCAGGAAGAGGCCATCTTACAAAATGTGGAAACCTACCTGCCCGATGATCCCCAACAGTTAAAGTATGTGGTCGAAAATCTCGATAAGTTGGTGGTCAAAGCCGTGGGCGAGTCGGGCGGCTATGGCATGTTGATCGGCCCCCACAGCACCAAAGCCGAGCAGGAGGAGTTCCGCAAACGGGTCGAGGCCAATCCGCGCAATTATATTGCCCAGCCGACGATCACCCTCTCCAATACACCTTGTTTTGTCGATGGACAGTTAGAACCGCGCCACGTCGATCTACGGCCCTTTATTCTCTATGGCGACAAGATCAATATCGTCCCTGGCGGTTTGACCCGTGTGGCGCTCCGTCGTGGTTCACTGGTCGTCAATTCCTCACAAGGCGGTGGGAGTAAGGACACATGGGTACTCAATCATTAATGGAAAATAACGAATTATTAATGCGAATGGCGGGGGAAGGTGTGCCTTGAGCAATGATATTACGCCCTCGCCGGTTATGTTGTCGCGCGTTGCTGATAGCCTTTATTGGATGAGCCGTTATCTGGAGCGGGCCAAACATACGGCGCGCCTGCTAAACGTCCATTTTGATCTCATGCTCGATCAGCCGCACGATACAGCGGAGCAATATCGTCAATATGTGCTAGCTGGGTTGCAACTGCCCTCTGATTATGATAAGGCACAGGACGATTACAGTCTGACGCGTTGGATGGCGCTAGATCGCGAGAATCCCAATTCGGTGCGTGCCTGTATTGCGGCAGCACGCGAAAATGCCCGTCAAGTGCGTGAACAGATCAGCACCGAGATGTGGGAGCAGATCAACCAAATCTATCTCTTTGCCGAGCAAGTGAATATCGACGCCATGTGGGAATCGACCCCGCAAGAATTTTTCCAGAATGTTAAGACTGGCATTCACCTCTTTCAAGGGCTGACTGATTCGACCATGATCCACAACCAGGGCTGGCACTTTATCCAAGCCGGGCGCTTTCTCGAACGCTCCATCGCCACGGCAGCGCTGATGGATGTCTTCTTCTGCCCCGACCATCATCTGCCGCAAGAGACATTGGACAATCCGCAGATCCCGGAACATCTGCTCTGGTTAGCCTTGCTCCGCTCCTGCACTGCGTTTGAAGCGTATTGCAAGATTTACACCGCCGAGTTGGAGCCACGTTGTATTCTCGAATTTCTGGCGCTCAACGCCGAATTCCCTCATGCCATCAATTGCGCAGTACAGACCATGCGCCGAGCGCTGTTGGGTGTTGTTGAAGCCACGCAGTCCGACCGTTCCGAGCGTTCCTATCGCCGAGCCAGCCGTCTGCATGCCGATCTACAATACGCGCAGGTAGACGAAATCGCCGAAAGTGACCTCCACGCTTACTTTGATGGCATCCAACAGCAGTGTACCCGCATTCATGATGCGATTTATCAGAGTTATATTACGTATCCTGTGATGATCAATTAGGTATTGGGTATTGGGTATTAGGTGACGAATTGAATACCGAATATCCAATACCGAATATCCACACCAACTAAATAACAACCACCATGTCCATACACGTTGCCCTGAATCACAAAACCCATTATCTCTATGAGCGTCCGGTTCTCCTCGCGCCTCATATTCTGCGGTTGCGACCGGCGCCCCATAGCCGCACGCCGATTGAAGCGTACTCGCTGCGCATTCGACCGGAAACCCACTTTATCAATTGGCAGCAAGATCCCTTTGGCAACTACCAGGCACGGGTGGTCTTCCCGGAAAAGGCGAAGGAACTCTACATCGAAGTCGATGTGGTGGCCGATATGACAGTGCTGAACCCCTTTGACTTTTTTGTCGAAGAGTACGCCGAGCAGTACCCCTTCGCCTATGATGAGCCATTAGCGAAAGAATTGATCCCCTATCTGGAGATTCGCGAGCAGGGGCCGCGGCTCATGGCCTGGTTGGCAAAGGTGGATCGTAGCGAGAAGCGGATTGTCGATTTTCTGGTAGCGCTCAACCAGCAACTTTACCAGGACATTGCCTATACTATCCGCATGGAGCCAGGGGTGCAAAGCTGCGAAGAGACGCTGGAACGGGCCATCGGCTCCTGTCGCGATTCGGGCTGGTTGCTGGTGCAGATTCTGCGCCATTTGGGGTTGGCTGCGCGCTTTGTCTCCGGCTATCTGGTACAATTGACCGCCGATGTACCCGCGCTCGATGGTCCTTCCGGCCCGGTCAGCGATTTCACCGATCTGCACGCCTGGGCCGAGGTCTATGTACCGGGCGCGGGCTGGATTGGGCTAGATCCCACTTCCGGCCTCTTTGCCGGCGAGGGGCATATCCCGCTGGCCTGTACGCCTGATCCGGCCAGCGCCGCCCCTGTCACTGGCGGCTATTTTGGCGCAGCGGTCAAGACTGACTTTGCTTTTGCCAACAGCGTCACCCGGTTGCGCGAAGATCCACGCGTCACCAAACCCTACACCGAAGAGCAGTGGCAGGCCATTGCGGCGCTGGGTCATCAAGTTGATGCCGAACTAGAAGCGGGTGATGTGCGCTTAACGATGGGCGGCGAACCGACTTTTGTCTCGATTGATGACATGCAGGCGCCCGAATGGAACACCACCGCCGATGGACCACAAAAACGGCAGCGCGCCAATGTGCTTGTGCGTCGATTGCACGATGCCTTTGGCGCCGGCGGCATTCTTCACTACGGCCAGGGCAAATGGTATCCCGGCGAAGAGTTGCCCCGCTGGAAGCTGGCCGCCTACTGGCGCACCGATGGCGTCCCCCTCTGGCGCGAACCCGATCTGCTGGCCGACATCAGCGAAGATTATCACGTTGACGTAGAGGATGCCGAACGTTTTATGACGCGCCTCTGTGAGTGGCTGCAACTGAAACCGGAGTATGCGCAACCGGCCTACGAAGACGCCTTCTACTACATCTTGGAAGAGGATCGTTTACCGAATAACATTGACCCGCTCAAGGCCGATCTAAAAGACCCGCTGGAACGCCGTCGGCTGGCCGCACTTTTGGAGCGAGGGCTGAACACCCCCAAAGGCTATGTCCTGCCCATCCGTTGGGACTATGGCAGCCAATACTGGTCGAGCGCCAAATGGGAGTTTCGCCGCCAACATCTCTTTCTCACCCCCGGCGATTCACCGATGGGCTTGCGTCTCCCGCTCAGCGGTCTGCCGGCAGTTGCCGAAGAAGAACAGGAACCCACCTTTGAGCGCACCCTGCTGGAAGAACTTCCCGCCCTGCCTGACTATCATGAGGTCGTTCAGGCGCGCGCAGAAGGTGCTGGAATTACGAATTACGAATTACGAATTACGCGTTCGCAGGACACCCCCGCAACACGAATCACGCATCACGAATCACGAATCACGGTTCGCAAAGAGGTTCCTCGCACGGCCATCTGTATCGAGCCGCGCAATGGGCTGCTCTTTATTTTCCTGCCGCCATTGAGCTATTTGGAGCATTACTTAGAACTGCTGGCGGCGATTGAGATGACGGCCAAAGCGCTCAATATTCCGGTCGTGCTGGAAGGCTATGACCCGCCGACCGACTACCGCCTGCAAAAGATCCTGGTGACGCCTGACCCTGGCGTGATTGAAGTGAATATTCACCCGGCGCACAACTGGTCGGAACTGGTCAACAACACGCTGAAACTATACGAAGAAGCCCGCCTATCACGGCTGGGAACCGAAAAGTTTATGCAGGATGGTCGCCACACCGGCACGGGCGGCGGCAACCATGTCACCCTCGGCGCGGCCACTCCGCTCGACAGCCCCTTCTTGCGCCGACCCGATCTATTGCGCAGCTTGATCACCTTTTGGCAACACCATCCCGGTCTCTCTTATCTCTTTTCCGGCATGTTTATCGGCCCGACCAGTCAAGCGCCCCGCATTGATGAAGGGCGGGAAGATCATCTGTACGAAGTAGAGATCGCCTTTCAACAATTGCCGGAGCCAGGTCAACCGGTGCCGCCGTGGCTGGTGGATCGGGTGTTGCGTAATCTGCTGGTTGACATCACCGGCAACACCCATCGCGCCGAGTTCTGTATCGACAAGCTCTATTCGCCCGATTCGCCCAGTGGCCGTTTGGGGTTGGTCGAGTTGCGCGCTTTTGACATGCCGCCCCACGCCCAGATGAGTTTGACCCAGATGCTGCTGGTGCGCACACTTATCGCCTGGTTCTGGCAAAAGCCTTATGCCCACAAGTTGGTGCGCTGGGGGACGGAACTCTATGATCGCTTTCTGCTACCCCACTATGTCGAGACCGATATGCGCGAGGTGGTCGAGGCGCTGCAACTGGCCGGCTATGACTTTAGTTTTGATTGGCTGGCCCCCTTCTTCGAATTTCGCTTCCCGCGCTATGGCACAGCCCTGGTGCGCGACATCGAGATGGAAGTACGCATGGCAATCGAGCCGTGGCATGTGCTGGGCGAAGAAGTGAGCAGCCAAGGGACGTCGCGCTATGTCGATTCGTCAGTAGAGAAGGTGCAACTGAAGGTGCGCGGGCTGACCGACGAGCGCTACCTTGTCACCTGTAACGGTCGCCGCCTGCCGCTGCGCAACACCGGTGTGCATGGCGAATATGTGGCCGCCGTGCGTTATCAAGCGTGGCAACCGCCATCGTCCTTGCACCCAACGGTGCGGGTGCAAGCGCCGCTGGTCTTTGACATTATCGACCGCTGGAATGGCCGAGCGATTGGCGGCTGTACTTATCATGTCGTACATCCCGGCGGGCGCTCATATGATGATTTGCCAGTCAACGCCAATGTCGCCCAGTCGCGGCGCATCAGCCGTTTCTGGGATTATGGTCACACCCCCGGCGGTGTTTCCTATTCCCCAACGACGCCCCCACCCATGCGCCGCCTCTTCCGTACTGTAGGCAGTCGCTTTGGGCCGGCCACCATCCCGCCCGCGGAACTCAATCCTGAGTTCCCCCATACGTTAGATTTACGATGGAATCCACAACGGTTGTAGGCAGTTCCCTAGTCAATCAGATCCTGAGCCTACCTTGGGGTAGTGCGCCAATCGATAGTAATGCAATGAATGTAGCGTGGCTGGCGGGTTATCAACCCACTGCAAGCAGTTATGACGAGATGTGGCAACCAGGGGGGCAGATTCGCCCCCACTGGCAACCGCTCGCGCAGGTGCTGGCGGCGCTGGGTGGCGGCGGCATGGAGCGCTTGCAACAGGATGTGCGTCGGCTGGTGCGCGAAAATGGCGTCACCTACAATGTCCACGGTGCGAGCGACGGTCTGCAACGCCCCTGGCCGCTCGACATGATCCCGCTCATCATCAGCGAAGCCGAATGGGCGGTGATCGAGGCGGGGGTAATCCAGCGGGCGGAGTTGCTCAACCTGGTTTTGAAAGACCTTTACGGCCCGCGCCGGTTGATTAGCGAAGGGCTGTTACCATTAGAGCTAATTTACGGCCACCCCGGTTTTTTGCGTCCCTGTGATGGCGTTTTCCAGCCGGGTGAGCGCCAATTGTTGGTCTATGGCGCTGACCTGGCGCGTGGCCCCGATGGGCGGATGTGGGTGATCGGAGATCGCACCCAAGCGCCCTCCGGGGCGGGCTATGCCCTGGAAAACCGCACGGTGATGGGGACGGTGATGCGCTCCATGTTCGCCCAAGGGCGCATTCAATATCTCTCCAATTTCTTCCGCACCCTGCAAAACACCCTTGCCAACCTGACGCCCCGCCCCACCGAAACACCGCGCATTGTGTTGATGACCCCTGGCCCCTACAACGAAACCTACTTTGAACATGCCTATTTGGCCGCCTATCTTGGCTACACGCTGGTGCAGGGCAATGATCTGACCATGGTCGATGGCGGGATTGCGCTCAAGTCGCTGGGCGGGTTGCAACCGGTGGATGTAATTTTGCGCCGCGTCGATGACACCTTTTGCGACCCGTTGGAACTGCGTGAGGATTCCTACCTGGGTGTCACTGGGTTGCTCGAAGCGGTGCGGCGGCGCAAGGTCGTGGTTGCCAACCCGCTGGGCAGCAGCGTTTTGGAAAATATCGGCCTCATGGCCTTTCTGCCGTCACTGGCAAACCATCTGTTAGGCGAGGAATTAATTCTACCAACGGCCACCACGCACTGGTGTGGCGACCGGGCCAAACTGAATTATGTGCTTGACCATTTGGCCGAATTGGTGATCAAACCGATTGGGCGGCAAGCTGTTACCAGCACCGTCTTTGGCAATCGTTTGAGCCGCAAAGCGTTGACCCAATTGCGCGCCCAGATTAAAGCGAACCCGCAATATTTTGTCGGGCAGGAGCAGGTGAGCTTTTCGACCACCCCCTGTTTTATCGACGGCAAGTTGGAAGCGCGCCATACGGTGTTGCGCAGCTTTGCCGTGGCCGGCAACACGGGTTATGTCGTCATGCCCGGCGGTCTCACCCGGAGTGCGGCGGCGGAAGGCGACTACTTTGTCTCCAACAGCACCGGCGGCATCAGCAAGGACACTTGGGTGCTAGCCGCCGAACCGCAACAGCATGTCAGTCTTTGGCAACAGGTCGGTCAGATCGAAACGACTTACAATGACAACCTGTTGCCCAGTCGCGCTGCCGAAAATCTCTTCTGGGTCGGGCGCTACACCGAACGGGCCGAAAGCACCGCCCGGCTGTTGCGCGTCATCTTCGATTACCTGAGCGGTGATGATCTGACGGTTGATAGTGCGCATCTTTCCGAGCAGATGCGCAAGCCTGACGCTGTTGAACGCACTTGCCTGAACCAATTGTTGCGCGCCTTGACCCAGGTGACCATGACCTATCCTGGCTTTGTTGGCGAAGAGAATGGGATGCGGCTGGCCCAGCCCAACGCCGAATTACTCGCCCTGAGTTTGGAAAGTACACGCACCGGCGGTCTGGCGGCGGATCTGCGGGCGATGCTCTATGCCGCCTACGCCATTCGCGATCTCTGGTCAGTGGACACCTGGCGGGTGATCAACGAGTTGGAAGCGCCCTGGAATCAACTGGCGCAAAAGAAGGAGAGCAAACTCGAAGATGTCCAGCGCGAGCTAAACCGCCTGATCACCCAGTTGATGGCGCTGGCCGGTCTACACAACGAGAGCATGATCCACACCGCGCGCTGGCTGCTGCTCGACATGGGTCGCCGTCTGGAACGGGCCATGCGCACCATTGCCTTTATCCGGGCCACGCTGGTCGCGCCCCAGCCGCCGGCCACCCAACATCTGTTGCTGGAGAGCGTTCTCAAAACGACGGAGACAATCATCACCTATCGCCGCCGCTACCGGGCCAATTTGCAGTTGCAGCCGGTGCTGGATCTGCTGCTGTTGGATGATAAAAACCCGCGCGCTTTGCTCTATCAATTTAACCAACTCCAAAGCCACCTCAGCAAGTTACCGCGACCGGTCGCCGACTATCGCATCAGCCAGGAAGAGCAGTTATTGCTGGAAGCGTATACCCGTCTCCGGCTGGCGGACACGGCCCGGCTGGCCCAAGTTTCCCCAGAAACGGGGCTGTGCCAGGAACTCGACAAGTTGATGGCCGAGTTGACGGCGCTGCTCAGTCAACTGTCGAATGTGCTGACCCAACACTACTTCACCCACGCCCAACCGCACCACCAGTTTGGGGCGATCCAGGTGGATCGGTAGAATGGGAAACAGAGAGGGACAGAGAAACGGGCGACCATGAAAAATGTGATTGACAGAATCGCAAAAGTGGATATACTAGAAACAGATTCTTACGGCTCAACAAGAACATCTATTCTATTTCTCTGACTTTATCACCAGACGCTACCAAAAAACAGTGAGGATGGCTCCGCTTTTAGCTGGAACCCTTCTATTTATCGATTTTCTGGCAAATGGCCGGAAGCGGTGTTTTTTGGGAGAGTAGGCTGCATTCATCTAATCGCGGTTTATAGAGTGTCAACCCAATAGTCGCGATGGATCGTTTCATATAATGTTCGCGTGCTACTTATAGACAAACCATATAAAAGTCGCGCATTCAAACACAGAGAAATACTGGTCTATTTGTGCGACTTTTATGGGTTTTATCTATTAGCATCTTGGCAACACCACTATAGATTATTTAAGTCTCGTGGATCAGAAAATGGCAAACAAGCAGTTGACTGTCAAAACGATATTGGTGATAGGAGTGAATCCCAAAGATACAACGCGGCTGCGACTCGATCAAGAGATTCGTGAAATTGAAAACTCGTTACAACGAGCAAAGAAACGGAACGAGTTTACCTTAAAGTACACTCTCGCTGCACGTCAGGAGGATGTTCGTAGGGCAATGTTGGATTACAATCCTAACATTGTACATTATTGTGGACATGGTTTCAAGGAAAGCGGGATAGTATTTGAGGATAAATCAGGTGTTGCTAAACCTGTGCCTTCTGAAGCCCTAGCTGCTTTTTTTGAGTTATTTTCCGGAATGGTAGAGTGCGTTGTTTTGAATGCTTGCTATTCTGAAAATCAAGCAGTAGCTATCGCACAACACGTCAAATATGTAGTAGGGATACAAAAAGAGATTTCTGATGAGGCGGCTATCGTATTCACCACTGCATTTTATGATTCGTTGGGTGCCGGGAAGCCTGTTGATTCTGCATATAAAGTTGCTTGCAATGCTATCCTGTTCGCCGGTTTACCACAAAATCCAATGCCCATACTTAGAATAAATAGAGGTAGCCACAAAGAGCCTTTGATAGTTGGTGATGGTTCCAATGACGAAAGCGTAAAAGGTTTAACTTCCTATTCAGGTAACGGGGTTTCGCCCGATTTACAACGTGATTTACGTGAAGGTCGTGTTGTGCCTTTCGTTGGACCAGGTGTAACGTTACAGGTTCGCAACCGTAGCACAGGTCAACCCCTCTTTCCGAGTTGGACTGAGGTACTTCGACAAGCCGCTGACCGCCTTGAACAGAAACATCTTTCTAGTGAAGCAAAAATTTTGCACACAATGCTTGAATCTACTAATGCTGATTATCTGGAAATTGCCCAAAAGGCGCGCGAATGGCTTGGAGCAAGTTGGTATGAATTCTTGCGAGATCAACTTGATCCGGATCTAGAACAGGCAATAGAAGATAGTTTTGAACTTGCACGCGCAATTTGGGGTTTTGGAAACACCGGTTCTAAGTTAATTGTCACTACAAATTTTGATCGGGTACTATGGTGGGCATGTCCCCCTTCCATCCAGAAACAGGTACGACGTTGGACAATTGAATCATCAGCAGAGCAAAGTGTATTGGGGCGCCAAAATCGTTCATATCCAATCTTATGGCATCTTCACGGCAATATAGAAGATGCGGAGGGAATGATTTTAACCAGAAAGCATTATCAAGAACTGTATCCAACTAATAAGAGAAAAAAGATCCAATATCAAGCAGCAATAACTACCCTCCATCTTCTCCTGTACCAGAAAACTTTACTCTTTATTGGCTTTGATCTGTCGGATCCATACGCAGTTGCACAGCTACTTTGGATCAAAAATATTTTTAGCCATAGTATTAGCCATTATGCCCTTTTTCATAGAAAAGAGATGCAAGCCTTTCAAACACTAAAACTTCCATTTGAACCAGTTCTATTCAACGACTATGATGACCTTTCAGAGCTTGTTCACAACTTAGGCCAATTAGCGACAGACGCTGAAACAGCCACTCAGCGGATTAATAAGATATCGGAAAAGTTTGATCCTGCCGTCTTGAATGTTATCCTGGAGCTAATCGATAATCTGGTCGAAGATGGAAATGACCCAGACATTATTTTGAAACAACTTGAAGAAATTCAGAAAGGTATAGACGGAGGTACAGTTATCGCAAAAGCGATTGATGTAGCGGAAAATCTTGAAGAAGAATTATCTCAGCGCACAGAAGAAGCAAAGGACACTGAATTAAAGTGCTTGGCACGCATACAAGATATTGATTCAATGCTTTCTGACATTTCTCAACGCCGAACCAAAATTTCTACCATTACCGGTGTACATCGCGCACGAATAGTGCAAAATATTCTTAATGATTTTGCCCTTGCAGTTGAAAAATTGCGTAGTATCCTAAAACGGGAACTACAACGTACTAATTTGACTAATGAACACTGGCTAGAACAATTTAATGTCAAGCAGATGAGCCGTCATGCAGCTGAACTATGCAAATTACATATTCACAAAGAATTATCAAAGTGGCCAGAACAATGTTCACATAAAATTCTTCAGCCGCATATTGAAGCATTTTGGGCAGAAATAATGGATGAAGTTGGAGGCTTACGCCCCGAAGCTTTTACGACAAGAATCGGAAGATCAATCGCAGATTATGACTTACTGATAAACGCACAACTTACTAATGATCGTCGCAGGGTGCTGAATCAGGGGTAACAGGTA
>JAPKMW010000045.1 GCA_026645575.1 Caldilineaceae bacterium
TCAATGCGAGTCCGTGACTCGCCCCCGACAGTTGCGAGTCATGGACTCGCATTGAGCAAATCTACAAGTTACTTTGAAATGATGAGTTAGGCATGGGCAGCCGTAGCGGCTTGTACAGTACGCCAAATTTTCTCTGCAGTCAAAGGCATGTCCAAATGATGCACCCCAAGAGGCGACAGCGCATCCACCACCGCATTGACAATGGTTGGCGTCGAACCGATGGTGGCCGCTTCGCCGATACCCTTGACCCCCAACGGATTAAGGGGCGATGGCGTCTCGGTGCGATTGGTCTCGAAGTGAGGGAAATTGTCGGCGCGTGGCAGGTTGTAATCCATGAGCGACCCGCTTAGCAAGGTGCCGTTCTCGTCGTAGGCGGCGTTTTCCAGCAGCGCTTGACCAACACCCTGGGCAATGCCGCCATGCACCTGCCCTTCTACCAACATGGGGTTGATGACTTTGCCGCAATCGTCCATTGTGATATAGCGCGTAATAGTCACGGCGCCGGTGGCGCGGTCAACTTCCACCACCGCCAGGTGTGCGCCAAAAGGATAATTTTGATCGGCGGAGGCAAAGTCTTCGCCGGCCTTTAGCTCATTCGCCGCGTCAGCGCCGCCGGCATAAGCCGCCGCGGCCACCTCTTGCCAGCCCACCGAAACGGCCGGCGTCCCAACCACATGGAAGCGGCCATCGGTCAGCGTCACATCAGCCACCGCCGCTTCGAGTAGATGAGCGGCCACCTGTTTGGCCCGTTCGCGCACCGTCTCCGAATTTTTCCAAACGGCGCTACCCCCCATCGCGGCGCTGCGGCTGCCATAGGTGCCAAAGCCCTTAGGGACAAGGGCAGTGTCGTTGTGGATCACTGTAATATCTTCGGGCGGAATCTGGAGCGAATCGGCAACGATCTGACTCCAGGCGGTTTTATGGCCTTGGCCGTGGGGCGAGGTGCCGCTCAACACTGTCACTTTGGCCTTTTCATCAACCGTCACCACGGCGGACTCAGAAGGGTCAAAGCCACAGATTTCCACGTAGGTCGCCAGACCGATGCCCACCAACTTACCAGCCGCACGCTGTTTCGCCTGTTCGGCGCGCAACGCAGCGTAATCAGCTTTTGTCAACAGTGCCTCCAGGTTGGTGGCATAGTCACCACTGTCGTAGTTGGCCCCCATGGGCGCCTTGTAGGGGAATTTGTCGGGCGCAATAAAGTTGCGTCGGCGCACCTCGGCGGGGTCCATGCCCAGTTCATCGGCCAACACATCCATCACCCGCTCGATCAGATACGCCGCTTCTGGGCGACCGGCGCCGCGGTAGGGTTCGTTGATGCCCCGGTTGGTCATGACCCCAATCGCTTCACAGCGAGCAACCTGAATATCATAAACGCCGGTCATCATCATGGCCGTCAGCGTGGGGATGGCCGGCATGACCCGGCTGTAGTAGGCGCCGCAGTTGGCAATCACCTTGAGATCAGCGGCTTGCACACGACCTGTGCTATCAGCGGCCAGACGAATAATGTTGATCTGGTCGCGGCCGTGGCTGGTGGTGAGGTAATCTTCGCTGCGCGTCGCCACCCATTTCACCGGTCGGCCCAACAGTTTGGCAACAAAGGGGACGATGGCCTCTTCGGCATAGACATTCGATTTGGCGCCAAAACCACCGCCCACTTCGGGGGCAATCACGCGAATCTTTGCCGCATCAATACCGAGAACGGGGGCAACTTCGTTTTTGATACCGTGGGGAATCTGCGTCGAAGTCCAAATCGTCAGTTGGTCAGTTGCCGCATCATAATTGGCGACAACCGCGCGTGGTTCCATTGCGCTAGGAATCAATCGTTGGTTCACCAGTCGTAATTCCACTACTTTGTCCGCCGCAGCAAAGGCGGCATCGACATCGCCATGACTATTTTGCCAACGAAAGGCTTGATTCGTCCCCCACTCCTCATATAACAGTGGAGCGCCGGCGGCGAGCGCCGCTTCCGGATCGCTAACGCCGGGCAATGGTTCGTAATCGACGGCCACGGCGTCGGCGGCATCAGCAGCGATATAACGATTTTCGGCAACAACGATAGCCAGCGGATCCCCAACACAACGCACTTTGGTGGTTGCCAAAACGGTGCGCGGATTGGCGTGTCCATCAATATATCCAGGACCAGTGACGGGAATCGCCACCGGTAACACATCGGCCATCTGCGGGTTGAGGTCGGCGCCGGTCAACACGGCCAGCACCCCCGGCATGGCTTTTGCCGCACTGGTGTCAATCGAGCGGACACGGGCATGAGGATAAGGGCTGCGCACAATTGCCAGCGAGACCATACCCGGCAGTTGCATATCACCGGTGTATTTGCCTTCACCAGTGATCAACGCCGGGTCTTCGCGGCGGCGGATGCGCACGCCCATGAATTGGGGGATCGCAGCAGTATTTGCCATGACTCTTCTCCTGTGTTGCTGTGGAATGGATTGGCTTGGTGTCGTGATAAACGCTATTTTAGCATCGGTTGGGTTGTTATGCAATGCGGTGATAGGCTGTGCGGTAGAGATTGGGAGATTGGGAGATTGAGAGATTGGGAGATTGGGAGATTGAGAGATTGGGAGATTGAGAGATTGGGAGATTGAGAGATTGGGAGATTGGAATGGGTAATCTCTCTCAATCTCTTTATCTCCTTTGATAACAGTGGTTTACTTACCACCCTCAGGCGCCGCTAAACAGGTACTTCTCCACAAAAGCATTGCGGAATTTGCCCTGTGGATCGTAGTCGCGCGCCAGCGCTTGGAAGTCAGCCAGCCGTGGGTAGCGGGCTTGGACTTGGGCGGGCGTTAAGTTGAACAGCTTACCCCAGTGGGGTCGCGGTTGGAAGGGGGCTAATGCGGCTTCAAGCGTGGGGAGGAATTGTTGCACCGCTGCGGCCTTCTTCTGCCAATTAAAGTGAATGCCGACAATATCGTGACCATAGGCCGTACTCAACCAAAGCTGGTCGGCGGCGACGGTGCGCACTTCGGTAACACCAATGATCGGCGCCAGTTGCGCCCGCAACTGCGCCACAGCCTGCATGGCAGCGACGGCGTGATGCCGGGCGACAAAGTATTCACTCTGTAACTCGTTACCTTCCCGTTCGGCATCTTTGAAAACAAAGTGAGGCAACCGTTCGTGCCAGGGACCGGAAACGCCTAACGGGTTGGTGTAGCGATCCGAGGCCGGGTCAACGGGCCGTTCGCTGGGGGTTAGCATGGCGCCAAAGAAGGTCGCTGGAACAACCGGCGGACGTCCATCACTCACCACTTGTTTAACCCAAACGGTATTGAACCAATCCTGCTGCCAATCGGTGAAGAGGCAGACACTATACGCCGCGGACGTGATGGCGTCAAAGTTAGCATACAACTCGGCCAGCGGCAGCTTGGCATAAATATCTTGATGGATAGCAAAGGCCGGCAACAGGTCGAGGGTCACTTTGGTGACAACCCCCAGCGCTCCCAGAGTGACAACGGCGCCGTTATAGGTGTCGCCATCTTTCTCACGCGAGAGCGTTACCAAGTCGCCGTCGGCTGTTACCATTTCCAGACCAGAAATGGGCGTCGCCAAGTTGCCGTGCCTGTCGCCGGAGCCGTGGGTGGCCGTCATCGCCGCGCCGATCACGGTGATGTGATCGAGAGAAGCCATATTGGGCAGGCCATAGCCGGCCTGGTGCAACTGGGGACAAAGTTCGCGATAGGTAATGTTGGCGTTAACAGTGGCCGTGCGCCGTGCGTGGTCAAACACGACCGTTTTGTCCAGATTGGCCAGCGAAAGAATCGTACCGGTTGAATCGGTCACTGGCGTAAACGAGTGGCGTCCGCCGATGACGCGCACCTTGTCGACGGCGCGCACAAGGGATCGCAGTTCGTCGATGGTTGCAGGGGAGTGGTAATGGGCCGCGCCGTAGGACACATTGCCGGCCCAGTTCTGGCGATGGGTGGTCACAGGTTGATTCCTCTAGGTTTGACGTAAAAAGAAGAGCATTGTGCAGGTAAGCATACTCCGTTTTTGGGAATTTTGCCAAGTTGCTTCCCTTTTTGATTTTCTGTTATCATCTCTGGTAAACATTGGCTTAACCGGAACACAGGGGCTTGTCAACCATCTTCCGGGAAGGTTTGACCAGTCGATCCTGTCGACTGAACCGACCTTCCCGGAAGATTTGTTGACCACCCCCTTGAATTCCCAAAGACCCTAAAAATTTAGACGTTCAGGAGTAAGAAAGATGACCCTCAACAAAAAAGATGCTACGGTAATACCAGCGATGCGCAAGCACGTTGGGCACGAAGAGCAGCGCGCCCAGGAAATCGCGGCACTGGTAGATGCGATTATGGAGATTGGTCGGCATTTTGCGACGTTGCCTGTGTTTGATCAACGCTCGCTCGAAGAGATGCTCTATGATGAAAATGGGTTACCCGCCTGATTGTTACTCATTCAGCAAAACAAACCTATTGCGTTTATTTCGTTTGTCTGCTATCATTGCTGATGATACAGAAAGGAGGAACGATGAACGCACTACATCAATCACGATATACACTGGTTACACCCACAGAAAACGAAGCCGTCCTTGCTCAAGAATCCAGCCGCCGTCTTGCTATGTTGTTAGGGGAGAAACCCGAAGTCAATGTCCATATTGTCAACGGGAGTGAGCGCGAGGACGTGGTAACGGTGCCAGGATCGGCCATGCGGTTGCTGGTGCAGATTCTGGCTGAAATGGCAGAAGGCAATGCTGTCACCTTGACGCCGATTCACGCCGAACTGAGTACGCAGCAAGCGGCGGATCTGCTCAATGTTTCGCGGCCTTATTTGGTGCAGTTGCTCGATAAGGGTGAGATTCCCAGCCGCAAGGTAGGGACGCATCGGCGCGTCTTATTGGAGGATGTGGTATGTTTTAAGAACGATCTTAAAGCAAAACGGCGCAAGGTACTCGCAGAATTAACAGCACAAGCACAAGAATTAGATATGGGATATTGATGATGGCGACCTTGACCGCTTTTCTCGATACTGTCTTCACAGGTCTTGTCAAATAGTTTCAGATAAAATTCACATGAGCCATACAGAAATTCTTGAGACAATTGATGACTTCCTCAACTTGCTTCAAAGCCCAAGCAAAGATGAAGCGAAAAACCTTTCTTCTCTTGAATTTATACTAGATCGTCTGGCCTATGTACGTCATTTTGCTGGGGATGAGTTTGCCGAGGGCTATCCTGATCCCCCAACACAAGATTACGCTCGTTTTCGGCGATTAGCAGCAACACAATTCCCCCAGCTTGGGTTCTACAATCTCCCTGTTCCAGTAACAGAAGAAGTCAAACCCACAATAAGTGATGTTAGCGATGTGTTAGATGATTTGGCAGATATAGCCTGTGACTTAGCGAAAGTACGATGGTGCTGGGATCATACCTGTATAGAAGATGCCCTTTGGCATTTTCGCTTTGGTTATGAAGCTCACTGGGGGCGACACCTACGCAATTTGCAATGGTACCTTGAAGCAGTAAAATAAGCGCTCATTTGCACCAACGAGCTATACAGCCATTGCCTCCGCCATGACTTGACCTTCTACTGACTTCGCATCCTTATAGAGATAACAAGCCACGGCCCGATCCTCATTCGTCCGGTATAAGGGCGGGAGGGTCTCATGACATTCCTTCATAGCAAAGGGGCAGCGGTTGGCAAATTTGCAACCATGCAGCGCCTTGGCCGGCGCGGCAGTGGCGGCGGCTTTGCGCTCCAGATCGGCCTCACCGCCCCACTTGTGATCGGGGTCGGGCAGGGGGATGGAGCTGACCAGCAGCCGCGTATAAGGGTGTTGCGGGTTTTTGATCACCTGCTCAACGCTACCCATTTCGGCCACAGAACCACGGTAGAGAATGTAAATGTTGTCGCTGATCTGGTACGCCGTAGTCAAGTCGTGGGTAATGTAAAGCAGCGAGATGCCCAGTTCGCGCTTGAGCTTCATCAAGCTTTCCAAAATCGTCGCCCGCAACGAAGCATCGACCATAGAGACCGGCTCGTCGGCTAGGATAATCTTGGGATTGAGCAGCAGCGCCCGCGCCACCATGATACGCTGCCGTTGCCCGCCACTCAATTGGTGCGGATAGCGCCCTAGTGTATCTTCGGGACGGAGGCCGGCTAACTGTAAACTCTGTTCGATCAGTTGTTGCGCCGCAGCCCGGCCGGAAGCCAGCTTAAACTTGCGGATCGGCGTGGTCAGCACCTGATCGACCCGATAAAACGGATTGTAGACCTCAAAGGGGTCTTGAAAGATCGCCTGCACCTCGCGCCGGAAATTTTTGCGGTCGGCCTGAGTCACCTTGGTCAGTTCCTGACCACGAAAGCGGATCATACCTTCCGTCGGCTGGGTCATGCCCAAGAGGAGACGCGCCAGGGTGGTCTTCCCGCTACCGCTCTCGCCGGCAATGGCGGTGATCGTGGGCCGCTTTTCGTTGATAATCAAGGAGACGCCATCGACAGCGACCGTGCGTCGCCCGCCAAAGAGGCTCTCGCCAAAGACCTTCGTCACATTCAATGCTTCCAAAAGCTGCATTCTACCAGACTCCCGTCATATTACGCAGAGATTCGCAAAGGCATCACAGAGATCCACAGAGCGATCAAAGAGAAGTTCTCTCTGTGAATTCTGTGATACCTCTGTATAACGCTGTGTCCTGAATCTCTTATCATTCATACAAATGGCAAGCGACCCAGCGCTCTGGCTTGATTTCGACCAGCGGTGGGACTTTAGCGGCACAGTGCGCCAGCACCTTGGGGCAGCGGGGGTGGAACATGCAGCCAGAAGGTGGGTTGAGCAATGAGGGCGTCAACCCCGGAATGCCCTTGAACATCTCTTTCGATTGGAGCGTGGGCAAGCTGCCGATGAGCAACTGGGTGTAGGGGTGGAGCGGATCTTTGAAAATATCGCGCACTGGCCCCACCTCGACCAGTTTGCCGCCATACATGACACCGATGCGGTTGACAAATTGCGCCATCAAGCCCATGTCGTGGCCGACCAGAATAACGGCGGCGCCGATCTCTTTCTGCACCCGCCCCAGCGTCTCCATTACCTGGCGCTGCACCACTACATCGAGCGCGCTGGTCGGCTCATCGGCAATAATCACCTTAGGACTCAGCAAGATCCCCATGGCGATGCAGACGCGCTGTTTCATGCCGCCGCTCAACTCGTGGGGATAGGCATGGATGACATCGGTGCGCAGATCAACCGATTCGAGGGCATTCTGGATACTTGTCTCGATGGTGCTCCGGGAATCAGTAAAGCGATGGGCGCGGATCGTGTCGCGCAGTTGTTCGCCAATCTTCATCATCGGGTTGAGCGAGTTCATGGCGCCTTGTGGAATCAGGGCAATGTCGGCAAAGCGGGTGCGGCGCATCTCTTCTTCGGTAAGGCCGAGCAACTCCTTGCCATCCAACCAGACTTCACCCCCATCAATCATGGCCGGCGCTTGCAACAGGCGCATCAGACTCAGGGCGGTGGTCGATTTGCCGGAACCGGATTCACCCACTAGCCCTAGCCGCTCGCCCCGGCGCAGAAAAAAGCTGACGCCATTAACGGCCTGCACCGGGCCACGCGGCGTGTGATAGTTGACGCGTAAGTTTTTTACTTCGAGGATACGGTCAGTGGCGCTTGATTGTGCTACAGTACGCACGTTATGCGTTTCCGTTACCATTGGTTTCTCATCTATTTCGTAAACTAGAGGCTAAGATTCGTCCCACAGGGACGGATGAATTTAGAGGAATAGATCATCTAATTCTCGCCCTAAATTCATCCGTCCCTATGGGACAGGTTTTCATTTAACTGCGTGTCGAACCCCGCAACCGGGGGTTCGCGTATTTGTCCAGCGACACGCTCATCTGGAAGAGACCAGTGAAGATCACCGCTAACGTCACCACCGGTGGCCCCCACCACCACCACATCCCTTTGAAGAGCGCTGAGTAGTTGAAGGCATAGTAGAGCGTGCGACCAATGGTGGGGATATTTTGCGGCCCAAGCCCCAGCACTTCCAGACCAACCGAGGCCAAAATGCCACCGCTGACCGCACCGACAAAGGCCGATGCCAGATAGGCAGTCAGGTTAGGCAAAATCTGGAAGATGATGATCTCGAAATCATTCTGCCCCGACAATCTGGCAACCTCGACAAAGAGCCGGTCGCGCAGGCTGAGGGTTTGGGCGCGAATCAAGCGCGCTGGCAGCGGCCAGGAGAGCAGGCCCACGATCACGGCCATCAATTCCACGGTGACGACGCGCACATAGGCCGAGACGGTGATCAAGATCGCCAGCGTGGGGATCACGAGCATCACATCGGCGAAGCTGCTAAAAATGGTGTCGGCGTAGCCACGGTAGTAGCCGGCAAATAAACCGACCAGCGTGCCAATCAAGACGCCCACGGCGCCGGCCAGAAAACCGATCTTGAAGGTATTCGGAATGCCAATCACCATCACGGCGAACATATCACGCCCCAGACCATCGGTGCCTAACCAGTTTTCGGCAGAGGGGCGGAGATTGAGTGGCGCCGCCCCCATATCGGCCATATCCCGGCTGGTCTGCTGGGCGCCAAGCACACCAAAGAGGTAGAGCGCCAGGAGCAGCAAAACACCGGAGGTGAAGTTACGATTCTCGTTGAAGAACCCGATCACGCCACGTACTACATTGTGAAGAGGTGATTGGGGTTGGTAAGTGGTGGGTTTTGAAGCGGTTGCAGTCGTCATCAGCCTGAACTCTCTGCCACATAGGTCACGCGCGGGTCGAGACGCGGGTAGACCAAATCAATAATCAGCACGGCCAACCCAACTGAAATCGCCAGGATGAGGGTAATGCCCTGTATGACCGTGTAATCACTGTTAACAATGGACATATAAAGCTGGTAGCCCAGCCCCGGATAGGAGAAGACAATTTCCACTAGAATGGCGCCGGAGACCACATAGCCCAGGGCAATCCCCAAGTGCGCCAACTGCGGTGGGATGGCATTGCGCACGGCATACCACCAGAGAATGCGCCGGCGCGGCAACCCTTTGGCTTCGGCCAGCAACATGTAATCTTCGCCGATGGTGTTCACCATCAAGCTGCGCATGGTCAATGCCCAGCCGCCAAGACTGGTCAGAATGATCGACGCCGCCGGCAAAATGGCATGTTCGATGACATTGCTGACGTAGGGCCAGTTCAACCCTTTGGGAATCCCGCTGTCAACGGCGCCACTCATGGGCAGGAGCCGGGTCGTGAAAGCAAAGACATAGAGCAGCAACATTGCCAGGAGATAGTAGGGCAGTACGCCACCAAACATGGTGATGGGCAGCAGTGCTTTCACCATCCCTGGCGTTCCTTTCCAGGCCAGCAAAGCCCCCACCACAATCCCGAAAACAAAGGTAATGAGAACGCTCGTCCCAATCAGCCCAATCGACCAACCGATAGCTGGGCCAATGATGTCCCACACTTCCGCCGGGTAGGCCGAGAGTGATTCGCCAAAGTCCAAGCGCAACGTATTCCACATGTACTTGCCGTATTGAATGTAGAGCGGATCATCCAGGCCAAAGCGTTTACGATAAGCTTCAAACAGCGCCTGTCCATTCTCGATCCCGGCGCTGGCTTGCGACATGCGCGAGTTAATCGCGCCAATCGGGTTGCCCGGCGCCAACCGTGGGATCATAAAGTTAAAGGACGCGGCCACAAAGATGACCAGAAAAAACATGCCGATCCGTCGGACAAAATAGCTGAGGTTTACGCCCCGCATTATGAACTACCCTTCTCTGTCGTTTCATACTTTTACGAATTACGAGTTACGAATTACGATGCTTACCATCGTAATTCGTAACTCGTAATTCGTAACTTGCAATGGCTATTCTGCCGGCTTCAACTCCACCAACTGGCGCAGGAAGTGCTGCCAGTGGCCTGGCGGTTGGACATAGTTGTTGTCCTTCGTGGGCCAGTTGGTCCAGTATGTTTCATTAAACAGGATGAATACTGGTGTTTGCACCAAGGGAATGTCAGGCAGTTCGTCAACCCAGATCGTCACAGCTTGTTTCATCAAGTCGACGACCTTTGGATCGCCCAGGGGCAGGCTGCCCATTTCGTCGATCAACGCCGAGTATTCATCGTTTGTCCAGCGGCCACCGTTGTTGGTGTTATCGACATATTCGGTGCCGGGTGTGCCAATCGGGTTGACCCATTTCTTGTGATAGCGTTGCATACCGAACCACGGTTCGATGACGCTGCCACAGCCGTCCCATTGGGTGGCGGCGGTGAATTGACCACGGCCAGTCTGGTCGCGGAAGACGCCCCATTCCAAAATGCGCAGCACGGCATCAATGCCCACATCATTCAACTGCTGGGCCACCATACGCGCCCACGGCTCCATAAAGGGTGGGAGGACGATGTCAAGCGTGAGGGTCGTGCCGTCGGCGCCGACATATTTGCCCGATCCGGCATCCAGGGTGTAGCCATTCTTTTCGATCAACTCGCGCGACTTGTCCTGGTTAAATTCACCAATGGGGGCCACGATCGGATCGATCGCTTCCTGGAAGGGCTTCAACCCATCATAAGCCGGGAAGATGAAGTTCGAGGTGGCGCCGGCGCCTTCATTGACCACATCGACAATCTGCTGACGGTTGATGGCATAGGAGAGCGCCCAGCGCATCTCTTTGTTATCCCACGGCGCTACCGTGCTGTTCACCGTCAACATACGCGGACAGGGGTCAATCCACCCAAGCGGTGGTTCGTTGGTATAGGCGACCAATTTGGCGTTTTGTGCTTGCAGTGCTTGATTGGTGCTGGGGTTGTTACCGCCACCAGCATCCAACTCATTGTTCACAAGCATCTGCTGGGAGGTTGCCGCATCCGCAACCCACCGGCGATGGATTTCCAGCGGCGCCGGCAGGTTGAAAGCGCCCGATTTGGCGCCCCACCAGTTGTCGTTGCGCTTGTAGATAAACTCGGTAGAGGAGAAGCTCTTCACAACATAGGGGCCGCTAAAGACCGGCGCGCCAGTTTCCGCGTTGTATTCATTTTTGAAGGTGACCGGATCTTTGCCTTCCCACATATGCTTCGGCAGCGGGACGATGGCCTGCGAGGTGGTGCCAGCCAGGTTTTCCATGACAAAGCGCGGGTTGCCACTGGTCAAGGTGAACTTGATCGTGCGGTCATCCACCGCTTCGACGGACTCTACCCACTGCTGAACCGCGCCCGACCAGTTGAGTTGGGGGGCATACTCCTTCAACAGGTTGATGGTGAAGACGACATCTTCGGAGGTAAGCGGTGTGCCATCGCTCCACTCGGTGCCGGGCTTCAGCTTGACGATCCATTCATCCAACGCTTCATTGGCCTCGTAGCTCTCCGCCAGCCAGCCGTCGATCTGGCCGGTTTCGTAGTTCAACATGAAGAGCGGCTCCATCATGTTCTGGTTCATGCCCTGGAGAATAAAGGTGCCGGGGATGTAGGGATTCCAGATATCTGGGGCCGGAATGTTGACGTTGGAGGCGAGGACGAGAATATCCTTACGGGCTACTCCGCCAGCTTCGGTTGAGGCGGCGGGTTCGGCGGCGGGTTGCCCTGGGGCGGCAGCCGGCGCGGCACAGGCTAACAACAGTGATAGCACACACAGCAACACTGTTGCTCGCATAATCCTAGCTTTCATGGTAGACATTTGCACACTCCATTGATTCTGCTTGCTGATTTCGATAGCGTATGAAATTGAATGGTGTATTTCTCGATAAAGAAAACAGGCCGGGGCGTTGGAGATACCAGTTTTCCGTATGAGCTTGCCTTACTGCGTTGGGGCGCTTGATGCTGGGATCATTATACAAGGAATTTGGGGGTTGTCAAATCGCAAATAAGGGGCAAGGGGCGGTGTGAACTATCCCTCCATCGTCCCCGTTCCAATCCGCCACTGCTCCAGCACTGCCCAGTCGATGTCAACACCCAACCCCGGCGCCGTCGGCAGCGTCACCCAGCCACCTGCTTCCGCTTCAAGCGTTGTTGGCAAAACGTAATCACGGCGCGCCGGCGTCCATTCTGGTGGATCGTAGGGAAATTCGATAAAGGGCGCCGTCGAGACCGCCGCCGCGACCTGCAAATTCGCCAGCAATACCAGGCCATCTCCCCAAGTGTGGGGGGAATAGATGGCGCCGGCGGCTTGCACTTCCTGGGCCAGTTGACGAGCGCGCAAGATGCCGGTGCTCCAAACCACGTCGGCCTGGTAGACATCAAGCGCCCGGTGGTAGAGACATTCGCGCAACTCGCTGTAGTCGCGGTTGCCTTCACCGCCGGCAATGCGCACGTTGGCCCGTTGGCGCAACTCCGCCATGCCGCGATAGTCGGTGCGCCAAAGCGGCTCTTCCAGCCAGTAGACGCCCAACTCGGCCAGCGCGTCGGCCACATAGAGCGCCGTTTTGAGATCCCACGGCGTGCGCGTATCCCACGGCATCCGCCAGCCCTGGTTGGCATCGACCAGCAGCGTCATATCGGGGCCGATGGCGTCACGCACAGCGCGGGCAACGGCCAGATTTTCGGCGACGGTGGGGGCATAGAAACGCAGCTTGAGCGCCGGAAAGCCCAGGTCGCGCAGACGGCGAGCGGCGGCAGCCCGTTCATCGGTAGGACGGCGTTGTCCCATCGAGGCGTAGAGGCGCACGCGGTTGGTGCGGCCCCCCAACAGTTGCCAGAGGGGCTGACCGCTGATCTTGCCCATGAGATCCCAGAGCGCAATCTCCAACGGCCAGCAGCGGCCGTACATAAATTGTAGATTGTCGAGCAGTTGCACGTGGCGCTCAATGGCAAAGGGGTCTTGGCCAAGGAAAAGATGTTCATGGCCGGCAAACCCCAACATGGCATCGCCCGACCCTACGCCCTCAAAGTCGCCGGCGCGCACGCGCACTAGCGTTACGGTGTGGCTGCGCCGCGGGGTCGGATCCCAAGCGGCATGGAAAGGAGGATCAAGGGGAAGGCGATAATGGTGGATTTGGATTTGGTCAATTGTCGGTGACATAAAAATCGATTTTGTTCATTAGTGACCCAACACTGCCACACTGTGCGACCGGTCATGGTGGTTCAACCGCCATTGACCAAATTGTTGGAGCAGGCTGCGCGCCTGTTGACAGCGGCTCTGTAAGCGCTCTTCTTTGCATTGCCAGCGGCCATGCACCTGGTTGATCACCAGCAGCGAGTCGCCGCGAATGTCGAGGCGCGCCGTCTTGGGGTCGGCGCCGGCATCGCGCAACCGTTTGAGGATGCCATCAACCGCAGCGATGAGGGTGTCATATTCGGCTTCATTGTTGGTGTGTTGATTGCCAAAGCGCAGCGCGACTTTCTGGCGCTCCTCACCGGGCCAGTCGAGGGCGTAACTGCCATAACCCTGACCGGGGTTGCCGCGACTGCCGCCGTCAAAGATAATACCGATCGGCTGTTCGGGCGCCTGCCCCGGCAAGGGGGGCATGAGGTGCGGGTCCGGTTCGGCCTTTTGGCTGGATGGCGCCCCGACCACAACCTTGCCGCTTGGCGGTCGGTAATCGCCAACATCACCTTTGATGATTGGGGCGGGGGTGGGCAGGACGACGGGCGTCGCCACCACCTGTACAGCACGCGGCCGGAGCGGGTGAGTTGTCAAATTTTTGCCGCCCAATGCTGGCGCCACCGCCAGCCGATTTTGATCCGCTGACAGCGTTTCCGGCACAAAGAGACCGCTAGCATAGAGCCGGCGCTGTAACTGTCGCCGCTGTTCCGGCGTCAATGCTTCAATCTCGGCAATAATTTCAAGAATTGCGGTCGTTGACATATTATGCCCGTGTTGCCTGCCGCTGCTTTTTCTGTGCCTGGCGCGCCCGTTCCCAAAGATGGAGTAGGTTGTTGGAATGGAATTGTTGCACTAGCCCGCCGAGCGGAATACGGCTGCGCTCAAAGCGTTCAATGTCATGTTGCAGCAGATCATGTTTGGTGGCGCCTTCGGCCATCAACCGGTTGACCAGCGTCTCAATGGCATTCAAGTATTGGACGCTCACATCAATGCTGCTGGTCACTTCGCCACGGAGCAGAATGTCACCGTGGCCCTGGACAATGCACTCCAGGTTGTAGTCATGGAGATTAAGGAGCGAGCGCTTGAACGCCTCAATATCGCTATAGGGCGTAGCAATCAACGGCACCGGCATCATCAAATCACTGGCAAAGAGCACCTTGTCCTCGCGCACATGCACAGCGCAAAGATCCGGGCTGGCGCCAGGTGAGTGGATCAGATGAACGGTTTTACCGCCCAAGCGCAGCACCATGCCCTCGTTAAAGACCAGCTTGGGCAGGCGAATCTCCACCTCGCGTAATTCGGGCGTATACTCTTTGGCCTGGTCCAGCGCCTTGTAGCCATATTCGATCATAAACTTGCGGCATAGTTCATGGCCCACCAGTTCCGCTTCGGGAAAGAAACAGGAGCCATAGGTGTGATCGGCATGGCTGATCGTGTTGACTAGATATTTGATCCCCTGTGGACAGACCCGCTGCACAAAATCGATGATCTGCTTGGTCTCGGAAGGAAAGGGCAGCGTATCGATCAGAATGCCACCTTCCGGCGTCACCACCAATCCCGCGTTCACTTCCACATATAATTCACTGGTGAAGACCCAGGTATCGTCGGCCACTCTTGTCCGTATAATCGCCACAGCGTTCCCCCGTTCCTTGCTAAAGGCTGCCTCTTCATGTTGACTGTACAGTCTACCACAAGAGTGACAGGCGCGTCAATAGATTGCGCGAAATTGCACGAACTAGCCAAACGCCGCCAATTTCGTAACGACCAACGCTAAGCCCGCTCATAGCCGGTCCGTGACCGGCGTTAGGGGCGCCGGTCACGGACCGGCTATGAGCGGGCTATAGTTTTAGTCGGGGACTATGGCGTGAAATCCACCTCATCGTCCCGGTTGTGACGGGGGCGGTGAACCAACGTTTCGGTGGTGAGCGCCATGAGGGCGCCGCTGACCGCACTTTGCAGGGCAGCTTGCAGGACACGCACGGGATCAACCAGATTTTCGGCAGTGGTATTGACAAATTGTCCGCGTAAAACGTCAAAGCCGGCGCCATTGGTCGCGGCCAGCAACCGAGCCAGAATAGGGGCCGGTTCAAAGCCCGAATTGCGCAGGATGGCCTGGGCCGGCGCTTGCAGAGCCTGGCGGAGGATAGGGCGAGCAGGCGCTTCGTCAGCCGGTAAGTCCAGATGGTCAAGGGCGGGGAGACAGCGCAAATAGGCGACGCCGCCACCCGGCGCCACGCCATCTTGCAGCGCCAACCGCAGGACATGAACCGCTTCTTTGGCCCGCTCTTTCAGATAATCCCGTTCAGTCTCGGTGGCGCCGCCGATTTCCAGGAGCGCCACGCCGCCTAACAATTTGCCGGCGCGCTCAACCAGCCGGTTCCGTTCCCGACCTTGTTGGGCTTTGGGCAACTGACCGCGCAGATCGGCATAGCGTTGGCGAATGATCGCCGGTCGCCCCTTGCCACCGATGATGGTAAAGCCGGAGCGGATCGCCTGCACCTCTTCGGCCTGACCGAGATCGGCCAGCATCACCTTGTGGAAGGGGTCGGCCAATGTCGTCTCAATCACCCGTCCGCCACAGAGCGCGGCCAGATCATGCAAAATTTCCCGCTTTTCCGGGCCAAGCCCTGGCGCCTTGATCGCCAGCGTCGGCAGGACCTTGCGCACCTGATTCGTCACCAACAGATTGAGTGCTTCGCCCGCAATCGTGGGCGCAATGACCACCAACCCGCGCGTCCCCGCCTCGCGCACCCGGTTGAGGATGGGGAGTAGATCTTCCGTCTTTTGCAGGTGGTAGTCGGTAAAGAGGAGATAGGGCTGTTGTAACACGGCTTTGCCCGGTGCGTTGGTAAAAGAGGAGGAGACCCAGCCTTGGTTCCAAAAGGCGCCCTGAATGTAGCGCCGTTCATGGACGCGGGCATAGCTGGTGCGCACCTCAATCGAACCGTGGGGGCCGACGGTGTCAAAGATCTCTTCCAGTAACTTCCCAATCGTTTCATCGCCGGTGATGGCACGCCCCAACGCCACGATCTGTTCCGGTCGATCCAGCGGCTCTGCTTGCGCCGCCAGCGCGTCTAGGACAACGGGTAGCGCCTTTTCCAACCCGCGCCGGATGCTCATTAGATTGTGTCCAACCGCCGCTTGTCGACTGGCTTCATTGAAGAGATGACGTGCAATAACCACCGCCGTTGTCGTGCCGTCGCCTACCGTCTCTTCCACTTGCCAGGCAATATGGCGTGCCAGAAAGGCGCCCATGGTTTCAAAACGATTGGGTAAGCCAGTGAAACGTCGGGCAATCGTAGCCCCATCGTTGAGGAGTTCCGGCGCCTTACGCGGATTGTCACGCGCCAATGCCACCAAGCGCCCGCGTGGCCCCAGCGAAACTTCGAGCAGATCGCTTAGATGATTAAAACCGCGCCCCAAAGCCTGGCGCGCCGCTGGTGAAAAGAGTAGACGTGGTTGTTTCATTGCAAGCGAAAAGACTCAGTTACGCATTAGGGGAGAGTTTTTGAAGTAGAAAAGGGACTCCGCAGAATCGTGGAGGCAGTGGGTGCGAACCTGCGTAAGCAGGTGGGTGCCGATTGGGCGCTTCGGTCTTACCCTCGCGGGCTATCACGTCCACGCCACTTCATCAAGCTCCCGTTTGTAGAGTGTTGGCTCGCCCCGTGTGCTGACCATCTCACGGAAACTGCAGAGTTATCTGTAGTATAGCATAAGTTGTTGTGGGGGCAAAACGGTGTAAAGGGTGTGATTGGCGTAATTCGTGATGCATGTTGCGTGAACTGTATTCAGGTCACAGAGGTTTGTCCGCTCTTCTGGTTGCCTGCTCATGGCGAGTCCGTGACTGGCTTAGGGCCGCAAAAATATAACTCCAGACACTGCTCATGGCGAGTCCGTGACTCGCCATGAGCGGGCGCACCATCAGTCAGTTGCGAGTCACGGACTCGCCATGAGCGGTGGGCCTAGCGGACCGCACCCCTCATCAAGACAAACACGAATCACGCAACACGAATCACTTCTTCGCCGCTTCACTCGCCTTGGTTTTGCGCAGGCTGATATGCAATTCTTCCAATTGCGCATCGGTGACCGGGCTAGGCGTATCCAACATGAGATCGGTGCCGGCGGCGGTTTTGGGGAAGGCGATCACATCACGGATGCTGGTTACTTCGGCAAAGAGCGCCACGGCCCGGTCGATGCCTAGCGCAATGCCGCCGTGGGGTGGGGCGCCAAACTGGAAGGCTTCGAGCAGGTGGCCGAACTGGCTGTGCGCTTCCTCCTTGGTCATGCCGAGCATGGCAAAGAGGCGGTCTTGCAGATCGCTGCGGTGAATACGGATGCTGCCGCCGCCGATCTCCCAGCCGTTGAGAACGACATCGTAGGCTTTAGCCAGCACCGAACCGGGGTCGCTTTCCAGCTTGGCCCAATCCTCGTCGCGGGCGCTGGTAAAGGGATGGTGAACGGCATACCAGCGCTTGTCCTCTTCGTTGTATTCCAGCAGCGGGAAATCGACCACCCAGCAGAAGGCCAGCTTGCTGTTGTCAATCAGGTTGGCGCGCTTGCCGATCTCCAGGCGGAGGTTGTAGAGGCTCTGTGCCACCACCGCCGGTTTGTCGGCCACCAGCAAAATCAGGTCGCCGGGTTGGGCGCCGCTGGTCGCAATGAGCGCACTCAACTCCGCCGGTTTCAGGAACTTGGCGATCTGGCTGCGCAGTGCCTCTTCGCCATAGTGACCATTGGCGTCCGGGCCGCCGGTCACACCGATCCAGGCCAACCCTTTGGCGCCATATTGCTTGACAAAGTCGGTCAGTTCATCGATTTCGCGCCGGGCCAGGTTGGCGCCACCGGGATAAAGAACGCCTTTGACCTGGCCGCCACTTGCCACGGCATTTTTGAAGACGCCAAAATCGCTGCCGGCCACAATCTCGCTCACATTGAAGAGCGTCAAGCCAAAGCGTAGGTCAGGGCGGTCGATGCCATATTTCTCCATCGCCTCGGCGTAGGTAATAATGGGGAAGGGCGTCTCCTTGATCGGCTTGGCGCCTAGCGCACCACAAAGCTCAATCAATAACCCTTCGATGAGCGCACGAATATCAGTGGCATCAACAAAGCTCATTTCCAGATCCAGTTGGGTGAATTCCAACTGGCGGTCGGCGCGCAGATCTTCGTCACGGAAGCAGCGGGCAATCTGGAAGTAGCGTTCAATGCCGGCGACCATGAGCAGTTGCTTGAGTTGCTGCGGACTTTGGGGCAGCGCATAAAATTCATGGGGGCGCAAGCGGCTGGGGACAATAAAGTCGCGCGCCCCTTCCGGCGTACTCTTGAGCAGAATCGGCGTCTCGATCTCCAAAAAGTTGCGGGTGGAGAGATATTCCCGAATAAACCGGACAATGGTATGACGCAAGGTCAAATTGCGCACCATGTTGGGACGGCGCAGATCGAGATAGCGATATTTCAAGCGCAACGCCTCATCAACCTCGTCGGCGGCGTCGGCAATATAAAAGGGGGGATTCTTGGCCGGGTTGAGGATCGCCACCTCATCGGCCACCACTTCGATGGCGCCGGTGCTAAGGTTGGGGTTTTCCTGGCCGGCAGGGCGGGCCTGCACAATGCCCTTTACCTGCACCACAAATTCACTGCGCGCCTGTTCCGCAAAATCATGGGCCGCAGCGCTGGCATTGGAATCGACGGTTACCTGGGTAATGCCAAAACGATCGCGTAGATCCAAAAAGATCAACCCGCCATGATCGCGCCGCCGATTGATCCAGCCGGCCAATGTCACCCGCTGCCCAATCTGACTGCCACTCAATTCACCACAACTATGGCTCTTTAACATGCGTCTTTCCTCTAACTTTTTTCTTCTTATAAAATCAAGCAGAATCAGTAGTCCGCAGTCCAAAGTCCGCAGTCCAAAGTCCGCAGTCCAAAGTCCGCAGTCCAAAGTCCGCAGTCATTTGTCCATAATCGTGCGACACTCGCCAAACTCACGCGATTGACTTAGCACCGCAAACGCTGGACTATAGGCGCTGGACTCTGGACTGCGGACTACTGACAATATGAGCAGCATTATAGTCCGGTCGGCACGGCGACGCAATTCTTCGGCGGCGTCTCGGTAAGTTGGCGTAAACACTTTTGATAAATCCACCAATCCGCAGATTTACAGCCATTGTAAATCTGGATACAATAGAGACGAAAATCAAACTTTCACCCAAAGGACCGTAAAGATGAGCAAAACCAGAACGCTTGCCAACGGCGTTGAGTCGCCCTTGAACGTGAGCATCACTGATTCCGCCGATAAGGTAGAACGCATTCGCGACCTGATTTTCGGGACGCACATGCGCGATTACACGCAACGCTTTGACGCTATCAGTCGCGACCTTTCCCGTTTGACCCAGGAGACCACTCGCCTCAATGAGTTGATCCAGGAGCAGGATGGCAAATTCACCCGGCTGCTGCGTCAGGAAGTTGATCGTTTGAGCGCGCAATTGCAGGAACAGGACAAACGCGCCCAGCAGCAACTACAACAGGTCGATCAGCGGCTGACCGAGCAGATCAAGGAACTGGATCAGAAGCACACGCAGAGCGCCAAAGAGCTTGCCACCAACCTGGCGCGCACGGAGCGGCTACTACGTGATGAACTTCACGAGTTATCGCAACAACTCAACAATATGAAGGTTGATCGGCCAACTTTGGGCGATCTCTTGATCAACATCGGGCAAAATCTCAAGACGAATGATCCGACCCCGTTGGCGCTCTCGGTGGATCTGCTCGATGAGTTGAGTGCAGAGCTTGGCTAATATAGGGACTGAACGCATGGAATGCGACAAGCCGGCGACCACTGCCATCAATGGCGCCGTCGTCAATGGTCGGCATGATAACGAAATATTGCTGCCCCCCCCGACCACTGACGAACCGGCAGTAACGTCACCGGAAGCGTCACTGGGAGCGTTACCGGGAACTTCCCTGGACGCCGATGATCCAGCGATGGAGCTTTTGCGCGATCTGATTTTTGGCGAATATCGCCAACAGATCGCCCGGATGCGCGCCCAAGTCAACGAATTACAAGGGCTACTGGATGCGCTGGAAGTCCAGATCAATGACAAAGAAGCGCTGGTCAACACCATCACACCGGTAATCGCTGACGCCATTCGCACCAACATCCGCGAGTCACAGAGCGAAATGGTCGATGCGCTCTACCCCATTATGGGGAAATTGGTGCAGCGCTCTGTCACCGAGGCCATGCGCGAATTGGCCCAGCGCATTGATCGACAGATGCGGCGCACCTTTAACTTTAAAGATCTGGTACAACGGGTAAAGGCGCGGGTGCAAGGCGTCTCGGATGCCGAGATGGCGCTGCGCAATGCGTTGCCTTTCCAGGTGCGCGAACTGTTTCTAATTCATCGGGCGAGTGGTTTGCTGCTGTTGCACACCTCTAATCAACTGGAGGAAGTCTCTGATTCTGACATCATCGGCAGCATGTTGACCGCCATTCGCGATTTTGCCGAAGATGCCTTTGGCCGCGGCGAAAAGGTGGAATTAAATCAGATTCAATATGGCGACCAGAGTATTTTGATTGAAGTGGCCCATTTGGTTTATATTGCAGCAGTGGTGCAAGGGATTGAACCACCCCACTTCCGTGAGCAAATGCGGGAAACGATGATCACGATTGAACATCAACATGCCGAGTTGCTACGCGAATATAATGGGAATGCCGAGCCGTTCACGGCATCAGCCGCCACCTTTGCCGCACTCTTGGCCTATGATGTCGAAACAGTTGGCGCAATTTGATCGCTGCTACGCACTGTACTGCCCGCGTCCTAGTGTACTCGTAAGCATTTATCGGCGCTGAGACGTTTGCCTCTGCCGACCGTGTCCGTAATAAAGGATTGCGATTGAAAACGTTTAGCAAAAAAATCTGTTTATTAGGCGACTTCGCCGTAGGCAAGACCAGCCTGGTGCGCCGCTTTGTCCACAACCGCTTTGATGACCAGTACATTAGCACGATTGGCGTCAAAGTCAGCCGTAAAACGGTGATGGCTCCGGCCAATGGCGAGGTAGCCGAACTGACCATGATGCTCTGGGATTTGGCCGGCAGCCAGGAATTTAGCACCGTGACCAACAGTTATCTGCGGGGTGCGGCCGGCGCCATTCTGGTTTGTGACCTAACGCGCGCCGACACCTTGCCCAGCCTGCAACGCTATGCCGACGACATTCGGAAAGTCTGCGGCCCGGTGCAGTTGATCGTGGCCGCCAATAAGATTGATCTTCCTGAACAGCATCTGCTCACTGCGGATCAGGTGGCGGCGATGGCGCAAACCCTCCAGGCGTCCCACTTCTTCACCAGCGCGAAGGTGGGAGACGAAGTTGATGAAATGTTCCGGCTGCTGGGGAAGCAGCTTTTGGATTAAGGCTGCTCATGCTTGATACCTTGGTTGCTCAACTGATTTTACAAGAACGTAACATTGCGTATGTCGTCACTGACCAGGCGCTGCGGATTCAACAGATGGGGGGGAAGTGCGACCTGTTAACCGGCAATGGCAGCGCTGCCCAATCGGGCATCTCCCTCTTTGACCTCGCCCCGGAGTTAATCGGCTGTGAAGCGCAATTGCAAGCACTACTGACTGCAGGCGTTCCCCCTTTTCAATTAGAATTCGTCAATCGAGAAAATGCCGCCGGAGAGCTTTATTATGTCACCTTGCACAATTACGGCTATGCCGCCGACAAGGGTGCGCCCACCGGCATTCTTCACATTGTCGAGGATGTCACCTTTATCGGGGAAACCAATCAGCGCTTGACCCAACAACGCAATGAACTCTACCTGCTTCATGAGCAACTGCGCCGTTCCAACCTACAACTGGAAGCGGCGAACAGCGAGTTACGGGCGCTGGATGAACTAAAGTCAAAATTTGTCTCCATCGCCGCCCACGAATTGCGCACGCCATTGGCTTCAATTCTGGGCTATGTCGATTTTATGCTTGATGATCCCCTGGTGACTTTGCACCCGGATCACAAGAAAGGCGTCAACATTATTGGCAAAAGCGCCAAACGCTTGCTCGCAATTACCAATGATCTGCTCGACGTAACTCGGATCGAGGCGGGGCGGATCGAGTTGACGCTGGAGCCGATCAACCTGACTGACATCATCGAAGAAGTTGTCACCAACCTGCGACCAGAGATCGAGCAGAAGCAGCACCGCTTTCGCCTGGAAAAACAACCCTTCCTGCCCACTGTTCTCTGTGATGAAATGCGCACAGCCCAAATCTTTAGCAACCTCCTCAGCAATGCGATCAAATATACGCCGGAGCAGGGGGGCATCGCCATCGTGTTGCACCATTCGCCCCAGGAAGAGGCGATCATCGCCGCTGTCAGCGACACGGGCATCGGCATCCCGGCCAAAGACCTGCAAAATATCGGCAAAAACTTCTTTCGCGCCAGCAACGTCCATCTCACCAAAGCTAATGGCGCCGGTCTGGGCCTGAGCATCACGCGTTCGCTCATCGAGTTACAGGGTGGTCGCTTCTGGATCGAAAGCACGCCCGGTCAAGGCTCCACCTTCTATCTCACGATTCCAGTGGATGATGGGGTATAACCAGTAGACCGCAGCGCTATCGAGCCTGGCTGCGGACTCTGGCCTTCAGACTTTGGACTTCAGACTTTGGACTGCGGACTGCGGACTACTGATTCTACATTGATTGGCAACCAATCCCCTTACAATTTGATTTTGCGATAACGGCGCGGTACAATACTCTTTATGCCTTTTGTTCTACATGGCGCGTGGTTACGCGCTGAAGTCGCTTTTCCTGATGGCTGTTTTTTCCTTTGGGCCGAAGACAGCACCGTACAGGAAACGTTAGAAGCAATTGAAACATCGTCTGGCATTGTAAGCGAAGGACGCCGGCCACAGGAGGTCCGTCCAAGGACAACGAAGCCGCTTTCCCATCCAGCCCAGGTGTCCGCCGGTCAACTGCGGCTCCATCTCGTTGATCTTTTCCCGCGCCTGTCGGCGGCCCAGCTTAAATTAACCAGCACCACCATCTGGTTGCCGACCACCCATAGCACCCCTCTCAGCCACGGTCATCTGTTACATCATCAACTGATCGGTGGCACGTTGGTCAATGGCAATCAAGGATCGACCACCACCCAAGTCGAGATGCACCTGCAAGCATGGCAGATCGCCGGGGTAGCCCTGGCGCCCTTTGCGGCGCTGGCTGTGCTGAGTCATTTGGATGACCAACCGACCGATCAGAGCGCTGCGCAACCGCTGCTGACGGCAATGCGTTGGGGCAATGATTTACTCTTCTGGAGCAACGCGGCAAAATTTACCTTGCAACTGCTGGCCGGTCAACACTATTTGCCGACCCTACGCCCCCATACGGCCAACCAATTGCGCGCCGGTTGGCAGCCCTTCCTGGCGGACCCGCAAATTGAACGCCAGTTTGAGCGTTTGACAGAAGCGATGCCGCCAGTCTGCCGTGGCTATCACAGTGGTGCAATCCAGGAAGCGCCCCCCCCGGCAGAGTTGCTCAATCATTGTATTAGTGCGCTGTTAGATGCAGCCGTTCGCCAATGGGGTGCGCCGCAGGTTACGACAGCCCTGAACACGCAAGGGGAACAATGGCTGTCCAGTTTGGTGACAACCGATCCGTTCCTCCATCTGCCGCCGCAGAGTGCTTTTCAGTTGTACCAACAGTGGCGCGGGTGGAGTGACCAGCTTTATGCCCTGCATCATGCCCATGTACGGGTCTCATTTCAACTGGAAGCGCCGATCGATACCGGGCCGGTCACGGCGGAAGGGCAACAGAGCGCGACGTGGACCCTACGTTACTATTTACAGGCGCGCAACAACCTGGATCTGCGCATTGCCGCCACCGAGATCTGGCGTAGCCAACAACATCACCTGCAACTTGGCTCGCGCACCGTCGATCAACCACAGGAGCGGCTGTTAGCCGGTCTACAAGTGGCTGCCCGCCTGTCATTGCCCATCCAACGCAGTCTGCGCTCCCCCAAACCGGAAAGCGCACCGTTGACCACCGAAGAGGCGCACCAATTTCTACGCGAAACTGCGCCTTTGTTGGAAAGCAGCGGCTTTGGCGTAGTCTTGCCGGCGTGGTGGCACACCAACCAGAGTGCACGGCTGGGCTTGCGCCTACGCTTGCAAGGCAACGAAACCGAGGACGATTTCACCACGTTTGCCGGCCCCATCAACAAGCAACGCCAGGGGCCAGGTCTCATTCGTTATGAATGGGAACTGATGCTGGGCAACCGTGTCCTGGAGAGCCGCGAATTTGAGCGCCTGGCGGCCATTCGTTCGCCGCTGGTCAAGCTAAATGGGCAGTGGGTGGAACTCGACCCGCAACAGGTGCAAACGGCGCAACGCTTTTTGACCCAACAGCGCCCCGGCGGTCTGATCAGCTTTCTGCGGGCGTTACGCATTGCCCAGGTGCATGGCTCACCCGCCGAAACCGGCGCCATCGATGATCCAAGGCGCGCGGCCAAGCGTGAGGAACAGACCACAGCCGAAGTCAATACCCCGGCACAGGCGTTGGCGAGCTTGCTTTCTGATGACGTGGCTGCACTCCTCCCAGTAGTCAGTGTCGATGTCGAAGGGTGGCTGGCCCAAGCATTGGCGCGGCTCAATCAGCAGCAACATTTTATCTCCTTGGATGAGCCGCCCGATTTTATCGGCGAATTGCGCCCCTACCAGCGGCGCGGCATTGGCTGGCTCGCCTACTTACGTAATCTGGGCATTGGCGCTTGTCTGGCCGATGATATGGGGTTGGGCAAAACGGTGCAGTCGATTGCGCTGTTGCTCCATGTGCGCGCCCAGCAGAAGGAACATGCCACCGCCCTTTTGATTTGCCCGACCAGTGTGGTTGCCAACTGGCGACGTGAGGTGGAGCGCTTTGCCCCGTCGTTGCGGGTGCTAGTGCATCACGGCGGGACACGTTTGATGGGCGATGAATTTTTGCAACAAACAGCCACCTATGATCTGATCATTACCAGTTATGGCACGGCGCGACGCGATGTTGAATTCCTGACCCGCCTGACCTGGAGCGATCTGATCCTGGATGAAGCGCAAAATATCAAAAACCCGACAGCCAAACAGACGCAGGCGGTGTTACAATTGCCGGCGCAGAATCGCATTGCCCTCACTGGCACCCCGGTGGAGAATCGCCTCTCCGAGTTGTGGAGCATTATGGAGTTTCTCAACCCCGGCTATCTGGAGCAATTCGAACTTTTCCGTCGCCGCTACATTCTGCCGATTGAACGCTATAACGATGAAGATCAAGCTGCCGAGTTGCGCAAAGTTGTCCAGCCCTTTTTGTTGCGCCGCCTTAAATCCGACCCGGCCATTATTGCCGATCTGCCGGAGAAGAATGAGATGGTGGTCTACTGCTCGCTGACCCAGGAACAGGCCAATCTCTACGAAAAGGTAGTTAGTGATACGTTGACCGTGCTGGATCAGAGTGAAGGCATCCAGCGCCGCGGCTTGGTGCTGGGGTTGTTAACCAAGCTCAAGCAGATCTGCAACCATCCGGCCCACTATCTTAAGCAGGAGGGGCCGTTGGTTGGGCGCAGCAGCAAGCTGAATCGCCTGACCGAAATGTTGGAAGAGGTGCTGGCCGTGGGCGATTCGGCGCTGGTCTTTACCCAGTTTGTCGAAATGGGCGAATTGTTGCAGCGGCACATCATCGAGACCTTCAAGGCGGAGACGCTCTTCCTGCATGGTCGCACGCCGGCCAACCAACGCGAGCGCATGGTGATGGCCTTCCAGGAAGCCGAGGCGCCAACCATCTTTATTCTTAGTCTGCGGGCCGGCGGCGCGGGTATCAACCTGACCCGCGCCAACCATGTCTTCCACTTTGATCGGTGGTGGAACCCGGCAGTTGAGAGCCAGGCCACCGACCGCGCCTTCCGCATCGGTCAACGGCGCGATGTGCAGGTGCATAAGTTTGTCGTGGCCGGCACCTTGGAAGAGCATATCAACCAACTGCTGGAAGACAAAAAGACGTTGTCCGAAGTAGTTGTCGGCAGCGGTGAACAGTGGTTAACCGAATTGAGTACCGATCAGTTGCGTGATCTATTGCTCTTGCGGCGGGATTTGGCTGAAGACGAGTAGCGTTCGGTCTTGTCCCGTAGGGGCACTTGAATTTAGGGTGAAAAGACGGACTTATCCCCTAAACTCAAGCGTCCCTACGGGACGGATGAAGAGGGTATAGTCATGGCGAAGGTAGTGGCGGCGCATCAGTGGTCAATGGCGTGGAATCGGCTGTTGGAGCGCTTTGGCTTGTTGACACGCGGAGCAGGCAATGGCCGACAACGGGCGCGCATTAAACGGATTGAAGCGTTAGTTGGCCGCGTTCAGGCCGAGGTGCAAGAGCAGGGCAATAGCGGGTGCCAGGTCACGCTCAAATTTGGCCCCCTGGCCGAACGTACCTGGCTGCAACTGCTTGATCTGCTGGAGAATCAACTGCAGAGTAGTGGACAGCGTAATGTTGAGGAGCTTTTCCGGGAGCCGGCCCCCTTTTTCACGGAACTAAGTAATTTACTGCTGCCAGCCCAGTCAAATGAAATTGAAGTGGCCTGTAGCTGCTGCCCGGCTGAGCAACGCGTCTGTCCCACCTGTGAGCTGGTTTATCGCCAGGTGGGTGTCCTGTTGGATGAAGAGCCGATTCTCCTCTTGCGCCTACGCGGTCGTGAATGGCAAGCGTTGCAACAGTCCCTCCAGGCGCGACGCAAAACTGACTATTTAGGCGGAACTTCCAGTGCGGCGCACAATGGCGGCAATGGCGGGCCATCTTCGCTAACCCAAGGCGCACCGCCGCCTGCCGAAAGCTTGGAACGGACGATAGATCATTTCTGGGGATCGCGCAAGACGTTGGAAGCGCTGCATTACTATATCGCTCCCCCGGCCATTGAGTTTGCCTTGCTGCGTCGTCTTGGCCCCTTGCCCGGTCTGCTGGATGAACCGGCCGGTCGGACAAGCGAGGTGCAGGGGTTGGGGCAAGCGATGACCCAAATCTATCGCCGGGTGACGGATGAAGCGCAAGCCCTTGCTTATTCACTTGATCCGCCAATAGCAGCCACCGGCGAACGTAACGACGTGGGAGGGGAAGCCAAGTAGCCTATGGCGCAAACCTTTGCTCCCCATCCTATCTACCGCTGGCTGACGCTGGGCGGCTTGCTGCTCACGGGACTGTTGGCTTGGGATTTATTTGATGCTATCACCCGCGAAGAGTTTTTCTTTTTTCTACTTAGTGTTACGATTACGTTGTGGTTCAGCAATGCCCTATTTAGCCAAGTTCGCCTGGATGAACGCACGATTGCGTTACAGACCCCTTTGCGCGGCGTGCAACAACTTGATCTGCGCCAGGTGGTGAGTGCAACCGAGGCGGGGCGGCTACAACGCTCACTCGCCCTGCTCTACCACCCACGGCAGCCCGACGGCCTCTTGGATCTTGATCAGATCCAATCGCTGCGGCTACCCATAGTCGTTGATCAGGAAATCTTGTTGGCGGCAATTGAAGCGCGCATACCCAAATGATACCGGTACTTTCACCTTCCCTGCTCATTCGTCCCCTGCGCATCGACGAGGCGCCGTTGGTCGGTCATGCGATCAACGATTTGTTGCGCGCGACACCCTATAGTACGCCAATGGAGGAGACCGAGATCAAGGATCAACTGCTCCATTCGCAACCGCCCACCCTCTACCAGGCCAAGTGGCAGCGCCATCTGCGCCTCTGCGCCTGGCGCGCCGGCGAGTTGGAGGGTTTTATCGATGCCGCCACCGGTTTCGACCAGGAGAGCATGGATCGACCGGAGTACCGTCCCATTGGCCTGCTGCGTTTTCTGGTCTTGCCCGGCAAAACCGAGTTGATTCAGGAAGTGGCGACGGCGCTGCTCACGGCGACTGAAGAGTTCTGGCGCAACGCCGGTATCGGCTATGTCAAGGCGTTTCATATGAGTACCGGCTACCCTTCCTTTCAAGCCGGCTTAGGGATCTTGCCGGGCGATTGGACGACCCATATCCGTGTGCTGACCGGCGCTGATTTCCGGCTGGCTGAACGGTTTTATTGTCTACGGCGAGCGCTTGATCAGCCACTAGAAGAGATTACCCCGCTGGCCCAACTGAGTGTTGTCCAGCGCGGTCGGCTCAATGACCGCCACTATCAGGTTTACCGCCAGACGGAATGGGTTGCTTCGGCGCGCATTACCAACTTAAGTCTCGAAAAAGCGAAACGGACGACGCGCATTGCCAATCTGGTCGATCTACGGGTGGCGACCGAGTGGCGGCGCATGGACATTGGCAAGTGGCTGTTGCGCCGGGTGATCAATGACGCCATTACACAGGGTTATCACCAGATGCTGGTCCATGTTCCCCATAGCGCCCACGTTGCCTTTAATCTCTTCAACCAAGTCGGCTTTCAAGAAGAAAATTATCGCGGCTATACGTTGGAAAAAGAGTTAACAAAGTAGCAGGTGTCAGGTTGCATGTTATCTTTGTAACAGGGGAATACCCACCCATGCTTGGTGGCGTCGGCGCGTACACGGCGGCGCTTGCTCAGGCATTGGTGGCAACAGGCATCGATGTAAGTGTGGTTACGTCACATCACGCCAAGACACAGCGTCAAGGGGCGTCCGGCGTTTCTGTCTATCCGATGATTAAACGCTGGGATTGGCGGATCTGGCGGCAATTGCCCGTGCTGGCGCATCAGATCGGCGCAAGCTGGCTTCATGTGCAATACCAGACGGCGGCTTTTGCCATGAACCCGGCGATCAATCTAGCGCCGACGCTATGGCAACGGGGACGCCGCTTGTCGGTGGCATGGACATACCATGATCTCCTGGTACCCTACTTATGGCCCAAAGCGGGTGAGCAAATTCGCCGCTGGGTTACGTTACAGCCGGCGCAGACTAGCCGACTCGTCGTGGCAACTAACGAAGGGGATTACCAGCAATTACGGGCGTTGCAGAGTCCCGCAACCGTATTGAAGATCCCGATTGGCAGCAACATTGCTGTCAACGACCTGGCGCCCAACGAGCGACAAGCGGAACGGGTGCGGCGGGGGTATGGCACAGAGGCGCTCGTCATTGGCTACTTTGGTTTTCTCAACCGCAGCAAAGGGGGGCTGACGCTGGTGCGCACCCTGCATGAGTTGGTACAGCAGGGGCATGATGCTCATCTACTGATGATCGGCGAGCGGGTCGGCGCCAGTGACCCGACCAATCACGCCTATCTGCAAGAGGTGGAAGCGTTGCTTGCAACACTAGGTTTGCGTGAGCGGGTACAGTGGACAGGCCGCCTTGACGATGCGGGCGTTAGCGCGGCGTTGCATTTGGCGGATCTGTTGTTCATGCCCTACAACGATGGCGCCAGTCTACGCCGGGGGACATTGATGGCGGGGTTGGCCCATGGTTGCGCGCTTGTGACCACAACGCCGCAAAGCCCCCTACCCGAATTGGTCAATGGCCGTGATCTCTGCTATGTGCCGCCGGAAGATCCGCAAATGGCGGCACAGGCCATTGCGCAACTGGCCGCGATACCGTCTTTGCGTCAGGCATTGGGCGCCGGCGCCCGTATCCAAAGCCAGCAATTTACCTGGTCAGCCATTGCCGCCCAGCATTATCAAGCCTACACAACTCTTAATGCCCACCTATGCTCGTAGCCAGTCCATGACCGGCGTCCCAATCGCCGGTCATGGACCGGCTACGAGCGGAAGGTAGTAACAACAACAAGCATAATCGATTCATGAACCAGCAACCCACATCGCCGCACCGCCCTCTACCCATTGCCACCTGGCTGGCGAGCCTTTTCTTACTGCTTGCCTTTGTCCTGCGCGCCTATCACCTCGACTACCAGAGCTTTTGGAGTGATGAAGGCATTAGCCTACGCCGCAGTGCGCAACCCTTGACGGAGATGCTGGCGACCATGCCGATTGAGCATCTGCCCGGTTACTTTCTGCTGCTCCATTTCTGGCTGCCCTTTAGTGGTGAAGTGGATTTTGCCATTCGTTTTCTCTCGCTCTGGCCCAGCGTGTTGAGTGTAGCGTTGATCTACAGGCTAGGGGTGGATTGGGGCAATCGGTTGGTGGGGCTAGCGGCGGCGCTGCTCCTGGCAACCAATGCTTTTCAGATTTGGTATGCCCAGGAGGCGCGCACCTATAGTTGGTTACTGGCTGCCGGCCTGCTTGCCACCTGGTTCTTTTGGCGGCTGCTTACGCGTCACCGCACCCAAGCGTTACCCTACCTGCTTGGTTATACCCTGGCAATTACCTTAACTGTCTATCTGCACTACTACGGTTTTCTGACCCCATTGGCCCATACCCTTTTTGCCATTGGCTGGACGTTGCGGCAACGTGACTGGCGCTTCTTTGGCCTTTGGACAATGGCCGGCGCCGGCAGCGCTTTGCTCTTCGCCCCCTGGTTTGCCCATGCCCTGCAAATCTTCAGCTTTAACGGCTGGCGTGACCCGATGGATCCGCACGCCATTCCCTGGCGCTTGCTAACAGCCTATACGGTGAGCAATACCCTGACCAATGGTTGGCAGGCATGGTTACCCTGGCTCTATCTGGCGCTGATGCTGCTGGGGGCTGGTTTGTGGCTCTACTGGCGACGTGCGGCGGCCCTATGCCTGCTCACGTCGATCATTGCGCCATTGTTGATTGTCTATGGCCTGACCCTACACAATCCCGATTTTCATGAACGCTATACCATGAGTGTGAGCGGGTTGCTCTTGTTGTTAGCGGCGGCGCCGTTGGCCCTGCTCAATAAACCGCTGCTTGATTGGTTGATGTCGCGCCGTTGGGCGCCCAGGTTAGCAACGCTGCCGGTTGGCGCGCTGCTCCTCTTCCTGCTGGCGGCCAATGGGCAGGCGGTGCAAACCTTATATTATGATCCGGCCTTTCATAAACCCGATTTTCGCGCCACCGTGGCAGCGATTGAAGCGTCAATCAAAGCGGGCGATGTGGTGCTGGTCGATGGCCCTGATCCCAGCCTGGTCTTTTTGCACTATTATGACCGTATCTATCCGGTGCATGATTTACGTTTCTTATTAAAGGCGGATGATGCGGAAGTGGATCGGGTTTTGAGGGAGCTCACCGCCGATGCCACCCGTGTGTGGGAAGTACTCTATTTTCATGATCCCTGGCGCGTCCAATCCTGGCTGGCCCGTCACACCTGGACAGCGCCGCCGTCTGATTATAATGGCATCCGTTTGACGCTTTACGGAATGACCGACAAGACATTAGCCGACCAGCCACTCAACTTGGCGGTGGGGACGACCTTGTCGCTGACCAAAGCGATGCTGCCGGCGCAACCCGTGGCGCCCGGTGATCTTTTACCAGTCAGCACACATTGGCAAGTGCTGGCGCCGCCGCCGGAATACAAATTCAGCCTGCGCTTGCAACTGGCGGATGGGCAGGTGGTGTTGGCGCAAGATTATGCGCCCCATAACTGGTTTACCCCCACCACTACCTGGCCAGTCGGGGGTGAGATTATTGAGCGGCGTGCATTCCTTCTGCCGCCTGATTTTGCTTCAGGTAGTTATCAGGTTACACTACGGCTTTACGAACCGACAACAGGTGTAGTGGCGGAAACCCCGCTGGGGCAGGATATTTTACTTGGTGTGGTTACAGTAGAATAGAACTTACGCAGCGAGACGTGTCAGGTTTCGGAAACCTGACACGTCTCGCTGGCGACGAATCTGTTTTGCGTAAGTCTATAGAAAAATAGTTACCTCATGCCGATGTTATTTGCTGCGGCTTTCCGAAAAACGACGGTTTCTACCGCACCGCCCCAAGGTGACGCACCCATTGGCGCCAAGCCCACGACGGTAGGGCAACGCTGGCTGCTGTTGTTCTTGCTCCTGGTCGCCTTTGCGCGGGTGGTCTATCAGTTGGATGCCAACAACTTGTGGTGGGACGAAAGCTTGAGTCTTCAGCGCGCCGAACAGAGCTGGCTACCCTTGTTGCGTGGCGATCTGGTCATACGCGACGCCTTCACCCAATTAAATTCCACCGACCAGCACCCCTTTTTCTTCTTTGTTTTACTGGGGCTACTCATCCACGTCGCCGGCATCAGTGAATTTGTGATCCGCTACCCATCGGTTTGGGGGGCAGTTTTATTAGCGCCTTCGGTTTGGGTCATTAGCCGCTGGTTGGAACGACGCACCGTTTTGCCACGCACCAGCGCCCTTTGGGCCGTCGGTTTTGCCGCCCTGCATCCCTTCTTTCTCTGGTTTGGGCAGGAGGCGCGTCCCTATACGCTGTGGGCGATGTTGGGTATTCTCAGCACCTATCTCCTTTTACGTGTTACCGAGCGTAAACGCCCAACCAATGGCCTGCTCATCGGTTACGTGGCTGTTACGCTGATGTTTCTCACTACCCATTACTACGCCGTCTTCTGGCTACCGATCCATGCGCTGATCTGGCATGAATGGTTGACGACGCGCCATCGCTGGCTAGGCATTGGGGTTGCGATCCTCTTTTTACTGAGTGGGTTGGGGATTGGCGTCTTTGTCGCCTGGTTGATTCGCAGCCAAGGCGGGGGCGGCAATTTCCCCAAGATCACCTTGGACACCCTACTCCCAGATCTGATCAACGCCTATAGCCTTGGGCCAAGCGTTAAGCTGGATGATCCGGTGCATTGGGTGGGATGGCTCTTTGGGCTGTTGGCGCTGTTGGGCGTTGGCTATGGGTTGCGCTCGCGCCAGGCATCGGCCAAGGGTGGTTGGCTGTTGCCGCTGGCCTTGACGCTGCCGATCTTGCTCATCCTCCTGCTGAATCTAATCCAGCCGGCCTATATGAACGCGCGCCATCTGGCCATCCTGGCGGGTATTTTTATTGTCCTTGCCGCCGGCGGTATGGCGCTGCTTTGGCGGTATCAACCAATAGTGACCGCGTTGATCGCCCTGGTGTTGGCCGCCGGGTTGCTTTATAGTTCAGTAAATTATTTTACAAAACAGGAATTCGGCAAAGATGATTATGCCGGCATGGGCAATTATCTGCGTGAGCATCTGCTGCCTGGCGATCTACTTCTGCTGGCGCCGCCCTTCTCCGAACGGATCTTTCGCTACTACTTACCGCTGGATCGCATAGATGCCGCAACCCAACAGGGGCAAAAGAGCGCTTATGCCAACGCACCCTTGCTCTTTGTGGATTGGCCGGAAACCTATGCCTACTTGGCTGATCTGGCCCCCCGCTACCGACGGATTTGGCTGGCGCAGTCCGGTTCGTACCCCTTTATGGACCCCGACACCCAGATCAGCGACTGGTTGCGTGAAAATGCGATCTGGCCGCTGCGCGAGGTTAAATTTTATAGTCCCAATGCATTTCTGGATCTCAGTCTCTACCTGACCCAAGCGCCGGTTTATGAAGGCATGGAGCCGCCGGCGCAGACGCGTGTCAACGTGCGCTTTGGCGAAGAAATTCGCCTGGTTGGCTATGATATTGAAACGCCACTGACGCCAGCAAGCGCCTGGCCGATCACCCTCTACTGGCAAGTGACACAGAAGCCTACGATTCACTATAAGTATATCCTTCAACTGGTCGAACGCCAGAGGGATGGCAGCTTCACCATGATCAGCCAGATGGAGCAGGAACCGTATAACGGCGCCATTCCTACCATCTGGTGGGACCCTGGCAAAACCATTGTTGAGTACACCAATCTACCACCCATCAGTTCACCCTTGTCCAAGAGCAAAGCAGGACAATACCAACTTGCCCTCCAACTCTATTATGCAGACTCGCTGGAAAAAGTGCCGGTGCGCGCCGATGAACAATGGCCCATCAGCGAGGATGGATTAACTGTCTACTTGCCATTTACCCCTACCAGCGAATGATCTGAGACCAGCCATTTAGCCCCCTTTTTCGCAACGAATCTCACCTTGTTCGTCTACTCCCAGCGCGCCCGTGACGCGCCTTGCCTGCCGCTCTCTGCAAGCGCGTGACCCCTCCGCGCCCTGCGCGTCCGTGACGTGCAGGGCGCAGCAGCGATTTTTAGACAACAGCAAAACTTACGCACGCCTTTTCGTATCAATCAGCGAAAACATATCTTGACAACAAAAGACATTTATGTCGGTTGTTACAGGAGTTGTACACTTTTGGTTAATCTGATTTCAAATATTGTGCATATTGTTTGCCAATCTGTTATGATTTCGATACGCCAACTTTTGTAAAGATTGACTACAATGGCAGAACGGATTTACAGCACTTATGGAATGGAAGTAATTTCGATGAATTTGATAGCAGCGCTGCTACTAAGTCATTTGATTGGCGATTTCCCATTACAGACTAATCAAATTTACCGTTTAAAGAGCAGAAGTTGGCTGGGGATTGTCCTACATGCCATTGTCCATGTGGTGGTAACGGCTTTGCTGATCCGAGAACCACTCACTGTTTGGCCCATGCTGTTATGGTTAGGGCTTCTGCACTTTCTTATCGATTTAACAAAACTGCGGCTGCCGATCCGGCGTCAATGGCTTGGCTTTCTGCTTGACCAGGCGGCGCACCTGATTACCCTTTGGCTGTTGGCGCAACTTTGGTCAACTGCTGCCGCCCTCTTGCCCTTGTCCGTGATGCTACCGATGATCGTGTATGGACTATTTTTGGCTACACTAGTTTTTTTGTGGGTTTTAGCTAACGAATTGTCAACTAGCCAATGGGGGAATCAGCCTTATGTTCACTGGGCACGCACCCATTTACTGCGCCTATCCCAGTATGCCGGCATCCCATTACTCTTGATTGCAGCCACCTACATCTATCAACATCTGCCGCGGGCGCCTTAGGCGCTTTCAAAAATAGAATATCCGTAGACGCCCCCAGGGAATTGCGTGTAGAATGAAAGGATGGGTGAAACCAGCCAAAGGGAAAAAGCCAGCAGTGTACGCCATAGCTGATGCCTGCCAACAACCGGCGTTAAAGTGATAGTCGCATTGGATGAGTTGGTTGCTAGCCGATTGACCAAGCAAAGTTTCTTCGATGGCTTCGGTGCGTAAACAAGAGTAGGATCGTTCCGGGCTGGCCTGTACCATACAGTAGTTGACCTGTTGATAGGTCTGCTCTAGTTGACAGGCAGAGGTGGGGGTAAAGGTTGGGAAGATCGATGGTTGAGTTGCGGCGCTCCGCGCAAAGTTTGTGCAGGCAACCAATGTCGCAGTAGCAACGGGCGTGGGCAGTGGCACACCAGGCGTATAGGCTGTGATCAGGAGGAAGAGGCTCAACGCTATTGCATCATGGGTGCGCATCAGTGATTTGCTATGCGGCCGCTAACTCTGCCAATTCATACCAACGCGTTAGCGTGCTTTCCAGATTGGCGTCCAGCGCGGCTAACTCTTCGCCCACGGCTTGCAGCCGTTGATAGTCGCTACCGCCGCTGTTGATGGCCTCGGTTAACGTGGTTTTGGCAAGTTCCAACTCGGCAATGCGCGTTTCGAGACTTTCCAACTCCCGTTGCTCTTTCCAAGTGAGTTTGCGGTTGGCGCTGGTTGGTTTTGGCACAGACGGTGCGAGCGCTGCTTTAACCGGCGTTGCAACCGACATCGTGGCTTGCTGCTCCTCGGTGCGCAAGCGGAGATAGGTGCTGTAGGGGGTGGGATAGCGCCCGCTCAGTTTGCCATTTTCCACGTTGACCAGAAAATCAACCGTGCGATCCAGAAAATAGCGATCATGGCTGACGACAATCAAGCAGCCCTGGAAGTAGTCGAGAAATTCTTCCAACACGCCCAAGGTTTGAATGTCGAGGTCATTGGTCGGCTCATCCAAAATCAGGACATTGGGCTGGTGGATCAAGGTGCGCAGGAGGTAGAGCCGTCGCCGCTCCCCACCGCTGAGGGTGGCAATGCGGCCATAGTGCATGGGGCGCGGAAAGAGAAACCACTCCAACATGTGGGCGGCTTCCACCCGTTCGCCATCTTTGGTACGAATGAGCGGCGCTTCTTTTTCGATGAATTCGAGCAAGCGCATCTGCTCATGTAGATCGGCGCTACGTTGATCATAATAGGCCACCTGCACCGTATCGCCCCAGGTGATTGTCCCTTCATCCGGCGTGGTTTTGCCGGTTAACAGGTCGAGCAGCGTACTTTTGCCTGCGCCATTTGGTCCCATCACCCCAATGCGATCCCCCGGTTCAAGCATCAAATCGACGCCGTCGAGGATCGTTTTGTCGCCGTACCGTTTGGTCAACCCTTTGGCGGTCAACACGGCATTGCCCAACCGGCGACCGGCCAGGGCAATCGAGACCTTGTCTTCGCCACGGTCATAAGCGATCTTCATCAACTCCTGGGCGCGTTGGATGCGCGCTTTTTGCTTAGTGCTGCGCGCCATCGCACCCCGGCGCAACCATTCCAACTCGCGCTTAATCAACTTCTGCCGTTTGGCTTCCGCCGCGACTAGCCGTTCATGACGCGCTTCGTGGTCTTCCAGGTATTTTGTGTAGTTGCCGACATAGCTGACCAACTGCCGCCGGTCCAGCTCGACAATGCGATTGACCACCCGATCCAGAAAGTAGCGGTCATGCGTAACCATCAGCAGCGCGCCAGGGGTGGTCGCCAGATACTCTTCCAGCCAGGCGACCGTTTCGGCGTCAATGTGGTTAGTTGGCTCGTCAAGGATTAACAGGTCGGCGCGGTCGATGAGGGCGCGGGCTAGGGCCACCCGTTTGCGTTGCCCACCACTGAGTGTTCCCACCTTGGCGGCAAAATCGGGGATGCCTAACTGGGTCAAAATGGTCTTGGCATTGGCTTCTGCCGCCCAGCCTTCGGCCTGATCCAGTTCCGCACTGAGCGCAGTCAGGCGGGTTTGTAGCGCTGTGTCAGTTGGCTGCGTTTGCAGTGCGTGGCTTGTCTCTTCATAGTCCCGCAAGAGACGCATCTGCGGCGAATCGCTGTAGAAGATGGTCTGCAAGACGGTCAGCGCGTCATCCAGATCCGGCTCTTGCGCCAGATATTCAGTACGGATATGGCCCCAGGTCGTCACGCTGCCGCCGTCGGGCATTTCCAGGCTCGCAGCCAGTCGCAGCAGCGTGCTTTTGCCGCTGCCATTAATGCCAATCAGACCAATGCGGTCGCCTTGGTTGATGAGCATGTTCGCGCCGTCGAAAAGGAGGCGTTCACTGTATTGTTTCGAGAGGTTCGTAATCGTGAGCAGATTCATGAATAGAATAACCAAAATTTCATGCGACCCTAGCGTCAACAAAGCTGCCAGTCACGGTGTGACGACTGACGGTAGCCGAGGGTTTCAACCCTCGGACTGGGCACGTGACCCCAATGGATCATTGTCACCTCCCGGCGCGATTGGCATGAGGAAACCGGCCTTGAAAGACCGGTCTACCATCAGCCGCCACGCCGTGGCTCTTAAAAAATAACGTCAACAAAATTATAACATGACCTCCCTGATTGACAGAACTGCGCCATCAATCAGGGTTGTTATTTGGGCTGACCTATCATTTTGTGGCAAAATCCTTACACGAAACAGACAGCGATTGGAGAACAGGCGCAATGGATCGAAAAATCGGACGGATCTGTTTACTCATGGCGGGCGCTTGCTTGCTCGTTCTCCTGATTCCGCTGGCGCTGGTGGCCCATTGGACGCTCTTTCTCCAGATCGATGACAGCGCTACGCATCGGGCGACGGCGCGTCTACTGGCGGCAGCGGACACGGGCGGTACGCCACTGCGCCTGCCGATCATCGTGGTGCATGGGCTAATGGATGGCGATGTCGATCAAGCGAGCGCTTGCGCCGCTGACGGTACCTTTGCCTATGAAACCCTTCTCGCCGAAGGGCGTTATAGCCCGCTCCATAGCCTTGGTCCTTGGCTGATTGCCGATGGGTACGCCCCCTATTATGTGATCCTTGCCACCGCACCGGACCGCACCCCAACGTTCAAAGAGAATGGCCGCTGTCTGGAAGCACAATTGCGCAATCTGGTCGCTCACTTGGGTGATGAAGCCCCGAAAAAATTTACCATCATTGCCCATAGCATGGGGGGCCTGGTGACGCGCGCCTGTTTAGCCCAGAGTGAATTTTGCCGTTCGATCACCGAACGGCTGATCACCCTGGGTACACCGCACAATGGTACCAATCGCACCCTGGGCCTAAAAACGGGCGAACCGGATTGCGCCGCCGACCCGGGGTTGTGCCAGATGGTCGATCACGCCCGCACCAGGGCCTTTAATGCCAAAGCGCCGAACCTCCCCGGTATTCACTTCATTTTTATCGGCGGCACGCAGGGCATCTTCCAACGACTGCTGTTTCATGAGAATGACGGGCTAGTTGGCGCCTGGAGCGCTATCGGGATGCTCTTTGACGCTGCGGGTCAACCGCACTGGGCGGAATGGACAAAACCCAACCCACCCACGGTCTACTTTGTCACCAACAAACACGCAGTCAGTCGGCGCCCGGGCTTTGCCTATTCGGAAGCGCCCGCCCCTGGTCAGGTTAGCGAAGCCTACGCTTGCATTCGCTACGCCCTGGGCAAAACCGCAGAACGCCCAACGGTCTGCCGCACGCCAACACAATCCAGTCCGGCCCTTTTGCGCCTGGGGCCGCAGTTCGTTGAACAGCCGTAGTCAACAGGCGTGCCGCCGCTTGGCCCAGCACCGCATGAAACTTGAAATATTATAAATATTATTTGTGTAAAACGACTTTTCCGTGTAAAATAGAAGGACAAGAATACCTTAGATTGATCCGCTTATTCTAAGAATGACTACTCAATCAACCATAACGCTTCCCCTTTCCATTGCTACTATCAGAAGCCAATTACAAACCGCCACCGGCAACAACCGTGTTGATCTGCTGAATGAGCTATCGGCGCTGTTAAGCAACGAGGAGCCGGCAACCGCCGAAGCCTATGGCCAGGAAGCGTTGGCGCTGGCCACAGCCGCTGCCTACCTTGCCGGTCAAGCGCCCAGTCATATTTGGCTGGGCGTCGTGGCGAGAAATCAGGGTCAGTTACCTGTTGCTCTGACCCACCTTGAGACCGCGTTATCTATTTTTGAATCGCTTGCGGATGTATACAATATTGCAAAGGCATGGAATGAGCTGGGAATAACCTATCAAAAGCAAGGCAACTACCTGAAAGCCTTAGAGTTTTTTCAGAAGTCGTCAGCCCAATATGAACGTTTGGGTGAACAAGCGCGCCTCGCCTCCTGCCTCAATAACATGGCTGCCATTTATAAATTACAGGGCGACTATGAGATGGCGCTTGCACTTTACGAGCGGACTTTAAAACTGAAACAAGTCTGGGCCGATCAAGCGAAGATTGCCAGCACCCTGAATAACCTGGGGAATCTTTACCGGGAAACAGGCGACCCGCAGCAGGCGCTGGTTTATCTTACACAAGCCGAAGCGTTGCTGCACACGGCGGGTAATAAGCGCCACTGGGCTATCGTTTTGGGTAATATCGCCTGGTGCTATACTACCCTTGGCGAATTGGACAAAGCGGAGCAAATGCTATTGCCGTTGCTTGTAACGCACGAGGCGCTGCACAACCGCGAAAGCCTGATACGGGCGTTGTTGTTGCTGGCGGAAATTGCTCACGCGCGGGCGCAGTATGAGCAAGTTTTCCACTATGCTAACCATGCGCTGGCCCTCGCCGAGCCGGCGGGCGCCAGGCTAGAGAGTCGCGATGCGCATCGGTTATTAGCCGCTGCCTATGCCGGCGTCGCCGATTATCAAGCTGCGTATGAGCATCACCAGCATTTCCATACCCTCGACCGCGCCATTTTTAACTATGAAAGTAGCTTGCGGATTGCGCAAATACGCAGTCAATATGCAACCGAAATGGCGCAAAAGGAAGCGGATATCTACCGTCTGCAAAACGAAGAGTTGCGTCAGGCCAAAGAGGCCGCCGAAGCAGCTAACCGGGCCAAGAGCCGCTTTCTCGCCGCCATGAGCCATGATCTGCGCACGCCTTTGACGGTGATCATCGGCTATGCCGAGTTGCTCCAGAACCGGCATCCTGGTTTACCTGGATTGGCGGCCATCGAACGCAGTGGTCGCCATTTGTTGGCGCTCATCCAGGATATTCTCGACCTGGCGCGGGTCGAAAGCGGCAAACTCACCTTGTCGCCGCATCTGCTGAACCTGCCGATATTTCTAGAAAATTTGCGGGAGATGATGACGCCGCGCGCCGCTGCCAAAGGGCTTGCCTTCTCGGCTGACTTCGACCCAACGTTGCCGAGCTATGTCATGGGCGACCAACGGCGGATCCACCAAATTCTCATCAACTTGATCGACAACGCCATTAAATTTACCGATATTGGTCAAGTGACGCTGCACGTAACCTTACTTCCTGGCCCTGATCACGAAACAGATCAGGCCGCGCCGACCAGCGCACCGACCGTAGCGCACCGCCGTTTCCAGTTTGCGGTGGAAGATACGGGCATTGGCCTGGAACCGGCCGCGCTGGCGACCATCTTTGAGCCATTTCAGCAGGTACACAACCCGCTGCACAACCGTGACGGCCTCGGCCTGGGCTTGGCGATCAGTCGTCAATTGGCGGCGTTGATGGGGGGCGAAGTGCGCGCGACGAGCGATCCCGGGTGTGGCAGCACCTTCTTTTTTGAGGTGACGCTGCCCCTGGCCCAAGTTGTTGCGCAAACCGATGGCCTGCTTGCGCAAATTACCGGCTATGAAGGTGCGCCCGTCACAATTTTGTTGGTGGATGACAACGATGCAACGCGCCAGTTGCTCCGTGATCGCTTAGAGCCTCTTGGCTTTCTGATCATCGAGGCAGCGGACGGCGCGGGCGGACTGGCGCAAGCACTGCAGCACGCGCCACCCCTGATGCTGGTTGATCTGATGATGCCGCAGGTCGATGGCTTCGCCCTCATCCGCTGGGTGCGCGCGACGCCGCACCTGACCGAGATGTTTGCCATTGCGCTCTCTGCCAGCACCTTTCCTGAGGATGTCGAACACGCCCTGGCCGCCGGCTTTGATCACTTTCTTGCCAAACCGATCGACTTTGCGATGCTGTTAGCGCACATTGGCAATTTGCTCGGATTACAGTGGACGGTGCGCGCTGGGCCAGCGCCCTGAACTGTACTATCCCTTGCCGGCGCCCCAGGGCGCTTCTCAAGTTGATTTCAATATAAGTGATGCCAATGAGTTTTATTGGCTTGCCGCAGCCTTACGTCAGCCGCTGCTCTAATTGGTGCATATACTGGAGCGCCTCATCAAGGGTCAGCGGTTTGGCTCTGGTGGCAAGAGTAGCGTCGGTGAAGGCTTCGCTGACCAGTTGCGCTTGCGCCGCCGCCCGTTGATAGGCCATCTCCACCATTAATTCGGGGGTGTGGGGGCGCTGTTGTAGGAGATGGTGGGCTGTCTGTTGGATGGCGTTGGCGCTCCAGTGGGTTGGCTCGATGCGGGCGGCGATGCTGGCGCACTGGCAGAGAAAGGTGGCGACCGCCGTCTGATGGCCCAGTTGGCGCGCCAGCGGTAGCCCTTCGCGGATCAAGGTCAAGGCTGCGCCATAGGCATGACGCCCCAGCGCGATTTCGCTGAGGGTGTGGCAGAGGTGCATCTGTAAATCTTTGCGCCCTAGCCGCCGCGTTTGTTCCAAGGCGTGTTGCAATGGCCCTTCCAGCCGGACGCCCTCGCCGCTGGTGTTGGCTAACATCCCCTGCAAACAGACTGCATAGACCCACGCCAGCAGATGGCCTTGCTGGCTGGCGGCCAACTCGCCCCGCTGAAAGTAGTGTTGCGCGCCTTGTCGATCACCCTGTACAAAAGCGGCGCGCCCCAACGCCAGCAAGAGGATCGGGTGGTTAAACGCTTCGGCAAAGGGGGTTAACTCGTTGGCGGCGGCTGCCGTTGCTTCCCAATCGCGCAACGCCAGGTGGGTGTGAAGCAGCCAGCGTAACGCCAACGCCACGGCTTTCTGGTTGCCTTCGGCGCGGTAGAGGGCTAGGGCGCGTTGTAACCAGGGTAGGGGCGCGGCTGTATTGCCATACAATAAGCCGGCGGTGAGATAGACGCGTGCTTGTAGGGTCGGTGGGTAGGCCGCCGGATCAGCGTGGAGCAACTGTAACGACCGCTCCGCCCACTGCTGCCCTTCGCTCCAATAGCCACGCACCGACCAGAAATCGCAGAGCGCGGCCAACAACGCCATGCCGCCTTTGGGATCATGACCGGATTGCCCCGCTTCGCCCAGCGCCCAGATCAACGCCGCACGAAAATTCTCCTGTTCCGCCTCCAATTGATCGAGCCAGTGCAGTTGTTGGGCTCCGCTCAGGTGGGCATCACCACGCTCGGCCAGTTGGGTGTAGACAGCCAGATGACGCGCCCGAAAATGGTCGGTGGCGGCGGCTTCGGTTAATCGTTCCAAGGCATATTCCTGGATCGTGAGTAACATGCCATACCGGCGCACGCCCTGGTGATCCTGCGCGATGAGTAGACTCTTTTCTAAAAGTGCTTCGAGCGTGGCAAGCAGATTCGCGTGCGCCACTTGCGCCCCCCATGCTTCCCCACAGACCGCCTGGATCTCTTCTAGCCGCGCCCCACCGGCAAAGACCGCTAGCCGCTGAAACAACGCCTGTTCGTTTGCACTTTCCAGCAGACGATAGCTCCAATCGATTGTGTTATAGATTGTCAACAGGCGGGGGGGCGCGGTGCGTGGTCCCTGACCCAACAATAGGGACAAGGCGCGCCCCTGGCCCAGTTGCGCTAGCATCGCCGCCGGTGGTAACAAGCGTACCCGCGCAGCGGCCAGTTCAATCGCCAGCGGCAATCCATCGACCCAGTGACAGATCTGGGCAATCGACCAAAGCTGTTCATCCGTGAGCGTTAGATCGAGCGTCGCCAGTCGCGCCCGTTCGATAAAGAGCCGAACGGCGCTGGCCTGACGCAATTGATCGAATTGTTCCGGCGGGCTGACCGGTTGCTGGCGATTCTGCCAGCCTTGCAGCACAGAGAGCGGCGCCAGCACAAAGAGTTGCTCCCCTGGTACCCGCAACGCTTCGCGGCTGGTGGCGATGATCTTGCTGTGCGGACAACGCAGCGCCAATTGTTGCACCACCTCGGCGCAGGCGGTCACCACATGTTCACAATTATCCAGCAGTAACAAACAAGTGCGATCCGCCAGCAGCGCCGCCACGGCGTCCAGCAATGATGCGTCCGCCTCCACCGTCAGGGCAAAAACGGCGGCAATCTCTTGGACAATGCGCCCTGCTGGACTCCGCACTGGCAACGCGCTGAGATCAACCCACCACAGTCCGCCCGGAAAGTGGGGATTGCCGCTTGACAACTCCGGCGGCGTTTCATCCAAAAGACGGGCTAACTCCAGCGCCAGCCTGGTCTTGCCCATCCCACCGGCTCCGACAATCGTAATAATGCGCGGCTGTGGCAGTTGCAATAACTCCCACAATTGATCCAGATCCTCTATCCGCCCTACAAACGAAGTCAATGGAAAAAGAATATTTGTCGCCATCTGCCACTTGCTTTCCTCTTGCCCGTTTCCCCAGGCTTCGTTTCGGCGCGACCCACCTTACAGTTGTGTTACCTGCCTTATTATCCAACAGGCTGGCCCTCAGGTCAAGATTGGTATGTTAATTTACGATTTAAAAGATAAAGATGTGTGCGTTTGCAAAGGCGCTGGCTCCACCCCGGCGGCAGAAGGGTTTGCCTTCTCCACATCCTTTGATTTGACAACCGGCTATGGCTTTATGGCAAAATCCTTACAATAACGAAGAGTGAAGTGGTGGAGAGAGGGAAGGATCATGGCGGCAAGTGTGCGATGGAGTTGTTTATTGGCGGTGAGTGTTTTTCTGCTCATGCTGATGATTTCCATTGCCGTCGTCGGCTATTGGACGCTCTTTTTGAGCATTGATGATACGGTGATCCAGCAAGCCGCGGCGCATGAACTGCGAACAGATTCGGCGCTGCGCACGCCGATCATCGTCGTCCACGGCTTACAGGATGGTGATGCTGACCTGGCGAGTGGCTGTGCGGCCACCGCTGGCCCTTTTGCCTATGAAACCCTCCTGGCCGAAGGGCGCTATATTCCGCTCCACAGCATTGGTCCCTGGCTGATTGCCGATGGCTACGCCCCTTACTATGTGATCCTTGCCACCACGCCAGATCGCACGCCCGCGTTGGAAGAAAATGGACGCTGCCTGGAAAGGCAACTGCGCAATCTGGTGGCGCGCTTAGGTGACACAGCCCCGGCAAAATTCACCATCATCGCGCACAGCATGGGGGGACTGGTGACCCGCGCCTGTTTAGCCCAAAGTGACTTTTGCCACAACGTCACCAAACAAGTGATCACCCTCGGCTCGCCCCACAATGGCACGAATCGCACCCTGGGTCTAAAAACCGGTGAACCCGATTGCGCCGCCGATCCGGGGCTGTGTCAGATGGTTGATCATGTGCGGACGCGCGCTTTTAACGCCAAAGCGCCCAATCTGCCGGGTATCGCATACACCTTTATCGGCGGCACCGAGGGAATTTTGCAGCGGGTGCGTCTCTTCCATGAAAATGACGGGCTGGTCGGCGCTTGGAGCGCCGTCGGCATGCTCTTTGACGCCGACGGTCAACCCCAGTGGGCGGAATGGATCCAGCCCAACCCACCCACGATCTACTTTGTTGCCAACAAACATGCCGTCAGCCGTCGCCCCGGTTATGCTTATTCTGAAGCGCCTGCCCCTGGCGCGTTCAGTGAAGCTTACATCTGCATTCGCTATGCACTAGGCAAAGTCGCAGAACGCCCTGCGGTCTGTCGCACACCAGCCAATCCTACACCAGCCCTGTTGCGCCTGGGGCCGAAGGTTGTTGAAGAGTAGCCTCGCCTTTTTGTTGAAGTTTTACAGGAGGATGCAATGAACATACGAACCTTAGGCTTATTCATCGCTTTGCTACTATTTACTCTTGGTTGTCAACCGATCCAGGCGACAACTGCTAATTCGTCACCCTCTGCCGATCCAGCCCAATCATCGCTGCTAGAGACCGCACCCTTGACAAATACAGTAACGATCACGACTATCGGTGCTGCAACGACAACGCTTGCGCTCTCCACCACCACCCCTGTAACCAGCACGGTCGCGCCACTTGCCGATGGTCGCACCCTCTACCGGCAATACTATTGTGGCATTTGCCACCAGTCCACCGGGGCAGGAACCAGAGGAACCTTTGGCCCCTCCCACGATGGCTTGGGCGCCATCGCCGCCCAACGCTGGCAAGAACCGACCTACCAGGGTGACGCCACCACTGCCGCCGAATATCTCCACGAAAGCCTGGTTGATCCGCAACGCTTTGTTGTCCCCGGCTATGAATTGACCCCGCATCGGATGCCTGCCTATAGCTTTCTGCCTCCTGAAGAATTGACGATTTTAGTGACATGGTTAAGCCAACAATAGGCTCTACCGCCAGGTGATTGGAGCAGTTTATCTGATCACCTATGCACCCCCTTCATCTCTATCCACCGCACCAACTATATCGCGCTTTGCCACTTTTGCCTGTGGGTTACTAAAACGTAAGAAACACTCCTTACTCTCTATTGTACAACAGTTGACCTACAATCTGCTCTATTTTTCGCCCATTTCTACAGTACGGCCCCAAAAAATTACACAAAATTTACGATTGAAGGCTAGCGATTAGTCCGCTATGATCGCTTAGATTCCGATCAGTTACACCCGCGCCACTTTGTTCCTATCCCACCTGATCGACAACCGCTATGTCGTCGCGCAAATTTGACTACCCAAATAGGAGTGTTGCCTGTGTTGCTTTCCGTTTTCAACTGTAAGCTCATCGTACGCTTGGCGCTGCTTTTTGCGCTTCTCTTCTGTGCGCTGGGTATCTCTTCCGCCCTGGCAAAAGCCACCGCGTCTACAATACTTGCGACGACAATGGCGGTTGACAACGTTGCCCCCCATCCGGTCAGTAAGAAGCTTGCCGTGCTTTACGCGCCAGCCAATAGCGCACCCACACTTGATCCGATTGCCGATCCGGCGCCCATCGACCAGGACGCGATCTCTCAAACTGTGAACCTCACGGGCATTACGGCCGGTGGGAGTGAAACACAGACGCTCACAGTCACGGCTACTTCGGCTAATAGCGCACTTGTACCCCATCCGGCGGTGACCTACACCAGCCCGGACACCACCGGTTCTCTTCGCTACACACCCGTTGCAGGCGCCAGCGGTTCGACTGTTATCACCGTCACTGTGGATGATGGGCAGGCCATCGATGCCACGACGACGCAGACCTTTACGGTGGTGGTCAAACCCGCCGCCGTTTACGTCAGCCCAACCTTCACCGATACGGCCGGTACGCCGATTCCCGATGCCGACCTGGGGCGTGCTGGCGATCAAGCCGCGACACAGGCAAGCACGGCCTTTGCCACCATCAACGCTGCCCTCGCCGCTGCCGCCAGCAATGGCACAATCATTGTTAATGCCGGTAGTTATTCCGAGATAGTAACGCTCAACACAAGCCAAACCTTAAAAATCAGCGGCGTAGATGTCAGCCAGACGGTCATCCTGGCCGATCTAGCAACGAGCGCTGCCGTCACCGTGACCATTGATGGCAACTCTACCCTTACTTTTGGCGACGAAGATAGCCGCACCCTGGCCGGTCTCATCAGCGGCAGTGGCAATCTGGTCAAACAAGGCAGCGGTATGGCCACCCTCGCCAACAGCAATACCTATAGCGGCCTCACCACGGTCAATGCCGGTACGCTGCGGGTTACGGTTAATGCGGCACTGGGCAGCACCGCCAGTGGCACGACGGTGGCGTCTGGGGCAACCCTCGACTTGCGCAATGTCACTTATAGCACGGCAGAACCGCTCACGCTGGGGGGCGGCGCGTTGAGTAACTCTGGTAATGGTACCACTACTTTTGCCGGCGCTGTCACCATGATCGCCAACAGTAATTTTGATACCGGTAACCCCGGTAGTTTATTGATCCTGAATGGCGCCGTGACCGGCAACTTTGTGCTGAATAAGCGCAACGCCGGCACCCTGCGCTTGCTGAATTCCAGTAATAGCTTCCGATCGTTCATCATTGCCGGTGGTGTGGTGCAAGCGGGCGCCGCTGAAGTGATCGCCGATACTGCCGATCTGCACACCATCAGCACCTTTGACCTTAACGGATTCGACGAAACCATGGACAGTCTGCTTGGTAATGGCACCGTCAGTAATTCACAATCCACGTTCGTCACCCTGACCGTTGGCGCCGGGAATAATGATAGCGATAACCGTTTATTTGGTCCGATCACCGGTGCCATTCATCTTGTGAAGACCGGAACGGGTCGGCAACTGCTCGGCTCTGCCAGTAGCACCTATAGTGGTACGACGACGATTAACAGCGGTCGGTTGACCTTGAATCCGCCCGGTGGTGCTACCACCATACAAGCGCTGGGCAGTACAGCCGGTAAGACGATCCTCAATGCTGCCGGCACCTTAGAAATGAATACTGTGACCTATCTATTGGCCGAACCGGTGATCATCAACGGTGGTACGATTCTGGTTTCCTATGGTACAAACAGCTTTCCTGGCCCCATCACCTTGGCGACCGGCACGGCCACAATCAATACCGCGACGAGTACGCAATTAACCTTAAGTGGCGCCATCACAGGCGACCAGGGTTTTACCAAAACCGGTAACGGCGTCTTGATTATCAGTGGCGCCAACACCTATACTGGTGTCACAACGATCAATGGCGGGACGTTGCTGGTCAACGGTTCCACAGCGTCGGCGAGTACCGTTGCCGTCAATAGTGGGGGTACTCTGGGCGGTGTTGGCACAGTCAATGGGGCCGTTAATGTAGCCAGCGGCGGAGCCGTCAGCCCTGGTCTTTCCCCCGGCATTCTCAACACCGGTGATGTCACCTTTACCAGTGGTGCGACCTTCAACGTGGAGATCAATGGCGTCACAGTCGGCGCCCAATATGATCAACTCAATGTCACCGGCGCCGTGGCGCTGGGCAATGCGACCTTGAGTTTGAGTGGTTCCTATATGCCGGTGGTGGGGGATCGCTTTACCCTCATCAACAATGACGGTGCTGACGCCATTACCGGCGCCTTCAACGGTTTGGCCGAGGGTGCTGATGTGACCTTGAATGGCGTCACTTTATTCATCAGCTACCTTGGTGGCGATGGCAACGATGTTGTGTTGGCGATGCCAGTCTGTTTTGCCACGCCTGATGACGGTGCAACCCTCTTTAGCACAACGAATGCGCAAGCGATCCAACAGGCCGTTGATGTGGCCAACACTGGCGACATGGTCAAAATCGCTGGTACATGCGCAGGCACAGCCGCACGCAGCGGCAGCACGCAGAGCGTCTACCTTGACAAAGCGCTTACCCTCGCCGGCGGCTATACGACCACCAACTGGCTCACCAGTGATCCCGACGCCAATCCAACGACCGTGGATGCTGATAACGGCGGGCGGGTGATCTATGCCACTGAGCCCTTGACCGTGGAAAACCTAATCATCCAAAATGGACTGGTCACTGATGGTGACGGGGGCGGCATCCAGGCTGTTGCTGATCTTATCATCAGCAACAGCCTAATCCGAGACAACGTCGCGTCTGGTGCTGGCTTCGATAGCTATGGCGGCGGCGTATCGGCGCTTGGATTGGTCAACGTCAGCGGCAGCACCTTTAGCAACAACCTGGCTGAAGATGATGGCGGCGGCCTCTATGTCATGGGCATGCTCGCAATCACCGATACAACCTTTTTGAGCAACACGGCGGGCAGCCGGGGGGGCGGCCTCCATATCTATGGCAATCTTGGTGTGTCGGCTACCGAATTTGATCCCAGTAGTTTGACCCGCGTGGCCTTTCAAAACAACCGCGCCGGCGCGACGGGCGGCGGCGCTTATCTCCGCAATGGCGCCCAGATGACGGGGCTGGACTTTTTCGATAACAGCGCGGCTTTCGGTGGGGGTGCGCTCTTTTTTTCCGGCATCACCACCACACCGATTGCGATCAGCAATAGTCGTTTTGGGCGGAATCGCGCCGATAACCAGCAGGGCGATGTCATCTATTTCGCCGATGAGTATCCGGTCCAGGTGGATCTGCTGCATAGTACGCTAGTTGACAGCGCACCAACCGGTGGGTCGGCGATCTATGTCAACATGGGCAGTCTGAATATTATCAACACCATTGTCGCCAGTCACACCGTCGCTATCCTGAATAATGGCGGCGCTGTGACCGAGGACTATAATCTCTTTTACGGCAATGACACCGATGTTAGCGGCGCCGTGAGCAGCGGCGACCATAGCCTTGTTGGCGACCCCGCCTTTGTCGATCCGGTGAATGATGACTACAACTTGAGCGCAACGAGTAAGGCGCTGGATCGCGGGACCGACGCCGGGATTGGTGAGGACTGGGAAGGGGATCTGCGCCCACAAGGCAACGGCTTTGACATCGGCGCCGATGAAGCGCCCTATAGCGCCCCTTATCTCTGTTTTGCCACACTGGATGGCAGCACCATCTACGAAAGTTTTACGGCCCAAGCCTTGCAGGATGCCATTGCGGCAGCGACCGCCGGCGACACCGTAAAGATGGCCGGGGACTGCCAGGGCGACTTGCCGCTAGCGATCACCATGCCACTGACGCTCAGTGGCGGTTACACCACCAGCAACTGGCTCACCGCCGATACGGCTACCTACCCCACCATTTTGGATGGCAATGACATCACCCGCCCCCTCAACATCACCGGTGAGATTGAGGTGACGTTGCAAAATTTAACCTTGCAAAATGGCGATGCTGGCACGGAAGACGGCGGCTGTCTCTACATCGACCGCAGCACCGTCACCCTAAATGATACGATAATTACTGGCTGTCAGGCTGAACATGGCGGTGGCGTACGCGTTGGCAGCACCCTGATCCTCAACGCCGGCACGGTGATCAGCGGCAACATGGCAGCGGGCAATGGTGGCGGCATTCTGGTCAACGGCACGCCAACGGCTACCGTGATCATCCAGGGCGGTGAAGTTCTCTCCAACACGGCGGTCAACGGCGGTGGTGTGGCCGTGCTGGGCAGTGGCAATGTGTTGACCATGACCAGCGGCGCCATCAGTGACAACGTAGCGCAGGGCGTCGATAGCGCCGACGACACTGGCGGCGATGGGTTGGGCGGCGGCATCTATAACACCGGTGCTGTCTGGCTGACCGGGGGCGTTCTGCAAACCAATCGCGCCGAAGGCGGCAGCGGCGGGAGTTTAGGCAGTGACGGCGGCGCGAATGGCGGCAGTGGTCGCGGTGGCGCCATTTACAATGACGGCGCGGCCAGCCTGACCGTCGCCAATGTCATCCTGGCGGAGAATGAGGCATTAGGCGGCGCCGGTTACAGCACCTCGTTTAACACAGGGGGCAATGGCGGTGATGCTTGGGGCGGCGCCATTGACAATGATGGCGCCCTAACCCTCAGCGATACGGAACTACGGAACAACCTGGCCCAAGGGGGTAATGGCGGGCGGGGCCGCTCTGATGGCGGTTACGGCGGCTTGGGCTTGGGCGGCGCCCTCAGCCTGTGGGGGAGTACCCCGCTTGTCCTCACCAACATACAAATGTTGACCAATACGGCACAGGGCGGCGATGGCGATTATGGTGCGGACCTAGGCGGGGACGGTGGCAGCAGCAGTGGCGGCGCGCTGTTTAGTGAACCAGCGCTGACCATCATCGATAGCCACTTCCAGGGCAATGGCGCGGTAACCAGCGCCGGTGGGACAGCAGACGGCGGCAGTGACGGCCTGGCCGGCAGCAGCGAAGGCGGAGCCATCTATGCGGCGGAAACCGTGGTGATTACGGCCACCAGCTTCTTTTCCAACAGTGCGGCAAGCGGCGGCGCCATCTATCAGCACAATAGCGACTTTGCCGTTGATCTGCACGTGGTCAACAGCCTTTTTGCCCACAACGCCGCCTGGCTTGCGACAACCGGCGCGGCTATTGCCCATGACGCCGATGGCGCCGTTGAATTGCTCCACAATACGATCGGCGCGGTCGGCGCCGGGACGCCAAGTGGCGTGGCCGCCATCTGGCTAAACCAGATCGCGGCTGCCGCCATCACGAATACAGTCATTGTTGGTCATGATGTTGGCATTGAAAATAACGATGGTGCGGTGACGATAACCGGCGCCGGCAATCTTTTCTATGACAATGCCACCGCCGCCACCAACGGTAACTTTACCGCCGGCTTTGCCCTGCCCAGCGGCGATCCCGCCTTTGCCAATGCAGCAAACGACGACTACCGTTTGACCAGCAGCAGCGCCGCTATTGATCAGGGCGTTGATGCCTCTATTCTTGACGACTTTGACGGATCGCTCCGCCCGCAGGGCCTGGCGCCGGATGTGGGCGCCTTTGAATCGTCCTACATGGTTCGCTGTTTTGCCACCGCAAATGGCGGCGGCACGATCTACCCTAGCGCAGATAGCACGGCGGTACGCAACGCGATTGCCGATGCGACGGTGTTGCCAAGCAACGAAGTGCGGGTGGCCGGCACTTGTGAAGGGGTGGCGACTAACAGCGGCACGACCCAACTGGCCCTGATCACCCAAACGTTAACCCTGCGCGGCGGCTATACCACCACCGATTGGCTCACTAGTGACCCCGACGCCACCCCAACGACCCTTGATGCCTTGCGCAGCGGTCGAGTGATCTATACCAGTCAGCCGTTGACGGTGGAAAACCTGATCCTCCAAAATGGTCAGGCAACGAACAGTCACGGGGGCGCCATCTATGCCGGCAGCACCCTGCTGCTGCGCAACAGTACAATCAGCAATAGTATGGTGACCGGCTCCTTGCCAAACAGCAATGGCGGCGGTCTATGGGTGAGTAGCGCTGCCACCGTATCCGGCAGCAACTTCCTGAGCAACACAGCTACGCTCTATGGCGGCGGCGCTTACATTGGCGGCGCCGCCACCATTACCGCGACCAACTTCCTCACGAATACGGCGGCGCACTCCGGCGGTGGCGCTTATGTAAATGGCGTTGCGACCATCAACGCCACCACTTTCCAGGGGAACCAGGCCACGACCGATCATGGCGCTGGCCTCTATGTCAGTAGCACGGCGACGGTCAACAATACCAGCTTTACGGATAACTATGCCAGTAACAATGGCGGTGGTCTCTATGTCGAAGGCACGGCCACCATTACCGGCGCGACGTTTCTGAGCAACACCGTGGGCAGTTATGGCGGGGGTGCGATTATCTTTGGCGCGACGACCATCACCGGCAGCGCTTTCTTCAGCAATACGGCGAGCCTGGACGGTGGCGGCCTCTATGCCGATGACAGCGCAACGATCACTGGAAGCGATTTCCGCAACAACCGGGCCACGCGCAGTGGCGGCGGCGCCTATAGCTATGGCGCGGCGACCCTAACCGCCACCACATTCTACACCAATAGCGCTGGCGTTTCCGGCGGCGGCGCTTATCTATATGATACCGGCACGGTGGCGACAACCACCTTTGCCTATAATGCGACCACGACCGACGCCGGCGGCGGTCTTTATGTCCGCAGACAAGCAACCATTACCAACAGCACATTCCTCGACAACAGGGCGGTGGCCCATTCTGGCGGCGGGTTGTATGGCTTTAACAATGTCACCGCCACGGCCACCAATTTCCTGCATAATACCGCCGGGCTTAGGGGCGGCGGGGCGCGTATCTTTGGCACGGCCGTCTTGACCGATGTCACTTTTCAAAACAATACCGCCGTCAATGATGGCGGCGGCGCGGCGATTAATGGCGTCACCACCATGATGAATAGCACCTTTCTGAGCAATACCTCAACAACAGGGGAAGGTGGCGGAGCGTATAGCACCGGCGTGACCACGGTACTGACCAGCACCTTCCAGCAGAATGAGGCTACCCGTATTTCCGGCGGCGCCCTCAATCTCGACAACCACGCCACCATTATCGGTAGTGATTTCCTGAGTAACACCACCCCTAATCACTCCGGCGGCGCCATCTATAGCACCAGCCCCTTGAGCGTAACGACAAGCACCTTTGCTTACAATCAGGCTAGTTCCAATGGCGGCGCGGTACGCGCCTTAAACAATGCCCGCTTTGCGGAGACGAGCTTCCTCAATAACCAGGCAACGACCGGCAGCGGCGGCGCCGCCTATGTAACCGGGGCAGCCACCATGACCGACAGTGCTTTCACCGGCAACCGCGCACATAGCCAAGGCGGCGCCGCTTATGTAACCGGGGAAGCAGTGATCAACGGCGCGACCTTCCACCGCAACAGCGCGAACACGAGTAGTGGTGGTGCGGTCAACGCGGCGTCCGCCACGGTTACCGCCACAACCTGGTATGATAACCAGGCGCAAAATGGTGGCGGCGCGCTTTATCTGCGCGGGGGCATCGCTGCGGCTACACGGGTACTGAATAGCCGGTTCGCACGCAATCAGTCCCTCAACTTGCAGGGGAGCGCCATTGCCCTGGGGGGCGGGAACAGCGCCTATGAAGCAACCTTGCTCCATAACACCATTGCCAACCCGACGCTAGGCAGCGGCTCAGCCATCTATATCTACTCCGGCACCGTCGGCATCACCAATACCATCATTACCAGCCATACTGTCGCCATCGAACGCAACGGCGGTACGGTTTCCGAGAATTACAACCTCTTCTTTGGCAACAGCAGCAACCTGCTTGGCACAGTGAACAGCGGTGGGCAAAGCCGCACGGGCAATCCACGCTTTGCCGACAGCACCAACGATGACTATACATTGACGACGGGTAGCGCCGCTTTGCATTTTGCTACGGATGCGGGGATCGACGAAGATTTTAACGGCGACCTGCGCCCGCAAGGCACTGGGTTTGATGTGGGCGCCTTTGAGTCGGCGTTGGCGTTGTCTTATTGCTTCACTTCACTCGATGGCGTCAACACCTATCGCAGCAGCGCCGATAGCCAGGCAGTGCGTGATGCCGTCGCGGCGGCAAGCAGTGGTGACACGATCCACATCGCCGGCTATTGCGCCGGCGTGACGGGCAATACCGTTGTCACCCAAGTCGTTGCCATCACCCAACCGCTCACCCTGCTTGGTGGTTATCAGGCGATCAGCGGCACCGGCACAGTCGATTGGAGCATGCATGACTTTGCCCTTTACGCAACCACCCTGGATGCGCGCACCGCCGGTCGCGTAATCTCCGCCACGGCGGCGCTAACGGTGAGCGATCTCGTGGTGCAAAATGGCGTGGCGACCGGCAGCGACAGCGCCTGCCCTTATAGCGGCTGTGGCGGCGGCATCTTTGCGAATAACCTCCTGACGCTGAACAATGTGCAACTCCTGACCAACACCGCTGAAAACGGTGGCGGCGTCTATGGTGAGATGGCGGTGACTGTCACCGCTGGTCGCTTTGAGAATAACAGCGCCAGTGAGCAGGGCGGTGGTCTACATGCGGCTAGCACGACGACAGTGACAGGCACAACGTTCCTGAGCAACACGGCCTTCAACGCCGGCGGCGCCATCTATGCCGAAGCGCCTTTGACTTTGACCGCCAGTGTGCTAACCAATAACTGGAGTGATATAGGCGGCGGCGCCCATTTGCTTGACGCCATGACCGTGACCACCTCGCGCTTTATCAGCAACACCGCCGCCTATATCGGTGGGGCGATCTATCACGAAGGGCCGACGGGGCGGATTGAGAATTCCCTCTTTGTCGGCAATCAGAGTGATAGTGGCGACGCTGCCGCCCTCTTCCTGGGATCGCCTGCGGTTGAGATTGCCTATACCACCATCGTCGAGGGTGTTGCGACTGCCGCCACGCTGGCAGCTCCGCTGGCACGCCAATTAACCACGGATACCTTGACGTCATTGGTCGAAACCGCAGTGGCGCCGGCCGTTGCCCGGCCGGCAACCGAGGATGAAGCGGTGGAAGCGGAGCAGGATCTGCCCCGCAATCTTCGCCGTAATCTGCACTGGGATCTGCCCCGTGACTTTGAATCAGCCGCAACGGACACCTTCGCAACCACCGGCCAGCAGAGCCTTGCCGCCCTTTGTTGCACTACCTTCGGTCAAACTGCCATTGTGATGATCGATGGCCCCGTCTCTATCACCAATAGTGTCATCGCCGGCTACTATACCAGCATTGAAAACTACAGCAGCGAACCTTTATACGAAGATCATAATCTGTATACCTGGTTCAGCCATGTGCCGGTGCATGGCTATCTGGTTGTCGGGGGGCATAGCCTTGTTGGCGGCGATCCCGATTTTGTCGATCCGGCGGCGCTTGATTATCGCTTGGGCGCCAACAGTGACGCCTTGGGGCTGGCGACGGATCTGGGTATTACCAACGACATTGACGGCGCCCCCCGCCCACAAAATGGCTTTGACAGCGGCGCCTTTGAGTCCGCCGATACGCTGCCGGTGGACGCTGACCTCTGTTACGCAACACTGGACGATGGCGTCACGGTCTACCAGTCCGCCGATGCCCAGGCGGTGCGCGATGCCGTGGCCGGCGCCGCCCCAGGCAACACTGTGAAGATCGCCGGCTACTGTTCCGGCTTGCCCCGCCTCTATGCAGATGGAGTGGGCAGCCTGGTGGCGGTAACACAGCCGCTTACCCTAATCGGCGGCTATACGGCAACGCTGGGCTTGCCTGGTTGGGCGGTTTCAGATCCCGGCAGCTACGAGACGATCTTTGATCCGCAACAGCTAGGGCGCTCCTTCTATCTCACCAGCCCGGTGACAATGACGGCGTTGACCCTCATCAACGGCTACAGCGGCCATGATGGCGGCGCGATCGATACCTCAGCGCCGTTGACGCTGACGACCATGATCTTGACCAACAATTGGAGTGACGGCTATGGGGCTGCACTTTACAGCGAAGCCGACCTGCTCATCGTGGCTTCAACCTTTAGCAACAATGCCGCCCTGGAAAATGGCGGCGCACTCTATGGCGAAGCCGCCGCGACTATTGACGCGTCGTCCTTCTTTGGCAATACTGCTGACTACGATGGCGGCGCTCTGGAAGTCGATGGCCTGCTGACGATCACGGCTTCACAATTTATCGGCAACCGGGCGGGCTATCAGGGCGGCGCGATTGATAGCGATCTGGCGACCAGGATCAGCGCAACAGACTTTGTCGATAATGTCGCCGCTGTCTATGATGGCGGCGCAGTTGAAAATGATGATGGGCTGCTCATCCAAGGGGGACAATTTATCAACAATCGCGCCGGGGGTGACAGCGGGGCGGTGGAAGCGGCGCAATTGCTGACCATCAACGACGCCTATTTTTTCAATAATGGGGCCGGGGACGAAGGAGGCGCGGCGCGGTCATTGTACCAGATGGTGATCAGCAACACCCAATTTATTAGCAACGCCACAGTGTACGCCGGGGGTGCGATCCATACCCAGGAACTCTGGATTACCGCCACGACCTTTATGAGCAACAGTGCTGACCTGGGTGGGGCGGCTTACCTTTACAATGGCGCAGTGTCCCAGGTCAGCGACAGCCTTTTTGCGAGCAACCGTGCCACCGATGAAGGGGGCGCCCTCTTTGTTGAGAGCGGACCGACGCTCCAACTGGAGCGCAATCGCTTCTACCGCAATCAGGCAGTCAATGGTGGCGGTGCGATCTACCTCAGCGCAGCGACGGCGACTTTGCTGAATAACTTCCTGGCCGGCAACCAGAGTGACGCTAATGGCGCTGACATCGACATCGGCGCCGCCCCACCCGCCAGCACGACACCTTCGGCGGTTGCGGGGACACACAACACCTTTGTCGCTGCCCAACCCGGTGTTGGAACCGCGATCCTCGTCGGGCGTGACGCACCGGATGAACAGGCCGTGCTGACGAATACGATCTTTGCTGACTATGCCGTTGGTGTGCAGACCGGTCCCATGACTAGCACAGCGCACCTGTCCGGCGTGCTGTGGGACAACGTCACCACGCCGACGCTTGCCACCGGCAGCGGCTTGCCGGCGACGATCACCAATGCGTTGCTTGGTTCAGCCGCCTTTGTTGATTCGGCAAATGATGATTACCACCTGAGCGACAGCAGCGGCGCTCTTGAACAAGGCGTGACAACCACTTTGACGGAGGACTTTGACCGCGACTTCCGTCCCTATGCGCTACGGCCTGATCTAGGCGCCGACGAAGCGCCCTATCTGGTCGATGTACGGATTGACAAAAGCGCAATGCCGTTGACGCCGGTTCTTGGGCAGATCATGACCTATACGCTGACCATTAGCAACAGCGGCACGGCAACTGTCGCGGAGGTGACAGTGACAGACACGTTGCCGACCAGCGTCACCCTGGCGTCTCCGGTGACAACGAGTAGCGGCGCCTTGATTACGGACGCAACCAACATCACCCTCACCCTGGCTTCATTGGCGGTGGGCGAGGAGGTGACAGTGACGATCCCTGTTACAGTAACCGCTGTTGGCGTCATCACCAACAGCGCCCAGCTTACGGCGAGCAATGACTACAGCGCCACTAATAACCTGGCGCAGGTGGTTGTCACCGCCGTGACGGCGCGCTGTTTCACCTCCTTGGATGGGGCGACGACTTTTGCCGCAAGCGCTGACGCACAGGCGGTACGCACTGCCATTGCCGCCGCCAACCCCGGCGACACGGTGCGTATTGCCGGGACCTGCGCCGGCGCCATCACCGCCGCTGGCACGAGCCAGGTGGCGTTGATCAACAAAGCCCTGACGCTGGCCGGCGGTTATACGACCACCAACTGGACGCTCGCCGCGCCAGCGGTCAACCCGACCACGCTCGACGCCCTGGCCGGTGGCCGGGTGATCCTGAGCAGTCAACCCTTGACAGTGACCGATCTGATCATCCAAAACGGCCTGACCAGCGATGAGAATGGCGGCGGCATCTATGCCGGCGCACCGCTCCGGCTGGTGGATAGCCAGATCCGCGACAGTAGCACCAGCCGTGAGGGGGGCGGCATCTATGTCGCTGCTTCCGCCTATGTCACAGGCACAACGTTTTTCAATAATCGTGCGGATGGTAACGGTGGTGGTGCACGCTTTGGTAGTACAACGACGCTGATTGGAACAACCTTTAGCGGTAATCTTGGATCCTTTGGCGGCGGGGCGATCATTTGGGGCGCGGCCAACATCACAGACGGAATTTTCTTGAGCAACACGGCGACCGGTTATGGCGGCGGTGTAATGATCATTGGTAACGGTACAGTGACGGCGACGACGTTCCTTAGTAATACAGCGAGCAGTAATGGCGGGGGCGCCTATTTCTTTACTGACGGTGTTGTGGCTGCGACAACATTTACGGGTAATGCCACGAACAACGCCGGCGGCGGCGCCTTTTTCAATGGCAGCGCAACCGTGGCAACCACGATCTTTGTTGCGAACAGTGCCAGTTATTACGGGGGCGGCGCCTACTTTACCAATGCCAGCACCAAACAGATAAGCAATAGCCTTTTCGCCCGGAATCGTGCGTCGGTGCGGGGCGCTGCCATCTACATGGCGGGTGATGCCCCCCTGGAAATCCTGCATAGTACGATTAGCAGCCCGACAGTAGTCAGCAACGAAGCAATCTACATCGACGCCGGCAGCGTTGGCATCACCAATACGATCATCGCTTCGCACACGGTTGGCATTGCCCAAGTCGGCGGCAGCGTCAGTGAAAATTACAATCTCTTCTGGGGCAATAGCGCCAACCACACCGGCGCAATCACAAGCGGTGGACAAAGCGTGAGCGGCAATCCGCGCTTTATGGATGCCGCCAATGACGACTATCGCTTGGACACCGGCAGCGCCGCCGCTAATCTGGGCGTTGATGTCGGCCTGATCACCGACTTCTTTGGTAACACCCGCCCGGCTGGTGGTGGCTTTGATGCCGGCTACGCCGAAAGCAACTGGCGCAGCGACTTGCAGATCAGCAAAATGGTGACGCCGAGCCTGGTGCAGCCCGGCGGCGCGATCACCTACACCATTGTGGTCACCAACAGCGGGACAGCCAATGGCTATCAGGTGGCCCTGACCGACACCTTGCCGACCGCGCTGCAAACCCCAACCGTGAGCGCCGCTTCGTCATGTAGTATCGCCGGTCAGCTTGTTATCTGCACCGGCGTCACAGTTCCGCTCACCGAAAGCTGGTCGCTGCTGATCACGGCGACGGCGCCCATGACGGCCGGCGTGATCACCAACACAGTGACAGCGTTGGCGCCCGATGAAATAAACCTAAGCGACAACAGCACCCAGGCGGCGGTGGCCGTTCTCAACCTGCCCCCGGTGGCACAGGATGATACGGCGACAGTGCCGGAAGATAGTACGAATAACTTGAACGATGTTTTGAGCAATGACAGCGATCCGAATGGCGATAGCTTGACCCTAACCGCGCTCACCCAGCCAGCCAATGGCGTCGCTGCGATCCAGGCTAATGGCGTTGCCTTTACACCAACTGCCAATTTCAGCGGGACAACTTTCCTGAGCTACACCATCCGCGACACCCAGGCGGCGACGGCCACTGCCCGCTTGACCATCACGGTGCTGGCGGTCAACGACGCGCCGGTGGCAGTCAGTGACGCTTATACAACCAGTGAAGACAGCCCCTTAACGGTCCCTGCCGCTGGTGTGATGAGCAACGATAGCGACATTGACAGCACTGTGCTGACGGTAACAGTGGCGACCGGGCCGGCACACGGGCTGTTAGCCTTGGCCGAGAATGGCGGCTTTGTCTACACACCCACCCTTGACTACAACGGCAGCGACACGTTCACCTATCTCCTGAGCGATGGTTGGCTGACCAGCACGGCCACGGTCTCCTTCACGATCACGCCGGTCGATGAACCGACGGCCACGCCTACCGTCACACCGACGGCCACGCCTACCGATCTGCCGACGGCAACCGCAACCGCAACGACCACGCCAACCCCCACCGATCTACCAACCGCGACGGCCACAGCCACCGATATGCCGACGGCAACTGCAACCGCCACAGCGACTGATTTGCCGACGGCAACTGCAACCGCCACAGCGACTGATCTGCCCACTATCACGGCGACAGGTACACCAACGAATCTACCAACCGCGACGCCAACACCGATTGCCACCGCGACTGAGTTGTCAACGGCGACGGCGACCCCGACGAACTTGCCAACCGCCACAGTGACAATGACACCAACCGTTCTGCCCACGGCGACTGATCTGCCAACCGCCACGGCTACAACTACGCCCACTGATCTGCCCACGGCTACGGCGACCGCCACAGCCACGGCTACTGCCACCCAGACAGCGACAGAGCTACCACCGGCAACAGCGACAATGACGCCAACGGAGCTACCGACAGCGACGGCGACTGATCTGCCGACCGCAACTAATTTGCCAACAGCGACGGCGACACAAACAACGCCCCCCACTGATCTGCCGACCAGTACGCCAACGATGACAGCGACGCAAACCGCAACTGTTCTGCCGACGACGACACCGACCGCAGCCGCTCTACCCACGGCAACGGTTAGCCCAACGGCAACCGCGACTGAGTTGCCCATAGCCACGGCGACGCCGACCGCAACTGATCTACCCACAGCAACCCCCTCTGCTCTGCCGACTAGCACGCCAACGGTTACAGCGACGGCCACTGATTTGCCGACCGCGACCGATCTGCCAACGGCGACGGCGACAGTGACGGCGACAATGACGCCAACGGAGCTACCGACGGCCACGGCCACGGCCACGGTGACGGCAACACCGACTGATCAACCGACAATGACATCAACACCGACGACTATCCCGCCAGCAACCGCAACTGATCTGCCTACGGCGACCGCGACCGCCACGCCAACTGCGTTAGCGACGGCGACCGCCACGGATCTGCCCACTGTGACCGCAACGCCAACCGATCAACCAACCGAGAGCGCCACGCCCACACCCACGGCGACATCGACCGATCTGCCGACGAGTACGGCCACTACGCTGCCAACTGCGACTGATCTGCCCACCGCCACGGCAACCACAACGCCGACCGATCAGCCCACGACCACACCCACGGCGACACCGACAGCAACCGATCTGCCCACGGCGACCGCAACCGTAACAGCCACTGTAACAGCTACTGTAACAGCCACTGTAACAGCCACTGTAACAGCTACTGTGACAGCCGCCCCCACTGAGCTGCCCACCGCGACTATCACCGCAATACCAACGCTGATGCCAACTGCCACGCCAAGCGCAACAGCAACGGCGTTGCCCACGGCCACCCCGACGGCAACCCCAACCGTCATGCCAACCATGACGACAACACCAACAGCAACGATGACGGCGACCCCGGTCCCCCCGACGGTTACGCCCACGACCACCATAACCGCCACCACGACCCATACAGCCACACCCACAGCAACGGTGACGCCAAGCATAACGGCCACTGAGCCGACTACGCCAACGATCACCCCGACGGCCACGGCCACAAGCACAGCGACAACCCAGTCGGCGGTGATTGGTGATTTGGTCTGGCATGACACCAATGGCGACGGTTTGCAAAACGTGGGTGAAGCGCCGTTGGCCGGCATCACAGTCACGCTTTATAGCACAGGAATAGGTGGCGTCGAGGGAGTGACACCGTTCAGCGCGCTCACAGGTACGGTGGTGATGACTGCGGTCACGCAACTTGATGGCCGCTATGCCTTTACGACTTTGACGCCTGGGCGCTATTTCCTCGCCTTTACCAGCCCGGCGCCCTATGTGCCGACGCGCTGTGATCAAGGCAGTGATGAGACAGCGGATAGTGACGCCTGTCGCGTTGCTTTAACCGGAACCGGCCAGACAGCACGCTTCACCGTGACAGGGCAGCCAATGCAAGCGGATTGGGATGCCGGCTTCACCTTCCCTGCAACCATCCGCGGACACGCCTATTTGGATCGCAATCGGAACAATCAACGCGACCCGGATGAACCACCAATCAGCGGTCTACCGATTATCTTGCAAGAAGGTAGTAATGTGGAGCAAAATGGGCGCACCTTCTTGAGACGGCTGAAGGTGCGCGTGCAGTTGAACATTGGCAACCGGGAGGTAGCACAAACCGTCACAGACGCCGACGGCAACTATACCTTCCCGAATCTCACGCCTGGTCGCTACCAGCTATTCATTGTTGTGCCGGTAGGCTTTACAGCGCCCTCGGCGACAATCATCTTGCCGTGGCTCAATTCAGGGGAGCTACTGAGCGAGGACGCCGGGCTGTTTGCCTTGCAACCAACTAACTTGGACGAAGCGCCGGAACCCAACCACCGCGTCTATCTGCCGCTGGCGCAGACAGAATAACATGGTTGGGTGGGTCGGGCGCCGGTTGCCTCTTCGAAGCTGGTAACTGCTCAACCCGCTCGTAGCCGGTCCGTGACTGGCGTTGGGGCGCCGGTCACGGACCGGCTACGAGCAGAGTAGTTACCGAATCTATAAAAATATAAGTTGCGGCCCACCTACCCAACCAGTTGCAAGAGAGTCCAAACGAGGATTAACAAGAGGAGGGCGCGTCCCCAGCGGTGGGCGTCTTGGCGTAGCTTGGTCGGCTCCATTGACCAGCGTACGGCGCGCAAGACAAAATGGCGCAGACGGAAGCCGGGCAGCACGCCCCGTACCATCCACCCCAATACGCCGCCACTCAACAGCGAGCCAAGGCCACTGGCGATCACTGCGCCTACCCCGGCGTTGATCTGCCAATCCGGGATGGTTGTCATTGGCCAGGCCAGGGGTAAGGCCGCACCCCACAGCCAGCCTTGGGCCGTCAACATAGCGCTCATGCCATTGACAATCGTCCAGGCGCGCCCGTCGTCGGCCAACCGCAGATGGTGGCGGAGCAGCACCGATTGGAGCAACCCTTGGGCAAGGCCAAAGAGCGCGGCCAGCAGTGTAAACTGATAACTTGTCGTTCGCCACGTACTTGCTTGATCCCAGTTCGGCCCCAGCAAGCGAACCGCAGCAGCGCCGAGCGCGGCGCCACTGATGGCTGCCACCCCCACCCAGGCATAGCGTAGATAACGGGTAGGTAAGATCGTGCGCGGCAAGGCATACGCCTGAGAAGTTGCCAGGCAGAGGGCCAAGAGAGTGGTCAGTAGCAGCGCTTGAGTATGAGCCGTCAGGGGGGCAAAGTGTTCAAGTTGGGGCAGTAGTAGATAGCCGCCCGCTGTCGCTATGATCGCGAGGGGCGCCCCGACAACGTGACAGAGTGACCAACGGCCCAACAGGGGCGCATGGGTCATGGCAACTTGCCCGGCGGCCATCAAGCGCGCTGGGAAGGTGACCAACACACTTTGCAAAGTTTGGGCATAATCGTGCCAGTCTACCTGGTGTGGGTAGACGCGATTGACCACCTGTGACAGCCCCGGTTTTAACGCCAACAACTGGTTGAGCGTCGGCCCAGTGGAGAGACGCATGGTTGTTAACCATTGGGACGGTAAGGCCAGCAGCGGCCCATTGCTGATTGGCGCCGGCTGCGCCAATGGCGAGATTACGGCCGGCGACGGGCTTGGCCGATGCTTGACCAGCGTTGGTGAGCAGATGGGGCAGTGGCGCAGATGGCGCGAATAGAGATGGCCAGCATTTTGCGGGCAGGTGACGAGCGCTTCTTGCGCCTCGTGTAAAATTTCTTTCCACTCTTTCGCTGTCACCCGTCGCGCCGGGTTGGCGTGACCATCGACAAAAGTGCGCCGAAAGGCGTCCTGTATCCCTGGGTGAAGGTAGCTGAAGGGGGGCGCTTTGGGCGGCGGCTGGATGCTCTGTTGGGCGTTGGCGCCCCACTGGAGATAGGGAAAAAGCCCCTGTTTGATGCCGTACAGATCAACCCGACCCACCGACATGCCCGTGTTCAAGACGCCGGCAAAGGGATGAAAGCCCTCCATGAGCAGATAGAAGATCAGAACGGCTAGACCAAAGTTATCATGGGCGACAGTGCGATCAATCGTTTTGAAGTCAACCCCTTGTAACTCCGGCGGCGTATACTCTGCCTTGCCAACCCTGCAGCGGTAGATCTGCTGACCCGGCAGCGCCCCCAACCAACTCGGCGCCCGCTGACTGCTCTGACCGCCTTGTTGAATCTGGAAGGAATCGGTGTCCACCAACGTGACCAGGGCGGTATCGGTGACGAGAACGTTGCTTTCATTCAAATCACCGATGACATGGCCCCCTTTGTGGACCGTCGCCACAGCGCGCGCCAGGTTGGCAGCCGTATAATGGAGGAAGCGGGGCCAATCCTGGCGCGCGGCCAAGCGCTGGCGACGCGCCGGGTTGTAATAGTGAAAGAGGGGGCGGCAGTTGTTGGCGCGCGGCATCACATAGCCGACAAAATTATTCTGTTGATAGAGCAGATCGAGCGGCCAGGCCACCGTCGGGTGCGACCCTTGACGGATCAGCGGCGTCGCCACCATCGCCTTGAGCTTGGCGCCATGGTCGGCGGTCGGCTTGTGATAAATTTTGGCAACCAGGTGGGGATCCTGGCGGACCGTCCAAATCTGGGCCTCACCGCCACGATTGATGGCTTGCTCTAGAACAAAGCGTTCCCCGGTTGCTGTGTGTAGATCCATGCCGCTATTTTACATGCTTCTCCAACCTTCTGTCAACGAAATCGGTAGTAAAGACTTTAGTCTTTGTCTTGGCATGCAGAAGACTAAAGTCTTTACTACCGCTCAACCGACTCAGGCGTCGATAAGCTGCGCTAGTTCTTCGCCAACCGTTAATTTGCGCTGTTCGACTTCGTTGATCCAGAGTTGCCACATGTCCGGTGCGGTTTGCGGTTTCTTGTCGCGCTTGATCTTGTCGTAGGCATTCTTGGCGTGGACCGTATCACGGAAGCAGCCCTGTTCGACGCCCCAGGCAATTGCATCCTCCGGGCCGCTGAAGGCAGCGGGTGAATCCTGTTCCAAGTTGTTCATCTCTTCGCTGGTCAGGCCGCCATAGACTGCCGCCTCAATCTTTTCCGGCATCCCCCGCCAGGAGCCGGTCTCGTCCCACAAGGTCAAGCCGGAACGGCCCCGCCGCGCCCACTCGACATAGACGCCACGACGGTTTTGATCTTGAATTAGCCGCAATTGCAGATTGAGCGAACGACGCAACCGGGCCAGCTCCACCACGCTGATGGTCGTACTCTCCACTTCCCGCGCTTGCCCATCCAACCCGCTGCGCAGGTGGTAGATCCAGAGCGTATCGACGCCCCAGCCGGTGACGGTGTCTTGTAACAGGCGCATGGCCAGCGCTTTGTCCTTGAACGATGCCACCCGATTCTTGTTGCGCCCGGCGTCATTATCCAGAATCGCTTCGACAATCAGCGGGGACAAAATGCTCGTCAGGCTGTCGATCACCACGGTTTTCACGCCCGACCCGCTCATGTTTTCTTTGAGCAGCGCAGCGATCCGCTCGGCGTTGACATTGTCAGATGGCTCATCGCTCAACTGAAAAACTTCATCATTGGCAAAGCGGGCGACCTCGGCAAATCGGTGGTCGGCATCCACCACCAAGAGGGGGCCGGCCATCTGGGCGGCGAAGGTGCTTTTGCCGCTGCCGGGGTAGCCCACCAACGCCCACTGGCGCGGCGGATACTGAATTTTGTCCATCTTCTTGAAAGCCATTGCTCAACTTCCTCTCATTCTAGTAGAACTCACACAGGAATCATGACTGCGTCAGAGAAGCGCACACAAAAGGTGCGCTTCTGCGGATGGCGCAAGCCCTACCCAACCACAGGGGACTTTCCAGTCAGAAGTATAATAGCACACCTGTTCTTTTTTGTCACGCAAAGCAGTGGCTGGTTTCCTATGACGAAGTTTCCGATGATGAAAGGGTGAACAATTGCCGTCGAGGGCTATCCTGTCGGCAACGTGGTGTTGCCTTCCCCCAACGCTCGTTGCATCAACACGCCATCCAGCCAGCGGCCATGTTTGAAGCCAATCGTCGGCAGCAGCCCGACCTGGATAAAGCCTAGGCTACGATGGAGTTGGATCGAAGCAAGGTTTTCGCTATCGCCAATAACGGCGATCATCTGGCGGAAGCCACGGTCGGTGCAAGCGTCGATAACCCTGGTCATGAGTTGACGGGCAATGCCCCGCCGCTGGTAGGCCGCGTCCACATAGATCGAATTTTCGACGGTGAAGCGGTAACCGGGGCGGGGGCGGTAGCTACTGGCATAGCTGTAGCCGATCACCTGGTCATCCAGGGTCGCCACAAAATAGGGGTAGCCTTGATCCAGGATGGCCCGCATCCGCCGGCGCATCTCGTCGTCATCGGGCGGCGTCAATTCCCACGAGGCGGTGCCATAGACAACGTGATCGCGATAGATGCGGTTAATGGCTGGCGCATCGTCGAGAATAACATCGTCGAGAATAACATGGCGAATTGTTACTGTCATAATATTATTCCTCGGTAAGCTGTACCCACAGTGCATCCCCGGCGCGCCGGGCAATCAGAAAGCGCTGTTCGCCATCGACACCCACATCGGTAATGACATAATGACCGGGATCGCTGCCTAGATAATGACTAAAAAGCTGGTCGGTGGCGGCGCGCCAGTGGAGCGCTTCGTCGGGGTGGGTTTGTTGGAGGTTCGTCCAGTTGGCCGGGATTTCAATGGCGATGAGGGGTGCATCAGCCATCAGGTCGATACGCTGCCACCCGTCATTGACACGCACTATCGACGGCTGGTTTGCTAAGGACACAACGACCGATTGCGCATCAAAGAGCGGCACACACCGCACCCGGTTTGTGTCAAGCAGCCAGGTCAGACTCAGGCGGGAAGCTGGACCACGATTGAGTGCGTTGCGAAAGGGGTAATAATCGGGCGTAAAGGTGAAGGCGACGGCGCGTAGCAAGCCAAAGTTGAGCGCCGCATTGGCATACTGGAGCGGATCGACTGTCCAGTGAATGACGCTAATCCCCTGGGCCAGGGCTTGTTCCGCCTGGATCTTCTTGAGCAGATAGCCAAGTCGTAACCCGCGATGGGCCGGCAGGACGCCCATTAACTGCGATTCAATGCGTAACTCGCGTTCGGCATGACCACCCCACTGATCAGGTAAGGCTGGACCACCTCGTTTATAGAAACCAAAGAGAAAACCGGCCACCGCCCCATCCACCCGCGCCACCAACGACGTACCCAACGGAAAATCGTTGCTATGCAAATCGACCGGATAGAGAAATTCGGCTGGACTGCCCCAAATGTGTTGCTGCTGGTCACGAATGGTGGCCGCTTCCGCAGCATCCGGGTGGCCGATGTCCAATACACCAACCGTGTGGTGCGTAGGTGTGTATGGGTGCAATGCTGTGGGATCGTAAAAGAGCAGTTGTTCACTGCCAAGCAGTTGCGCAAAATGGGGGGATAGCAAAGCCCAGTCGATGGGTGATGCCGACGGCGCGGTATGATACCGTACTACATAGGCAAGCCGGTGATCAGTGCTGGCCGGATCGCTGTTGTAGGGCAGGGCAAAGGCGCCGCCTATCACTTGCGCCGCTTGTTGCACCTGCACTGCCATACCACCAATGTGTGGGAAGGCGGCTTGCAAAAAGTGATAGGGCAACAGGTGTGGGTTCTGCCCGCCGCCTAGTTGCTGGTAAAGGGCATCGAGGTCAGCCCGCCAGCGATCACTGTGACTATGGAGCGCAACGATCTGGTACATATCATCATGAAACTTGATCTTGCTCAAAGATTGCGCAGAGTACGCAGATTTATCATTGCCTGATTTTAATCTGCGTACTCTGCGCAATCTTTGATGATTTTGTGAATAGTGCTTACGTCTTTGCCTTGACCGGCTCACGCGCCTGGCGGGCGGCATAGAGGACAATGCTGCCGGCGACGGCGGCGTTGAGGCTTTCCACTTGACCGAACATGGGCAGGCGCACGAGAAAATCACAGCGCTCGCGAGTTAGGCGGCTCAACCCTTCCCCTTCGCTGCCCACCACCAGCGCCAGTGCGCCGGTCAGGTTGGCCCGGCTGAGGGGAAGAGCGTTCTCGACATTGTCCAGCCCGGCAACCCAGATGTTGGCTTCTTTTAGCTCCTCAATGGTGCGGTTGAGATTGGTCACCTGGACAACGCGCAGATGTTCCACGGCGCCGGCGCTGGCATTGCTCACCGCTGCTGTGACGTGAGCCGAGCGGCGGTCGGGGATGATCACGCCGTGGATGCCCATTGCTTCGGCTGTGCGAAAGAGCGTCCCCAGATTTTGTGGATCTTGCAGATGGTCGAGCAGGAGAAGAAAGGGCGCTTCCCCAATGGCGCGGCCATAGTCGAGACAGGCGGCCAGATCGACATAGGGATAGTCGCCCACCTCCAACGCCACCCCTTGGGCGTTGACCTGTTGCGCGGCCAGCTTTTCAAAGAGGCCACCTTTGATCGGGCGTGTCGGTACAGAAAGCGTTTCGGCTTGTGTCATAATATCACCGATGACGCCAGTGCGCATCGGTTCACTGGTTCCTTCAAGCCAAAGCCGAAAGAGGCGGCGGCGGTTGGCGCGTAGGGTTTCTAAGACCGCACGACGACCATAGATTAGTTCACTCATAGTTGTTCTGGTCCAAACACTTGGTCTATTGACAATTGAAGACCGGGGCTTACACAATTGCTAGTGATCACGCCGCGTCTTACCATTTTTCGATTAACATACTCATCGCCATCGGGTTGTGTATATTGTTCAATAACACGCCGTTTGATATTTACAATCCATACCTCAGGAATGCCAGCCGCGGCATAGCGTGGTAATTTTTCCGTTCGATCGGAACTGGCCGATGTATTTGCAACCTCAATGATCAGCAGAATGTCATTGGCTGTCGGATGGTGTTGTCGATAGAAATCATCGCGCCAGCGTAAGAGGGCAAGATCTGGTTGCGGTTCACTATAATCATCTAACTGGATCGGATCTTGAATACTAACAATAACCCTACCACCAGCCCACTGAATTAAAAATTGGCTTAACCACTTTACCTGCCCTGCATGAATAGCATCAACTGGACTCATATCGTATATTTCACCATCCAGTAATTCGACGCGATCATCTTCTTGAAAGATGCCTACGTCAATCATCTTATGATAATCGTCTACTGTAAGGCGTCGCCGTAAACTTTGTATTGTCATGGTTTACTCCCCAAAACGCCACACCGGCCCTTCCGGCGTATCTTCGATCACAACCCCTTGCTCTTTCAAGCCGTTGCGCACTTTATCCGCCAGCGCCCACTGTTTGGCGGTGCGCAACTCAGTGCGAATGTTGACCAGCAGATCAACAAAGGGTTTCACATCGCCGCGCCCGCTGCCCTCGTTGCTCTCTTCCGTCAGGGTGAGGCCGAGGACGCCGGTCAACTCGCGTAGGGTCTGTTGGGCGGCGCTAAAGAAGGGGCCGCTAACACCGGCATCACGGGCGCTGTTGATGGCGCGCACCAGTTCAAAGATGGCAGCCATGCCGGTGCTGGTGTTAAAGTCGTCGTCCATGGCTGTAATAAAGTTGGCGCGGGCATTTTCGGTCGCTTCGCGCAACGTATCGACCTCTTCGCCGGTGGTCTTGGGGCCTTTGCTGGGGCGCAGGCCGGTCAATAGGCGGGTGAGGACGCGCTTGGCAGTGGTCAAGGTCTCGTCGTTGTAGACCACTGGTTTGCGATAGTGGCCGGAGTAGATGAGGATGCGTAGGGCGTCGCTGCTGTGTTTGTTGAGAAAGTCATCAATCGTGATCAGGTTGCCCAGCGACTTGCTCATCTTTTCGCCGGCCAGTTGCAACATGCCATTGTGCATCCAGTAGCGCGCAAAGGATTTACCAGTCATGCTTTCGGTCTGGGCGATCTCATTTTCGTGGTGGGGGAAGATGAGATCGTTGCCGCCGCCATGAATGTCGATCTGTTCACCCAGGTGGCGCAGACTCATGGCCGAGCATTCAATGTGCCAGCCGGGGCGCCCCGGTCCCCACGGGCTTTCCCACGCCGGTTCGCCCGGTTTGGCCCCCTTCCAGAGCGCGAAGTCGCCGGGGTGTTCCTTACGTTGATCTTCTTCGACGCGGGTGCCGCTCATGGCCTCTTCCAGACTGCGCCGGCTCAGTTTGCCGTAATCCTCATCCTTGGTTACGCGGAAGTAGACATCACCCGCCAGTTGATAGGCATAGCCCCCTTCGCCCAGATTCTGCACCATCTGGATGATTTCCGGCATCGTCTCGCTGACCTTGGGGTAGACATCGGCGGGCATAATATTGAGGTCATTCAGATGGCGTAGATACTCGTCGGCGTAATGATTGGCCAGTGCGATGGGATCTTCGCCCCGTTCGTTGGCGCGCCGAATGATCTTGTCATCGACATCGGTAAAGTTGGTGACATAGCGCACCTGATAACCGCGGTAAATCAAGTAGCGGCGCACCATGTCAAAGACAATCGCCGCCATGGCATGACCAATATGGGCGTTGGCGTAGACCGTGGGGCCGCAAACATACATACGCACCTTGCCCGGCTCTACGGTTTGAAACTCCTCGGTCTGGCGGGTGAGCGTGTTGTAGATGCGAAGCGTCATGAAAATCGATCCTATCTGTAATTGGGATAAGGGTACAAAAGTTGGAGCTATTATAACATAGATTGGATTAGAAAAAATAAAGAGATTGCGAGATAAAGAGATTGCGAGATTCGTACCTAGAATCTCGCAATCTCTTTATCTCGCAATCTCCAGCAAACGACAATTCAATTTGCCGGTTATTCAGGTGTGGCAAAGATCAATCGACCGGCATTGGTCTGTAATACTTTGGTCACTTGCACCAACACTTCCTGATTGAGGAAGCGCCGGCCATTTTCAACAACCACCATCGTGCCGTCATCCAGGAAGCCGACGCCCTGGCTGGCTTCTTTGCCCTCCTGGATGATGCGCAAGGGCAACTCTTCCCCAGGTAGCAAGACTGCCTTGACCGCATTTGCCAATTCGTTGATGTTCAAGACTTTGATGCCCTGCAAACGCGCCACACGATTGAGATTGTAATCGTTGGTGACAATGGCCGCGTCCATCTGTAACGCCAGGCTGATCAATTTGTCATCAACCTGCTGGGCGTCCTGCGGGTCTTGATCGATAAACTCGATCTGGACATCATCCGTATTTTGCAGCCGATCCAACATCTCCAAGCCACGCCGACCGCGGTTACGTCGCAGGGTATCAGACGAATCAGCAATGTATTGCAACTCATTCAAGACAAAGCGCGGCACCAATAAGATGCCAGGGATAAAACCGGTTTGGGCAATGTCGGCAATGCGACCATCAATGATCACACTCGTATCAAGCAGCAGCCGGGGTGGTTCATAGCTGCTTGTACCATGACCGGCCACTGCTTTGGCGGTAGTAGCTGCACTGGCGACAGTTGGCTGACCCAGCCGAAAGAACGCCAGCAGATCCTCCTGCCGGGTGACAGCCACCGTAGTACCAAGATAACCAAAAATAATAACAAGAATTAAAGGTAAAATGCTGCCAAACGGTGGGGGTAACTGGGCAACCGGATAACTTAACAACACAGCAATCAACAAACCCACCATCAACCCGATTGTGCCGGCCATCAGATCACTAGTTGGAATCGAGCGTAGGCTATTGCGAGCGGCTTTGGCCGGCGCAATGACCAGCCAGGGCGCTAAGAGATAGCCCAAGGCGCCGCCGATCAACGTGGTCGGCACAATATAAAAGGCCGAATCCGTTGTCAGATACCCCGTTTGCGCTAAAGCAACCCCCAATTCCCAACCAATGAACCCATAAACCAGCGCTCCCAGCACTCGTAATAGAGGCTCAAAACGCATTGTGTACTCTCCTACTAACATAAGTTCACCAATCATTCTGTCATTATGGCATTGAACCGTACAGCGGTCAGTAGCACATTCTACTTTTGACGATTCTGCCTGGGCCGTGTCACAATAGGTCAATCGTAACACAGCACGATAACCCATTTCAGCGCTGCTGGTCTACGGTCAGCCAACGTCGTTGACCTGCCTTGTCAAAGGATGCTTTGCGTCAAGGAGGGGTCATTTTCGTAACAAAGCCGCCCGCGCCTAGGCAGTCTATGATCGGCTAGGCGCGGGCAAAAGCGTTCCATCTTTTCTTTACAAATCGAGGCTTTTTTGTGTCAATCTATGCGTCGCTGAAGCCGCGCTTCCACCGTCATGCCGATTTTCTTTTGCTCTTCATCCTCTTTGTCAGCTTTCGCCTGAGTAGCGCCTGGTTTTTTCGCCCCGGCGGCTATATCCGCGATTACAGCGACCTGATCTACTACCAGAGCCGCGCCAGTTGGCAAGATTTTGGTCTGCTGCCCTACCGTGATTATTGGTCGGAGTATCCACCTTTGTTTGCCTGGCTCAGCGTCTGGATCGATAGTTTCAGCCGATACCTTCCTTTGTGGGAAGACGAGCGGCTCTGGTACGTTGTTCCGTTCGGTTTGCTGATGACATTAGGAGAGAGCGTGACGTTGGTGACGCTCTATTGGTTGGCCCATCGTCTCTATGGCGCACAGGAGGAACGTCGTGTTCTGCGGGTTGTCTGGCTCTATAGCGGTCTCTTCCTGCCGGTCTACCTCTTGAACGGTTGGTTCGACGCGTTGCCGGTTGCCACGATTCTAGCCGGACTGGCGCTGCTTATTGCTCAACCCACGGTGATCGGCGCCCTCGCCTTTGGCGTACTGACCGGCATTGGCGGCTTATTAAAGCTTGTCCCCCTGGCAATGGTGGCGCTCTTGCCCCTAGCAACCAAACGGCGCACGGTTTGGGCAGTTGGCGCCGCCAGCGCCCTCTTGGTGATGGTCGCCGGTTATGCCATTGCCTACAACCAGGGGTCGGTGATGACGCTGGCGTCGCTCCGCTCCCTGGTCGAACGTTCGGGGTGGAGTACGCTCTACGCCTGGAGCAATGGCTATACCAAACTCGGCGCCGTTGTGGGGGATCCCTTTGATCCGTTGGCTGATGTCAGCTTGTACACTCCCTGGTTTTCGCAGCGATTAGTCTGGTTGGGCTGGCTGACCATCGGCGCCATCGCCTTTGTCTGCGTCTGGCGTCAATCACGCCTGACTGCTACACCGGAACAGACGCCACGCCGCTTGACCCTTTTCGCTGCGTTGACTTATACCATTCTACTCCTGGCCTATCCCGCCTGGAATCCACAATATGCCTTATATTTGTTGCCTTTTTTGGCGCTTTTGTGGCCCGGCGTTCGTGGCTTGCTATACGCCCTAACCCTGACGGCGCTCGTCCTGCTGGAACACCCGATCTATCACAATTTGCTTGGCCCCGACTATGCCCCAATCCATCTCAATTTGGTCGAAGCGGATTACCCACAACTCTTGCTCCTCCTCATCATCTTGCGCACCACCCTGCTGGCAACCGTGGCCGTTGACCTGGGCTTGCAACTATGGCGCCCACAGATCAAGGCAATTGGGTTACCAGTCGGCGCAACACTTGCCATCTGGGCCATCTTGTTCTGGTCAGCGCCCCAGTGGACGCAGGCTTACAGCGCCGGTCGTGAGGCCACCAGTTTGGTGCGTCCTTTGGCGCGCTTGCTAAATAGCGACAATACCGCCCTGCCAGTCGTTAGTCAACAGCTCCCACTTGGCCGAGAATTGCGACCGTTGCTAAAAAACCCTAACCGATTGAACCTCATGGGCGGGCGACCAGGGCGCATTGAACCACTTCCAAGGCTGGCGATTCAGGGACCGTTTCTCTATCTCCAAACAACCGATGATGATGCGACCACCGCGCCTACCGCCGCCCCCCAATATGGTTGTACAGCCCCCTTCACCATTGCCACCTGGACGCTCTGGCATTGCCACGGCGCTACCCCAGTCACCCTTGCCCAATTTGCCGAGGGCATTGACCTGCTCGGCGCAACCCAACCCGTCGTCGTGCGCGATCGCTTGCATCTCACACTGCTCTGGCAGGGCCGGCAGCCTATGGCCCGCGACTACACCGTTTTTCTTCATCTGGTTGATGCCAACGGGCAGATGGTGGGACAGTGGGACCAAATGCCCGGCGCCGGCGCAGCCCCAACCACAAGCTGGCAACCGCAGCAAGTTGTTGTCGATGACTATCAGATCCCCTTCCAGTTGACCGATGCTGGCGCGCCTTATCACCTGCTGGTCGGTCTCTATGACCCGACAACGGGAGAACGGTTGCCCCTGCTAGCGAGTGTACGACCCGCCCTCCCCGAAGCGCGCCTGCAACTCTATCAACTCACTTTGCCCTCTGGTGATCTGGTGGAGGCGCCATGAACCGTTGGCTACCGCTGCTACTCAGCAGCCTCGGCGCACTTCTTTTTATGACCGCCGGCGGCTGGACATTCGGCTATCAACCGCTTTGGGCGTTCAGTTTCCTGATCTACGTCCCCCTTCCCATCCGTCTTTCCCTTGGCGGCCTGGTCATCCTCGCCGCCCTGCTTGTTCCCAGGCTCAACGTGGGAATGCAGCAACCAGAGAGTTCTCAACGCGCTGCGGCCCCACTGCTCAGCCGTCAAACATTCTTCTATCTCATCTTCGTCGGCCTGCTCTTCTGGTTCGGGCGCGAACAAACCTACCACGGCGACGCTCTGCTCAAACTCCACCTGCTTGCCACCCAAAGCCTGCGCACCGACCCCTACATCTGGAAAGAGCCATTGGACAGTTTCAGTGCGTACAGCCTGACTGCCTTCGTTCAACGGTGGCAAGGATCACCTGCCACCGCCGTCGCCTTGCTCAGTGTGTTGGCCGGCGTTGTCTACGTTGCCGCCATTATCAGCCTCATGCGGCTACTGGCCGTCACCCGTTGCCAGCAAATTAGCTATGCCGTTGCCCTCCTGGCTTTGGGGAGTAGTCAGCTCTGGTTTGGTCACATTGAGAACTACAGCCTGGTCACAGCCGCCACCTTTGTCACCATTGTCCTGGCCATTGGCTATCTGAAAGAGCGGGTGTCCCTGGCGTGGGTAGGCGTGGCTGCCGGGGTGGCTGTGAGTTTTCATCCACAAGCGCTCTTTGCCATGCCTGCTGTACTCGCGCTGTGTAAAAAGCCGTACTGGCTGCGCCAACTTCTTGTTTTGGGCAGCAGCGCCCTCGTGGTCCCACTGTCCACGGTTGCGCTGCTCTGGCTGGCCGGTGCGCCATTACCCACCTTTGGTAACGGCTACGCCGGCGATCCTCAACTCTTTTGGCGGGTCGACCAGGCGTTGACGCCCAGTCGTTTACTGGATGCGCTGAACAACCTCTGGCTGATTGCTCCGCTGGCTCCACTCTGGCTGGTAATCGGCGGATGGGGTTTCACCAAAGTGCAACTGCGCCAAGACGCCATCTTTCGCTACCTCAGCCTGGTGGCCATTGGCTTGCTCTTCTACCACTTTAGCTTCCAGAATGACCTACCTCGTTGGCGCGACTGGGATCTCTTTGCCATCACCGGCCCGGCATTGACCCTGTGGGGGATCTACAGTTGGTGGGAGAGTAGCCAGCGTGCGTTGCACAGGGTAGGAACCGGTTCGGTTGACCAGTCTTTAGTTACCCCGTGCAACGCACGCTGGCCGGCGCTCGTCTTTGCGGCCCTGTTCACCACCGCTTGGGTCGGTGTCAATCACTATCACCTTTTGCTGCGCCCGAACCCCGATCAACGCGAAATTTACCGCCAGTATCAACTGCTCGATCTACGGGCGATGCTTTCCACCGCCACCATTACACCCAATACCCCCATCTGCGCCGAAGCGACCGGCTGTGAACGGGTCAGCGCCGCCAGCTTTACCATGCCGCAAGATGGCGACGAACGTCCGGCGATCTTTGCTCATGCGCCGGCTCAGATCGCCTGGTCGCTGCATGTGCCAACGGAGCGGAGCTTTCTCTGGCTCAGCCCGGCCCTTGATCCCGTGGCTTGGGGCTGGGGTGGCGATGGCGTCACCTTTGCCGTGATTGTGCGTCATGACGGCAGTGAAGAAACCCTCTGGTCACGTCATCTCAGCCCAACCGAACCGCGTGATCTGGATTGGCAGGAAGCCTTTGTGGATTTGAGTTCCTATGCCGGTCAATCGGTAACGCTCATACTTGTCACGGCTCCCGGAATGGCGGATAATAATGCTGGTGATCGCGCCGGGTGGGGGCTGCCGTGGCTGATGCGCGGGACAGTGGATCGGCGGTTTATACCTTAAGAGATAAGGAGATTGAGAGATACAGCGATTGAGAGATGACACTACCATACTGTCCAACTTTAATCGCTGTATCTCTCAATCTCCTTGCATGCAACGAAAGACGAAGTTATGCAACGACAACAGACCTTATTGGGTGTTTTCGCTCACCCGGATGATGAGAGTTTTGGGCCAGGCGGCACGATGGCGCGTTATGCGGCTGAGGGCAAGCAGGTGCATATTGTGATTGCCACCGACGGCATTGCCGGTTCGGTGGAAGACCCCAAACATCTCGTCAGCCATGAGACGTTGGCGCAAGTGCGTTCGACTGAACTCTCCAATGCTGCTGTCGCCTTAGGCGTCACCAGCATCTGGTCGTTGCCCTATCGCGACAGTGGAATGCGCAACACGCCGGAGAACTTTCATCCACAGGCATTGCTACAACAGCCGATCGAAGTGCTGACTCGTGAACTGGCCGACTACATTCGGCGGCTGCAACCGACGGTAATTGTCACCCATGACCCCTATGGCGGCTATGGTCATCCTGATCATATTCGCCTGTGTGAGACGGTGACAGCCGCCTTTCATTTGGTGCGTAGTGAGGCGGCGCGGCGTAACAACAGCTACGCTGGGCCACAAAAGCTCTATTACACCGCCTTTGACAAACGGTTGCTCAAGGTCATTGTGCGCATGATGCCGCTCCTGGGTCACGACCCCAAGGCAATTGGGCGTAACAAGGACATCAACCTGGTCGAGATCAGCGGCTGGGAGACGCCGGTTCATGCCCAGATCAATATTGAACCCTATCTGACGCAAAAAGATGCCGCCAGCCAGGCGCATGCCAGTCAATACAGCGGCGGGCCGGCCTTTCTGCGCTTCCTGCCCAACTTTTTGCGTCACCGTTTTCTCATCAATGAAAGCTTCACCCGCGCCTATCCAGCGCCCAATGGGTCGGTCGAAGCTGATTTGTTTGCGGGAATAAAGAATGAGGAATAAAGAATGGAGCAGCCCAGTTCCTGATTCCTTATTCTTTATTCCTCAATTCCTTCGGGGGCCGCTTATGGAAATTCACGAACAGCTTTATATCGGCGATGTAGTCGAAATGCGGAAAGCGCACCCGTGTGGCGGCTTGCAGTGGCAAGTGGTGCGAGTGGGCGCAGATATTGGGTTGGTTTGCCTGACCTGTCAGCGGCGGGTGATGTTGGCGCGACGTGAATTTGCCCGCCGCGCCAAAAAATTTATCCAACGGGGTGTCTCTACTACAGATGCATCACAGGAGAAGAAGGCATGAAACGGACCGAACTCGTTGATTACTTGGACAGCTACCTGCGCATTGCCGAAATTCGCGACTATGGCCCGCAAGGCTTGCAGATAGAGGGGCGAGAAGAGGTACAGCGGATCGTCGGATTGGTGGACGCCCATCAACCGTGTGTCGAGGCCGCCATTGCGCAAGATGCTGACCTAATGCTGGTGCATCATGGTATCTTTTGGGGAACGCCCAAGCTCTTGCGCGACGGTTACGGACGGTTGGTGCGTACCTTCCTGGACGCCAATCTCAATCTCTATGCCGCCCATCTGGCGTTGGATGCGCACCCGGAGGTGGGCAATAACGCTGAACTCGCCCGCCGGTTGGGATTGGACGTGACAGGATGGTGGGGCAACGCCAATGGCGTTAAACTGGCTGTGCTGGCGCAGGCGTCCCAGCCGGTTACGCTCGATGATCTGGTCGCGCACTTTGAGCAGCAGGTGGGGCCGGTCAAGCTAATCCAGCCCAATGGCCCCCGGCTCATTCAGCGCGTTGGCATTCTCAGCGGCTTTGGCGCCCGCGACATCGACGAAGCCGCTCGCCTCGGCTGCGATCTCTATCTGACCGGCGAGACGAGTCACGCGCAATATTACGACGCGTTCAATGCCGGGATCAATGTGGTCTATGGCGGTCATTACACAACGGAAACGGTGGGTGTGCAGGCGTTGGGTAAGCATCTACAGGAGAAATTTGGGATCGACTTTACCTTTATCGACCTGCCGACCGGCTTATGAAGAGTGCTACGTGCTGCGTAATTATCTGTAGGGGCGCACCCTTGTGGTCGCCCAGAACATCAATAGGTTGGGG
>JAPKMW010000046.1 GCA_026645575.1 Caldilineaceae bacterium
GTTTCGTCATTATTTCCCCTCCACATGATTCGTTTTTAGTATCTTAACATGTGGTCTAGTTTCTGGGGACCATTATATTGCAAAGCGACCATTGCCATTTGGGCAGCCTGCACGGCATCATCATGATAGGAACGGACACTGGTCATGGGTTACTCATCAGCCATTATACGCAGTTGAGAGTGTAAGTTAGCTTGTGAAGACCGATTATATCACAAGATAGAACATAAGAGAGAATGTCTATGTACGAATCTGAAATCGAACAGATTGCCCTCGACGTACTGCGCGACGACAATGGCTACCTCACCAGCTACGGCCCTGACCTGGCCGAAGGGCCGGCCAAAGAACGCGACTATCACGACGTCATCCTTGCCACCCGCCTACGTGCCGCCATCGACCGCCTCAACCCTACCATTCCCGCTGCGGCCCGTGACGAAGCGTTCAAAAAGGTCTTGCGCACCGATGCCCTCACCTTGCTTGACAACAACGAAGCCTTTCACCGCCTGCTCACTGACGGCATTGACATCAAATTTGGCATTGGCGACGGCAAGGCCAAAACCGACAAGGTTTGGCTGATCGATTTTGACAACCCTGCCAACAACGAATTTTTGGCTGTTAACCAATTCACCGTGGTAGAAAATCACAATAATAAACGGCCTGATATTGTCCTCTTTGTCAACGGGCTGCCGCTGGTGGTCATCGAACTCAAAAATGCCGGCGATAAGAGCGCCAGCATTGAAGCCGCCTTTCACCAATTGCAAACCTACAAGCAACTGATTCCCTCCCTTTTTGTCACTAACGCCCTACTGATCATCAGCGACGGCTGGTTTGCCAAGGCCGGCACGCTATCGAGCAATTATGGGCGTTTTATGGAATGGAAGACCGCCGATGGTCGCACCATTGTGGATCCGAAAAATGAAATGGCTTTAGCGCCGCTGCTGCAAGGAATGCTTAACAAACAGACCCTGCTTGACCTGATTCGCCATTTTATCGTCTTTGAACGTGCTTCGACTAAGCTCAGCAACCCAGGTGTCATCAAGAAGGTCGCCGCCTATCATCAATATTATGCCGTCAACCGGGCCATTGCCTCGACCCTGCGCGCCGCCGCTGACGCGCCCAAAACCTTGCGCCAGGAACCGGAACCTTATGGCCTGCCCACTGTCGCCAGCCAGCCCAAAGGCGATCAACGCGCCGGTGTGGTCTGGCACACCCAGGGCAGCGGCAAGAGTCTCTCCATGCTTTTCTACGCCGGTAAACTGATCTTGACTGAAGCCATGAACAACCCGACGCTGGTCATCATCACCGACCGCAACGACCTCGACCAGCAACTCTTTGAGACCTTTAGCAACTGCCAACACCTGTTGCGTCAAACGCCCACCCAGGCGGCCAACCGTGAGGATCTGCGCAAGTTGCTGGCCGTGGCGTCGGGTGGTGTTATCTTCACGACCATTCAGAAGTTTCTGCCGCCCAAGTTGGCTTCGACAAGCTCAGCCAACGGCGAAACCAACGCTCCGCATACGCTGCCTGAGCCTGTCGAAGGCAGCACCGGCTCGGTTCCCGTAAGATACCCCGAACTCAGCCAACGGCGCAATATTGTCGTCATTGCTGATGAAGCCCACCGCAGCCAATATGACTTTATTGACGGCTTTGCGCGTAACATGCGCAGCGCCCTGCCCAATGCCACCTTTATCGGTTTTACCGGCACACCGATTGAAAAAGAAGATGCCAGCACGCAGGCTGTCTTTGGCAACTACATTGATGTCTATGATATCCAGCAAGCCGTGGCCGATGGCGCGACCGTGGGCCTCTACTATGAAAGTCGGCTGGCCCAAATCAAGTTGTCGGACGAAGCGCAGCGTCTTATGGATCAGCAGGTGGAGGAGATCACCGAAGATGATGAGCTGACCGAACGCCAGCAACGCTTTGCCAAATGGACAAGTAAAGAGGCGGTGGTGGGCAGTCAAAGCCGCCTGGAACAGGTGGCCGCCGACCTGATTGCCCACTTTGAGGCGCGCCAAACCGCCGCCCTCAGCAAAGGCATGATCGTCTGCATGAGTCGCCGCATCTGTGTGGCGCTGCACAACGAAATCATCAAGCTGCGCCCGGCGTGGTACGACCCCGACGACACCAAAGGTGCCATCAAAATTATCATGACCGGCTCGGCCAGTGACCCCCTGGATTGGCAAGAGCATATCCGCAACAAGCCGCGCCGCAAAGTGTTGGGCGACCGCCTCAAAGATCCCAGTGACCCACTCCAGTTGATCATTGTGCGTGACATGTTGTTGACCGGCTACGACGCGCCGGTCCTCAACACCATGTACATTGACAAACCGATGAATGGTCACAACCTGATGCAGGCCATTGCCCGTGTCAACCGGGTCTTTGGCGACAAAGAGGGCGGGTTGATTGTTGATTACATTGGCATTGCCCAGGATCTCAAGAATGCACTGGCGCTCTACACCGCCAACAGCGGTCGCGGCAAACTTACCTTCAACCAGGAAGAAGCCGTCGCCAAGATGATGGAACTGTACGAGATCGTGGTCGATATGTTCGGGCGTAGACCCAGATCGGCTTCGGCTTCGACAAGCTCAGCCTCCGCCTCTGCCTACCCGCTGCCATCGTTGCCTGAGCCTGTCGAAGGCAACGGGGGCAGCGGTAGCAACGGCTTTGATTATCGACGCTACTTCACGTTGGAACCCAAGCACAAGCTCAACTTTATTCTTGCTGCGGCCAATTACATTGCCGATTTGACCGAAATCCAGGATAAAGAACGGGTGCGCAACGGCAAAGAGCGCTTTAAGGAAAATGTGATTCGTCTGCAAAAAGCCTTTGCTCTTGCCGTCCCCCATCCCAAGACCCTGGAAATTCGGGATGACCTGGCGCTCTTCCAGGCCATCAAAGCGCGCTTTACCAAATTTGATGAACAACAGAAAACCCGCACCAACGCCGAGATTGAAACCGCCATTCGCCAGATCATCAATGACGCCATCCTCTCGGAAGCGGTGGTCGATGTCTTTGACGCTGCCGGCATCAAGCGCCCCGACATCTCGATTCTCTCTGATGAATTTCTGGCCGAAGTGCAGGGGATGGCCCATCGCAACCTGGCCTTTGAACTGCTCAAACGGTTGCTTAACGACGAGATCAAAAGCCGGTCGGCGACCAATCTGGTGCAAAGCCGTAAATTTTCGGAGCTGTTAGCGGCGGCGGTGCGGCGCTATCAAAACGGTTTGATCGACTCAGCCCGCGTCATCGAAGAGTTGATCAAAATGGCGCAGGAAATACGGGAAGCTGACAAACGGGGCGAGCGGATGAAACTGCGCCAAGACGAACTCGCCTTCTACGACGCCCTGGCCGACAATCCAACCGCCGAAGCCGTGCTGGGTGACGAAACGCTGAAAACCATCGCCCATGAGCTGGTTGATAGCGTGCGGCGCAACACCTCAATTGACTGGCAACTCAAGGAGAGCGTGCAAGCCAAGTTGCGGGTCTTGGTCAAACGCATCTTGCGCAAATACAAATATCCACCTGATGATCCGACCACTGGTGAATATACCGAATCGGTCAATAAGGTGTTGGCCCAAGCTGAGTTGTTAGCAGATTTTTGGACAACTGCCCCTGTCCGTTGAAGAAGCTTTGCCGTGCTATTGCAATTGATACTACTTGTCCAACACCGGCATATAGAGCGACAACCCAAGCGCCTGGGCAATCGGTTGAAAATCGGCGTCAATCGTCCAGACCTGGGCATCAGGCAGCGCTTGTAAAGCGATAATGATGTCGCCCAGCGGCCAACAGCTTGACTGTCCCAAGGCAGCCCGTGGGTCATCGATTACTGTGCGCACCAATCGTTCTAGCCGTGCTTGCTCTTTTACCACTTGTGGGTGGGCGGCCAGGTAAGCGGCGATGCTTTGTAACTCAGCACGATGATCAGTCAAGAAGTCGGGAAAATGGCAGGTTGCCTGTTCTTTGCGACAACTGTCAGCAATCGTAAATCGTTGGCCATGGCGTTTGATACCGGCGGCTACCAGATCGCAGTCAATGGGATCGGGCAGTGGCTCGACCTGACGCCAGAAGCGCGCTGGCATCTCAAATTGAATATGCACCTCAAGTGTCTCTAATGCGTGGGCCAGGCGCAGTGAACTGGCAGATATGGTTTGCGTCAAAATATGCAGACAGCGACCTAACGCCTGTGAACGGTAGGCCAATGGACCAGAGCGGAGCGCATAGGCTGCGTCCTCCCAGTTTCCGTGTTGTAACAGGGCGTGGTAAACCCGTACATAATCCGCCAGCACGGCGCGCTGGAATTCCATGAAGACATACTGTGTGGAGACAAAGCGGTGAGACTTCAAGGCAAGATGCGTTTCCAGCGCCTCTTGTTGGGCAAGCGTACCCATCATCCGCTCAATCTGTATGCTAGTGTCGAGCAAGACGACCGCTTTAGAGTTCATCGACGTAGCTTTGTACGATTTCGGCAGAAAAAGTAAACGCCGCCGGCACACCAGCCGATGCTAGCCTTTCAACACAAAGGTGGATGGCTTCGTTAGTGACGGTAGGCAATGTCATTTGCGCAAGCACAAAACGAAAGGCGGTAACCTGTTCGGGGCGAATTGTTGCTGGTTGCAGGCGCTTGGCTGCCAGTTGTAGCAGGGTACAGAGCATCCGGTGTGGCGGCTGGCTCAAATCCCATAATGTCTGTAGATCAGTCTGTAGGATCTGTAAAAACACAGTGCGCACTAACTCGCCTTGTTGTTCTTTTTCAAACCGGAGTAACAATGCCTGTAAACTGGCAAGCAGTCGTTGGAAGGCTTCCGTCTGCCAGTCAGTGACAGGCGCAAGAATTTGTACCTGCACCCGGCTGGATTCAGCCAGTTCTACCGGTTCTAGCAGGCGCAGTGAACCATGTTCGTAAACCGCAGATAGCGTTTGGCCCATAGGATGGATTCCTTTGGATAATTACATACAAGCCTTCCATTGATTATAACAGCGAACATTTGTTTTGACAATCACAGGCCAATTTTGTTCTCCCTTTCACCACCGCGTTCGCGGCGTCGTCGTCACTCGATTATAATGCACCAACATCCGCCCTGGCGGGATGATAGCGTCGATCTGGCTGCGATCCTCGTCGGTGATTGTGACAGCGCAAGCGCCCAAATTATCCTGCAACTGTTCACTCGTGCGCGGCCCGATAATCGGCGCGGTGACGCCCGGTTGGTGTAGACACCACGCCAGCGCCAGTTGACTGACCGTACACCCTTTCGCCGCGGCCAACGCTATCAACAGATCAATCAAGTCAAAGACCCGTTCCTGGTGATGGGTCTCGACATTCCCTGTCTCCTGGACGCCGGCGCCGGCGGTGAGACGACCATCGGCGGGCGTGTTGTGGCGATGATATTTGCCGGTGAGAAAGCCCTGCGCCAGCGGCGACCAGGGGATGATGGCCAGCCCGTAGGTGCGCGCCATCGGAATCAGTTCCCGTTCAATGCGCCGATCCAACATGTTGTAGGCCGGTTGGCTACAGACGGGGCGGTTGAGCTTTAGTTCATGCGCGGCCCAGAGCGCCTCCATCTCCTGCCAGGCGGCAAAGTTGCTGGTGCCGATGTAGCGCACCTTGCCGGCGCGCACCAGATCATCCAGGGCGCGCAAACTCTCGTCAATCGGAATGGTCGGGTGGGACGAGTGGAACTGGTAGAGATCAATGTAGTCCGTGCGCAGGCGGCGGAGACTGGCGTCACACTGTTCCAGGATCTGGTTGCGGCTCACGCCAAAGGTAAACTTGGTGGCAAGAACCACGCGCGCCCGTTTGCCATTGGTTGCCAACGCTTCGCCCAGGATTTCCTCATTGGCGCCGCGACCGTAGCCGCTGGCCGTGTCGATAAAATTGAGGCCGGCAGCCAACGCTTCGTCGATCATGCGCAGTGCGTCCGCTTTCGGCGTTCGTTGCCCAAACTGCCAGGCGCCCAGACAAAGCGCGCTGACCTGTACGCCGGTGCGGCCCAGGGTGCGATAGTCCATTCCTCAGGTTCCCTTCTCTGTGGTGAAACAATAAATCCATTGTGCATCATTATAACATCTGGGTGGCGCACCTTCAAAAGCCCTAAACTCAGCCGCCCCTACGGGACGCGTTCATCGATGAAAACTTAGTTAACAAAAAAGTAGATTTCCGCTTTTGAACCAAGGGACCACCCGCCTATCAAATCTGCAATTTAGCCCCCCGTCAGGATAGTTAAGTTTGCCAATCTCGTGTATACTGAGCGGAATCATTTTTTATCAAGTGATTACAGTAGGAGTATAGTTATGATGCAGAAGCAATGGTGGCGGGTTGGGACCGTTGTGCTGTTGACTGCGCTGGTTGTTGCGTGTGGGCCGGAAACGGCGCCGGCAGCCGAACCGGCGGCAGCAGCCGAGCAGGCCCAAGCCGCTACCCAAAACACAGAAGGAACAACCGTGAAAACAGCAAGTGGCTTACAGTATCAAGAACTCAAGGCCGGGGATGGGCCGGCGGCCAAGGCCGGCGATATTGTATCGGTTCATTACACCGGCAAACTGACCGACGGCAAGAAGTTTGACAGTTCGCTTGACCGGGGCCAACCCTTTCAATTTGCCTTGGGCCAAGGGCAAGTGATCAAGGGCTGGGATGAGGGCATTGCCCTGATGAAAAAAGGCGGCAAGGCCATTCTGACCATCCCCCCCGAATTGGGTTATGGCGCGCGCGGCGCCGGCGGTGTGATTCCGCCCAACGCAACGCTGGTCTTTGAAGTCGAACTGGTCAACATTCTGGCGGGCGCACCTGCCGCGCCCACCAAAGTGGATGACGCCGACTATCAAACAACGGCGAGCGGTTTGAAATATTACGACTTTGTTGTCGGCACAGGCGCCTCCCCCAAGCAGGGGCAACAGGTAACGGTTCACTACACCGGTTGGTTGGTCGATGGCAAGAAGTTCGACAGTTCACTCGACCGGGGCCAACCCTTTGGCTTTGCCATTGGCGCCGGCCAGGTGATTCGCGGCTGGGACGAAGGGGTGATGAGCATGAAGGTGGGCGGCAAACGCCAACTGGTCATCCCGGCGGAACTGGGCTACGGCGCCCGTGGCGCTGGTGGGGTGATTCCACCAAACGCCACCCTGATCTTTGAAGTGGAATTGCTGGGCGTGAAGTGATCGTAGGTGTGGTTTGCAGCCGCAGGGGCTTTGATGAAGCCGTGCGGTTGCAAACCGCACCTACCTTTACTCTCCTACAATACTGCCGCTGCCAACGCCGCCAATCCATCCAGGTCATCCAGATCCAGCCATTGCAACATCACCCGTTGCGCACCGGCTTCGGCGATCTGGCCCAACTGCTCGCCAATGGCGCCGGCTGTGCCTACAACGACACCCCGCTCACGCAGTCCTTCGACCGAGAGTTTGGTTTCGACAACTTGGGCTTGCAGCGCTGCGTCGTTCTGCCCAAAGATGACCCGTGTCATCAATGACCGGCGGACACTCTTGGGATCGCGATCTGCCGCTGCCAACAGTTCATTCAACTGCTGATTGAGCTGGCGATAGCGCGCCGGCGGCAGGTAGACGCCGTTCCATTCATTTGCATAGCGTGCAACCAGGGGCAACGTCCGCTTCTCACCGTTCCCACCAATCAAAATGGGCGGCCCGGCTTTGCGTTGGGGGCGGGGCAGTAGAATCGCTTCGTGTAGTTGATAGTAGTGGCCGCTGTAATCAACCGGCGTGTCACTTTGCAGCAGGCGAGTGATTACCTCTAATCCTTCCTCAAAGCGGGCAAAGCGTTGGGGCAATCCCAACAGGTCAAAGCCAAAGTTGGTATGTTCGCGCACCTGCCAGCCCGCGCCGACACCCAGCGTCAAACGGCCACCGGAGAGATCATCCACATCTTTGGCAATGCGCGCTGTAAAGACCGGGTGGCGGAATGAAACCGGTGAAACCATCGGCCCGAATTCAATGCGGCTCGTGTGGCTCGCCAGCCAGGTCAATGAAACCCAGAGTTCCAACGAGTCAATGTCGGGTGGGTTGGCGTCGGTAAAGTGATCCGAACGATAGAGGCCGACAAAACCGAGATCCTCGACGGCGCGGGCAATCCGCTGCCAGCGCGGCCAGGTGAGGCCATGCTGGCCTTCGAGCATGATTGCAACTTCCATAAACTTTTCTCCAATTGGGTGGTTTACCAACTGCGTACATGGTTTGGCGTGACACGGATCACCGCGGAATAGCTTTGCCGCATACTTTCCGGTGTCATATTGATCATTTTAATACCCTGCTCATACTTTGCCACATAGGCGGCAAATTGCGCCGGGCTGACTGGTTCGCTATCAATCGCGGCTGTTCCTAGGAGAATAGCAACATCGCCGCCATCAGCATCGGTATGAAAATTGAGGGCGACCTGCGGGTTGTGGCGGATATTACGCAACTTGAGCGCATTCTCCTGGCTGAAGATCAACACTCGTTCGCCATCCCAATGAAACCAGACCGGTGTGGGCGTTGGCATCCCATCCGCACGCATGGTGGTGAACCAAATAATCTGTTCCTCTACAAGACGTTGCGTAACCCGGTCGTTAAGTGCAATGGTCATAAACATCCCTTTCTGTGGAAGCGTGGTAGAAGCAAGGCCCATAGCGCAAGCGTTGTGGCCTGGTGAGTATACCGGAACAACTGTGTGGCTGTAGCGAGTTCCCTTCCAAATGACCAAGCGCGCCTTGTCAAGCGGGGAATTCTACCCTATAATCAGGCAAGTTTGCTGCGGATGAACGGCCAATCCCCAATGTGCCAATGGTTGATTCGTTCATCATAAACAAGCCAACTTAGGAAAATAGAAATGGTCCACGTTACCTATGAGTGAAACGGTCTCCCCACCGCGTTACCGGCTGGCCTCCTTTCCGCTGTTGATGACCGTTAGTGTGCTAACGCGCCTGCTGGTCAATACCGCTAATCAACTCTTTAACCCCTTTCTGACCATGATCGCCGCTGGCCTGGGGATCGACGTAATTACCTTGGGCCAATTGCTCGGTCTCCGCAACATTATGGCCGTCTTTGCGCCGCTCTGGGGTACACTGGCCGACCGGCGGGGCTATCGTGCCATCATGCGGCTGGAGTTGCTCGTCGGCATTAGCGGCCTCATCCTGGTCGGGAGCAGTGTCGCCCTGTGGATGACGGTGGTGGGGATGTTGCTGTTGGGGGTGGGCTTTTACGCCTTTGTCCCCACCCTGCGCGCCTACCTGGCCGAGCAGTTACCCTACAATCGGCGGGCACGCGGTTTTGGCATTTTGGAATACTCTTGGGCGCTATCGGGAATTGTCGGCCTCTTTGTCATGGGGCAGGTAATCGCCCTGGCTGGTTGGCGGGCGCCCTTCTACGTCTTGGCGGTGGGGTTGGTGGGGGCGTGGTTTGTCTTTGCCGAGTTGCCGCCGACGGGTCGCTCACTCCAGGCGGCGAGCCAACCGGCGATGGCATCTGGCCGGTGGCGGTTTGGCGGCTGGTCGCACCTCGTCGGCCAACTTCGCCACTTTTTCACCATCCAAGAAAATCGCGCTTCAACCTGGGGCGCGATCCTCTCCGGCACGGTCGCCAACTTTGGCCTGTTGCACATCGCCGTCATCTACGGTGGTTGGTTGGTGACGGCGTATGGGTTGTCCGCCGAACAGTTGGGAACCGTAGCGCTGGTCATCGGTTGCGCCGATCTTTGTGGCAGCGGTTTGGCCAGTATTGTGGCCGATGGGCTGGGCAAACGGCGCGGTGTACTGTTGGGCTGGGCCATCGCCCTGGTGGTGACGGCGCTTCTACCCTGGCTCGATCGGGGACTGCTCTGGGCGGTGGGGGCGTTGGTCTTGTTGCGCGCCTCTTCGGAATTTGCCATTATTTGTCACATGTCGCTGGTCAGCGGCCAATCGACGACCCAGCGCGGGAAGATCCTGACGTTGGCCTTCGCCGTCAGCATTGTCGGCGGCGCCCTCGCCAGCTTCACCGGGCCGCCCGCCTACACCGCCTATGGCGTCTGGGGGCTTGGCCCGGTGACGGCGCTGTCACTGCTGGTCGCGATTGTCATGATGCTTCGTTGGGTGAGCGAAATTACGGACGATAGGTAGCCCCGTTCTGTAACCGCGCCAGATCTGCGCGTAACCGTTCATTTTCTGCCGCAACTTGAGCTGCACGCTCTTCAGCATCAACCGCTCGTTCTTCGGCATCAACCGCACGCTCTTCCGCAATCTGACGCGCCTCAGTATCAGTTAGCAATTGTTCACCTGTTACCAAATCATAGAGCAACAGATCATTTTGCGCGTTCAACGTTAAGCGTAACCCCAACTCATGGCTGACAAATTCAGGCGGTAAGGCTGCCCCTGAGCTTAAGCGAAATTTGCCGGGCCGCTCCTCCGCGAATAGCGGCGGCATGGGGCGATAACCGTCCTCTGTTAGGACAAAGCCGACTAAGGGTGGGCGCAGATAGTCGGCAGTGCTCCTGCTGCCTGCGACTCCTTCCGCACCACTGCCATCGGACTGCGCAACGTATTGAGAACGGCACATGCTTGCTCTACGGCGGCGTGCAATTGCTCAATCTCTGCTGCACTAACCGACGAAGTGACGGTCGGCGTATAGCTCAAGCCTTCTAATTTCAGTGGTCCTTCGGCGGGCAGGCCGACCACGCCTGTCATATCAAGTGCGCCCTCGATCACCACTTCTACCTGATCCAACGGCAAGTTGAGCAGCGTCGCCTGGAGCAGATAGGTATGCACCAGACAGCTTGCCAGTGCGCCCAGCAACATCTCCGGCGAGCTGGGGCCAAGCGAATGACCGGCCAGACCGGGAGCCGAGTCGCTGATCACAATATAGTCGCCCATCTTTACCGGACGAACGCCGGTATTCCCGGCAACATGCGAGGTCGCTTTCAGGCGCACAAGGGCGGCTTCCGGGTTTGCTGCAAAATGGTCGCGGCGCTGGGCCAGGACTTCGGCTTTCCGTTGAAGATAGGGCGCAAGCATGGACATAGTTCTTCCTTCCCTTCGATTGGTTCGTAACAGTTGCTCAGTTCCCCCTATTGTAAGCGGAGTGGGGATGTTGGGCAAAGTTGCTGCTAAAGTTGCGGCTGTAGCATTGACCTGGTCAGGTAGCTAGGCTCGTTGCCCCAGCCAGCGCGTTCTTCTCTCTAGTGGTCAGCCCTTGCTTTGCGGTTTTCTTGGACAAGTGGCTAGGTTCCAACCTCACCACCTGACTGTTCTTCTTTCTACCAATCAGCGCGAAAACTGTTGGTAACGACACTCCCTTCCATCACAGAAGCTTGCAAAAAATCATGAAAGACAAAGGAGACGAACGTGGCCGATAAACTATTTGATCTACAAGAGGCGATCATCAACGGCAGCAAACCCCAGGCTATTGCGTTGACCAAAGAGTTGTTGACGGAGAAGGTCAGCCCGCAGGCGATCCTCAACGAAGGGCTGATCGAGGGCATGAGCGAGGTCGGCGACCGCTTTAAGTGTGGCGATTACTTTGTCCCCGAAATGTTGATTGCTGCCCGCGCCATGCAAAGCTCGATGGATCTTCTGCGCCCTGTACTGGTGGAGAGTGGCGTGGAACCCATCGGCACCATTGTCCTCGGCACCGTGCGCGGCGACTTACATGACATCGGCAAAAACCTGACCGGCATGTTGTTGGAAGGCGCCGGCTTCAAAGTGGTTGATGTGGGCGTGGATGCCTCGGCGGAGAAGTTTGTTAATGCCGTCAAGGAGAACAATGCCCAGTTGGTTGGCATGTCGGCACTCTTGACAACCACGATGACCTACACGCGCGAAGTCATCAAGGCATTGGAGAGCGCAGGCCTGCGCAACAAGGTCAAAGTGATTGTCGGCGGCGCGCCGATCACTGAAGATTGGGCCACGCAAATTGGCGCCGATGGCTTTGCCGTCGATGCCGCAACCGGCGCCGACCGCTGCAAGGAACTGTTAGCAGAATTAAATGCCGCCTGACAAGCTACTCAACAAAAGGAACGCGCCATGAAGGAGTTGATGGGTAGCCCTGCGTTTGACAAAACAGTAGCGCGCTTTGATGCCTGGTGGGTCGGCGCGATCGTGGATCGACCGCCGGTGCTGGTTAGTGTTAAACCAAGTCGCCCCTATCGTGGCCCGGTTTCCACTCATGTTGATCACCAGGCGCGCTGGCTCGATGTAGAATTTGTGGTCGAAGAGGCGCTGGCCAAGATGGCGCAGACCGACTATGTCGGTGATCGCTTTCCCCTCTTCTGGTCGAACATTGGTCCGGAGATCACGGCGACGCTCTATGGCTGCCCGCTCACCTTTACCGAAAGCACCAGTTGGTCAACGCCGGTGGTGCATTCAGCAGGCGAGTGGCAACGGATCTTAACCCTGCCCCCTGATTTCACCAATGTCTACTGGCAGACGATGATGCGTATGACCGACTATGCCATCGAACGGTGTGAGGGGCGCTATATCGTCGGCATCACTGACCTGCATGGCAACTATGACATTCTGGCCGCTCTGCGCGACCCCATGCAACTTTGTCTCGATCTCATGGATTGCCCCGATCTGGTAGCGCAGGCCGGGATGCACGTGGCCGAGGGCTATGTGGCCGCCTTTGATCGCCTCTATGCGCAAGTCGCCACGGCCGGTTTTGGCGCTACCACCTGGTTGCCCATCTATTACCGTGGCCCGGCCTATGTGCCTAGCTCTGACTTCTGGTGCATGGTCTCACCGCAACACGCCCATGACCTCATCCTGCCGGCGATTCTGCGCGAAATGGAGCCGCTGGAGCGGAGCATCTTTCATCTGGACGGGCCACAGGCGTTGCGTCATCTGGATCTGCTGCTCGACCTGCCGCAACTCCATGCCGTGCAGTGGGTCTATGGCGCAGGGCGTGGCCCAGCGGCCCGCTGGCTTGAGGTCTACCGGCGGATTCGTCAGGCCGGCAAGAGTCTACAGTTGATCGCGCAGAATGCCCAAGATGCACTGACCGTTCTGGATGCCATCGGTCCAGTCGGCGTCTTGATTAGCGTGGAAGAACCCTTTGCCAGCGTGGCCGAGGCGGAGACCTTTATTCAAGAAGTCGCAAAGTTTACCTAAAGCATCGGGTATTGGGTATTAGGTATTGAGCAGCGTCCAACCAATATCCAATAACTCAATATCCAATACCTAATGACCTAACCCATAAACGAGTACACCATGAACAACCGTGAACGTTTTTTGGCGACCATGCGCTATCAGCCCCGTGATCGCGCACCGATCATCGACTTTGGCTTTTGGGAAGAGACCATTCCGCTCTGGCACAAACAGGGGCTGCCCAAGGCGATCCACTTCAAGTATGACAACTCCAACCATGTGGACTACTTTGGCATGGACTGGGGAATCGACGAAATCTCCCGCACCACGGACATCCGCATTGGCTTGACGCCCTCTTTTCGCCACAAAGTGTTAGAAGACCACGGCGATCATGAGATTGTCCAGCAGGGTGATGGCGTGCGGGTGCTGCGGCGGAAATTTATGGGGTCAATTCCCCAACATCAGGGGCATCTGTTGGTGGATCGCGCAAGTTGGCAGAAGCATTACAAGCCGCGTCTGGATCCCACCAGCGCCAAGCGGTTGCCCACCGATTGGGCGGAACGGGTAAAATGCTGGAACGATCCCAACCGCACCGATTTAGTTGTGCTACCCGGCGGCAGCCTCTATGGCTGGATTCGCAATTGGATGGGCGTCGAAAATGTCTCTTACGTGCTGTATGATGACCCGACCTGGTTTGAAGAAATGGTCGTCACCATCGCCGACTGTATCATCGGCACCCTCCAGCGGGCGCTCGACTCTGGCGTGAAATTTGACGCCTGTGGCATGTGGGAAGATATGGCCTATCGCGCCGGGCCGTTGATCAGTCCCAAACACTTCAAGCAATACCTTGTCCCCCAATACCGTCGCATTACTGACTTGCTGCACAAGTACGACGTCAACATTGTCTGGCTTGACTGTGACGGCGACATCTCGTTGTTAATCCCCCACTGGCTCGATGCTGGGGTCAACTGTATGTTCCCACTGGAAATCGGCACCTGGGGCGCCGATCCGGTGAACTATCGCCAGCAATATGGCAAAGATCTGTTGATCATGGGCGGCTTTGACAAGCACATCCTCCAAGGCAGCAAGGCCGATATTGAAAACGAGGTCAAACGGCTGGCGCCGCTGGTGGAAGAGGGGGGCTATGTTGGCTTCTGTGATCACCGCGTCCCGCCCGATGTACCACTGGAAAATTATTGCTTCTATCTGGAAAAAGTGCGCGAAATTTGGGGGCATGGCGTCAATCTGCGACCGATGGGGGTGATCAAGAAAAAATAGATGTGATGGGTGGCGGGTGGCGAGTGGTGGATTCATCTTGTCAGTGTAACCCGCCACTCGCCACCCGTCATCATTCGTTGTAGTTTCCCGTGCATCAAGGAGGATGCCCTATGGATTCCAGGGAACGAATGCTCAAGGCGCTGCGGCATGAACAGCCCGACCGCGTCCCCATCCACGATAGCCTGTGGTTGGAGACGGTGCGCCAGTGGCAAAAGCAGGGGCTGCCGACGGAAATTCCGCCCGAAGATTATTTCGGCTACGAAATGATCTCTCTCGGTTTTGATCAATCTCCGCTGTTTGAAGTGCAAACACTCCACAAAGATAACGAATATGTGGTCGAAAGCACCCCCTATGGTGGCGTGCGCAAAAATTTCCGCACCTTTGCCAGCACGCCGGAGATCATCGACTGGGCGATTGCCACCAAAGCGGACTGGGAACGGCTCAAACCGCGCCACTATCCCAATTTTGTGCCGGACTATGCCCGTGTGGACTGGGTGAGCCTGCGCCAACGTTATCACCAAGCGCGCTCAGAGGGTAAGTGCATCGCCCTCTCCGCCGTCATCGGCTATGACCAACTCCAACGTTATGTGAAGAGTGAAGAATTGTTAATGCTCACCGCCGACGACCCCGCCTGGTTCCGCGAGATGGTGGAGACGATGGCGGAATTGGTGTTGCGTATGGCGAAGCTAATCATCGGCGCCGGCTATAAACCCGATGTCGCCTTTTTCTACAACGACATGGCCTATCGCAATGGGCCACTCTTCTCACCGCGCACCTATCGCAACTGCATCTTAGAGTCGGACAAAATGCTCTGTGACTACTTCCACAGTCTGGAGATCCCGGTCATCTATCACACCGACGGCGATATTCACAAGCTGATTCCACCGCTGATTGAAGCCGGGGTTGACTGTCTACAGCCGCTGGAAGTCAAGGCCAATATGGATGTGCGTGAACTCAAGCGGGAAGTGGGCGACCGGCTGGCCTTTATGGGCAACATCGACGCCTGCAAGATGGCTGACCCCGACCCCCGCGTGATCGAAGAGGAGATCCGCACCAAGTTTACCATTGCCAAACAAGGAGGGGGCTACATCTATCACAGCGACCATTCGGTGCCGCCTACCGTCAGCTTTGCCCAATACCAGCGGGTCATGGCCTTGGTCCGGCAATACGCCAGCGGATGACCCCGACCTAGAGAAGCCATGACCCCATTTTTCCGCCAAGACACCATATGTCCACGGTTGCCCAAAGTCAGGTGAAAACCACCCGACTTTGGGCGCTCCCTACTTCTCAAAGTTTTCCCAATTTGTCAAAGAGATCCCGAAAGATCGCATCACGGTCAATGTGATAGACATAGCGAATCAAATGACGCCGTTGATCGACGCTCCATGTCACTTGATCCGTCAGCACGGGGCTGTGCACCAGATGGCTGGGCGTCCAGCGTTCGTTGAGTAGATAAGCGATGGTGGCGATGTCCCACAGCACCTTGGACCAGCCGCGATGGTCGCCATGATAGCCCTTGACAATCTCGACCAGGTAATCGCCAATGGCGCCGCGACCGGAGACGTAGGCTTCCAGTTCAGGAATGGTGGTATGCAGATGGCTGACGACGCCCATACAGGGAACCAGGACAAAGGGAACGCCACAGTCAAAGAGCAGGCGCGCCGCCGGCACATCCTGTTTCAGGTTGAACTCCCGTGTGTTGGGCCAGTGCAGCGCATGACCGCCCAGCCAGACAACCACAATCTTTTCAATGATCTTCGGCTCCATCAACACTGCTGACGCTACATTTGTGATTGCACCGATGGCCACGACATAGAGCGGGTCATCGTCAGGACTTGCCATTGCCCGTTCCACCAGATTGCGCGCTGCCTCACTCTCCACCGGTTGAGCGCGCTGGTCCATATACTCGGTTGAACCGCGGTAGACAAAATCACGCTGCTGCCAATTCAGCTTTTCCAACAACCGATGAATCTCTTCGTAGCTCTTCTCCATCCCATCCGCCGGACCGGTCGAGCGATTGTTGAAGTAGGGGGCGGCATAGATCGCCTCCACACTCAGGCGGTCCGGCGACAGTAGCGCATGAACCAGGGCAAACTGGTCATCAACTTCATTGTAGGTATCAGTGTCAAGCACCATACGCACCTTGCCGGTTGGTGGTTGGAGGCGGCTTAACAACTTGGCGTCAGTTAATTTGGGAAAGTTCATGGTTGCTTCTCCAGAAAATTGTAAGTGAAATTTAATGTTTGTCTTTATAATTCTATGCGACAATAGTAACCAGGGCTTACAATAAAAGTGATGGTGCTTCAGCGTAGCTACCAAGTCTTCTGCTCGAAGCCGGTCCGTGACCGGCGTTTGGAGTACTGGTCACGGACCGACTTCGAGCGGGCGCTATAACTCTCTTCGTTTTCATCCTGATCATACCACTAAGCCCGACCAGTGGCAATCGACATGAAAAGCTAAACAAAACGTAACTACGAAGTTCACCTGCTCCTAGCCAGTCCGTGACTGGCGCCCCAACCGCCAGTCACGGACTGGCTAGGAGCGGAGCTGGTAGTACAACAAACCATTTTGTGATTTGCCCATTCGCCAATTGGCAAAGTCTGAAACGCCTGTGATAGAATGATTGTTATGAACAATTTGATTGATCGGATTCATTCGATCAATTTGGTTACATTACAATATCTTCGCAATGAAGCAACGATTTTGTAATTTCGCATCAAAGAAGATGCAAGAGTACAGGCAATGATGCGCACGGCAGTTACGCTGAATGGCACGGTCCATTCTGAATTTATTGATTACTTGTTAACCACAGCCAGCCGCTCCGGCGACCGCTTGCCCCCGTTGAATGAACTCAGCACGGAACTGGGTCTTAGTGTGGGCAAGTTGCGCGAACAACTGGAAGTGGCCCGCATGTTGGGCCTGGTTGACGTTAGCCCCCGCCGCGGGATTACCCGCACCGAGTATAATTTCTTACCTTCTGTCCGCCTCAGTCTCCTTACGGCACTCACCATCGACCATCGCCATTTTGATGCCTTTAGCAGTTTACGCAGCCATCTGGAAGTGGCCTATTGGCATGAAGCCGTTGCTCTCCTAACCACAGCCGATAAAGAGCGTTTGCGCGCATTGGTAGGGATGGCCTGGCAAAAGCTCAACCAACCACGCGCCCAGATTCCCTACCAGGAACATCGTGAGTTTCACCTGACCATCTTTCGCCGGCTGGAGAATCCCTTTGTTTTGGGGCTGTTGGAGGCGTATTGGGACGGCTACGAAGCCGTGGAGTTGAACACCTATGCCGATTACCGCTATCTGGAAAAGGTGTGGCAATACCACGAGCGCATTGTCGATGCCATCTGTAGTGGTGACTTTGACAAAGGACAAGCGCTGCTCATCGAACACATGCGTCTGTTGAGCAGCCGGGGGATTTCGGTAGAAACGATCGTATCGCTATAAGTGCCAAGGGCGTCGCAAACGTCTCAATAATTCATGGAAAACAATTAATGAGTAATTATTCTCCATTAATTATTGGTCAGTCATTCCGTTTTGATTATTGTTTTTTTGAAAAGGCCTCACGATTTGGAGGAAGGCATGAGTGTATTAATCCAAGAAAAACCAGCAGTACCCTTACAGAGGCGAATTGTCAACGACTTTAACATCAACGTCGCCACCGCGAACGGTTCGGGCAGCCAGACCAGCAACAGCCTGCTGATCCGTTCGCTTTTCAAAATGGGCATTCCGGTCACCGGTAAAAATCTGTTCCCCAGCAACATCCAGGGTCTGCCCACCTGGTATAACATCCGCTTGAGCAAGGATGGTTATCTGGCCCGCCGTGAAGCAGTGGAAGTGATGATCTGTATGAATGGCGCAACCGTGGCCGAAGACATGGCAAGCGTGGCGCCCAACGGCATCATCCTCTATGATGACGCCCTGCCGATTGCCGCCAAGCGGGCGGATGTCCAATATTATGCCATGCCGGTGAAAAATCTGGTCAAGGCGGCGGATCTGCCCTTTGCCCTCAAGGATTATGTCGCCAATATGGTCTATGTCGGTATCGCCGCCTATCTCCTGGAAATTGAGATGGACGAAGTGCGCGCCGCCGTGGAATGGAACTTCAAGGGCAAGCCCAAGCCCATTGCCATGAACTGGAACATGGTCGAAGCGGCCTATAATTGGGCGGTGGAAAATCTCGCCAATGAGCAGCCCTATCGTGTCGCCCGCATGAGCGGCTTTAATGAAGGCAAAGTATTGATCGACGGCAACACTGCCGCCGGCATTGGCGCCCTCTATGGCGGCGTCACCTTTGTCTCCTGGTATCCGATCACTCCCTCATCGAGCCTGGCCGATGCGATTACGGCCTATGCCCCAGATCTGCGCAAAGACCCGGAAACCGGCAAGGCCACCTACGCCATCATCCAGGCCGAAGACGAACTGGCTGCGATCGGCATGGTGCTGGGCGCCGGTTGGTCGGGCGCGCGCGCGATGACCGCCACCAGCGGCCCCGGCATTAGCTTGATGTCCGAATTTGCCGGCATGTCCTACTTCGCCGAAATTCCCGCCGTGATCTGGGACATTCAGCGTATGGGGCCAAGCACCGGTCTGCCCACCCGCACCAGCCAGGGTGATCTGCTGGCCGCCTACTACCTGGGCCACGGCGACACCAAACATGTCGTCCTCTTCCCCTCAACGCCCAAAGAGTGCTTTGAGATGGCCGGCACCGCCTTTGACCTGGCCGAGCGTCTGCAAACGCTGGTCTTTGTCCTGAGCGATCTTGATCTGGGGATGAATCTCTGGATTTCGGATGAATTCCAATACCCGGATGCGCCCTTTGATCGCGGCAAGGTCCTCACTGCCGAAGATCTACGCGACCGGGGCGGCAAATGGGGGCGCTATCTCGATGAGGATGGCGATGGCATCACCTATCGCACCTTGCCCGGCACCGAACACCCGCTGGCCGCTTACTTCACACGCGGCACCGGTCATAACGAATATGCCGGCTACAGCGAGCGCTCGGAAGATTGGGAAAAGAACCTCTTCCGCCTGGCGCGCAAATTTGAGACGGCGCGCACGTTGGTGCCAAAACCAGTGATCGACGAGATTGAAGAGGCGCGCATTGCCATCATCAGCATGGGCAGCAATGACCCCTCGATCCAGGAAGCGCGCGATCGGATGCGCAAGGCCGGCGTCGAGACCAGCTATCTGCGCCTGCGCGCCCTACCCATCAGCCAGACCGTGCGCGACTATATCGCCAGCTATGATGTAGTCTATGTGATTGAAAACAATTTCGATGGCCAGTTGCACAAGATTCTGCTCACTGAAACGCCGGAGTACGCCACCCGGTTGGTTTCGCTTGCCAAGTGTGACGGGATGCCGCTCTCGGCCCGCTTTATCACCGAGTCGATTTTGAATAGGCAAGGGAGATAGGAAGTCAGAAGTAGGGGGTAGGAAGTCAGAAGCTTCCTACCCCCTACCCTTACTCCTTTTACTTGAAAGGGAAGAAAGATGAGTACTGTAACACAACAAGCGCGGGCGGCTGCGGCGGCGCGGGCGCCCAAGACCAATGCCATTGGTCTGGAGAAGACTGAATATCGCGGGCGTGATTCGACCTTGTGCAAGGGCTGTGGTCATGACAGCATTAGCGCCCGCATTATCAACGCCGTTTGGGAACTGGGCTTGGATCAATCTCAGGTAATCAAATTGAGCGGCATTGGTTGCAGCAGCAAGACGCCCGCCTATTTCCTGGGCCACAGCCACGGCTTCAACAGCCTACATGGCCGTATGCCCTCGGTGGCGACCGGCGCGCTGACCGCCAACCGCAAGTTGATCGCCATCGGCGTCAGCGGTGATGGCGATACCGCTTCGATTGGTATTGGTCAATTCAAGCACGCTGTGCGGCGTAACCTGCCGCTAGTTTACATTGTCGAGAATAACGGCGTCTATGGCCTGACCAAGGGGCAGTTCAGCGCCACCTCCGACAAGGGCCAATTTCTGAAATATGCCGGCGTCAACAATCTGCCGTCACTCGATATTTGTATGGAAGCGTTGATCGCCAACGCCACTTTTGTCGCCCGCAGCTTTGCCGGTGACGCCAAGCAGGTGGAAGCACTGCTCAAGGCCGCCGTCAGCCACCGAGGCATTGCTGTACTGGATATCATCAGTCCCTGTGTTACCTTCAACAACCATGACACCTCCAACAAGAGCTATGGCTGGGGCAAGGCAAACCAGGTCTCGATTCATGAATTGAATTTCGTTCCCAAATATGAGGAGATCGAGATCGATGACTATGATGATGAGCGCGAAGTGCAACTGCACGACGGCTCTTGGATCGTCCTGAAAAAGCTGGAGAATGACTACGATCCGACCAACAAGATGCTGGCCTACCAGACGTTGGAGAATGCCCGTCGCGAGAACAAATTCCTGACCGGCCTCTTCTATATCAACGACAACGAACCCAGCATGACCGAATTGTTGGAAATGGTTGATCAGCCGCTCTCTCACCTGAGTGATAGCCAGATCCGTCCAACACGTGAGTCGCTGCGTCAGATTATGGCTGACTTATAAAGAAATAATCGGTAGTAAAGACTTTAGTCTTTGGGGCGCTTATAAGACTAAAGTCTTTACTATCGATCGCTCATGCTTGGATGAGCAAACCGCTAATTCTTCCCCGTCACCTTGCTGACAGCCTTTTCCACCTTTTCGCCGATAGTGGCCGGATGACCGGCGCCATTGCCGCTATGCTGGCGCGTCGCTCCTCCCTGGATCTGTTCCATTTGCGCCCCCGACTTCATGGGCGGCGTACCCAAATCGGGCATAGGGGCGCCGGGTTGTTTGGTAACAGTAAATTCGCTGCGACCATCATACGAAGGCCCTTGGCTCCAGCGCCCTTGGGGTGGCTGTCCACCATTACGCATGGTGCTCATAAAGGTGTAACTAAACTTTGGGTTCTCCATTTCCTGGGGGAAGCTGTTGGGAATGGGATGAACTGCCGGCCCGCCTAGCTCTTCAATCACGGCCATCCACTGGTTTTGGTGCATTGTATCGCGCGCGATGAGGTAACTGAGCATGTGCTTCATGCCCGGATCATCCGTCATGTTGTAAAGCCGCACCGCCAAGGTACGGCCTGTCGACTCAGCGGTTACGTTGGCATACATATCCGCTGCCAGGTTGCCGCTGGCATAGACATGCGAACAATCAAAGGGAACGCCATTGGCATCCACCGGCATGGCCGTCAGCCCAGCCGAGAGAATGTGCCGAGCATCCATGCCGCCGAGAATGGCATTAACCATTGGATTTTGCTGTGCCGCCTGTTCCTGCATCGCTAACGGTGCATTTTGCAGATTGAGCGCCACTGCCGTCGAGAGCATTTCAATATGGCCGATCTCCTCGGTGCCTGTCTCCAGCAACATCTGTTTGTATTTGGCCGGTCCACGTGCGCCCCAGGCTTGGAACAAATATTGCAGACAGACGCGAATCTCGCCCTCGATCCCGCCAATGGCTTGTTGTAACATTTTGGCAAAGAGCGGGTTCGGTCGCTCAACGCGCACTTCAAATTGGAGTTGACTGTCATGAAAAAACATCAGAATTTCCTTTCACTTCCTGAATCGCCAGATGGGCTATGTGATTCGTGCTTTGCTGGTCAAAGAAACCATCGATCATAAATCACGTCATAAATCACGTCATAAATCACGTAGCACGCATTATCTAGCGTTACTCTGTCTCAATTGCGCTGATCCGGTAGATCACCCCATTGGTATCTTCACTGAGCAACAGCGAGCCATCCTGCGCTACCAGCAGACCGGCAAGCCGGCCAAAGTGCGCGACTTCCTCTTCGAGCAACCAACCCGTGACAAAGTCGTTAATGGCGACCGGTTGACCGGACTCATCAAAATCCACATGCACCACCTTGTAGCCGACTGGTTCGCTGCGATTCCACGAGCCGCGCATGGCGACAAAGGCATCGTTTTGGTACTCTTCGGGGAATTGGTCGCCGGTGTAGAAGACCATGCCGATGGGCGCACTATGCGCCTGGTAGGTCAGCACCGGCCCCACGGATTGGGCGCAGAATTCAGCCTTGGTCATGCCCGGCGGGCTGCCGGCCAGATAGGGATCAACCTGTTGATTCGCATAGCAGTAGGGCCAGCCATAGTTATTGCCGGCTTCAATGCGATTCAATTCTTCCGGCGGTTGGTCATCACCGCGCCAATCCGAACCATGATCCATCCCCCAAAGTTCGCCGGTTTCCGGGTGCCAACCCCAGCCAATGGTGTTGCGCAACCCTTCGGCAAAGATGGTATAGACGCCAGCGGGTTGAATTTGTAGAAGGGTGGCGCTGTCACGGTCGAGATTGGTACAAGCATTGCAGAGGCTGCCGACACTCACATAGAGCAGCCCATCCGGGCCAAAGGCCATGGTGCGGTTGCCATGTTGCCCGGCGTCCGGCATCCCGGTGACATAGGGTTGGAGATCAGCAATTGTGCCGTCGTCGGCTAAGGTGCCAACCGTTACCGTGTTGGGCTGGGCCAGGTAGATTTGGTCGCCTTGGATGACAATGCCATGAACGGCGGTCAACCCGGCAGCCGCCGTAATTGGCTCGCCATCGGCCTGCCCATCGCCATCTTCATCGCGGAGCGCCAGCACATCCCCTTGTCCCCGGCGCGTGACATAAATGGTCCCGTCTTCGGCTTGGGCCATCATGCGCACATTGCCCAAATCCTGCGCAAAGGCGGTGATGGTGAAACCGTCCATCGGCTGCAACTGGGCAATGCGTTCCGGGCTTGCGGATCGCCGTTCCGGCTCGACATTGGTGCCGGTGATCGGCGGGGGTGGGGTGGGCGCCGGCTGGGGCGGCACTTCCATCGCGGTCACAACGCCACAGGCAATGCGTGCCCCGCTCCGGCCCGACGGGTTGGTGATTTGATCGTCGGGATTAGCGTGAATCAAGAGACTGCTGCCGTCAGCGGCCAGAAGGGCATTTTCGCCGGTGCCCAGGGTGAGCAACGAACTCACCGCTTCATAGATGGCATTGCCTTCTTCGTCAATGACGATGTTAGGCAGATCGCCGGCATGAGGACCATCGGGATTGTCCAACCCGTGGCTTGCCATCGTCGGATTGAAATGTTCGCCGGCCACCGCAAAATCGGGTTCACAGCGGCCTACTTGATGGAAATGGATGCCATGCTCACCAGGCGCCGCCCCTGTAAAGTTGCTAATGGCTACGCTGATTTGCAGCCCTTCCGCCGTTTCCGTGAACTGGGCCATGCCGACGACGGTGCCGGTGATGTTTTGCAACTCTGCCATTGCCATCGTCGTCGCCAGCGAAGTGGTGACCATCCCGGTGTCGGTCATCAGGCCCGTGTCCGTCAGGGCGCCGGCACTGGTGATTGCATCCGTGCTGGTGTTGGTTGCCATTGTGGTGAGGGGGCTGGTTGCCTGTGGTTCCTCGGCAGGGGTTGCCGTGGCGGCCTGTTGGAGCATCGTGGCGGCGGCTGGCGTGGGGCGCAGCCCGAAGACGCCATAGGCGGCCAGTGCCAACAAACAGGCAATGCCCAAAAGTGGTAGTGTCAAGAGTGGTCGTGAGTGCATAACTGGTTCTGTCTCTCCTTTTCTGGTTGGTGTTCGTACTACCTTGCAATCATGAGTGTTACGAACCTAGAGCCGTAAACGTAGGTGCGGTTGGCAAGGGCACTGACTTCGGGGAACAAGTGCGCTTGCCAACCGCACCTACGTTTATCGAAACAAATTCATACCTGCATGATTGCAAGGTAACAAGCGCCTGTTAGGCCATTGTTTGCCGATCAGGTAGTCAAACCATACTGGCGAGTGCTGGAAAGCGGTATAGGTCGAGACCTAGAAAAAGGTATAGAGGGTGCCTATTTGGCGGTGGCACAGACGCGAATTCAGGCCGCGCGGATTGACAACCATGGCAACCTGCATCGCCTATTGCACGCGGCGCAAGCTCTGATCACCTGCGTCGATGCGTTATTTAGCGTTATTCAGAGCGTTATTCCGTAAGTGATGATTCACTGGGTTGTTCGTTGGGCGGGGTCAATAGCCGTTGGCCATAGGGGCAAAGATCGAGGACAGGACAACGGGGGCAGGCGGGATTGCGAAAGAAACAACAACGCTGACCGTGCAACATCAACACTTCATGGTTGTCATAGACCTGCTGCGCCGACCAATCCGGCGGCAGTTGCGCTTCCAGTACTGCATGAGCGGGGCCGGGTCCCATATTGGCGGGGATTAACCCCAGCCGTTGCGCCACGCGATGGTGGTGGCTATCGACGGGGAGGGCCGGCATTCGTAGGGTGCTAAAGAGGAGGGTGGCGGCGCTGGTTTTGGGGCCGATGCCGTTCATGGCTTCCAACCACGCCCGCGCGTCGGTGACACTCATATCGGTCAAGAAGTCGAGGCTAAGGACGCCGTTATTGCGTTCGGTGATGGCGCTCAACGCAGCTTGAATGCGGGGCGCCTTCTGTTCCGGCCACTGCGCGGCGGCAATGGCCGCTTCGACTTCGGCGGTCGGCGCATCGCGTACGGCTTCCCAAGTGGGAAATTGGGTGCGCAACTCCCGATAGGCGCGCCCCGATTCCCGGTTGCGCGTACGGTGGGAGAGCAGCGCGCTGACCAGTTCACTAAGTGGATCTTTGGTGCTAAAGAAGGGGATGGGGGCGCCATAGGCGGTGGCTAATCGTTCATGGACAAGTAAAGCTTTGGTCTGGAGTGGAGCGGTTGGTTGGGTTTCGGTCATGGTCTACTGCTTCTCACGGTTTGCCATACACGCAACGTCATGAGGGGAGTGTAGCAAAGGGGCGGGTTGCACTCTGTAAGGTTGCAGGGGAATGGGCATTGCCCGCAACGGCCTATACACCAGATGCTGGGTGCTGCTCCCAGCCGCCTGGCGCCTAAGCCTTTGTTGCCGCACAGACGAATCGAGCAAACGATATTTCGTTAGGATTTACGCACAAACCTAGACCTGTAGGGTCTGCGAGACCCTACAGGTCTCTGGCGGCCAATCCGTCTTGCGTAAGTTCTATATAGAGAAGTGCATAAATTAATCTTTCATTACGGTGAGTTTGTAAAGCAGGATTTTTCAGTTTCATCCTTCTATGAAAAATCCTGCTTTACAAACTCACTCACTTTGGCTATTGTTGCAATAAGTATTGCTACCTAGGCAATCGCCTTAATAAATGACAACTTTCGACTACTTACTCGCTTGCCGCTTGCTCCCCATAGCTCCCCCGTTGACTTGGTGGCAACAGTTGCGCCATTGCGCGCATAACGGCATCGAGCTGCGCTTGGATGGTCATTTTTTGATTGTCGTCATCGGTAAAAAACAGGGGTGGTCCAAAGCGGACAATCACTTCCGGGCGGCGACCCAATTGTTTGAAAACGGCGCCGGAATTGATCACCACCGCCGGCACAATCGGCGATTGCGCCGCTTGTGCAATCCGCACCACCCCGCTCTTACCGCGCCCCAACACGCCAGTACGGCTGCGGGTGCCTTCGGGAAACATGCCCAGAACCTTGCCGCGGCGTAGTAACGTTTCCGCTGCCGTAATCGCACCCGTGTCACTCTTCCCGCGATCGACCGGAAAGGCGCCGGCGGCTTCGAGAAAGCGGGAAAACCAGGGATGAACCCGGAAGAGTTCCACCTTCGCCATGAAAAAAATTTGACGGGGTGAACCATACCCTAATAGAAAATAATCCGGCCCCAGGGAATGATTGCAGGCGATAATACAACCACTGTCGGTGGGCACCCATTCGCGCCCCTCCACCCGCAACCGGCAGAGTAGCGGCAGGATCGGGGTAAACAACACATACAAAAATTGCCAAAGTCTGGACGCATCGCGTGGAATCTGCACTGGAGTTCTCCTCAGTGTGCGTGAAAGGCGAGATAAGGAATTACGAATTACGAATTACGAGTTACGAATTACGGAACAGGGAGTACAGTTCGTAATTCGTAACTCGTAATTCGTAACTTCAATTCACCCGCCGTCGAGTCTCCTCGATTTGTTGAAAGATGTTGAGTAACTGGCGCTCTTGTGGTTGCAAGGTGGCCTGGGCGAGATCGTTGTTGGTTTCATGCCCGTAGGCCAGGAGATATTGTCCTGTTAGAAAAAAATAGCGGCGTAGATGGTAGGAGGCGGCTTCCCAGTGATCGAGTTGGTAGTGTAACAACCCCTTTTCGTGCCAGAAGCCTGGCTCATTCGGCGCCAAAATAACCAGATAATCGAGGACATTGAGGACCATGTTAAAGTTTTTCTGCCCCAAATAGACATTGCGTAGATTGAGCAAAATCCGTTGGGTCAATAGCTGAGGCGAGACTGGTTCAAACATGGTGTTGCCGAGGGGGACGGCGCGTTCAAAGAGGTTTGATAGATAGGTGCCGGCCGCTTCCAACGCCATCACTTGATTGTGAAAGGGGTCAAGCAACCAGGCGCCGGCCTGATCGGCATAGCGCACCATAAAGTGGCTGGGAAAGGCTAACCCAGTGATCGCCAACCCCAGCCGGCGACCAATCGCGATGCAAAGCAGACTGAGCATAATCGGCAGCCCCACCCGCCGGCGCAACACGACATTGAAGTAGCTATTATCGGGGTCATAATATTGCTCGCGATTGCCGGTAAAGCCCAAATCGTAATGGAGGACATCAATCAGGCGCGCGGCCCGTTCATAGCCCGGCGGCACCCCCATGAGCGCCCGTTCCACCACCTGCGCCACGTGGTCAATCTGCGCCAATTCATCTTCAATGGTCAAGGTTGGGTAGGCCATTCCCGCGATCAACAACGCCAACCGTTCCGGCTGTGGCTCACGCCGGCTGACTTCCACCCGAAATTGCTCCAGAAATTTCCCCATTCCTCGCCTTACCGCCTTCTCTCTTCTTGTAAACCGTAGTCATTGTGAACCGTAGTAAAGACTTTAGTCTTCCTCTGCGGCGGCTCAAAGACTAAAGTCTTTACTACAGTTTGTTTATCGTGACTTATTGACCATAGCACTACCGCCGCTGCAACCGCGCCACCTCCTGCGCCAGAATTCGACGTAGCACAGCAATCGAAGTCGCATAGGTGGCATCGACGCCAAAGTAGCTCAAACTCTTACTCAGCAGCGACTGGCGGCGGCTGATCGGCGTGTCACTGGCGTAGTGGAGCAGACCAATTTCATAGGGCGCATTGATAAAGAGATTGACAATTTCATCAATCGGATAGCGCTTGGGGTAGACATCTTCGTAGATGGCGCTCAGATAGGGGCCAGCTTCCATCTCAATGTCGGTGTAGCCTTCTTCGTAGAAGACGTGCATAAAGCCGCGGTTTTGCAGAATCGTGCCGCGCACCGTCACCGACTTTTGGTTATCAAAGACGGTGCCAAAGTTGAGATAAGGGGCTACATCCTGCGCCGTAAAGCTGTTGCGGAAAAGATAGGAGTTGCGCGAATGTTCATCATAGACCACATTCGGAATCATTACATCGCCCACGCGTGCATTGAGGGTGGCTGCCTTACCCAGAATGTAGACGCCGAGAACCTGATCCACTGCTGTACTGACTTGGCTGAAGATATGATAGGCCGCCATGCCCAACGGATAATCGATATTAAAGATCAAGGCATCGCTCTGGCGCAAAAGCTGTAAAGCGGCGGGGTCCAGGATTCCGAGCCGTTCATCAAAGCGGCTGGCGTCAAGCTTTGCCACCTCAATCACCTGCGCCTCGACATCCAGACAGTGTGGATCTTTGAACCGGGTGATGCCCACGGCTTCCTCGGCGGCGGCAAAGGCGCGCTGATGGGCCGGCTCATTGAGGGCTAAGCGTGACGTATAGTAGAGCAGGTTGCGCAGATGTCCATTATCGTGGCTTGGCAGTCGCTCATATTCGGCAGCGAGGCTTTCCGGGTTATGGGTGCGAATGTACTCGGCAATGACCGTGCGCTGTTCCCAGGCATAACCGCTCAAGAGGTTGGCCAGGCTATGGGCATTGCTGCTGACAAAATAGATCGGGCGTCGAGTGAGATCCTGCGTGGTCGTGTTGCGAATCTTCTCCCACCAGTACTGAACACTGCGCCGGTAATCGCTCAACCCGCTGCCCAGTACGGTGGCGCGTAGATCCAGCCGTTGTTGGGCTACTTTCTGTAAATTTTGCAGCAGATGTGGGCCGCGCCAGACCTGACCCAATTTAGCAAAATCTTCTTCAGACAAGCCGGCGGCCTGGCGCACCTCTTCCAGCAACGGCTGCACCTTTTCCGGCTCAGCCGCTTGGGCTTGCACCAAATTTGCACAAAGTTGGCTGTTGGTCAACTTATAATGGAGTTTATTCCACTCAATTTGCAAGGTGCTCACACAAGGGATGAGGTCATCAATATCACTCACGCTGGCAATATAGGCGGCCAGAATGCCCTCGTTTGGTTCAAAGTAGAACTTGCGACGACGGGCGCGTGCACGGACAGGATGCCACAACTCAGGCGTATAGCCCTCGCGCTGAAAGACATCGTCCATCTGCCCCAAGATCACCAGACGTGCGTCTACTATACAATCCGGCAACCGCAATGCCGCATAGACCAGCGCCGACATATCAATCTCTGGGCTGTCGGCCAATTGGTGGAGGCTGGAATTCATGGCGGCGTGGGTCTCTTCCAGGCTACGAATGCGAATTGGTGCGCTGCTGCGCAAGAGAGAATAGTAGGTGCGAATATAGAGTTCAATCTCTTCGCTCTGCACAACAGGCATTTGGCGAATCATGGCGCGGCTCCTGACTGAGTGACAAGGCTTGTCCGGTAAGGTTGACTAGATGAGCAGATTATAGCATGACCAACCCTAAATTCGTAAGCGCTACCCCTCGCTGAAGAAAGTAGGGCTGCTACTTCCTACTCCTTACTTCCTAAAAAAGCGTCATCTGCGCCGGCGGCGTACTCCCGGCTGTCACCGGCGGCCAAAGGGGCAAGGGGATATGGTGCGCCAACCGCTCCTGCAAGCGGCGCAGGCTGGCCGGGGAATGGCCTTCGTAGGGATTGTGCATATAGCCATAAATATCCAAGCCCGTCTGTTGCAGTTGCGCAAGGCGAACAGACCACTGGTCAAGCTGCGCATCACGCGGCGCCACCAGCGCATTGTTGCCCTTCGGGCCATCTTTGTCGTCACCGATCCAGCGTATTAGGGCAAAGGGGGGCGTCTTGCCTTGTTCTACCAACGACCACCAGAAATCAAACGCGTCGATGGTCTCCACCCGATCCACCAAGACATAGGCCAAACCGCGTTCGGCTAGGTAAGCCGCAAAGGCCGGCGTCATCAAATCTGGCGCCCGCACTTCTACTCCGATGCGCAGACCACTCATTTCCCCGGCCAGCCAGTCGAGATAGGTCGCCAATCGCCGCCCATAGATCTGCCGGGTAAAGTCCGGGGGAAATTGGAGGAGCGCCGGCGCGGCTGCTGGTCCCAATGACCGAAGGACATCAAGAAAGACCAGTGTATCCTGGGTGCAATCCTCCAGCCGCTTCTCATGGGTGATGGCGCGGGGAAATTTTAGACAAAAGGTGAAGCCGGGCGGAACACTCTCGATCCAGTTGAGCAAGGTTGCCGGACGTGGTAGTCCATAAAAGGTTGTATTGACCTCAACTGAGTTGAAGTGGCCGGCATAGTAGGTGAGATAGTTGGGGCGTGTCAGCCCAGCCGGGAAAAAGACGCCCCGCCATTCCTCAAATTGCCAGGATGACGTGCCAAGGTTAATTGATGACATAGAATGAATTTACTATTTGTTCAAAGCATCATAGGATACACAATTGATTATTGTGCAATTTGCACATAGGCAGTTGGCCCGGAAGCTGATAGACTGATCTTCGTGCCAGCCTCACCGAGGCTTTCAAAAATCAACTATCCAAAATAAGCATTACTATTGTTACAAACCAACTCTGCCTTGTCAAAGTATGGTCTGACTGTATGCAACTTTGCCGCGTTCGTTGTTGGCTTAGGGCTGCTCTGTTCGGCGCCATCTGCTTTGGGCATGGCAACACCATCGGTATGGGAGGAAAAACAGATGGAAGCTACGATTAATTCGGGAGACACCGCGTGGGTGTTGATCTCGACAGCGCTTGTCACCATGATGACGCCAGCTCTGGCCTTTTTCTATGGCGGGATGGTGCGACGGAAGAACATTTTGTCAACGCTGAACTTAAGTTTGATTACCATGGGCTTGATTAGCTTGCAATGGGTCTTGTTCGGCTTTAGCCTGGCCTTTGGTCCTTCCATGGGCGGCTTTATTGGCGGTCTCGACTATTTGGGCTTTGCCGGTGTCGGCGTTAACCCCAGTGACACCTACGGCACAACGCTGCCCTTTATTGCCTTTGCTGCCTATCAAATGACCTTTGCCGTCATTACACCAGCCCTGATCACTGGCTCTTTTGTCGAGCGCGTACGCTTTAAGACCTATATTGTCTTTGCCTTGCTCTGGTCGACGTTGGTCTATGCCCCGGTTGCGCACTGGGTCTGGGCGGCGGGTGGCTTCTTCTTCGACATGGGCGCCTTGGACTTTGCCGGCGGTACGGTAGTGCATATCACAGCCGGCTTTGCGGCGCTGGCCTTTGCTCTGGCGATCCGTGCCCGCCACGGCTACGGTGAAGAGAACATGGAGCCGCACAACATTCCCTTCACTGTCTTGGGCGCTGGTCTGCTCTGGGTTGGTTGGTTTGGCTTTAATGGTGGTAGTGCGTTGGCCGCAAATGGCTTGGCCGTGACGGCCCTGTTAAACACCAACACCGCCGCCGCTGCCGCCGCTGTTGTCTGGATGATTCTTGCCTGGCGCGACCAAAAGCCCAGCGTTCTCGGTATTGCCACCGGTGCTGTCGTCGGTCTGGTTGCCATTACACCGGCGGCCGGTTTTGTCACCCCAATGGCTGCGATTGTGATCGGCGCCATCGGCGCTCCGGTCAGCTACTACTCGATCAAATTTATCAAGAGCCGCAAGCTTGATGAATCGCTTGATGTCTGGGGTTGTCACGGTATGGCTGGTGTCTGGGGCGCGTTGGCAACGGGCATCTTTGCCAGCCCGGAGATCAACTCCCTGGGTACGGGGCTGCTTTATGGCAATCCGGGACAGTTTGTCACCCAGTTGCTCACCGTGATTGTGGCTGCCGGCTTCTCCTTCATCGTCACCTTTGTCCTTGCCCGTGTGCTGGATGTGGTCTTTGGCCTGAGCGTCTCGCCGGAAGAGGAACAAATGGGCCTGGATGTAAGCGAACATGGTGAACGGGCCTATGGCTTGGAAGCTGTGTAAAGGGTCGTTGGTCGGTTAATTGTGATACGCTGATTCAGGTAACTTTTCCTGGGCCTGTTGCTAGGGCGCATCGCCTCCTGGCAATAGGCCCAGGATGTTTTTTGGACTTATCCTGCTACTTACTCTTCTTTTTTCTTTCTCTTTTGAATACTTTGCATAAAGACTTTCGCTTGCTTTACACCATTTGAGCAGAGAATTAGACGGATTATTAAACAATAAACCTGAATTTTTGTGCAAATTGTATATTGTTCTGCACCGGTAATGCCAGTATGCTTGGCAAGTAAGCGCTTTATCTCTATGCAATAGTCGATATAGCCGATAGCGCTTTCATTGTGCTGAATCGTTTTTATCAACCACGAAAACAGAGTAGACCGTAACGCCCGCTCTCCGCCAGTCCGTGACTGGCGCCGATCAGGGACCGGCTTGAGGGCGTTGTGGCCTACTGAAACAGGAAGGAAGGATTGACATGCTGTCAAAAGTTTTGCGAGCTGTACCACTGGCCGTGGTTCTCAGTCTCGTGGCTGTACGCGCCTATGCGCAGGATGAAATCTCGACCAGCGAGATTGCCTATGCCCTGGATAACATGATGCTCTTTATCTCGGCGGTGTTGGTGCTTTTTATGCAGGCCGGTTTTGCACTGGTGGAGGTAGGCTTTAACTCCTCGAAGAACGCCGTCAACATTATGTTTAAGAACTTTATTGATGTGAGTTTGGGCGTGATCATCTTCTGGCTGGTTGGCTATAGTCTTATGTATGGCGACCCGCTCTTTGGTGGCTGGTTGGGCTGGGGAGGCTTGGGCGCCAGTCAGACTGCGCCCGATGCCGTTAGCGCCGGGGTGCTACATCCCCAGACAGACTGGCTCTTCCAGGTTGCCTTTGCTGCCACTGCCGCCACCATCGTTTCAGGCGCCGTGGCCGGTCGTATGAAGTTTCAAGCTTACCTGGTTTATACAGTCTTCATTACGGCTCTCGTCTATCCGATTAGCGGCTATTGGAAATGGGGCGGCGGCTGGTTAAATGAACTGGGCTTTCATGACTTTGCCGGTTCACTGGTCGTCCATTCAGTCGGCGGCTTTGCCGGCTTAGCCGGCGCTATGTTGCTGGGGCCGCGCATTGGGCGCTTTACCAAAAGTGGCGAAAACACTCTGCCGCCGCACAACTATACACTAGCAACGCTGGGCGTCTTTATTCTTTGGATTGGCTGGTACGGTTTTAATCCGGGTAGTCAACTGGCCTTTGTCGGCTCGGCCAACACGGATGCAGTGGTCTTGATTGCGGTGAACACCACACTGGCTGCCGGCGCCGGCGCTGTCGCCGCCATGATTCTTTCGTGGATAATGATGGGTCGCGCTGACTTGAGCTTTACCCTCAATGGCGCGTTGGCTGGTCTAGTCGGCATTACGGCCAATTGCGACGCCGTGACCAATGGCGAATCGATGCTGATTGGTGTCGTTGCTGGTGTTCTCGTTGTCCTGGCAACCCAGTTGTTGGAACGTTTGAAGATCGATGACCCTGTAGGCGCCTGGCCGGTACATGGCGTCTGTGGCATCTGGGGTGGGATTGCGGCCGGCATCTTTGGCGGCAAACCGTTGGTGGCGCAGATCGTCGGCTCACTGGCGATTCCGATCTGGGCCTTTGTCACCTGTTTTATTCTCTTCTCCATTCTCAAGGCGATCAACGTTTGGCGGGTGGCGCCGGAAGAGGAGATGGAAGGGTTAGATCGCTCAGAACATGGCGTTTCAGCCTATGATGCATTACCTAGTTTCGGGGCGGCTGACTAACAGCGATTGACATTTTCGCATTAGCCAGTGATATACTTGCCAGATTGCCAACATCTGGCAAGAGGGCAAAACGTACCGGGGCAGTAAATTTTCGACTGACCACCTCTCGGCGGTCTTTTAGCCGGTTGCCTTGCCTAAATCCTAATTCATTGAACATCGGACTTACGCAACACCAGACCTTTCAGGTTTCCGAAACCTGAAAGGTCTTTCTGGCTGCGAAGCCATCTTGCATAAGTCCTAAGATCAGGGGAGTTTTATGCTTACCCTCTTTGTTAGTGCTGTGTTGCTCGGTTTGATTTTCAATGCTGCGCCTGGTGCTGTGTTTGCCGAGACCATTCGGCAAGGCGTCAGAGGGGGCTTTCGACCGGCGCTGGCCGTCCAGTTGGGTTCACTTGTCGGCGATGCGCTTTGGGCGATCCTGGGCCTGGCCGGGATTGGGTTGCTGCTCCAACTGGATTTTTTGCGGCTCCCCGTAGGCTTGGCCGGTGTGGGGTATCTTTTTTGGTTGGCCTGGGAAGCATGGGGCGAAGCGAGTAAGGAGTTTGCGGTTGCCCATCAGTCTATCACCAACCATCACAACCAGGCATTGCGTTCCGGTGTTCTGCTCTCCGTGACCAATCCGCAAAATGTTGCGTACTGGGCGGCGTTGGGCAGTGCCTTGGGCGCCGTTGGGGTTGTCGAACCAACCGCGGCCCATTACTTTATCTTCTTTTGCGGTTTTATGGTCTCCTCCCTGTTATGGTCTTTCCTTTGTGCCGGCCTGGTGGCGCAGCTTTTTGGCAAAGCCGGTGTGCGTTGGGCCAGGTTGACCTATCGCGCCTGTACCATCGCCTTTTTGTTGCTGGCACTTTCATCGCTACGCAATTTGTGGAATACCCACCTTGCGCTACAAGGAGACGTGACACCGAGTACAGTTCAAGAGCGCACCCCCTAACGCATCTTTTGATCACTAGTGTGAAGAAACACCGAACTCAGATGAAGACGGGCTGTCATTCTTTTAAAATTTTCAACCATCATTAATCTTGACCAAGCCCGCTCTATATGTTATACTAATTTAGTTGTGCTGTACGTGATCACCGTTTTACAACACACAACTTTGTGTGGTTGCCCGACCAACTGGGTCGGGTTTTTTGTTGCAACAGGCTGGCTCATACGGTGGACGAGTCGAGGCTGTTGAGCAACAACAGGGACTAAGAACACCGTCCAATACTTGCTAAAGAACAAGTAATCATTACTTGTTCTTTAGCAAGTATTGGGCAACTAGTATGAGCAGGAGCTTCATGAATACTGAATTTTCGCAATTGGGCTTGCACCCACAATTGGTGCAAGCCGTGACTGAGCTTGGCTACACGGCGCCGACGCCGATCCAAGCCGATGTGATCCCGATGCTGTTGGCCGGCCATGATGTCATTGGTCAGGCGCAAACCGGCACGGGGAAGACGGCAGCCTTTGCGCTGCCCATTTTACAGAACTTGAACCCGGAAGCGGCGGGCGTACAGAGTTTGATCCTGGCGCCGACGCGTGAACTGGCGCTTCAAGTTTCTCAGGCTTTTGAACAATATGGCCGTCACCTCAATGTCAAGGTGTTGGCTGTCTACGGCGGTCAAGCCTATGACCGCCAGATTCGCAATTTGCGTCGGGGCGTTGATATTGTGGTCGGCACACCCGGTCGTCTGTTGGATCTGATGGATCGCAAGGTGTTGGATCTCAGCCTGGTGCGCACCCTGGTTCTCGACGAAGCCGACGAAATGTTGAGCATGGGCTTTATTGAGGACATTGAAACCATCCTCAAGGCAACGCCGGAAACGCGCCAGACCGCGCTCTTCTCGGCCACCCTGCCGCCGGCGATTCGCAATCTGGCCGGCAGCTATATGCGTGACCCTCAGTCGGTGACGGTGCAGCGTAAGCAGATGACCGTCTCGTCGATTGAGCAGCGCTACTACCTGATCAATGAGTCGGATAAACTGAACGCGTTGACCCGTCTCTTTGAAATGGAAGCAATTACCAGCTCGATCATTTTTGTGCGCACTCGCATCAGCGCCGGTGATCTGGCGAATGAATTGAATAGCCGTGGTTTCCCCGCCGAAGCCCTGCATGGCGACCTGAGCCAGGAAGCGCGCGAACAGGTCTTAAACCGTTTCCGCCAGAATCAGATCAAGGTGCTGGTGGCGACCGACGTGGCCGCCCGCGGTCTCGACATTGACGACATTTCCCATGTCTTCAACTTCGACCTGCCGCTCGACCCGGAAGTTTACGTCCATCGCATTGGCCGCACCGGTCGCGCCGGCAAGAGTGGGTTGGCGATTTCGTTGGTGACGCCGGCGGAACAATGGCGTCTGCGCAAGATCGAAGCCTTTACCCGGCAACCCATTGTGCGCGCACCGCTGCCGACCATCGAAGAGATTCAGGCGCGCCGCGAAGCTGAGTTGTTGGAGAAGATGACCGTCTGGTTGCGCCGTGGCCGCTTTACCCGTGAACGGGAAATGGTGGCAAGTTTGGTGGAGGCCGGCAACGATCCGCTGGAAATTGCCGCTGCTGCGCTCAAGCTAGCACGCGCCGACGAAAAACAGCGTCCCATTCCCCAGGTAAGCGAGGTGCGGGAAGTACGCGACACCCGCAATCGCCGCGAACCCCGTCGCACCGTTGACCATGCCAACGCTGGTCGCACTCACCGCCAGGGGACAGGGCGCAAGCCGGGACAAGCATCGCATGAAAATGGCATGGTGCGCCTCCTGCTCGATGCCGGCAAGGCACAGGGCATTCGCCCCAACGATGTCGTCGGCTCGATTGCCTATCACGCCGACATCCCCGGTCATAGCATCGGCGCGATCCACATTCAGGATCAACACACCTTGGTTGATGTGCCGGAAGAGTTCGTGGCGCAGGTCTTAGCCAAGGCCAACGCCTACCGTATCCGCCAACATCGGATTAAGGTGGAGCGGGCGTAAGGCACTACAGCAGATGTAGGTGGGATCGGATTTTTGTCGAGCCGAGACGGCTTAGGTATGAACAACAACGAATTGGGGGAGGAGCCAATTGGCTCCTCCCCCAATTCGTTGTTGTTCTGGTGGATAACTAAACGTCCACCTGTCACCACCTCAAAATCCGTTTCTACCCAAATCCATTGTAGTATCCCCTGTAGGGTCCCTACTCCAACCGCCCTCGCAACTTCGGATCAAGATAATCCCGCAAGGCATCACCAATCAGATTAAAGGCCAGCACCGTCAAGCTGATGGTCACGCCGGGGAAGACCACCAACCACCACTTTGGGCGAAACTGATCGGCCAGAATGCCGCCTAGCATATTGCCCCAACTGGGCGTTGGTTGGGGAATGCCCAGCCCCAGAAAACTTAAGGCCGCTTCGGCAAAGATGGCGCTACCCAGGGAGGCGCTAAAGATCACCAGTGCCGGCGCAATACACTGGGGCGCAATGTGCCGAAGCATAATGCGAAATCCGGGTACGCCGATGGAACGCGCCGCCTCAACATAGGCCATCTCTTTCACCGTCAACACCACGGCGCGGATCACCCGGACCGTGCCGGCAATGCCCAGAATCGTAATGGCCAAGATCACCGTACCCAGCCCGCCACCCAGCGCCGCCAGCAGCAGCATCGACAAAATAATACCAGGAAAGGCCAACAGCACATCAACAATGCGTTGGCTAACCAGATCAAAAGTGCCACCGATATAACCCGTTAGAATTCCCCAGGCAACACCGATCACTTTGCTGATAACAGTCGAGACGCCGGCCACAAACAACGATAAGCGTGCGCCATAGATCAACCGGCTGAGTACATCGCGCCCCAAGTTATCTGTCCCTAGCCAATGGGCTGCCGACGGCGGGTGACGGAGCGCACGAAAATCGGCCTCCAATGGAAAATAGGGCGCCACTTGATCGGCAAAGAGCGCGGCCAGCGTCAACAGCAATAACACCACGCCAGCCAACGCGCCAATCGGCGACGTTTTGGTAAAGCGTCGCAGTTTCGCCAACAGACCTTCTGTTTTCTCCATCTGTGTGACAACCGCTTTCGGCGTCAGTGCAACTGTACCGGATGTACTCATAAGCTTTGCATAATTCCTACTACTGTTTTGTCAACAAAGTCTCGATCGATTAACGCTAGTAAAGACTTTTGCAGATTAACAAAATAGTACTGGTATCACGTAGGTCATCGCCTCCGGCGTGACAAAGTAAGCCGTCACGCCGGAGGCGATGACCTACGAAAACGCCGGTTTTCTCGATACCAGTATTATTTCGGAAATTTATAATAATCTTTCTCCCAGCTCGGACAAAGACTAAAGTCTTTACTACCGATCACACCTTCGTTGACAGAACACTATGGTCGTCGAATCAAGACTATAGACTTGGGACTTCGGACTATAGACTACGGACTTTGGACTTTGGACTGCTACTCATATCGAATCCGTGGATCAATCCAGGCGTAGAGCAGATCGATCACCAGGTTGATAAAGACAAAGGTCACGGCAAAGAGCAGCGTGAGATTCTGCACCATCATCCAGTCCCGTTCGACCGCGCCTTGGGCCAGCGCCGACCCCAAGCCGGGAAAACCAAAGGCGCGCTCCACCGCCACCGCGCCACCCAACAGCCCGGCCAACGACAACCCGGAGACCGTGATCACCGGCAACATGGCATTGCGCAGCACATGACGAATGATGATGAGTTGTTGGCGCAATCCTTTGGCTTTGGCAGTACGTACATAATCTTCGCGTAGCACTTCCAAAACCGTTGTGCGCGTCATGCGCGCAATGATCGCCGCCAGCCCAACGCCCACTGCCACTGCCGGCCCCATAACCATGCTCAGATTGCGCGCCGGATCTTCCCAAAGCTGTACAATGGTGATCGACGGGCGCCAGTTAAAGACCAACACTGTAAAGAGGATCATGGTCAGCCCCAGCCAGAAACTAGGGATTGCCATAAACATGGTGACAACCAGCCGCAAAATGTAATCGAGCCACGACTCGCGCCGGAGCGCGCTGATCACCCCAATCGGCACACCGATCAACCAGGCCAGAATGATGGCAATGAGGGCAATCTGCGCCGTAATCGGCCCGCGCCGCAAAATCGTGTCGCGAATCGGCACATCACTCCAAAAAGAATAGCCCATCTCGCCACTAAAGACATCGCCCATCCACCCCAAATATTGTTGATAGAGCGGCTTATCCAACCCCAAGGTCGCCTTTACCGCCGCCACCTCGGCATCAGTCAACACATAAATGCCCTGACCTTCGCCATAGATCATTGCCAGCGGATCACCGGGCAGCACGCGCATGGCGATAAAGATCACCACCGTCACGCCAAAGATTGTCAGAATTGCCAGCAGCAGCCGGCGGAGTAGGTATTTGAGCATGAGAATTGAGTTACGAGTTACGAGTTACGAATTACGAATTACGAATTACGAGTTACGCACTTTCTCCGTAACTCGTAATTCATAATTCGTAATTCAATCTACCGATCCAGCCACAACGTCTCAAACCGTCCCCACTTGGACCAGAGGCGTTCGCCAAAGGCAATACCCTTAACATCGGTGCTGGCCATGGCGGAGTGGGCGCAGAAGCCAATCAGGAAGAAGGGTGGGTTTTCGTCCAGCATGTCCAACCCACGGTTGATGATCTCCTGGCGTTTGGCATTGTCGGTTTCAGCGGCCAGTTCGTCCAGCAGCGCATCAAAGTCCGGGTTGGAATATTGCGACCAGTTTTGCGAAGCGCCGGTGCGCAGATAGCTGTTCCAGAAGGGGAACGGGTCAAGAATCGACGACGCATAGGTGTCGGACTTGAAGAGATCAAAGTCGCCCGACTTTAGTACATCGGCGGTGAGCGCACGCTCGACCACCTTGACTTCCCCCTGAATGTTCAGGCTAGTGCGCAGCAGTTCGGCAAAGGCCGGCACGGCGACTTCCGAAGAGGAAGCGTCGGTCCAGGCGGTGAAGGTGGTCTCAAAGCCATCGGGATAGCCCGCTTCGGCCAGCAAGCGCTTGGCTTCGGCAATGTCTTCGGTTTTGTCAGGGCGATAACCCGGCATGGTCAGCAGCTCTTCTTGCGGCGTGGCAAAGGGACTGGCGGAGGGCAGCCAGCGAGTGACAAAGGCGGGTTCCCACACCGGGGCAAAGGTGTCGATCAACGACTGGCGATCCACGGCCAGGTGAATGGCGCGGCGCACAAGCGGGTTGTTGAACGGCTCTTTGTTGTTGTTGATCGCGACCATGTGCGAGTTCAGACAAGCGGCGCGGGCGGTTTGCAGATCATCACGGGTGGCGCCTTCGTTCCAGGTATCGACTGAAACGTTAAAGGAGAGATCGGCTTGCCCGGTCAACACGGCTGTGCCACGATCGGCCCAAGCGGCCACATGCTGGAAGGTGATGCCGTCCAGGTAGGGCAGATTGGGATTCCAATACTCGCGGTTGGCTTCCACCACAATCTTTTCACCAGGGACAAATTCGACAAACTTGAAGGGGCCGGTGCCAGGCGGCACAGTGACGCCCTTGAGGTCAAAGTTGTTCTCTTCCAGAGTCTTCTTAGAATAGATCACCGCGCCGTCGCCCGCAATAATTTCGAGGAAATAGGAGACCGGCTGTTTCAGCGTAAAGACAACCGTCATATCATCGGGCGCGGTTACTTCCTGAACCATCGCCAACTCTTCGCGCAACCCGCCAATGGCAACATTTTCCGGTGGACTGATGATACGGTTAAAGGTCGCCAGCACATCTTCGGCGCTGAACGCCTCGCCATCATGGAACTTCACCCCTTCGCGCAGGTGGAAGGTGTAGGTCGTCTTGTCTTCCGAAACTTCCCAGGCGGTCGCCAATGCCGGTGCAAGGCTGCGGTAGCCATCCATGAGATTCCACATAATCAGCCCATCATACATCATGCCGCAGCCGGCGCAACCGCCCCCCTGGTGAATGTCGAAATGGGTCGGATTGGCGCCCCAGGCCGTCAACAACATGCCGCCCCGTTTGGGGTTCTCTTCCGGCGCTGTCATGAGCCAATCCGGGCCAAAGGAGCCGGCCTCGGCGGCGGGCGCCATTTCGATGGGCGCCGGCGCTTCAATCGGTGCAATGGGCACGGCGCCCGGCGCACAAGCGGTGATGATCACTGCAAGCACAACAATGATCCATAAGGTTCGCTTCATGAACTGTCCCTCCTATGTAATTTCTGATTGCCCTCTTGGGGATAACGGCCAGAGGCGGCCTTGATTTTACACAGCGCTTGCGTTAGTTGACGCTGTGGTTGCATAGTCTAAACGAAGCGTCAGGCGTTGTCAAATCGCTTTTTTGTGTCCTACAGTTGGATGATTGTCTTCTTTCCAGAAATGCGCCGATGGTGGCGTCAAGATTGTCAAGATGGTGCAACCACTGGTATAATGGCCACACAGCAATTTTCTTCGACGAACCTTCAATTTGGACGATGGATCATGAAATTCGGACTCTATCTCCTCATGGCGCTTGACAACATGGTGCAACACAAGCTGCGCACCTTTTTGACGCTGCTGGGCTTGATCGTCGGCATCGCCTCGGTACTGGTGATGACGGGGATGGGGCGCGGTTTTGAGGCTGATTTGCAAAAGTGGCTGGCCACGATGTTGCCCAACAAAATCACGGTGGCGCCGGGCTTTAGCGCCGAGTTGCCGCCTATGTTAACTTTGCGCGAAGTCGAATTTCTGCAACGAAAAGCCAATCCCAATTGGGTGACGGCCATTGCGCCCAAGGTTGATCTTTGGGGGCTACCCGTCAAAGGCGTTGATCCGGAGATGAGTTGGACGGTAATGACCGCCGCCACTACAGCCGATTATCCCCAGATGACCAAGCTGGTCTTTATTCAAGGTCGCTTCTTTAACGCCGAAGAAGTGCAAAATGAAGAAATGGTGGCGGTGGTCAATCAAGACATGTTGGATCTGTTGGCGCAAGGTGGTCAGACCGATACCGGCTCTGTTACGATTGACAATAAACTGCTACGTATTGTCGGCGTCCTCGACACCTCCGACACCTTTGGCTATGAGCAGCCCCAAATCTTCCTGCCCATCAAACTCTTAGAGCGGCAACTCTATTTGCAAAATGTTACACTGGATAAGGGGTCTGTAGTCGTCTCGACCATTGATGTGCTGGCCGTCGATGTCGCTCGTGTGCAGCAGGCGCGCCGTGAGGTCGAGCGGGTCTTTCGGCTTTACTATGGCCTGGACATTGATGAGCCGACCACTGTGCAGATTACCGTTGATCGGGAGAGCTTGACCACCAACGAAGATTATATGCGCAACTTTACTCTCGTGCTGGCTGGCATTGGTGGCGTTGCGTTGCTGGTGGGTGGCATCGGTATTATGAATATTCTGCTGGCCGCCGTGAGCGAACGCACGCGCGAAATCGGTCTGCGCAAAGCCATCGGCGCCAGCAACGGCGACATTCTCTTCCAATTTTTGATGGAATCGATCACCATCTGCCTCGTCGGCGGTGCTCTAGGGGTCGGCTTTAGCTATGGCATCGCCGCCTTGATCAATGGTGCTTTGGGCGGCCCGGAGAGCCAGATGGGCATTCGCATTTTAATCGACCTGACCTCGGTCGTGGTTGCCGCGGGCAGCAGCATCGCTTGCGGCTTGATCTTTGGCCTCTACCCTGCCCTACGCGCCATGCGCTTAAACCCCATTCAAGCCCTGCGCTATGAATAGAGATGAGTTGGAATGCAACGAAGAAAACGACGCTGGCACCAACGACGCTGGCTCTGGTGGCTGTTGGGGTTAGTCGCCCTGTTGACACTACTCTATGTACTCAATAATCGCTTTCTGTGGGTGTCATTGCCCTGGCAAACCCCTGGACAAGCGCTGATGGTGGACGGTCAGCCGCCGGATCTCCCCCTGATCGAGACCGTACCGGCAGAACCCGCTGCCGATACCATTCGCAATGTCACCGAGAGCGGTAAGCTCGAATTTCGCACTATCTTTGAGATCAAAGCCCCCTTTGAATCAACGGTGGCAACGGTTACGGTGGAGACCGGCGCTGTTATAACCGTCGGACAGACGTTGCTGACACTCAATACCGATAAATTACAGGAAGAGTTTAATCGCGCCTGGCTGGATCTCACCCAAAAGCGCCAGGCATTGACCGATCTCATGGCGCAAAGTTCGGCCACCGCCGTGATGGAGGCCAAGGCCGAGTTGCTGGCGGCGCAAGAAGAACTGAAAAAACTGGAAGATGGCCCACCCGCCATCGAACGGCAGGCGGCGTTGATTGCCATTAGTGAAGCCAAGGTCGCCTATGAGGAGTTGCTGGCCAGCAACGATCCGAATAGCAAAAAAGTACGTGACGCCCGCTTTGCTCTGGTCCAAGCCGAACGGGCCGTACAACGCGCCCAAACGGCTTACAATGCCGTCGCCTGGCGGGGCGACATTGGCGCTTCGCAGGAAGCAAACGCACTGCAAACCGCCACCGAGGGTTATGAACAACAAAAAGCTATCTATGACGAGGCTGTGAAACCGCCCACCGAGCTACAGGTACAGAAGGCGCAAAATGCCATTGCCCAAGCGCAAAACAGTTACGATAAACTTTTTACCGCTACCCCTGCGCAACTGGAAGCCGCCAAAGTCAAAGTGGCGAGATCTGAAGAGAAGGTAAAGACCATCGAAAATGGTCCGCCTCCCCTCAAGGTGCAAGAGGCGGAAGGCCAGGTGGTCGAGGCGCTCAACCGTTTAGAGAGCTTGCGCAATAAGTTGAACAATGCCGCCACCTTGCGCACCCCTTTTGATGGACAGTTGGTGAAATTGAGCGCAAAACCGGGACAGGCGGTCAAAGAAGGCGATACGCTGGCGGTCGTGGTCATCCCCGACCAATTTAAGTTGACGCTGGCGATCAGCGAACTTTCGATCCTACGCATTGAACGAGGGATGCCCGTCGAGATCACGCTGGATGTGCTGCCGGAGGAGATCTTCGCCGGCGTCGTCGCCACCATTGCCCCGCCCACTGTGCAAACCGAAGGTGACACATCGGGGGGCGGCGGTGGGGGCGGCGGCCAATTTACCACCTATGGCGTCACTGTGACGATGGCGGACGACGACCGCAATCAACGCTTATTGGCCGGCATGAGCGCCCGCGCTACCTTTGTCGGTTCCAACCAATTGCCACCCAACGCCTGGCTAGTGCCGGCTAATGCCATCATTGAACAAAATGGCGATGTGGGTACGATTCAGATCATGCGCGGCGAAACGCCAACCCCGCTCCAAGTCCAGGTGACAGCGCAAACCCACGGTGAAACAGTGGTGATTATCTCCGAAGAGTTACAACCCGGCGATATGGTGGTTGGCTCGATGGCTTCCTTCCTCGACCAACAGGAACCGCAGTTTTTCGGACCGTAAAAAATGACAAGATGACAAGATGACCTTCCGCTCCTAGCGAGTCCGTGACTCGCTCCGGCACGAGTGAACGTACAACGCTCCTAGCGAGTCACGGACTCGCTCCGGTCAATTGTACGTCAGGATTCACGGCAAGCGGAGAAGTCCGTTACTTTTGGGCGATCTGATCTTGTCCATTGTAGAAGGTAAGGCAGTAGCTATGTGGCGAATACAATGGATTGTACTCCTGTCTGGCATCTTAACGCTCGGCTTGATGACGGCGGTGCGCGCCCAAAACACGACGGCATCGCCGACAGATCAGGTGGCGGTGGTGGGGGCGCGGGGAGCAGTGTTGCATCATGTGTTGACCCAGGAGCCGCTGGCTGAGTTGCCGCCGGGCGCTTTGTTGACCGTGATGGCGCGCAGCCCGGATGGGCAACTGCTCTTTGTCCGCAGCGAAGCACACTCTAGCGGTTGGGTTGCCATTCGTGATCTGCTGGTGGTCGATGTCAATCACTTGCCGGTGATGACGCCGCCCACCGCCGATTCGTTGCCCTTGACCATTACGCAGACGATAACCCAGGCAGATGATTTGCAACCTGTCCTCGTGCCGACGACGGCGCCGCCTGCTGCCACCGCGCTGGTGACATTGCAGGGGAGCCGCCTTAATTTGCGGAGTGGCCCTGGCGTGGCCTATCCTATCGTCGGGAAAGCTGAACCTGGCAGCCGCTGGGCTGTGATCGGGCGCACGGCGGCAGCGGATTGGGTGCAACTGCATGCGTTGAGCGGAACGGATGAGGCAAGCTGGGCAGCGGTCACGTATCTGACGGTCACTGGTGTCGTCGAAAACGTACCAACCATCACCGATCTGCCAGCGCCGCCGGCCCAAACAGAGGTCGTCCGCACTTTGTTGCCGACTCCTGTGCCGGACAGGGCATCGGCTGCGAACAGCCAACCGACCGCCACTTCGGCGCGCGCCGGCAAAACCGGTTTGACCGGCACACTTGTTTTTCAAGATCGCATCGGCGGCACGATCTATGTCTATGATTTGGGCAAGGACACTTTGCGCCCACTTACCGGCGGCACTGACCCCGCCCTTAGCCCCGATGGGCGTCTCGTGGCCTATACGCGCGATGGCGGCGGCAATGGCCTTTATGTCATCAACATTGATGGGGCCGATGAACGGTTGATCTACAACGAACGCCCGCTTCTACGCTCGCCCAAGTGGAGTCCCGACGGGCGTTGGCTGGTCTTTAGCCGCAGCAATGGCTTTGATGATTGCCGGGTGGTGCGTGGTACCGTCTGTCTGCCCGATGACGCGATTTTGGAAGCGTTGCCGGAGGGCTTGCAGCTTGATATGGACATGAACAAGCTGGTGCGCGATCTGCCCAACCAGCGCGCCTATCATACCGTCTTGTCCCGTGTAGGCGCCAGCGGCGGCGACTATCGTGACATCCCCTCGCTCGACTATGCCGCCGCCCCGGATTGGAACAGCGCCGGCATTACCTACCAATCCAACGCCGGCATCCAACGCACCGCCGATGAAGCCGATGCCCAGAGCGTTCAGGTGGCGAATGACCCTTTGATCGGCTACTTCCATGATCCCGCCTGGCAGCCAGGCCCAGAGGGCTCCCCCGGACGCATTGTCTTTCATCGTAAACAGGGTAGCCATTGGCAAATCTACGCCGTCAACCCCGACGGCTCTGGTCTGGTCGCCTTGACCCGCCCTGTCACCGCATTGGTCGATGAATTGCCCTCTAACGTTTCGCCGGCTTGGAGTCCTGACGGCCAGCATATTGTCTATGTCAGCAACCGCAACTCCATCGAATCTGCTGGCGCCTGGCATCTCTGGGTAATGAACGCTGATGGCAGCGAGCAACGCATGTTGCCCATTGATGTGGTGCTGGAGTACAGCTTCTCCTCCGAGCAGATGGTCAGTTGGGGGCCGAGTGTGCAGTGATCGTGTTGTGTGAACTGTCACCATTGCCGCTAGGGTCCGTAAAAGAATAAATCCTGCTCTTTGCGAGTCACGGACTCGCAAAGAGCGGTGAATCAAGTTATATTTTACGAACTCGTCGAGGTTTCCAATGGGCTTGGCTTGTTATTGAATTTCTCAAAAGTCTGAGCATGACGGTTCATGCAACACGCATTACGTACCACGTTCCACTTGCCGCACCATTGCCATCAACAACGCCACCTCTTCCGGCGATAGACGAGCTTTGTATGCCATCTGGCGCACCTTGCGCATAACCGCAACCTGATTGCCTTTGAAGAAGCCAATTTTTGCCAACGTGCTTTCGCTCAACTGAAAGAGGCGTTCCAGGTCGGCTTGTGGGGCCAGGGCCGGGGGCAGTGATTCAGGCTGCGCCATCCCAGCCGGTATTGCCATGCGCACCTCATACAAAAGCAGCAAGACCGCCTGCGCCAAATTGAGCGCCGGGTAGTCGGGATTGGTCGGCAGTGTGACCAACAGGTGACAGCGATCCAATGCGGCCTGATCCAAGCCATCATCTTCCTGCCCAAAAAGCAATCCAACCCGCCCCGCTTGTAACTGGGTGACGACGTTGGTCGCCAGGTTGCGAATGTCGCTGGTTTGGGGGCGCCCTCGGTGGGCCTGCGCGGCTGTACCGATAACATAGTGCAGGTCGGCCAGCGCTTCGGCCAGAGTTAGGTGAGTGGTCATGCGATCAAGTAGATCGTCACAATGGTGCGCCACACGTAAGATGCCATTGGTTGCTGGCGGCTCAGGTTGCACTAACCGCAATTGGCTGATTCCCATATTCTTCATGGCGCGCAAAATGGCGCCAACATTCACTCCATCTTGGGGGCGTTGCAAGATCACAACGAGTTGTTCAAGCATTATTTTTGTCTCTTTGCTCTGGAAAACGACGCATCGGCAGCTTGCCGCAAGCGGTTGTTACGCCAATTTGCCGCTACCTACTTTTGCCCAAATCAAACCGTTCATTTGTCGGAGTGTGTGAGGCAAAAGCTTTATGTAATTGTTCCTCTGGCGTACTCTTTTGGTTTTACCAGCAGATGTCGATTATGGGCAACCCTTACCGTAGGCGCTCTTTGTTCCCCGAAATGTTGTAGGTTTTGTCAGCAACTGTCAAGCTTTGTTGGGAACTACACAGCTTAATGATTTCGTTGTTTCACCGTAAGCAATACATGGTTTGTTTGGCTGGCTGATGCTCCTACCCATTATTGCTATCATGCGGGCTATGACAAATAGGCCATCGGTACTATTGCAATTGGTGCAAAAATCTGACAAAGTAGAAAGTAATAGATTGCGAAATTGTTTGCTTGTAAAGCTGTCTATTCTTTGGACAGCTACCCTTATTGAGGAGCCTGACCAATGTCTATCATTCAAGTTGTGTTGGTGGATGACCATGAATTAATGCGCCAGGGGTTACGATCGATTCTTGAGCAAGAAGACGGGATTCGTGTGATCGGCGAAGCTAATAGTGGCGAAGTTCTCCTCCAGCAAATCCAAAAAGGACTACGACCGGATATCGTCCTCATGGACTTGCAAATGAAGGGCATGTCGGGGGTGGAAGCTACCAAGCGTCTAAAGCAGTTGCTGCCGCGCCTGCAAGTCGTCGGCCTGTCGGCCCAAGAGGAAGAACATGCGGCGTTGATCATGCGCCGGGCGGGCGCATATGGCTATGTCGTAAAAGCCGCCGCACTTTCTGATCTGGTGCGGGTCGTGCGCGCTGCCTATAACTATGGCAACAGTACTATGAGCATGACCACGGAAGAGGTCAAAAATCGGAGCGCCCGCACCCCCCGGCGCACCCGCAAACCGCGTCCGCCGCACAATCTCACCCGTCGCGAACTCGACGTGGTGCAGACGCTCATGCAAGGGTGCAGTAACAAGGAGATCGCCCGTCAATTGGTGATCTCTGAGCGCACTGTCCAGACGCACCTGAGCAATATTTTTGCCAAAATGCAAGTCACCAGCCGAACCGAAGTGGTGCTGGCCGCCATTAACAACGGTTGGCTGCCTAACCCTGCGGATATGGCGGCAATTATTAGTGCCTAATCAATACTTAATGGAAAACAATTAACGATTAATTGTTTTCCATTAAGTATTGAAGCGTCTGGGTAGCAAGTCGTGCAGCGGCGCCCGCTACCGACTCAAATTCTTCGCCACAATCTCGGCGATCTCATCGGGGTGCCGGGCCACCTGAGCGCCGGCGGCTTTGAGCATCGCCATCTTTTCCTCCGCGGTGCCTTCGCCGCCAGAGATAATGGCGCCGGCGTGGCCCATGCGCCGTCCCGGCGGGGCCGTTTGGCCGGCGATAAAGGCTGTCACCGGCTTGGTCATGTGATCAGCGATAAAAGCGGCCGCCTTTTGTTCATCGGTGCCGCCGATCTCGCCAATCAAAATCACCTGCTCCGTCCCCGGATCATTCTCAAACATCTGTAATACATCAATAAAGGTGGTGCCGATAATCGGATCGCCGCCAATGCCAATAGCAGTGCTTTGGCCGATGCCACGCGCAGTCAGTGCATAGACCACTTCATAGGTGAGAGTGCCAGAGCGGCTGACAATACCCACATTGCCGGGCGTATGAATATGACCAGCCATAATGCCGACTTTGGCTTCGCCGGGGGTGATCAAGCCAGGGCAGTTGGGGCCGATCAGGCGGGCGTTGGTGCCGTCGAGATACGCGCGCACCTTCACCATATCGAGCGCCGGAATGTTTTCTGTGATGCAGACGATCAGATCAATCCCGGCGTCGGCGGCTTCGATGATGGCATCGGGCGCCGTCGATTCAGGGACGATGATAAAGCTGGTATTGGCGCCGGTGGCAACCACAGCGTCTTTAACCGTATCAAAGATCGGCACATTGCGCGTGGCCCATTCGCCGCCTTTGCCGGGGCGTACACCGGCGACCACTTGGGTGCCGTAGTCCAACATCTGTTCGGTGTGAAAAACGCCCTGGCGGCCGGTAATGCCCTGCACCACCACGCGTGTATTCTTGTCAACTAAAATGCTCATGCCATGCCTCCTTGGGCAGCGGCCACTGCTTTTTGCGCGGCATCGGCCAGGCTGGTTGCGGTAATCATCTTGGCTTCGGCGAGAATGCGCCGGCCCTCCTCCTCATTGGTGCCGACCAGGCGTACCACAAACGGCACTTTGACATCGAGCGAGTTGATCGCCGCCAGCACACCCTTCGCCACTTCATCGCAACGGGTGATGCCGCCAAAGATGTTGATCAACACGGCTTTGACCCGGCTGTCGCTCAAAATGACGCGTAACGCTGCCGCCACTTTGTCGGCTGAAGCGCCGCCGCCGACATCCAAGAAGTTGGCTGGGTTGCCGCCATAGAACTTGACAATGTCCATGGTCGCCATCGCCAAGCCAGCTCCATTGACCATACAGCCAATCTCGCCATCCAGGTTGATGTAGTTGAGACCATGTTCGCGCGCCGCACTTTCCGACGGGTTTTCAGCATCAAGGTCGCGCTGTTCGGCCAGGTTGGGATGACGGAAGAGTGAACTGTCATCAATGACGATTTTGCCGTCAAGGGCAATCAAGCGGTTGTCACCAGTGATAACCAGCGGGTTGATTTCAGCCAGGCTGGCGTCATTTTCCACATAGGCTTGATAGAGGCTGCGGGCGATTTTGACAAAGGCGTTGAGATGTTCTTTGGGAAGACCGATACCGTCGGCCAGCTCCAGCGCTTGATAGTCACGCAAGCCCAGGAAGGGATGAACGGCCACTTTGATGATCTTTTCCGGCGTATGCTTGGCAACCTCTTCGATCTCGACGCCGCCTTCGCTGCTTGCCATCAAGACGACCCGGCGCTGCGCCCGATCTAAAACGGCGCCCAGATAGATTTCGGTGGCAATGTTGGCCGCTTCATCGACCAACACCTTCTTCACCGTCAACCCCTTGATATTCATCCCCAGGATCTGACCGGCTAATGTTTCGGCCTCATCGACGCTTTTGGCAACTTTAATGCCGCCGGCCTTGCCACGCCCACCAACCAACACCTGGCTCTTGATGACAACGGGGCCACCTAAGCGCTCGGCAATGGCGCGTGCTTCCGCCGGGGTTGTTGCCACGTCGCCCTGCGGAATCGGGATGCCGTAGGTGGCAAAGATACGTTTTGATTGATATTCATGCAGATTCAAGCCACTGCCTCCTTAAAGAGTAAGCATTCGGTAAACATTTACTTTCATCAGCTTTCTGTGGTGTACTTTTGACGAGTAAATATGAAATTGAGGAGTTGTGATTGTACCAATCGGTTCACATTATCCTGACTTCGTTACTGCTGAGTTACAAGACCTTTTCCTGTGCTTGATTATAGACCTTGCTTTCCCAAGCCACAAATCTACACCTTGCCACTTGTTATTTGATACTGTTATTTGATACTGTTATTTGATAGTGGCGATTAGGTAGTGGATATTGTGGTTGGCAACCTAACGTTCGCTTGTTTCGTCATCCGCTCATGTCAGATGTTTTTGCTTTGGGCAAAGCCGAGTATAATGGTTTGCCGTAAAAGCAATGGCTTTACCCTTGCGCCGCCGCCTGTAACCGGTCGTAAACCGGCGATTAGGAAATGTCATGAGTCGAGCAACCTTTGTCTACTGCCCCTACTGCGCAACGGCATTGGCGGTGCGGGAAATCTATCGGCAGCAACGTCCGGTCTGTCCCCAATGCGGCTTTGTCCACTTTCCTGACCCGAAGGTGGCGGTCGTCGCCTTGGTGACAAGGGCAGACCAGGTGCTGCTCGTGCGGCGGGCGATGGAGCCTGGCAAAGGGCTGTGGTCGCTCCCCGGTGGCTATATGGATGCCGGCGAGATGCCCGAAGCCGCTTTACAACGGGAATTACTGGAAGAGATTGGGCTGCCGGTGACGATTCAGTCGTTATTAACAATTTTCCCAATGGTCGGCGCCAGCGGTCGCAGCCAGGGGATTGTCTTGGCCTATCATGCCGTCCCAGTCGATCCGGCGGCTGCGTTATATTGTGATGATGATGTTTCTGAGGCCGGCTGGTTTACCCAGACAACCTTGCCGACAAACCTGGCCTTTGAATCGACACAGACCTTACTTGCCCAGTGGCTAAGTAATTTATAGGATTTCCTCATCGTCGGGCAAAAATTATCTTGGCCCGACGACGAGGACAGCTCATAGGAGTTTGCCGTGGAGGCACAAGTAAAAACGTATCTAGTCACCGGCGGCGCCGGTTTTTTGGGCATTAATCTAACGCGCTATCTGTTGGCGCGCGGGCAGAAGGTGGTCTCGCTCGACCTGGCCCCCTTTACCTACCCGGAACGCGATCAGATTACCGAAGTGGTCGGTGATATTCGCAAGCCGGCGGATCTGAAACGGGCCATGCAGGGCGTGGATGTGGTCATCCACACTGCCGCCGCTCTGCCCCTTTACAGCCCGCAAGACATCTACTCGACCGACATCGAGGGGATGCGCAATGTGCTGCAAGCGGCCTACGAAGCACAGATCACACGTGTGGTTCACATCTCGTCTACGGCAGTCTATGGCATTCCTGACCACCACCCCCTGGTCGAAACCGACAAATTGGATGGCGTTGGGCCGTATGGCGAGGCCAAAGTCAAGGCCGAAGAGATCTGTCTCGAATATCGCGCCAAGGGCATGTGTGTGCCGATCATCCGCCCCAAATCCTTTGTCGGGCCGGAGCGGCTGGGGATCTTTGCCCTGCTCTATGACTGGGCCAAAGACGGCAAAAACTTCCCGGTGCCGGGCAACGGCAAGAATCGCTACCAACTGCTCGATGTCGAAGACCTGTGCGATGCGATCTGGTTGGTTGCAACCGGCGATCCGGCTAAGGTCAACGATGTCTTCAACATTGGCGCCAAAGAGTTCACCACGCTCAAGGAGGATTTCCAGGCGGTGCTGGACTATGCCGGCTTTGGCAAACGGATCATCTCGATCCCGATCACGCCCATGGTGTTGGGGCTGCAAATTCTGGAAAAGCTCAAGCTCTCGCCGGTCTATAAGTGGGCCTACGGCACCATCACCGAAGATTCCTTTGTTTCGATTGAAAAGGCCGAACGTGTGCTGGGCTTCCGTCCCAAATATTCCAACAAGGACGCCATGATCCGCAACTATCAATGGTATCTGGCCCATCTGCACGAATTCCAGGGCCAATCCGGCGTCTCCCATCGCGTCCCCTGGAAGCAGGGTGCGCTCTCGATCGTGAAACGATTCTTTTAAGGGTAGACAGGTAGACAGGTACACAAGTACACAGGTAAATAACAGTCTGCGTACAGTACTTGTCTACCTGTTTACCTGTCTACCTGTCTACCTGTGTACCTGTGTACCTGTCTACCTGTTTACCTGTCTACCTATTTACTATTTACCTACAGAAGAAAAAAAATTATGGCACTAGGAATCGGCATTGTGGGCTTGCCTAATGTGGGCAAAAGCACCACCTTTAATGCCTTAACCAAAACACAGAACGCAGAAGCGGCCAACTATCCCTTCTGCACCATTGAACCGAATAAGGCCGTCGTGCCGCTGCCCGATGCACGGGTGGACAAGTTGGCAGAGATGGTCAAGCCCGAACGGGTGATCAACGCCACCGTGGAATTTTTTGATATTGCCGGTTTGGTGCGGGGCGCCAGCAAGGGTGAGGGGTTGGGCAACCAATTTCTTGCCAACATCCGCGAGACAGCGGCGATTGTCCATGTGGTGCGCTGCTTTGAGGATGAGAACGTGATCCATGTTTCGGCCAAGATCGACCCGCGCGATGACATTGAGGTGATCAACACCGAGTTGATGCTGGCCGATCTGCAGCAACTGGAAAACAAAATCGACAAGTTGCTGCGCCAGGTCAAAGGCGAGAAAAAGTTGCAACCGGTGCTGGATCTGGCCTATGAACTCAAGGCGCTGCTAGAGACCGGCAAACCGGTGACGGCCCACCCCGATCGCACCACGGAAGCCTACCAGCAGTTGAATAACGAAATGCGCTTCCTCACCGGCAAGACGGTGATCTATGCCGCCAATGTCGATGAGGAACATTTGGTGGATGATAACGAGTATGTCCAGATTGTACGTGAAGTGGCCAAAGAGCAGAACGCCGAAGTGGTAAAGCTCTGCGCCAAACTCGAAGAAGAGATGGCCGGCCTGACCGATGAGGAACGCCACGAATTTTTGTCTTCGCTGGGTGTCGAGGAGACGGGTCTCGATCAGGTCATCCGCAAAGGTTTTGACGCGTTGCACCTGATCAACTATTTCACCGCCGGCCCCAAAGAGGTGCGCGCCTGGACCATCGGCAAGGGCTGGAAAGCGCCCCAAGCCGCCGGCGTCATCCACACCGACTTTGAACGAGGCTTTATCCGTGCCGAAGTCATCCCCTATGCCGACTATGTACGCCTGGGCAGCGAAGCCGCTGCCAAAGCTGCCGGCGTCATGCGCGTCGAAGGCAAAGAATATGTTGTCCAGGATGGCGACATTATGCACTTCCGCTTTAATGTGTAGATCGTTGCTGGCGGCGAGTCAGACCACTAGCACTGACTCGCCGCCAGTCACTGTTAACTCAAATCGAGCGCGATATCAAAGGTGGCGTTATAGCCGCTTGCCGCTTTGTTGACGGCCAGCATCAACTGATCGCCGCCGCCGTTAAAGATGCCATCATCCGCATTGCGCAGATGGCGTTCGCCCCGGTTATTGTAGGGGGCCACGGCGAAGACTTCATCGGTGAAGTTGTCGTCAAAGAAAAGTTGCGAGGTAAAATCGTAGCCGTCTGCCGTGCGCAGCTTGATATGAATGTGGACAGTGCGCCCTTCATACCAGCCGGGGTAGATGGTCGTAAATTGGGCGATACCGTTTTCATCCGTCACTTGATAGCCCCGCAAGAACTTCTGCCCGACCGTCTGAAAGCCCAGTTGATCGGTATCCGAATAGATCCCGTTGGCGTCGCAATGCCAGAGATCAACCTGAATGCCAGCCAGCGGTGTACAAGCGGCTTGCGCCAGTTGACTAACACGAATAGTGAGATCGAACTGCGCCCCTTCGCTGATCTGCCCCGTGGTCGGGTCGGGACGCAAGTCGCTGCGGTTTAGATCTTCATCGACAAAGAGCGGACCTTCGGTCATCTCTGGGCGTACAACGCACATGGTTGCCTGATCCGCTGTGGTGGCGCTGGCGCCGTTGCCACTGCTTGCCGGGGAGGTATTGCCGCCACTCGCGCTACTATTGGAATTGATGGGAATGCAGGCGCCCAAAAGGGTCGTTGCACCGGTGACGCCCAAGAGGGTCAACACTTCCCGGCGACTGAGAATCCGTCCGACCGGCAGATCGTCATTGTCGGGCTGTTCCACTGGTACGTGCAGCGAGTTCATTGGTTTGTGCATGGTAAATTGATCCTTTCCGTTTGACAGGGCAGTTGTTTCGGCTGCTTGTGTCCACTGTTTGGTTTGCAAAAAGCCGGTTGGCTTTTCCCGTTTTATCATCTCTGTCCACAATACCAGCCAAATCTCAAGAAATCGTGAAGAAATTGACATGAAATTCTCTTGAAAACAGGTAGAGATACTGAAATCCGTGTCTCTACTCAGGCTAGTCGAGCAACTGTCTCTCGGCAAAAGTCGAACTTTGCTGGCGCCACTCATCTTGTCTAATCCGCGTTAATTTCAAATGGCGACAGCCACTGCCGCTAGTAGATATCCGATGTTACGGTTGGAACCCATCCTGTGTCAGTCAATTCTAGAATTTTGCCGGGGGGTATAGGCCACTGTTGCGCGTGATGAATCTATCATGCGCAACAGTATACTATAAAGCCAGGGTTGAGGTATACTATTGACTGACCAAACAATGAATCCTAAACTGCGCAAACCGACTTGAGATTCCTATGGTGGTCAATATTGGAGGTTAGCCGATGCAAACAGTAGCACAGCAAGAATATAAAGTTTTGATGACCTATTCGTCAACAGCCAAGGCAAAAGGTGAACAGCGCTGGCAGGCAACGCTATTAGGCTTCCCTAATATTGTCGAAGAAGCCTTTTCGCGCGATCAGGCGCTCAAACAGATCGAAGCACGCTTGGCGGATATGCTTATCCATGCCGAGATTATCACCCTCCAGGGGCCAGCCTTGCCTGTCGAAGCGAACGGAAGCCATGATGAACTGGCTGCGCAGGGATGGGATGATCATGGTCTTTTCAAGGAGGATCCCGATGCTTTGCAACTCTTTGATGAAATTGAGCGAGACCGTGACGAGCACCTCATAGGTGATGCATGAGCTTCCTCTGGGATTCCAACATTTTACGTCACTATCTTGACGACCATCCACGCCTGCTTGAGAATTTGAAGAAGGTCCCGCGTCAGAGTGTATTGCTGCCAGTCATTGTGGTGGCAGAGCAATTGCGCGGTCGTTCGGAAGCTATGCTGAAAGCCGAGCCGGCGCAAATCGCCCGGACTCAAGAACTATTTAGGCAAACCCAAACGCTCCTGAGTAAATTTCAAATCCTGTATTTTGACCAGCAAGCGCTTGCTACGGCTGTGCGTTTCAAAGAACAGGTTAAGACCCGCAAGCGTTACACTGATGTTCTCATTGCTGCGCAGACTATTGCCGGACGCCATGTATTGGTAACAAGAAACACCGATGACTTTCGTGATCTCTTGCCAGTCAATCAACTGCAAAACTGGATAGACGACGAAATTCGGTGAGGGCAACCCCTCACCGAATTCTGTAGCTAACTCATTTAAACCGATTCGCCTCTGGATCTTCCGCATCAAAGCCAACGGCATCAAGCGCCGGCCAGAGTTCAGCCGGGATGGGATGACTTGCCAGCGCCAGGGTCTGCGCCACCCGTTCCGGCTTGGTCATGCCGACTACCGTCGTCGTGACGCGTGGATCACGCATGGAGAACTGTAACGCTGCCGCTGCCAACGGCACGCCATATTCCTGGCAAACCGCCGCCAGCTTGCGCGTGCGTTCGACCAGCAGCGGTGGCGCATCCTGGTAGGCATAGCGCGCATAGGCGTCCGGCCCCTTGGCAAGCATCCCACTGCCATAGGGCGCAGCGTTGACCACCGCCACCCCCAGGCGCGTCGCCACGTCCAACAGCGGATCCGCCGAGCGGTTGAGCAGTGTGTAGCGGTTGTGCGTTTCCACGGCGCTAAACTCGCCCGTCTCCAAATAGCGAATGAGCATCTTGATCGGCCCGCCCGACATGCCAATATGCTCGATGACCCCTTGCTCTTTGTAGCTTTTCAACACGGCCAGCGCCCCACCCGGACTCATAATGTCCTCAAAGGTGGTATGTTCGGGGTCGTGGATGTAGACATATTGCAGGCGATCCAGGCCCAACCGCTGCAAGCTGCCCTCGACCGAACGCTTGAACTGGTCGCCGCTGAAACTGTTGGTCTCCGGGTCGCGATCCGCCTTGGTCGCCAGAACAAAACCGGGCGGCAGACCACCCATCTCGCGAATCACAAGGCCGATGCGCCGTTCGCTTTCGCCATAACCGTAAATCGCCGCCGTGTCGAGAAAATTGATCGGGCTGGCAAAGGCGGCGCGGATGGTTGCCAACGCCAGATCTTCCGGCGCACTATAGGCGAAGGTTTCGGGCATATCCCCTAGCGGCGCACCGCCGACACAAATCGGCGTGACCATTAGGCCAGTGTTGCCCAGGGGGCGCAAGGGGAGGGTGGATGCTGTTGCTGTCATGGTTCCTCTCACTTTCTTTTTGTAATTTGTGCGCTATTCGCTCGCGGCCGGTCCGTGACCGGCACCGCGGGCGCCGGTCACGGACCGGCTGCAAGCGGACTTATTGCCTATTTCACCTTGGTGGGGAAGGGGTTTCGTTCAAAGTTCCGTTGATGCCAGTAGGGATAGATCGGTGGGATGAAGCTGGCCGCATCCAGACGGGCCATCTGGTCAGCCGTCAACTGCCAGCCAATGGCGCCGAGATTGGCGCGGAACTGTTCTTCGTTGCGGGCGCCAAAGATCACACTAGTGATGGTTGGCCGTTGGAGCAACCAGTTGAGCGCGATCTGGCTGTGCGTCTTGCCGGTTTCCTGGGCGATTTGGTCCATCATTTCGACGGTGTTATACAAGGTTTCAGGGTTGCCTGATTGTGCCGTTTCCGTCATCTGGCTCACGCGGCTGTCGGCGGGCAGGGGTTGGTTGCGGCGCACCTTGCCGGTCAAGCGGCCACCGGCCAGCGGACTCCAGATAATGGTGCCGACCTTTTGGTCAATGGCCAGCGGCATCAACTCCCATTCATATTCACGCCCGGCCAGCGAATAGTAGGCTTGGTGGGAGATATGGCGGGGCAACCCATACTTTTCGGAAATTGCCAGCGATTTCATCAAGTGCCAACCGGAGAAGTTGGAGCAGCCGACATAACGCACCTTGCCGCTGCGGATCAGGTCTTCCAGCGCGCGCAAGGTCTCTTCAATCGGTGTGACGGCATCGAAGCCATGGAGTTGATAGAGATCAATGTAGTCGGTCTGTAAGCGGCGCAGACTGGCTTCACAGGCGCGCAATAGGTGATGGCGCGACGAACCCAACCCGTTCGGCCCCGGTTCCATGCGAAAGACGGCTTTGGTCGCCAGGATGACCTGGTCGCGCCGCCCTTTGAGCGCCTCGCCCAGAATCTCTTCGGAGAGACCGCCTGAGTAGACATCGGCGGTATCAAAGAAATTGACGCCCGCTTCCAACGCAATATCCACCAGGCGCGTCGCCTCCTCGACCTGTGTGCTGCCCCATTTGCGAAAAAAGTCGTTGCCGCCGCCAAAGGTGGCTGTGCCAAAGGCCAATACTGGCACTTTGAGACCCGATGCGCCCAGTTGTCGATATTCCATCATGCCTTTTCCTATTCTGTTACCTGTAAATTACACAGAGATGCGCAGAGTTTTGTCGCAGAGATGCACAGAGAGATATGAGATACACAGAGAAAATCAGATGGCTCTACTTACTCTGTGCATCTCTGCGACAAAACTCTGTTACAATCGGTCAATCAATAAAGAGTGGGGGCGCTGTCACTGTATTGGGTAATGCTGCATTATATTGTACATCGCCATTGGCAAAACGTAAATGGAGCGTGCCGCCTGGGCTGGTATTGCTAAAGCGTACCAAGGCCGTGCGGCCATCACTCAAGGTGATCTGCACTCCGGTCTGATCGGAGGCATCGTTGCGAGTAGCGCTGACTACGGCGTTATCCGTCGCCAGCACATGCAGAAAAAGCGATTGGTTGCCGGCGCTGTGGACCACCTCGATCCGCTTGCCGGGGACATTTTCGCCGCTGACCGTGCCAGGGAGAACGGTGGCCGTCAATCCGGTCGGCGCTAGCCGGTAAACATCCAGTTGATGACCGGCATCGCTATACTGGATCTGCTCGCCATTGACCGTTGGCTCGCCCGGTGTATTGAGCGTCCAGACCCGTTTGATGCCGCTGCCCGTTGTGGCTACATGATCAAAGATCACCACTGTATCCGGTTTCAGCAAGAGGAAGGCGCGCTCGACTTTGTTGATTGCGGCATGTCCATTGTAGATCGGCGTGACCTGGGCCAACGCATAGGTGAAGTGGTCATTGTCGGCCAGCGCCAGCAGATTACATTGAGGGGCGCCCTCAATCTGCCAGATGGTCTGCCCATTCTGTTCAATGCGCACCAGATTGTGCATCTCCTCATCCTGTTCGATACCGGAATGGGAGGCAATATTGGCATCATAGGCGAGCCATGTCCCTTTGTATAGCACAAAGCTACTCTGGTCGCGATGGGCATGGCTTTCACTGTAGGGGCCGCAGATGAGATTGGCAAAGGTGGCGTTCGTCGTCCAACTGCTGCGCATCAACAGTTGACCAGTGCCGCTGCCCCAGTAGGTGGTTGACAGTTGCGCTAGTGGTTGGTCGGTCATCACGGGCGGGTTGTAGAGATAATCGGCCACCAACATAAAGCCATTTTCCATCTGTGGCACAGACGACTGGGCCAGCAGCGTTTTGGCCGCCCCCGCCAGCCGCTCTTGGGGAAAGAGGGTCATCAGTTCGAGCAAATATTCCCGATGGTAATCAAAGAGTGCAGCGGTTGAATCACGGGCGTGGTCGCCGACAGGAGAGAGTCGATCCAACGTCGGCACGATATTGTGCAACAAATGGGGGATGGCCGCCAGGGTGTGGGGGGTGCGATCAGCAATCCGTTCGCCGGTGGAGCGCTCCCACCAGTCATAGAGGCTGAAGAGATTTTTCATCGCTGTGCCATAGCCGGTGCCTTCGCGCGAGCCGCCGCCGGTCAGGTTCGCCGTAAAGGCTGGGAAAAGCTGATTTTCCAGCTTGGTGGTGCGGAAGGTGTCGATCCAGCTTTGGGCCTGGGCATCTTCCCCGTGCGCCGCCAGCCCTAGCAGCATGGTGGCGCGGAGGAATGAGTAGTAGTAGTTATTAAAGGGGTTATCAACCGACCAGCCTGACCAGGGATGGTCCACCCCGCCCCAGGTAGCATCGTCAGGGTGCCAGACATTCCAGACGGCCTGGTTCGCATAGGCAAGCCAACGGCTGCGCTGGGTGGGGGTCAAGTGGCTGTAACACCAGTCATAGACCAACATGACATCGCCAATCTTGTCGCCCACCTCCAGATAGCTGTCATAGGCGACGGTGGGGCGCTGGCGCTGGTTGATCAGCGCTTCTTCGCTGCTGACAAAGGCGTCAATCTGAGCTACGGCGTAGGTGGCGTACGCACCATTCCCGGTAATCTGGTAGAGCAACGCGGCATACCACGCCTGAAAACCGTAGACATTGTTGTTGCTCATCTGGCGATCCACCATCACCTTGAACCGTGTTGCCGATGACACACCACCCGCCAACAGTTGTTGTAAACAGAGTTTGGTGGCGGCATGGTTGAGCAGCACTTTGGGATGGGTGGCGGCAAAGGTGGGTGTGGTGGCGCTGCTGCGTGTCACCACACAAGCGGTGATGCCGCCGGGGAGCGCCGTGGCGGTAGGGGTCTGGGTGGGGGAAAGCTGGGTTGCTGTCGGCGTCGGTGTAACGGTCGTGGTTGCCGGGGCGCCGGTGGTCGTCGGGACGAGGGTGGCTGTTGCGGTGCGGCTTGGCTGCCCAGCCCCCTCGGCAGCAATCACTGGCAAGTAGAGGGCGTTAGTCGCCGTAATCGTGGCGCTGGCGACCAAGTTCTTCAAAGGCGCTTCCTGCCCCAAGAGCAATGTCTCTGCCGGCGCCGCCCCAGTCACGACGCGGGTTGTGCTAAAGATAACGATGCCGACGAATACCCATAAGCTAAAAACAACGCTTTTTGCGATCATCTGATTTTCCTATCGATTCGCTTGGTTTGCCGACTAATGGTTGGTAAAAATATAACTTGATACACCGCTCATTGCGAGTCCGTGACTCGCAACCGAGCTAGGCGAGTCACGGACTCGCAATGAGCGAGCTTATTTTTATGATCCTCAGTTCAACCAGGGCCGCTCATCGTTCTGACGCCTGTTCCCTGGCTGCCTTTCATTTTGCAGAATCCATCCTTTTGCGCCAAAATTTCAGAAAGGCGCGGCGTCAATCGTAACGCTGAGCTGTCCACCCCCCTGATCGAATACCGGCAAAATTACTGACAAGAAAGCAGATGACCATGAATGGATCGACGACAACGGCCACGCCTGACGCAGTACTGGGCCTTTTTACGGCGCAAAGCGATGTGGGGAGTGTGCGGCAGCCCGGTTCCTGCACCTATGATCGTAGCGCACAAAGTTACACCATCACCGGCAGCGGCGCTAATATCTGGGGGACGCATGATGATTTTCAGTATGTGTGGCGGCGGCTGCGCGGCAATTTTATCGTCACCATGCAAGCCGCCTTTGCCGGCCCCAACAGCCATCCTCATCGCAAAATTGGGTGGATGGTGCGTACTAGTCTTGACACCGATTCGCCCAATGTTAGCACCGGTATTCATGGCGACGGCCTGACTTCGCTGCAATTTCGGCGGACAGCGGGTGGTAAAACGGAAGAAGTGCGGGCGCCCATCACCCACGCCGATGTCATCCAACTGGAACGTAAGGGCAATACCTATATCATGTCCGTCGCCCGCTTTGGCGACCCGTTTACAACCGTACAGGTCGATGAGCTGGATCTGGGTGAGGAAGTGTATGTTGGGCTGTCGGTCTGTTCCCATGATGACAATGTGGTAGAGGCGGCGCGTTTTCACAATGTCCGTATGGTTGAGCCGGTTCAAGAGGGCTTTGTGCGCGGGCGTCATCCCTTTGGCAGCAACCTGGAATTGCTCGATATTGCCACTGGTGAGCGGCAAATTATTTACCAATCCGCCGGCGTCTTTGAAGCGCCCAACTGGACGCTGGATGGCCAAGCGCTGATTTACAACAGCGGCGGCCTGTTATACCGCTTCGACCTGACCGACCGCCAGTCGACAGTCATCAACACCGGTGCTGTCAGCGAAAACAACAACGATCATGTCATCTCCTTTGACGGCACCATGTTGGCAATCAGCAGCCGTGCGGCGGATGTGAAAAGTTCAGTCGTCTACACTGTACCGATCACCGGCGGCCAACCGAAGCGGATTACCGCACAAGGGCCGTCCTACCTACATGGCTGGTCGCCCGACGGTCAGTATTTGGTTTATACCGCCCTGCGCAACGGCGATTATGACATCTACCGCATCGCCGCCGACGGCTCCGACGGCGACCACGAGACCCAACTAACCACCGCCACCGGTCTGGATGACGGCCCGGAGTATTCACCGGACGGCCACTATATCTACTTCAACTCGGTGCGCAGCGGCTTGATGCAGATCTGGCGCATGAAAGCCGACGGCAGCGACCAAGAGCAAGTGACCAATGACGAATTCAACAATTGGTTTCCCCACCTCTCCCCCGATGGCCGCTGGATTGTCTTCCTCTCCTATCTGGTGGGCGAAGTCGCCCCCAGCGATCATCCACCGGCCAAGCGGGTCTATCTTCGCCTGTTGCCCGTGGCCGATCTGACTGCACAACCCAAAGTGATCGCCTACCTCTACGGCGGCCAGGGCACCATGAATGTCCCATCCTGGTCCCCCGATAGCAAGCGGATCGCCTTTGTCAGCAACAGCGTTACCGTGCTGCCGGTTGCGTGATGCGTGATGCGTGTTGCGTGTTGCGTGAACAATTGGAAAAGTATCCGTGTTTTTCCCTATCCGTGTTAACTTGGGTTGATTTATTATACCAAAATGCGGCTTTATCCAGTTCACGCAACACGCTTCACGTCTCACGCATCATACCCCTGCGGATTCTTCTGCTGCCAATTCCAGCCATCGCGACAAATGTCGAGCAGATCATGTTCCGCTTTCCACCCTAGTTCCCGTTCGGCTTTGGTTGGATCGGCATAGGCGGCGGTGACATCACCGGGGCGGCGGGGCATGAGCTTGTAGGGGATCGTTTTGCCGGTTGCCTGTTCAAAGGCGGCTACCACCTGTAGAACGCTGGAACCCTGCCCCGTCCCTAAGTTGTAAGCGACCAACCCTGGTTCCTCATTCAGCTTTTGCACGGCGCGGACATGGGCGTTCGCTAGGTCAACCACATGAATGTAATCGCGCACGCCGGTGCCATCGACGGTGGGGTAGTCACTGCCAAAGATCCGCAGCTCCGGCAAGCGACCAATGGCCACCTGGGTGATATAGGGCATCAGGTTGTTGGGGACGCCGTTGGGGTCTTCACCCATCTCGCCGCTGGGATGGGCGCCGACGGGGTTGAAATAGCGCAGCAGGATAATGTTCCAGGTCGGATCGCTCTTGTGCAGATCGCGCATGATCTGCTCGGTCATCAGTTTGGTCCAGCCATAGGGACTTTCGGCGGCGGCGGTGGGGTGATCTTCAGTGATCGGCACAAATTTGGGTTCGCCATAGACGGTGCAGGAGGAACTGTAGACCAAATTCTTGCAATTATGTCTGCGCATCACCTCCAACAGGTTGATCGTCCCGGCGACATTGTTCTGATAATATTCCAACGGTTTCGCCACCGATTCACCCACCGCCTTGTAAGCGGCAAAGTGAATCACGGCATCGACCGGATGGGCCGTAAAGGCTGCCGAGAGCGCATCGGTATCCAACAGATCGACCTGATAAAAGTCGAGCGTCTTGCCGCTTAGCCGCTGCACACGACGGAGCGCTTCCGCTTTGCTATTGGCCAAATTGTCGATCACCGTCAATTCATAGCCGGTTTCTAACAAATCTACACTGGTATGACTGCCGATATAGCCGGCGCCGCCGGTCACTAAAATTCGCATGATTCTTTCCTTTTCGGTTCGTTATGAAAATAATAACGATAGTATATACTATACTCATTGAATCATACACTTAATATGGGTTGAGAGTGTATGGTATCCTACTTTGTTAGTAAGGCTTGCTTGCAATATAGTTACAATCGATCTGTCAACCGCAAAAAGAAGAAAGCAGAAACTCAATGAACAGTAGTAAACTTCAATTGAATCTGGAGGGGCGCCTGGCCGTCATCACCGGCGCCACGGGGCAACTGGGGCGCGTTATGGCGCGCACCCTGGCCGCTTGTGGTGCTGATGTAGTGGTTCATTATCACCAAAATGCGGCCAAAGCAGCGGAACTATGCGCCGAGATTAGCGCAATGGGCCGGCGCACCATGTCTGTCACCGGCGATATTGGTCAGAAAGCCGATGTCTTTGCGCTGCGTGACGCCGTCGTCGCACAGTTGGGCCACCCGGACATTATTGTCACCAACGCCGTTTCGCAAATTAGCCCCTGGCAGACTGTATTGGAAGAAGAAGAAGAAGATTATGAAGACCAGTTCCGCACCTGTGTGTTGCAAAATGTCTTCTTTGCCAAAGCCTTTGCGCCGGCCATGATCGAACGCAAATGGGGACGCTTTGTGGGCATCAACACGGAATGTTCCATGCAACTCTTCAAGAATCAGTCGGCCTATGGCGGCGCCAAACGGGCTATGGATGGGGTGATGCGCGTCTTAGCCAAAGAGATCGGCGCCCATCAGATCACTGTCAATCAGGTCGCGCCTGGCTGGACGATCAGCGACCGTGATCGCGAACGCGGCAGCGAACATAACGAACGCTACGAAAGCACCGTCCCCTTGGCCCGCCGCGGCACTGATCAGGAAATCGCCAACGTCGTCGCCTTCCTGGCCTCCGACCTGGCTAGTTTCATCACTGGCGCCTATATCCCCGTCTGTGGTGGGAATGTCATGCCGACGATCTAACTTCAAACAGTTAACACGGATAGGGAGGAACACGGATAAATCCTAAATTTATCCGTGTTCCTCCCTATCCGTGTTAACTGCTCATTGCCTTAGCGTTGAACGAGCGGTAGGAAAAGCCGGGTTGTTGTAGTCAGGTTGGGATCAACCTGCACCGTCAGGGCGGCAACATCTGATTCATTGCCGGCGTGATCCTTGTAGCGTACAAAGACCGTCGCCATACCATCGGCGCGTGGGGCAAAAGTCCACGCTTTGGTCGGTTGATATGGCTCCCAAGTGGCGCCTTCAAAGTCGCCGCGATTGGAGAGCAGCATCTCCGTCAGACCACTTTCGTCGGCGGGCATGAGTAGGGCGCCATCAAAGATCGGGTGTTCCTCTGTGTTGGGATCATCGTACCCCTCCAGCAAGACCAGGGTGGTGCGGGCAACCGGCTGCTTCACCCCTGGTGGTAACACAATCTCGCCGTGTGGTGCAAAGGGATCCAGTTTCGGCGTAGCGCACGAGACGTTGGATGGGGCGCTGGTTGCGCGACCTTGGGCAATGGCCCGGTAACAGTAGCGCGTATTGTTTACGACGGTCGTGTCAACATATGTTGTTGTGGTCAAATCACTGACCAGGAGGGTAAATGGTCCCTGCGGTGTTAGCGCCCGGTACAGCGTGAGTTTCGGCGAATTGGCCGGCGCGCTTAATCGCAGATGCACCTGTCCCACCTGCGGCCACGCTTTGATGCGCGGCGGGCTGGTAAAGTCGTCTTTAGGGAAAAGCGGGTTGTTGCCGCGGGCCACTTCGGAGCCGTCGCTTTCGCCGCCGTTGTCGGTGTCAGGGTCACAAGGGTCGGTGTGGCGGAAAAACTCCTGGGCATTGACCAAACCGTCGCCATCGGGATCGGCCTGTTCGTCATTTTTGGCGGGGTCGGTGCAGTCGCCTTCCCACCAATCGGGCAGGCGGTCCTTGTCGCTGTCTTCGCCACCCAGCATATAGAAGCCAACCCGCGCGCGCCGTTTGAAGGCGCCGGCCAATTGGGAGACGCCATCGGCATCGACAATCACTGTATAGCCGCCGGGGTTAAAGGTATTCAGAATCACGCCGCCATAGAAGCCGTCATTGGCCCCACCGTCGCCATGCTGCCCATCATCAAAGAGGGTGAGCGTTTCGCCGGTGCGTTCCACCGTCGCCTTGACCGTTGCGCCGGTGATGGGCGCCACATCACTGAGCAGTGCTAGAATCGGCATCGGTTTCCCCGCCAGTCGTTCTTCCACCGGTAGACCGAGAAAAACTTCCAACGTCAGGTCACTCACTAGCGCCGCTTCGACCAGAAAGCTCGTTGCGCAATTGGTGCAGCCGCGTACCGTCAACAGCCATTCACCCGCCACCGGCGCCGCGATGCGCCAGACATGATGGCCCTGTGCATCCAAGGTCGGGGCAATCCCGGTGGCGTTGCCTGGGGCTGTTAACCGGAAGAACGCTTGATTGGCCGCGTTGGCCGGTTCCATTTTGAGGACAAAGATCGCTTCACTGGCCGCCTTATCCACCTGGATTTTGCTCACCACCGGGCCGGGATTGGCCGGGCCAAGTTCAAAGCGACTGGCAAAGATCTGCTGTTCATCGCGCACGCTTTCGGCAAAGACACGATAGACCTCGGCCAGTTCGAGCGGGAAGGTCGCGGCGGCGGCCATCTCCGCACTGGCAGCAATCAGACTCGCTTCGGGCAAGAATTGAAATTGCCCACCCGCCGCTGCCGCCACACTTTCCAATGCCACGCCATCGGCGTCATCGCCAACAGCGACCACATGGATGACCGGCACCTGATCGCCCGCCTTTTTGCGCGCCTTGTACTCCTTGAGAAATTCAGGGATATGGTTCTTGGTATCGTCCACCGTATCTTTACCGTCGGAGAGCAGCACCATCGCCCAAGCCGGATTCGGCGTATTTTGACCGACAAGCTGCGCCAACCCTTCGCGTAGACCAGCGCCGGTGGCGGTTGCGCCGACGGGCGGGTCGATGTTGTCGATGGCGTCTTGGGCTTGGATACGGGTCGCGTTCGTCCAGCCGGTCAAGCCATATTCGCCATTGGCGGCGTCACTATAGCTCACCACGCCAACCCGATCGCCGTCGCTGTAGGCATCGACATAGAGTTTGGCCGCGCCTTTGGCCGCGTCGATCTTAGCGCCGGCCATGCTGCCAGAGCGGTCGATGACGATCATGTTATCAACATCCGGTTGTGGGCCGTAGCGCACGGCGGTGGCTTCGGTGTCGCTATAGCCGGCGTATTCGATCTTGAGGTCACATTCGGTGCAGCCAGGGTTGGCCGGGGCACGCAACACAAGCCAATATTGACCGGCAATGTAGGTGCTGGCAATGATCGGATCGTCGGCGGGATTGGCCGGTGGGTTGATCAAGGTGCTGCCGACGGTAATGCTAAAGGCGCTGGTGTCGATCCCGGCGACGGGTTGCAAATCTTTATCAATGACCTGCACCTGGGCAATAAACTTCTTGGGCGCGGTCGCTTCGCCAACCTGGGCCGGGAACTGGGCATTGGGCGAGAGGATATAAATGCCGTCGGTCAGGTTGAAGCCATAGTGAAAGTTGACCGGATTGTCAAAGGCGGCCACGATCAAGACCAGCCGGTCATAAGCCGGGCTGGTGTTGTCGATGCTCTGCTCCATGTTCTGCCCCTCGCCCGACCATTGATCGACAATTTGGTTGTTATCAATCGCCAGAAGGTGGTAATAGAAGGGGTGGGGTGTACCAGCCAGGGCATCGACTTCCACATTGATCAAGGAGACTGCCGCATCGGGGGTCACTTCAAAATAACGTGTTCCCCAGGCATCGACGGACACGGTGCCAAAGAGCGATTGCGCCGCGTTCAAAGGGCTGCTAATGGTGCGCTTGACCGGGTCATAGGTACAAGTGGGGCAATTTTCCTCGTCGCGGTAGTTATATTTGGCGAAGGCCGCCGGAACCGGGTTGGTGAGCAGATCCTTGGCGTAGTTGGCAACAGCGAAATCTTGGAAGATGTCCTTGAAACGCCGGTCGGTGCCGATCTTCTGTTCCAGCGTATCGTTAAGGGTGCCGATGCCATCTTTGGCCGCGTTGCTGTCCTTGTTGCTCTGGTTCTGTTGCCAATACTTCACCATCACATCGACGCCATAGCCCGGCTCAGTTTGGATGCCGGCAAATTGCTCCATAACATAGATCCAGAAGAGCGCCGCATTGTAGGAGGCTTCTAAGAGACTCTTCTCTGGGGCGCCCAGGTAGCCATTGATCTGGCCCAGATAAAACTTCTCGGCAACGGTGTCCCACACATTGCACTGGCTATTGGTGAAAATGCAGAATTTGTCCTCGGTGGCGCGCGCTTGGCCTTCGATGATCCACTTGCCATAGGGATCAGGGCTGGAACCACCATGGGTACCCTGCACCTTATGAAAAATTTCGTGACCGACAACGAAGTACTCGTAATCATCGCCAGCACCGGTGTCGGGATTGTATTCGCCGCTGGCAAACCAGTCCGGTCGATACTGAATGCCATCGCCGTTGGCGCAGCCATTGTTACAGGGGAAGAAATCCAGGGGGAAGGGTTTTTGCCCGTTAAAGAAGGCCGGGTCGTTAAAGCCCAAATCCATCATCTGGGTGCGATAGGCTTCACTGGTCTGTAAAGCGTCGTTGGCATGTTTATTCTTGCCATTTACATCGACGTTTTCTGTACAGGCGGACTTGCCGTCATACGAAGGGCATTCCACCAGCCGGTAGTACATGCGGTAGTTGCCGCTGTTGCTGTCGAGGACTAACGGCTCGCGACAGGTTTCATCGGCGCCGGCGCTGGTCTCCTCGTTGCCGCTAAAGGCGGTCACTCGGTAGTGATAGACGGTGGTGGTGCTGGCGTTGTCGTCTACATATTGCCAGTCCGGGTCGGTGACGGTGGCAATTGGATTGCCCCAATCGTTACTGTTGATCGCCTTGCGGTAGACACGGTAATCGGCATTTTCGTCATTGGTATCCTTCCAACTAACCCGCACTTTGTCCGGCACGCCACCGTGGGGACGACAGGCGACATTGGTCGGTTTGGCGAGTGCCTGAGGGGCGTCCGGTTCGGCATAGGCGTGTTGAATCCCGCCGATGACGAAGAGTAAGGTCAGCAGTAAGGTAAAACGGGTAACGGTTGTTGATCGATTAGGTGGCATGGATGAACTCCTTCGGAAATAGTGATGGCCTGCTAGGATCATACGCAAATTGATGGGCGGTCACAATAGTACGATGGTACTACCTTACTAAATGGTTGACTGTGTTGAAGACAGCAAGATGGTTGTGATCTATGGCACAAGCGTATCGTCTTCGACAAGCCTAGGAGTTACGTAGTTGCCCAGACCTGGAAGGTTTCCAAAACCCTACAGGTTTCAGGCAGCGACGCCAACTGCGCAACTCCTCTATGTATAGGAATGGATAGGCATATAGGATTTGCCACCAAAAATCTGTAAAGGCTGCACTTTTGGGTAAGCTTCGTATATATTGTTAGTTTACTGTAACTAAACTTAATCCAAAAGCTGCTTATAATGACACTGAACCTATTTAACCAAACCTTGAAGACATCACCGTTCTCGACAGTAACGTTATGTCTTCAGTATAGGAAGGTTGTTGTGCTTTCCTAGATTCATGTCTACTGGCTTACTATGCAATCACGCATTCTTTCGATTTGGTTTCTTTGGCTTGCCCCCTTTGTTTCGCTGATTTTTCTAGCAGTGGTCTTGGTTGGCTTTCTTTCGCTGCGTAATGGGCAAAAGGCAGTCAATAATCTGGCTGAACAATTGTTGGAACGGACCAATCAACTGGTGACGCAGCACTTGGAAAGCTATCTGGCTGTACCCAAAATGCTGATTCGCCTAGATGCTGCCGCCTTGGAGAGTGGACTGCTGGATTGGCAGGATTTTACAACGCTTGGCGATTATTTTTGTTGGCAAGCCAAAATCTATAATGTGACTTGGATTAATTATGGTCTGGCTAGTGGCGAATATGCGGGGGCCGGCTATATGCCGGACACCGACAATAAGCAAATGATCGTTGGCGAACGCTCGCCAGCAACGGGGATGCACTATTACGATACGTTTATCGATGAACAAGGGCAACCTACAGATACCGAAGCCGATCCGACCTATGACTTTCAACAAGAAGGCTGGTATGTGGATGCCATGCGCACAGGCAAGCTGACCTGGAGCGATATTTACCTTTGGGAAGGCACCTATAGTACGATGTCGGTAGCGTTGGGCTATCCCATTTATCGCGGTCATACGGAACCCATCGGCGCCATCGGCATTGATCTATCCTTGGCGAATATCAGCAACTTTCTGCAAAAATTAGAAGTAACCCCCTCAGCGCGCATCTTCATTATTGAACAGGACGGCATGGTCGTCGCCAATTCGACAGAGGAACCCCACTTCATCTGGGGGAATGACCACACAGAACGCGTGAACATCACCAACAGTGCCGACCCCCTAATTCGCGCAACCGCAACCTACTTACTGCAACAAGTGAAGCGCTTTGACCAGATTCAAACCAGCACAGCCTTGCAATTTCTCTGGGCTGATGAAGAGCAATATGTGCGCATCACCCCCTGGCATGATGAGTTAGGTTTAAATTGGCTCGTGGTGATGGTCGTCTCTGAATCCGACTTTATGGCGCAGATTAACGCCAACACCTGGCAGACAGTTTGGCTTAGTGTCAGCGCTTTGTTGATCACGCTCATTATCGGCATTTTTACTTCCCGCATCATCACACAGCGGGTGGCGGCGTTGGAGGTGGCGGCGCAACAGATCGCTGCTGGGCGCCTTGAAGGGCAAGTGGCGCCCAGCGGGATTCGCGAACTTGACGCTGTAGGTCATTCCTTCAATTCGATGGCCGCTCAGTTGCGCGATTCTTTTGCCAGGCTAGAATTTTCCGCCACCCATGATGCGCTCACAGGGCTGCCGAACCGTGCGGCGTTTCAGCGTCTGTTGACCGAGACGATTGCTCATTACCGTGCCGATGACCAATCGACAACCGATGAACAGCTAACAACGCGCTTTGCCGTTCTCTTCCTCGATCTGGATTATTTCAAATTGCTAAATGATAGTTTGGGCCATTTGGCCGGAGATCGGGTGCTTATTGAAATTTCTGCCCGTTTACAAAACTGTGTACAGGGGTATGGACAGGTGGCGCGCTTTGGTGGAGACGAATTTGTGATTCTGATCGACCCTATTACACAACCAAGCGATCTTGAACCCATTGTTGAGCGAATTTTGTCGCGAGTTCGCCAACCAATTGCGCTAGCGGAGAATACCGCTTTTGTCAGCACCAGTATTGGCATTGTCTTCAGTTCCCCCTATGTCACTGATGCCGATGGCCTTCTGCGCAATGCCGATACGGCCCTCTATCGCGCCAAAGCCAATGGCAAAGCGGTCTATGAAGTCTTTGATGATGAGATGCACCGGGAAGTACGTGAACGGTTGCAACTAGAGACCGATTTGCGCCAGGCATTGGAACAGCAACAATTGGCTGTCTACTACCAACCCATTGTGAATGCCAACACGCTGGCCTTGGTGGGGGTTGAAGCCCTGATGCGCTGGCATCACCCCAAACTAGGCATGGTTTCGCCGGCCAAATTTATTCCAATTGCCGAGGAGACGGGCTTGATCGTTCCACTAGGGTGGTGGGTGCTGCAGACCGCGTGCCAACAGATGCAACAATGGCGGCAACGGTACCCTGACCAAACGCTCGTCATCAATGTCAACTTGTCAACGCGCCAATTTCTCCACCCGGAACTGTTGCCGCAAGTGCGTCAAATTTTGCAAGAGACCGGGTTGCCGCCACAATCGCTCAAATTGGAGATGACCGAAAGCGTCTTGATTAGTGATCGGACGACAATGATTGCCCGCTTGTTGCAATTGAAAGCACTAGGGGTTCGATTGAGTTTGGATGATTTTGGTACGGGCTATTCTTCCCTAAGCTACCTGCACCATTTCCCGTTAGATACGCTCAAGATTGATCGCTCCTTTATCCAGCAGATCCTCACCGACAGCCAGTGCCGGGCAGTGGTTGAGTCGATTGTGACGATGGCGCATAAACTAGGCATGGATGTGATTGCGGAAGGGGTGGAAACCGAAGATGCCCTTTCCTATCTGCGTGACACTGCCTGTTGCGAACAGATTCAGGGCTTTCTCATCTCGGCGGCCGTACCACCGGCAGAAATCAGCCAACGATTGGCGAAACAGGCGAAAGCAACGGTATCGCCAATCGTTGAAGTCCACCGTACGGTTAAGCACTCCTTTTTTGGCGACAGTCGGCTAACACGTTAATATTCGTTCTGTACCGCCTGATGTATACAGGAAAAGATTGTGCGTCAGTGCGGTTGCCGGATGCCATCCGGCAACCGCACTGACGCTACTGCTATGTAGTTATGCTTTGGCCGGGGTTCGTGTGCCAAAGGCAAGCGCGACCCCGATGACGACGAGGACAAGTCCGCCCAGCGACGTGAGCGGTTCTGGCAAGGTGAGACCCAGTAGCGCATCCAGCGAATAGGCGCCAGGCCCACTCACAATGGTGGCCAATGCCACGACAGCTACGGTCAAGGGATACTCCATGCCATTTTTGGTAGAAAAAAAGCTCCCCCAGTGGGCAGCCAGAATCGCCACCAACATGGCTCCAATAACTCCAAGCGCACCGACAGGACCGAGAAGGCCCAATGTCATCAGCAAACCACCACCGAATTCCGTCACGCCGGCCAGGAAGGCCCACAAGCCAGCCGGGCGTAAGCGCAGGGCGCCCAACCAACCTGTCATGCCCTGCAAGCCAGGGCCGCCAAACCAACCAAATAATTTCTGCGCGCCATGCGCCGCCACCGTCAGGCCAACAACGATCCGAATGATGAGGATGGCGAGATCAAACGACATACGAAACTCCTTTTTTGTGATGATGTAGATAATTGAAACATACGCGTGGTTCGCACACCATCCCCCTTTTGTGAAGGGTTGAATGGCGCGCCAATTACGCGCACGCCTGAATACAATCGTTTCCGGCTTCTGTTGCTTTGTAACAATGGTCGTCTTGCAGTAAGATCAGTGACACAATTATACAACTTCTGCGTATTTTCAGCGTGAACAAAACGTGAACAAAATGAATATCCTCATTGAAAAAAATGTGTTAACACCCATGCGCGATGGTGTGTTATTGGCGACGGATCTCTATCGGAATGCGGATTGCCCTGTCGCCCCTGTCTTGGTGATGCGCTTGCCCTATGACAAAGAGCGTTTTGTCAACCCCGAAACCATGACGCTGGTGCAAGCCGGCTTTCATGTTGTCATCCAAGATAGTCGAGGTCGTTTTGCCTCACAAGGAGAATTTCAGGCTGCACAGCAAGAAATCAATGATAGCGTCGATTGTTATACCTGGGTGGCGCAACAGCCGTGGTGTAACGGACACATTGGGACATTCGGAACTTCTTATGTCGGCCAAGTGCAATGGTTGGCTTCGCCACAGATGCCGGATGCTGTGGGCGCATTGGCTGTTTTGTTGGCGCCGGTGGATCACTACTCAGATATTGCCTACCGCGGTGGGGTGCTGAACCTGGGCAGCATGTTATTTTGGTGTAGCCGGATGGCGCTGGGCGAACAGGAGCGACGGATTGCAGCCGGGGCAGCAACCCCGGCTGCGCTGCAAAGCCAGGCGATGGCGCTGGGTAATTTGGCAAATTTGTATCACGAGTTGCCCCTTGCTGGTATGCCTCATCTGCAAGGCGTATCACCTTATTTTTTTGACTGGATCAATCATCCGACCTACGACGATTTCTGGCGTAGCATCGACGCCCGCAACTTTGCCCAAATCAACAAACCGGTGCTGCATATTGGCGGCTGGTACGACATCTTTCTCAACGGTTCGCTGCAAGGTTATATTGGGATGCGGCGCGGGGCTGAAAGCGCTGAGGCGCGGAATCGCCAGAAGTTGGTCGTCGGCCCCTGGTCGCATGGCACCAACTGGACTTCCAGCTATCACGAAATGGACTACGGGATGCACGCCAGCGGCGAAGCAGTAAATCTGACCGGATTACAACTGCGCTGGCTGGAACGTTGGGTGAAGGAGATCCCCAATGGCATCGACCAGGAGCCGCCGGTGCGCATTTTTGTCATGGGCATTAACCAATGGCGCGACGAAGCCGACTGGCCGCTGCCCGACACGCGTTATACACCCTACTACTTACACAGCAATGGCCATGCCAACACATTGTCTGGTGACGGCACGCTTTCGCCCCTGCCCCCCAATGATGAACCCGCTGACACGTTTATCTATGACCCACTTAACCCTGTTCCTTCGATTGGGGGCGCCAACTTAATGCCCTTTGCCAGTAGTATTGGCCCACGGGATCAGCAACAGGTCGAAACGCGTGAAGATGTGTTGATTTTCAGTACACCGGTGTTGCCGCAAAATATCGAAGTCACAGGCCCGATCACAGCGCACCTCTATGTTTCCTCGTCAGCGCCCGATACCGACATCACCTGCAAACTGGTCGATGTTCATCCCGATGGGCGCGCCATCTTATTGACCGATGGCATTCTGCGCCTGCGCTATCGTTATTCCTTTACTGCGTCAACGTTGCTACAACCCGACGAAATTGTGCCAATTGCCATCGATTTGTGGAGTACATCAAACGTCTTTCTGGCTGGTCATCGCCTCCGCATTGAGGTGAGCAGCAGTTGTTTCCCAAAATTTGCACGCAACAGCAACACCGGTGGGAATGTGGCAACGGAAAGCCGTGAACAATATCAGGTCGCAGTCAACCGCGTCTACCACGATGCTGACCATCCATCACATATCCTGTTACCGATCATCGAAAGGATGTAAAGGAATGCCAACGGAATTTCAGCCAGTTGCACCCCATCTTCATTTCCTGATGCAGGTTACGGTGACATTGGCTCCGGCTTTGTTGGTCGGCACAATGGCGGTGGGGACGCGGCGCATTATCAACATCACCGGCGGTCACTTCACGGGGCAGACCTTGACAGGTAAACCATTTGCCGGTGATGTGCTGCCCGGCGGCGCCGACTGGCAATTGGTGCGCCCCGATGGTGTTGCCCTCTTAGAAGCGCGCTATACATTACAAACTGCCGATGGTGCGCTGATCTACGTGCAAAACCGCGGCATTCGCCACGGTCCACCGGACGTACTGGCGGCCATTGCTCGTGGCGAAGCGGTCGATCCGACCCGCTATTACATGCGCACGACGCCGACCTTTGAAACTGGCGAGGCGCGCTACCAATGGCTCAATGACTTGATTGCCGTGGGTTCTGGCCTGCGGCGCGCGGATGCCGTGGTGCTGGACTTTTATCGCGTCACCTGATCGGGCTACGCTATGTATACACCAACCTGGATCACTATTCCCGCTGGTAGCTTTCGTATGGGCAGCGACCCACGCACCGCCGCGCCCCCCTTTGCCAATGAGCAACCACGACAGCAAGTAGTTTTACCGGAGTTTCGCATTAGCCGGACGCCAATCACCAATACCCAATATCACTGTTTTGTCACCGCCTGCTCGTACCCTGCCCCTGGTCACTGGCCGGCAGGGCGTCCGCCAGCCGGTAGTGAAGATTTTCCCGTCACCTATGTGAGTTGGCACGATGCCCAAGCTTTCTGCGCTTGGGCCGGTGTGCGTTTGCCGACCGAAGCCGAATGGGAAAAAGCGGCGCGCGGCGATGATGGCCGTTGGTGGCCGTGGGGTGATGCCTTGCCTGATGCCACACACTGCCATTTCAACGGCCAGACCCAAGGCATCGCCCCGGCTGCCCAGAGCGTTCTGCCGGTGGGACAATTTCCCCAAGGCGCCAGCCCCTATGGCGTGCTGGACATGGCCGGGAATGTGTGGGAATGGACCAGATCGCGCTACCGTCCCTATCCGTACCGCGCCGACGATGGGCGTGAGTCAATGACGCCAAGCGGGGCGCGGGTTGTGCGCGGTGGCTCCTACAATCATGATCTGCGCCAGATTCGCTGTGCTGCCCGTGATGGCATGGCCGCCGGTGTGCGTGACGTGTATATTGGTTTTCGTGTAGCCAGTGTTAGTGGTAAACAGACCTTATCAGCGCCCCTGTCCTTTGACTGGGTAACAATTCCGGCGGGCGCCTTCTGGCTGGGCAGCGACCCCAGTCCGCCACCCAGCGCTGTGCTGCCCAGTGAACTGCCACAGCATACGGTGGAGGTGTCTGAGTTTCACATCGCACAAACGCCGGTGACAAATGCCGCCTATGCCGATTTTGTCCAGGCGACGAGCCATCCAGCCCCCGCTCATTGGGGGAGCGCTCAACCGCCGGCGCGCCTGGCCGATCATCCGGTAACGCATGTGGACTGGTATGACGCCCAAGCGTTTTGTCGTTGGGCCAGCGTCCGTTTGCCGACGGAAGCGGAGTGGGAGAAGGCTGCGCGTGGCAACGTTGACAATGACAGTGAAGTGCGTATTTATCCGTGGGGCAATGCACCGCCTGATCGCACACGGCTCAACTACGGGCGCGACGGTAAACGGATCACAACAACGCCAGTGGATCGCTATCCGCGTGGCGCCAGTCCCGATGGCGTGTTGGATCTGGCGGGCAATGTGTGGGAATGGGTCAGTAGCGCCTATGCGCCCTACCCTTACTCTGCAACCGATGGTCGTGAAGAGTTAACTACTGCGCAACAGCGAGTCTTACGAGGCGGTTCCTTTGCCAGCCCCAGTGCCGCCTTTGTCCGCTGCGCCATGCGCAGTTTGAGCTACCCGACCCGGCGGCGTGAGCATATCGGCTTTCGCGTGGTACAATAACGCGATTATACCCTGGCGTCGGCTGGTTGAGATAATGAAGCAAAAAAATGGGTTGTTTCGCCTACTTTTTTTCGGCCATCACTTCTTCAACTGCACGCCGCAAGTCTGGCAACTCAAATGAATCAGCTAGCGATAGCATGCGATCAAGGAAATGACCATCATCATCTAGGATCACAATATTGCGCGCTTCGATTTCATGCATGAAGCGATTATAGGAAACACCGGACATGGCTGCCCCAACCCCTAAACTACTGATAAACGCACAAGTTTGTAATGAGAGCGAGTGATGCTAAACTAGCGTCATGGAAAACA